>CAYMGP010000031.1:0-15809 GCA_964390045.1 uncultured Spirochaetaceae bacterium | reverse complement strand
GTGACCGGAATAGCCATGGCCAACTTCGACTCCATTCCCATCGTCTGCTTCACCGGCCAGGTTTCCCGTTCGATGATCGGCAACGACGCCTTCCAGGAGGCCGACATCGTGGGAATTACCCGACCGATCACCAAGCACAATTATCTGGTCCTCGACCGTAAAGATCTGGGCCGTATCCTCAAGGAGGCCTTCTTCCTGGCCAACACGGGCCGCCCCGGACCTGTGCTCGTCGATCTACCCAAAGATGTCCTCCTCGAAATGGGTGACGCAGAGTATCCCCGCCAGGTGACTATCCGCGGCTACAATCCGGTTTTCAAGGGTCATCCCAACCAGATCAAGAAAGCCGCCTCCGTTCTGCAGAATGCAAAAAAGCCTCTATTCTATGCGGGCGGTGGTGTGCATATCTCGGGAGCCGCCGAGATCCTTCGCAAGGTGGTGGCCAAAACAAAGGTGCCTGTGATTCACTCGCTCATGGGCATCGGAGCCGTCCCGGGCGACGATCCTCTCTGCCTCGGCATGTTGGGGATGCACGGCAGCTACGCGGCCAACATGGCGGTAACCCACACCGATCTGCTGTTCGGAATCGGAACCCGCTTCGACGACAGGGCAACGGGCAACCTGGCCAAGTTCGCTCCCCACGCCAGGATCGTTCATATCGACCAGGATCCTGTGTCCATCTCGAGGAATGTAGCGGTAGAGGTACCCATTGTAGGAGACGCCCGTCAGGTCCTGGAGCACCTCCTGCCCTTGCTCAGCCGCTGTTCTATCGGCGATTGGATCGAGCAGATCGAAGCGTGGCGCAAGGAGCATCCTCTCGAAATACAAACAGCCGTCAATCCGCAGCTTCTGCGCCCTGACACGGTTATCGGGACGATCAGCGAGGTGTTTCCAGACGCCATTATCGCCACCGAGGTGGGGCAGAACCAGATGTGGGCATCCCAATTTTTCACATTTCGCCACCCGCGCAGCTTGCTCACCTCCGGAGGCTTGGGAACCATGGGATACGGTTTTCCCGCGGCCATCGGAGCCCAGATCGCCAATCCGGATCGCCGGGTCATCGACATCGCAGGGGACGGCTCGATCCAGATGAATATTCAAGAGCTGGCTCCCGCGGTGCACAACAATGTTCCCGTGATCGTGGCGATTCTCAACAATGGATATCTCGGGATGGTCCGGCAGTGGCAGGAGCTTTTCTTCGAACGGCGCTACTCCTCCACCTGCCTGATGATGGAGGCCGAGTGCCCGCCCGATTGCACTGGCCCGGGAGATCACTGTCCCGTGTACAGGCCTGATTTCGTAAAGCTGGCCGAAGCGTACGGAGCCGTGGGCCTGCGGGTGATGAGGGAAAAGGATATCAAACCGGCGCTGCTCGAGGCTAAAAAAATCAAGGACAGGCCCGTGTTCATAGATTTTTTGATAGAAAGAGAATTCAATGTCTTTCCCATGGTCGCTCCCGGTGCCGGGAACGATGAGATGATGTTCGCGGAAGGGAGGTAGGAGATGACACACGTTCTTTCCATGCTGGTAGAGAATCATCAGGGTGTGCTTTCCCGTATCGCCGGGCTTTTCTCAGGAAGAGGCTACAATCTGGAGAGCATCACGGCGGGCATCACCATGGATCCGGAGATCACCCGCATCACCCTGGTCTGCTCTGGTGATGACAATGTGATCGACCAAATAAAAAAACAGCTCAACAAGCTGATCGATGTGATCAAGGTCAATGACCTCAGGGGCGTTCCCTCCCTGCACAGAGAGTTGGCCCTGATCAAGGTGCGGGCCAAACCGAACCAAAGGGGTGAAATTTTCCAGGTAGCCGATGTATTTCGAGCCCGGGTGCTCGATGTGGGCATCGATTCCATGGTTCTCGAGGTCACAGGATCCTCGGAGAAGATAGATGCCTTTACCACTGTACTTCAATCCTACATCATCCGGGAGATCGCCCGCAGCGGACTTATCTCCGTTGAACGGGGCAAGAAACAGAACGCGGAATCGGTTCAACAACGAAGAGGGGCTTCCCAGAAGCTCAACGGCGAGATGAAAATCCCCACCGTCTGAGAGGACGATGGAAGGGAGCAGAGAAAAAAATGGAGAGGATATATATTTTTGACACGACCCTGAGGGACGGCGAGCAGTCTCCCGGGGCTTCTATGAGTATTGAGCAGAAATACGAAGTGGCGGTGCAGCTGGCCCGGCTCGGCGTGGACGCGATCGAAGCGGGATTTCCAGTTTCTTCGCCCAGGCAGTTCGAGGCCTGCAAGCTGATCGCCGACAGAGTCAAAGGTCCGGCAATCACAGCCCTGGCCAGGGCCGTAGACAAGGATCTCGAAAGCGCCTTCGAATCGATCAAGAGCGCCGAACGCAGCCGCATCCACACCTTCATCGCCAGCTCTCCCATTCATATGCAACACAAGCTCAAGAAAAAGCCGGAACAGGTTGTAGAGATGGCCTGCCGGGCGGTGAAGTGGGCGCGAGATCGGGTCGAGGAGGTCGAGTTCTCTCCCGAGGACGCCACCCGCAGCGAGCTGTCCTTTCTCTGCCAGCTGTTGGAGAAGGTAATCGCCGCCGGGGCCAATACGATAAATATACCCGATACGGTGGGATATGCCGTTCCCGACGAATTCGGCGCCTTTATCGCCAAGATCAGGGAGGGTGTGCCCAACATAGACAAGGCGGTGCTTTCTGTTCACTGTCACAATGATCTCGGCCTGGCCGTGGCCAATTCGATCGCCGCGGTCGAGAACGGAGCCCGCCAGGTAGAGGTGACGGTAAACGGGATCGGGGAACGAGCTGGGAACGCCTCACTCGAAGAGTTCGTAATGGCACTCAGAGTCCGCCGCGATTTACTGCCCTTTTCTCCGGGAATCGATACCAGCCAGATATTCACCTCCTCCAGGCTGCTCTCCGGCATCATCGGTTTTCCCATCCCCAGAAACAAGCCAGTGGTCGGCGAAAATGCCTTCGCCCATGAATCGGGGATCCACCAGGACGGCGTGATCAAGCACCGGGCCACCTACGAGATCATGAGGCCGGAGGACGTCGGTCGGGACTCCAGCACGTTGGTTCTGGGCAGGCACTCGGGCAAGCACGGCTTCAGAAGGCGTATCGAGGAACTTGGCCTCGTGCTTTCCGAGGAAAATATAGATAAGGCGTACCAGCACTTCCTCGAGCTGGCCGACAGAAAGAAAGAGGTATACGACGACGACCTGTACATCATCGTCCGGGATCAGATAGGCGAGCATTTCGACGCCTACGAGCTCGACTACTACAACTTCCAGTCGGGCAACATGGCCGTGCCTACGGCCACGGTACGGATCAGGACCGAGGATCGGACGATGGAAGAGGCGGCTACAGGCGACGGTCCAGTGGACGCCATGATCAATGCCATCGACAGAACGATCGGGATCTCGACGAAACTTCTCGAGTACAACGTTCAAGCAATCACTCCCGGGCGCCAGGCCATCGGTGAGGTTTCGGTCACCGTTGAAATCGAGGGCGATCACTATATCGGCAGGGGAGCTTCGACAGATATCGTGGAGGCCAGTGCCAGGGCCTACCTGAACGCCATCAACCGCTACAAGACAGCCGCTAAGTAGAGAGAGGGCAAAAGATGGGATTTACACTGACCGAAAAGATACTGGCCGGAAAAACGGCGAACAGGGAGCTCAAGCCGGGTGATTTCATTGAAATCGAAGCGGATCTGGGCTTGGCGAACGACATCACGGCTCCTCTGGCCATCAAAGAGTTCGAGAGGATCGGGGCGAAAAGCGTGCGCTTCCCCGAGCGCACCTATCTGATCGCCGATCACTTCACGCCGAACAAGGATATCCAGAGTGCGGAGCAGGTCATGATGCTGCGGAAGTTTGCCTCCCGGCACCCCGGCATCCATTTCTTCGAGCAGGGAGCCGTTGGCATCGAGCACGCCCTGCTTCCCGAGATCGGGGCGGTAGCCCCGGGCATGGTGATCATAGGGGCGGATTCGCACACCTGCACCTATGGAGCGCTGGGGGCCTTCTCCACGGGGGTCGGGTCCACCGACATCGCCGGATTCCTGCTTACAGGCAGAGTATGGCTGCGGATTCCAGCCTCTATAAAAGTTGTCTTTACCGGGACTCCCGATCCCTGGTTGACGGGAAAGGACCTGATCCTGGCACTTATTGGCAGGATCTCCGTGTCCGGCGCTACGTACAAATCCCTCGAGTTTTACGGTCCTGTGATCGACGACCTTTCGATCGAGGGAAGACTCACCATGGCCAACATGGCCATCGAGGCGGGCGCGAAAAACGGGGTTTTCCCACCTGACAAAAAGGTAAAAAAATATCTTGCCGGAAGGAAGCTGCAGAAGGGAGTCCTGTCCAAACCCGTCTTTGCCGATCCCGATGCGCAGTACGAGAGGACCGTGGAGATCGACGTGACGGGAATGCCCCCGCTGGTCGCCTTCCCTCACCTTCCGGAAAACGTCCGTGCCGCCGGGGAAGCCGCCGACGTGGAAATCCACCAGGTGGTGATCGGAAGCTGCACAAACGGACGTATAGAGGATTTGCGGCTTGCCGCCAAGGTTCTCAAGGGCAACAAGGTGGCCAGGGGTGTGCGTTGTATAGTAATCCCGGCCACACCCGCCATCTACAGGCAAGCCCTGGATGAAGGCCTGTTCGAGGTATTCCTCGATTTCGGAGCGGTCATCTCACCGCCCACCTGCGGTCCCTGTCTGGGCGGGCATATGGGAATCCTGGCCTCCGGAGAACGCTGCGTTTCCACTACCAACAGAAACTTTGTGGGCCGTATGGGGCACAGGGACAGCGAGGTATACCTCGCCTCCCCGGCCACCGCCGCCGCCTCCGCCGTGACGGGATTCATCACCAGCCCGGAGCAGGTTCTTCAATCTGTTAAAGGAGGAAAATCATGATCTTGCGTGGAAAGGTGTACACCTTCGGGGATGATATCAATACGGATCTGATCATACCGGCCCGCTATCTCAACAGCTCGGACCCGTTGGAGCTTGCCCGACACTGCATGGAGGATGCCCGACAGGATTTCGCGGCCGCCGTCGAGCCGGGAAGCATCATCGTAGCAGGAAAAAATTTCGGCTGCGGATCCTCGCGGGAACACGCTCCCATCGCGATCAAATACGCCGGGATCTCCTGCATAGTAGCCGCCTACTTCGCCCGCATCTTCTTCCGCAACGCCATCAACATAGGACTGCCCATTGCCGAGTGTCCGGCACTTGTCGACCGGGTTGAAGAGGGCCAGGAAATCGCCGTCGACCTGGGCAGCGGAACGATCAGCATTTCCGCGGCGGGCGGCGCTGCGGCGCAAACTGTTGAAATCGACAATTTTCCGCCTTTCATGCAAAAAATCATCGAGAAGGGCGGCTGGCTTTCCTACCTGCACGGATCCTCGCCATGAAGCACGTCGCAGTCTACGACACAACCCTGCGAGACGGAATGCAGGGCACAGGCATCAACTATACACTGGAGGATAAGCTCCAGATCGCCCTGCAGCTCGATGCATTCAAGATCGACTATATCGAGGGGGGATTTCCCCTGTCCAACAAAAAGGAAGCCGAGTTTTTCAGAAAAATAAGAGCAGAAAAGCTCGAGCACGCCAAGATCGCTTCGTTTGGATCCACCCGCCGGCCCGACCGGGACGCTGACAAAGATCCCAACATCAGGGCTCTGCTCGAGGCGGAAACCGAAGTCGTTACCGTTGTGGGCAAAGCCTGGACCGAGCATGTCAAATGGGTCTTGAAAACGACTCTCGATGAAAATTTGAGAATGATCTTCGAGTCCCTCAACCTCTTAAAAAAACACGGGCGCTTGGTCATCTTCGATCTCGAGCACTTCTTTCAGGGATATCTCGCTGACCCGAGCTATGCCCTCAAAGTACTGCACACGGCAAACGAAGCCGGGGCCGATTGTCTCGTGCTCTGCGATACCAACGGAAGCATCCTGCCCTCCCAGGTCACTCAGATCCTGACTTCCCTGCCCCAGGGCGAGCTTGCGCCTCTGGGCGTTCACTTCCACGATGACACAGGCACCGCTGTGGCCAGCTCCCTGGCCGGAGTGGAGGCGGGGGCATCCCACGTACAGGGGACGGTGAACGGATGGGGAGAACGTTGCGGCAACGCAGACCTCTGCGTCGTGATTCCCAACCTCTGTTTGAAAATGCAGGTCCGGGCTGCCTGCTGCGGTAATCTCGAGCACCTCACCTCCCTTTCTCGCTTCGTCGCCGAAAAGGCGAATATCATTCCCGATAAGAGACAGCCCTACGTGGGGGAGGCGGCCTTCACCCACAAGGCAGGACAGCACGCCGATGCCGTCAGCAAAGCGCCCCACCTCATGGAGCACATCTCGGGGGACCTGGTAGGCAACGAACGCCGGCTGATTCTCTCCGAGTTGGCCGGCAAGTCCACTGTCGTGAAGAAGATGGCTAAATACGGGCGCTTCAACAAGTCCTCTCGGATCGTACGAACTCTCACAGACAGACTCAAAAAACTGGAGGAGGAGGGTTATGAGTACGAGGCGGCCGAAGCCTCTTTCGACCTGATCATCCGCAAGGCGCTGGACCGCTACGTTCCTCTATTCGAGCTGCGTAACTACCACCTCGAATCATTCAAGGCGGCCGACTCCCCCGCCAAGACGGTAGGCCGTATTTTCGTCCAGTCAAGCGGCGGCAAGGAACTGATGGGAGCCGGCGTGGGCCTCGGTCCCGTGGAGACTCTCGATCATTGCCTCCGCGATGCGCTGATGCCCCGTCATGAATTCATAGAGCATGTCAAGCTGATCGACTTTGCCGTGCGGGTACTCAACCCCGAGCGGGCGGCCGCCGCCCGGGTGCGGGTGTTCATCACCTCTTCGGACGGGTCCAAGACCTGGAGCACCGTCGGGGTTTCTGAGAACATCATCGAGGCTTCCTGGCAGGCCCTGGTGGACAGTATGGAGTATTACTATAATAATTACGTAGTGGAGCAAAACGGCTCCAAGCTTTCTGAAAGATGAGGGGATGGATACTGTGAGTAGGCCTCGCCAGAAGGACTCCGGGATCGGATTTCGCAAAGAAAAACACCTAACGATCTGCGCCGATCCGCAGCGTTTCTCCGTCGAGGGGAACAAGACAGGCTTCGCCGGGGTACATTTCATTCACGACGCTCTCCCGGAGATTTCCGCCGAGGAAATCGACCTTTCCGTGGAGTTCCTGAAAATAAAAGTAGCGGCGCCGATCTTCATCTCCTGCATGACGGGTGGATCGGAAAAGGGCTTCCGCGCCAACCGCGAGCTGGCCAAGGCGGCCCAGGCGAGAGGATTGGCCGTAGGTATGGGATCGATTCGAATCCTCTTCGATCACCCCGAGCTTTTCGATCATTTTCACTTGAAATCCTTGGCGCCCGATGTACCGGTGCTGGCCAACATCGGTGGTGCTCAGGTTCGAAGCGAACAGCACGCCAGGCTCTTCGAGCTCGTGAAGAAGCTCGAGGTGGACGCTCTGGTTGTCCATCTGAATCCCGGCCAGGAGTTCTTCCAGCCTGAGGGCGACAGGAATTTTCGGGGAATCGGGGATGCGATCTCCAGGCTGTGCGAGGCAAGCCCAGTTCCGATCATCGTGAAAGAAACTGGCTTCGGCATTCGACCCATGACGGTCAAGAAGCTCATCAGCCGGGGCGTGGCCTACGTAGATCTGGCGGGAGCGGGGGGTACCAACTGGGTTACCGTCGAGGCGTACAGGCTTGCCGAGGAGCAACGCCGGGAAGCGCAAGAGTTCGCCGATTGGGGCCTGCCTACGGCGATTCTGCTGGCCTCGACCTCCGACCATGCCGGGCGAATCCTGGCATCCGGGGGCTTGCGAACCGGTATGGATGTGGCGAAATCGATCGCCATGGGCGCCCATCTTGCCGGAACCGCCTTGCCCCTGATCCGCGCCGTGGTTTCCGGTGGAGCCGAGGCCGTGGCCGGTTATCTCAGACAATTGGAAAACACTCTCAGATCCGTCATGATCCTTACCTCTTCGCGGACGGCGGAGGAGCTGCGCAAGGGAAAAATCTGGTTCGATCCCGCTTTTACCTCCGAGCTCGGCGCCTTTCAGGCAGCGGAGCGAAGCGGAGAATAGGCGGGGCTGTCCGCGGCAAGCCACACCGGCAGGTTTAATCGACGACAGCGTATTCGCACTGGCCTGGAAGGCTGAGGCTGTAGGTACATCCGTCCGGGTCGATCAACTGTCCCTGAAAATACCCGACCATACGAAAAATCACGGGTCGTTTGAAAAAAACACAGACCACGGCTCGAATCATGCCGGGCAGCTTTTCAAAAATGTCTGTCAGGTGATAAAGGCGGGTAACGATGAACGTCCCCTGCAGGCGGTAACCGTTTTCCTCAGCCTTCAGCTCGTAGCGGCGGGGAAAGGGAAGATCTGACCGTTTGCCCGGCCGAACATCGGAAAGTATCAGCGAATAGCTCTTGGTCGTAAACAGCCACTCGCCGCCGCGAGCCAGGATCATGACAGGAATGTCCTTCGAACCGTAGCTTCTATGCGTTGTGTAGCGCAGCACGCTGATGAACCAACTCTGCTCGAGACTGGTGTCCGCGAGGCTGAAACCCCGAAAGGCCAGGGTCGGAGAGCTCATCCGGGTGATGTGGAAGGAATGGCGGCTCCGATCGCCGTAGCACTGACCACGGGCCGAGATCCTCTGACCCTGTAGAATCATATAGCCGCTGGTGAGAGCCCAGGGCGAGTTCACTCCCAGGCGCATGAATACATTCCTGTCAGTCGGAAACAACACATAGCCATTGCCAGGCTGCCAGAGCGGCAGCAGGTTTTCTATTCTCAAATCACATGAGAACTCCTCCTGCTCTATGCGCACCCGATACTTCCCGTCGGAGCCGGAGAAGGATGAGCGTCCTACCTGTATGTCGAAACGATCCTCGCCGACGGTAACCTCGCTTTCAGGGATCCTCTGCTCGCTGATATACGTACTCCCATCGGGCCGCACCACGAGAACAGACATTCCCCAGCCTTCAAAAATACCGTAGGCCCAGTTGAATACACTCATGACGTACTGGGTGCCGTCGTCCAGACGACCGATAAAATGAAAGGCCCGGCTTCCGAAGAGCTTCGTGAAGGATTCGTCGAAAAGGATTTCCTGCTCTGTCAGGAAGAGCTTGTCCGGATTTTCCCAGTTGAAAGGGGATTCAAAGACCTCCGGCTCGGCAGCAAGGGGCCGGCAGGTGATGATAAAGAGAAAGAGCAAATGGCTTAAGTGTTTGCCAGTCATCTCTTTCAATCCAAGGATATCACCTCCACGGCGAGATTCTCCAAATTCACGCTCGCCACGGTAGCTCGATCGGCTAGATAGCCGGCGCAGGTCCCGGGATTCAAAAGTACCCGCTCGGCCCTCTCCACCCGCACCTGGTGGGTGTGGCCGAAAATCACGAGATCGAAATCCCCGCTTTTATAGAGGGCCTCGGCCACGTCCGGATAGTGCATGATCGCGATCCGCCTGCCTCCGAGCTCCAGGGTCAATGCTCCGTCCCGGAATGTACAGAAACCGGACCCTTTCTCATTCAACAGCACTCGATCGCCGTCATTGTTGCCGTACACGGCGTACATGGCGGGACAAATCGCTTTCAGCTTTCCCAGCTCGCGAAAGACAAAGGGCGAGCACAGATCCCCCCCGTGGATCAGCGCTCCGATGTTCCTGTCTTGAAAGACCTCCACCGCTCTGGCAATATTGCCGAGGTGATCGTGGGAATCGGACATCACACCGAGTATCATTTCTCTCCTCCTGTAAATCCTACTTAGGGGGTCAAGCGGACGAGTTAGATCTCAACTGTCAGCATGGCCGCGGCAATCTCGACCGCAGGATCGCTTCCATTTTTCCATTGGTCTGTATACCCCAGGCAGTTGCAGATAAACTCGGTATCCCCTATCCTCTTTGTCTTTCTATAATGCACGTGACCCGTGATACAGTACTTGACATTGGGATGCTGGAGAACGAGATCCCCGTACTCTCTGCTGCCGAGGAAAGCGTTGAGATAGTTCCACTCCTCGCTGGGCCGGCGAACCGTGAAATCGGCAATCGGAAGAACATGGATAACCAAGACAATTCTCTTCTCCCTATGCTCCTCGAGCTGCTTTTTCAACTTAGAGTAGAAATACTCATGAACCTCTCTGGTACTCCTGTTCCACACGGCATTTACGCCGTCCTGCCACACTCGTTCCCCGAACTGCATCCTGTCAAACTCTTCTATCGAGTATTCAGCGCCCCCGAAAGAATAGTCGTACCAACCGAGATCTCCTACGGCGATCCAGTCATCGGCAAGGGGTTGCGGTCCGGAGGACAGGTTTCCCGGCACCTCCTGCAGCGCCTCGTAGATCTGCCAGGAGCTCATTTCCGGATGATGTTCGGTCCAGATGTCGTGGTTACCCGGCACAAAAAGGCATCGCCGTCCCGTACGTTCCCGAACCGTCTGCACAAATCCTTCGCTACGCCGGAAATCGTCTGCCACATCCCCGGCTGTGATCAAGCAATCTATGTTCTGTCGTTCTATTATTCTGCAGATTGCAGGCGTTATCCCGTCCTCACCTTCAGTGTTCAAATCCACGTGTATATCGGAAAGAATACCGAGTCTCACTGCAGTTCCCTACTCTCGATACACGCGAGGGTTGAGCCGTTCCGACAGGGTATCACCGAGGATGTTGAAGCAAAAAACCGTCAGGGCGATGGCCAGCCCGGGATAGACGGCCATCCACGGCGCCTGTACCAGGTAATTGCGAGCATCCTTCAGCATCAATCCCCAACTGGGTGTGGGCGGCTGCGTTCCCAGTCCGAGATACGATAGGGAGGCTTCGATGACGACGGACAGGGCGAAAGTGATGGAACACTGCACCACTACCTTGCCGAGAAGATTGGGCAGGATATGTTTGAAAACAGTTTTGGTAATCGGCGTTCCCAAAGCACGCGATGCTTCCACGTAGCCTTCTGTCTTGATGGACAGGGTTTCCGCTCTGACCAGGCGGGCAAAGACCGGCGAAAAGATCACGCCGATTGCCCCCATGACCTGTACCAGGCCGTAGCCTAAGAAAGAGACCACGGTTATAGCCAATAGTACCGTCGGGAAGGAGAGCAGGCTGTCCATCAGCAGCATCAGGGCGTTTTCCACCAGGCCGCCTGAAAGAGCGGCGACCAGGCCGACGATCGAACCGAGCACCAGAGCGATCGAAACCGAAACCAGGCCGACGAGCAAGGCGGAACGCGAGCCGTGGATAACCCGGCTCAGGATGTCTCTGCCGAAGTTGTCGGTTCCCAGAGGATGGGCTGCGCTCGGAGGGTCGAACCGCTGCTCGAGGTTCTGTGCAGTCGGATGATACGGTGCAACCAAGGGAGCCGCCGCAGCGGCGGCTCCCAGAATTGCCAGATAGGCAATAGCGAGATAGAGGAATCTGTTGCTCGATCTTCGTTTCACTATGAAGCCGGAGTTATCTCTTCTCCGTCCAACGAAAATCGAAGGTGTCCAGATTCGGGGTCATGCGAAAGCCTCTCACATTGTTCCGATAGGCCAACCGCCTTAGGGAAGAGCCGAGATACATGAACGGTGCTTCCTTGGCCATGGTTTCCAATGCTCGATCGTAGAGCTTCTTGCGGGCTTCGAAGCCGGTTGTAACCGCCGCCTTATCGATCAGCTGAGCACATTCCTCATTGATCCAGCGTACATAGCGCCCTTCCCTGCCGTAGTTGGCCAGGGTTCCGTGAGGATCGAGCTTCCCCGTATGACCGATCGCGGTCAGATCGTACTTGGCCTGGCGGTAAACGTCGCTGATCCAGGTCGACCAGTCGACCAGCTTGAGCTCGACGTTCAGGCCGACCTTGGAAAGCATCTCCTGATACAGCTCCCCGGCCTTAACGTGGGGCGGGTAGTTCTGAGGCAGGGACATCTCCAAGACAACATCGTCTCCGACACCTGCCTGAGCCAGCAGACTTCTCGCCCGCTGGGGATCGTAGGGGTACAGATCGGTGAAGTCCTTGTAGTAGGCGTTGGAGTAGTCCATGAATGTAGCGATGATATTCCCGCCGCCGTAGGCCACGTCCAATACTTTCTGCTTGTCGATGGCCTGGGTGATCGCCTGGCGGACCCGCAGGTCGCTGAGAACGGGATGCCTGCAGTTCATCGGCATGACCAGGATCAGCGCGGAGGGGTAGCGATCCACCGTTACCTCGCCTGAATCCTCGAGTATGGGAGCATCTTCCTCATCGATGATGTAGCTGATATCCACTTCGCCTGTGATCAGCCCCTGCACCTGCACCGAGCGCTCTGGAATGATGTTCATAACCACTGTATCCAGCTTGGGCATCCCCTTCATCCAGTACTCCTCGTTCTTCGATAAAACGATCTTGGAGTCTCGCACCCACTCGGTGAGTCGGAAGGGACCGGTTCCTACAGGCTGGGAGGTGAAATCGTGACCGGAGTCGATCAAACTCTTGGGCAGGATAGCTCCCCAACCGGAGCCCAGGGTACCGATAAGCGGGGACCAGGGCTCGTTTAGCTTGAGGACCACCGTGTAGTCGTCTGGAGTTTCAATCGACGTAATCGGCTCGAACTCGTTGCGGTTCGGGGAGGCTATCTCCTCGCTCTTGATCCGTTCGAAGGTGGCTTTGACATCGGCTGCTGTAAGCCCCTCTCCATTGTGAAAAACCACTCCCTTGCGCAGGAAGAAGGTCCAGGTTTTTCCGTCCCCCGATACCTCCCAGCTTTCCGCCAACGCCGGCACGAGTTTCCCCTCCTGATCCGGCTCCACCAGCGTGTCGTACACGCTTTTCAGGGTCTGAAAGGTAAGGGTGCCTGAAGTTTTGTGCGGATCGAGTGTGTCCGGATTCCCCGAGAGGGCGAAGTTAAGGACTTCCTGCTCCTTCTGGCCCTCTGCGCCGAGCATCCCGCCTGCCAGCAGCAGGACCAGCGCTGCGACCCAGGCAAGTCGCCATACAAACGAACTGTTACTACGTTTCATGCAGACCTCCTTGCTTTTGCACCGCTTAACGGTTTTTTTCTATATCGATCAGAGTCGTGTCGAGACCCTGTAATCTTAACAACCATTGCTGCTCAATCTGCCTCCAGCTTCCAACAGGCTACGAAGTGCCGATTGCCGATATCCTGCAGCGGCGGTTCGGCCTGCAGGCAAACCGGTTCGCCCAGCGTACAGCGCGGATAGAACGGACAGCCCGTCGAGGCGGCCGGTACCTCCCGCTGCTGTGCCGCCGCCGCGGGCTGCTCCTGTTTCAGGATGCTCCCTCTGATCCCGGGCACCGATGAGAACAGCTTGAGCGTATAGGGGTGCAGGGGTTTACGGATAAGCTCCTCTGTTGCTGCCAGCTCGACCACGCGTCCCTGATACATCACAGCTATCGTATCGCTTAAATAGGCGACCAGATGCAGATCGTGCGAGATAAACAGGTAGGTCAAGTAAAGCTCGGCCTTGAGGTCGAGGAGAAGATTGATGATCTGAGCCTGTATCGAGACATCGAGATTGGAGACCGGCTCATCGAGTATGAGAAAATCGGGGCTCATGGATAGAGCCCGGGCGATGACGATTCGCTGCTTCTGGCCGCCTGAAAACTCGTGCGGATAGCGATTCAGGTGAGCCGGGGGAATTCCTACCAGTTGTAAAAGCTCGGATGTTCTTCGCCTGCGCGTCTGCCTTGCTATGCTCTGATTGATCAAGCCTTCCTCGAGGCTGCGGCGAACGTTTATCTTGGGATTCAAGGCGCTGTTTGGGTCCTGAAACACGATCTGCATACGGCGGCGGAATCGGCGCAGATCCCTTGTCTGCAGACCGCCGACGAGTGTTCCGTCGATCCAAACTTCCCCGGAGTTCGGCGGATCGAGATAAAGCAGCGCGCGGGCCAAAGTGGTCTTGCCGCAGCCCGACTCTCCGACCAGGCCGAAGATAGAGTTCTTCTCGATGCCGAAGCTCACTCGATCCACGGCCAGGGTACCGTCTCGTTTGCCGGCAAAAAGTCCGTGTCCGGGGAACTGTTTGCTGACCGCTTTCAGCTCGACAAATCGATCCATTTCTTTCCAATCATGTGGCAGGCGGCTGTGTGCCGATCGCCGTCGCTGCTGTAGTCAACCGTCGGCGGATCCTGCCGCCGGCAGATTTCCTCGGCCAGGGGGCAGCGAGGATGAAAGGCACAGCCGGCCGGAATATGCTCGGCATCGGGTACCTTTCCAGGAATGGTCTTCAAGCGGGTGCCGCGCTTGCTCGCATCCGGAATGGAGAGCAACAGAAGTCTGGTATAGGGATGCAGGGGCTGGGCAAACAGCAGCTCCTTGGCGGCGGACTCCACGATCCTGCCGGCGTAGATCACAGATATCCGGTCGGCGATTTCATGTACAACAGCGAGATCGTGGGAAACGAATAAAATCCCCATTTTAAAGCGTTGCTTCAGGCTCTGGATGAGCCCGAGGATCTGCTGCTGCAGCGTTACGTCCAGGGCGGTTGTCGGCTCGTCGGCGATGAGCAGGGAAGGATTACAGGAAACGGCCATGGCGATCATGGCGCGCTGCTTCATTCCCCCGGAAAGCTCGTGCGGATAGCTGCGGAGGATTTTTCTCCCTCCCGGGAGACCGACCAGATCGACCAGCTCCAACGCTCTCTCGACCGCCTGTGCTTTCTCCAGGCCCAGGTGAAGGACGAGCATCTCTACTATCTGCTCTCCGATGCGCAGGGCAGGATTCAGGTACCTGGCCGGCTCCTGGAAAACCATGGCGATCTCTGTGCCCCTCAAGCGGCGGCGCTCCGCCTCGCTCAAGCCGAGAAGCTCCCGACCTTTGAAAACCATGGAGCCTCTGTTGATTCTGCCGGGAGGCATAGGCAGCAATCCGATGATGCAGGTGGAGGTGACCGTTTTTCCGGAGCCGCTCTCCCCGACCAGGCCGTGGATCTGTCCCGTGTCCATCACCAGATCGATCCCCCGAAGGGCATGGGCCGCCCCGTTGAAGCTGACATCGAGGCTCTCGACTGTCAGAAGCAGCTCGCGGTCCAGCGCCTGCGCCGCCATCAGCTGATCCTGATCTTCGGATTCACAATGCCGTAGAAGAAATCCACGACGAAATTGATCAGAGAAAAAATCACGGCCACAAAGACCACTCCACCCTGGATCAGGGGAAAGTCCCGTTGATAGACCCCGAACAGAAAGAGCCGGCCGAGACCGGGGAGCGAAAAGACCTGCTCGATTATGATCGCTCCGCCGAGCATATATCCGAGCTGGATCCCGGCAATGGTGATTACAGGCAGAAGCGCGTTTTTCAGGGCGTGCTTGTATTTCACCATGCGCTCGGTGAGGCCTTTGGAACGGGCTGTGATCACGTATTCCTTGCTCAGCTCCTCTACCATGGAAGCCCGGGTCAGGCGCAGAAGCACGGCGGCGCGGGCAATGCCGAGCGATATAGCCGGCAGAATCAGGTGTCTGATGCTGCCGCTTCCGAACAGAGGGAACAGCTTGATCTTGACAGCGAGAAGCAGCAGGAGCAAGATCCCGAGCCAGAAGCTGGGGATCGCCATCCCCATTTGGGAGAAGGCCATGCCTATATAGTCCCAGAACGACCAGCGCCTGACGGCGGAGATCACACCGAGGGGCACGGCTATCAGAATGGAAATCACGATACCCATGACTGCCAGAGAAAGGGTGATGGGAAATCGCTCCAATATAAGCCGGCTGACAGGTTGGCCCGATATCATCGAGCTGCCGAAGTCGAAACGGACAATATCTGCGAGCCAGCCGAGATACTGGACGATAAGGGGCTTGTCCGTTCCCAGCATCACCC
>CAYMGP010000030.1:16598-42058 GCA_964390045.1 uncultured Spirochaetaceae bacterium | reverse complement strand
AGTGATTGGCGTCGCGAAGTCAGAACTCGTTGATTGCCATTTTTTCTTGAAAAAACTTTGACAGAATAAACCACATTTTGGTCTGAAATGTCTGACGGGAAACTTTTTTTCCTTGCTCGATATACTAGCTGGATATAATATGAATAAAAGTGAACAACAAATAGTTACAGGAGTTTCCAAATGAACAACAAAAAGGCTTTGGCACTCGGAATCGTATTACTTCTGATCGGACAGATCGTCGTCTTCGCCCAGGAATACAGCTACTTCCACATCAGAGATCTGAGGCATGGGGCTTATCTCGCAGCGGGTGTTAAATACGATGGAGCCCTCTACCACCTAAAGAAGGATTCGGCGGGAAAACTGCCGGAAACAGCCGAATGGCGGTTTGAAGACGCGGGTAAAATCAACGGCAAACAGTATTATTACATAGTCGATCGTCTCCATGACTCCGCCATAATGGCTGGAGATAACAAAGACGGAGATACCTATTCGCAAAAAAATTATCATCGTAAGAAATTTGCCATGTGGACAGCAACGGAAAAAAGGTTTGAAGACGGACAGATCCCCGTAATCTTCACGGATGCAAAACATGGACTCGACTTGGTTGCAGGCAGAAATCACGATGGTGAGATCTATCATCAGACAGCTAAGGAATATAAAAATGCAAAATGGGTTCTGGAGCTTAACAGTGAAGGGGATGTGGGTACGGGTCCGGATTTCTATGTTGTTAAGCAGAGGCTAGCGAGCCTGAAATTTCATACGGACGTCGTGGCGGCGATAAAGCACCCCCCCACCTTAACCCTTGAAAGCGCGGAGTCAAACGACTCTGATGTCACACAGTCATATACAGTACGAAAGACTGTAGAGCACTCGGCGGAGGAGTCTTGGTCATTCAGGCGTGCAGTCAAGGTCAGCCTTTACCAAGAGCTTTCAGTGAGCAGCGGCTTCGCGGGCAGCGGGGAAGTGAAAAGTAAAACAACTTTCGGCCTAGAGGTAGATCAGGAGTGGGTCAAAAGTGATAAGCGTACGACGAAGAATACTTTGATGTGGAGTATACCCGTTGTAGCACCGCCCCATTCGCGTGTATCAGTGAACGCAGTAATTAAGATCTTGAAAAGAGACGTTACTTTTACCGCTACCATAGAGAACACTATGGGCAACGGCGAGGTAAAAGAAACAACCATAAACGGTGAATGGAGCGGGGTCCAGTACGTAACGGGAGAAATAAACATCGACCAGGAAAAATTATAGATTAGCGCACGCCGGGATCTGTGTAGGGGGTGCCGGGTATCCGGCACCTCCTGTCGTAATCCCATAACCCGGATTTGGTTATCTTCCGTATCAAGAGGAGGGAGCATTCGGCCGTTTCGTTGACAATGTACCTTTGATATTATCTTTGAAGAAACTCTGAAAAATGCTCCGAAACACTGGAAAAACTGGTAAAAAATGCTACGTCTTGAGCGTAATTGCAGTTATCATAAGGACTTGTAATCTCGGGGTCCGCGAGAGCGAATCCGCGAGGTGGCTTTTTTTTGTATCTTTGTTCAGTTCCATCTTTTTTTGCGGCTCTCAGTAAAAGACCTACAGACGCAAGATAACGGACATTCTATAACATCTCTAACGCTCGTTTCTCATATCGGTGGGTACCTAGTCGATAACTTCCGGCAGATCCAAGCTGATCCCGTCGACACCCAGTTCAATTAGTCTTTCCAACTCTTCGCGAGATCCGAGAACGGCTAGGACCCACACTTGTTTGCCCAGCTGGTGGACATCTCGCACGAGATCGGGATTTCTATGAATATCTCTCACTCGCAGATCGATGATGTCAACGCCCTCCTGGGCAAACAGCTCAATATACACTGGAGAAGATAGAAGACCGAGGGTTAGTAGATTCGGATTAAGAGCGCGGAACGCGCGCAGGTCGTCAAGGGTGCGCGCACCAACGATTACTTGCGACGTGGCTTGGTACTCTTCGGTAAGCCGTACGACTTCGCGTTTGTCCAAAGTCGGGCTTACCTTGATATCGAGAAGCAACCGCACGCCGGTTTCGTTCACGAGCTCCAGTACTTCTTCATATGTGGGAATGCGCTCGCCATTACCGGCGTCGAGCTTTTTGAGCTCGGCTAATGTGTGGTTACCCACCGTGCCTGTCCCGTTAGTGGTTCGAGTAAGCGTCTCGTCATGTATGATTACGATCTTGCCATCCTTGGTGCCGCGCAGATCGATCTCAATCGCGTCGACACCGTATTTAATGGCCTGACGAAATGCCGCTAGCGTGTTTTCCGGATAGCCGGGAACTTTACCGCCGCGATGAGCGATGAAAACTACGTCTCCTTCAGGCCAGTCTATCGGCTGAGTCGTTGAGCATGTTTCCAAACAAAGTAAAACTCCTACGCTAAGAGCGATTGCATAGATGATCTTTCTGGTATTCATGATACCCTCCCGGCACTACTTGGTAATATTGGATGTAGTACAAGATGATATCTCTAGTCTAATTCAAGGAATCGCGTGAATGCAAATCTTTCTCTACGACATGCAGGAGGAATGTCTACAAGGAAGGAAACAAGTAAATGAGATAACGGTCCGTTTCATGGACCGAGATGTCATTTCTTCTAGATAATTGGCCTGGCCTTCTTTGCCCGAGCAGAAACGCTACTCTGATGCTTGTCTCGCATTAGGTGCGCAATCCGATGACTTACACTACGAGAGACAGACAAACCGATTTTTCTTGACAGCGGCATTGGCAGAAACTATACCTAGTAGTATAGCTTTCATGCCGGACTACTTCATTGTCTCTCCCGCATCAGAAAACTAGGAGGGTCTCATGAAAAAGTGGCTTCGCAATCTTATTATCGCAGTCGCCGCGGTCGCCTTTCTGATACTCGTAGTGTTCGGCGCCTGGATCTGGGTGACCCGGCAAGCCTATCCCAAAACCCGAGGCCGGATCGTTGTGGAGGGGCTTTCAGCCCCAGTGGAGATCTACAGGGACCGCTACGGTGTTCCCCACATCTATGCGCAGACTGCAGAGGATCTATTCTTCGCTCAAGGCCTGGTACACGCTCAGGATCGTTTCTGGCAGATGGAGTTCCAGCGACGTTTGGGGGCTGGACGCTTGTCCGAGCTGTTCGGCGAAAAACTCCTGGAAACGGACAAATTCCTGAGGCTTCTGGGCTTTGCCCGCATCGCCGAGCAGGAAGCCAAGGACTACGACCCGGAGATTATGGGTTATCTGGAGGCCTACGCCGCCGGAGTCAATGCCCATATCCTGAACAGAAAACCGGCCCGCTTGGGTTTGGAGTTCGCCCTGCTCAAGCTGCAGGGGGTTGATTTCGAGATCGAGCCCTGGACACCTGTGCACAGCTTGATCTGGGCCAGAATGATTGCCTACGACCTGGGGTACAACTTCACTTCTGAGCGAAGATTCGTACGAGTTCTGGCCAAGATCGGACTGCCCAAGTGGCTCGATTTTTTTAATCTGTATCGTCCCGATTTTCCAATCACCGTGTCCGACGAGGAGATGGAGCTCTCCGGCTTTACCAGGGCTGAAAAAATCGAACAACCTCTGCACCTGGCTGGATTGAGCGAGGCGGCGTCGAACGCCTGGGTGATCTCCGGAAGCCGTACCAGGTCCGGGAAGCCGATCCTGGCCAATGATATGCATTTAGGGATTCAAATGCCCTCGATCTGGTACGAAATCGGAATGCACGGTATTGATGCGGATGGCCGGGTGGGCAGAACCGCCCGCTGTCCCTTTCACATGCGGGGTTATTCTTTTCTCGGCATTCCCGGGGTGATCGCCGGTCACAATGATCGGATTTCCTGGGGATATACAGCGGTACCGGGGGATGTGCAGGACCTTTATATCGAGCGGGTCAATCCCGAGAATCCGGATCAATACCAGGTCAACGGCGAGTGGGTGGACATGGACATCAGTTACGAGGAGATCAAGATCCACAAAGAGGATGAGCCTTACATCTTTCGAGTTCGTAAAACCCGGCACGGACCCCTGCTCAGCGATCACAGCTCGTGGGACGGGATGAATACATATTACTTTATAGAAGATACGGACAAGCCGTTTCCAGAGAATATGGGCTTTACCGCCCTGGCGCTGCGCTGGACCGCTCTGCAGCCGGGCGAGTTTATCCGAACCATTATCTCCCTGGACAGAGTGAGCAACTGGCAGGAGTTTCGCCAGGTCATGCGTATCTGGGACTTCCCGCCGATTAATATAGCCTACGCCGATGTCGAGGGAAACATCGGCTACTACTGCCCGGGGCTATTTCCCCGGCGCAACAGGAGCAACGGCTTCGCCCCGGTACCCGGCTGGAACGACGACTACGAATGGCAGGGCTTCCTCTCCTTCGAGGAGCTTCCCTACGTACTCAATCCTCCCAAAGGATACATCGTTTCGGCAAACAACTATGTGACCAGTCCCAACTATGATCTGCCGCAGGGAAGTGATTTCTCCCGCGGCTACCGCGCTAAACGGATCGTGGAGCTGATTGAAGCTGCCGGCGACGACGTTACGATCGAGGATGCAGCGGTCATGCAGTTCGATTCGTACAATCGATTCGCAGCCGAGCTCATTCCCCACCTGGAAGATATTGATCTGGAGGAGGAGGAAGAACCCGGCGAGGAGGAAGAGCCGGAGAGCGAGCGGAAGCGCAGGAAACGGGAGAAGAAAGAGCAGAAAGAGCTGGAACTGATGAATGACGCCCGGGAACGACTGCTCGCCTGGGACAGGCAAATGAACTTCGAGAGTTCGGAAGCGGTGCTCTTTGCTCATATCTACTACGCCCTGGTTGCCGAAACATTCGAGGATCAGTATCCGGAAACACTCTGGCCGCCCGGGTGGCACGAGCAGCTTCAAAATGTTTTCTACTACCTGTTTCAGGAACCAGTGCATGAATGGTGGGACGATCAGACCACGCCGGAGAAGCGTGAAAGCCGGGATGAAATCCTGGCGGAAGCGTTTCGAAAGGGATTTCGCAAGGCGGTGGAGGAGCTGGGCAAGAAACCGGACAAGTGGGAGTGGGGCGAGGTGCACACGGCCGAGTTCCGCAACCAGACCTTCGGCGAGTCGGGCATCGGACCCATCGAAAACATTTTCAATCGCGGACCGGTTGCTATGGCGGGGGGAAGCACACAGGTGAATCGGGCATCGTGGGATATGGAGGAGCCGTACAACGTAATCCATATCAGTTCGCAGCGGTCGGTCTATGATATGCGTGAACTGAACGCTAGTCTGTTCATCCATCCAACGGGTCAGAGCGGCCACCCAACTCATCGCCACTACGACGACTACATCGAGCCCTACCGTACGGGGGAGTATCACCCGAATCTTTGGGATCGACAGGCAGTGGAGAAATCCTCCCGCCGTCGCCTGCTCCTGAAACCGACCAGTTCGGATTAGCCGGGCGATTTCGGCGGCAGCGCAGTAGTATCGAACCTCGCGAGGATACCTGGGCTGTCCACTGAAAACAGGATTATCAACACAATCCTCTGGGTCTTTCAGGCAGGAGACCTGCTCATATTATCTATCAACGACTTGACTTTAAAATCATCGCGTAATACAATATAATATATCAATTAGATAATTTAAAACGTACCAAGGAGGGAAAAAAAGAATGCGCAAGGTGTTTTTACTGATTGCCGTCTTCGCTGTGCTGATTCTGGTGAGCAGCTGCGAGACGATGGACACGGTGATGCGCGGTGCCGATGTGGTGAGCGGTGTCACCAAGAAGACCGGCAAAGTGGAAGCCGCGGCGGCCGGATACAAGTTCAGGGAGGGCGAGGTTCTCTGCTCCTGGTTCGATAATTACCTGATGATAGATAACCGCTACTTCGTGGCCAAGATCTTAACCGAGCCATCTGCCGGTACAAAAAATCAGGCCGAGGTCCTCTTCATTAAGGACGGTGAGCAGAAATGGAGCAAGTACGTGATACCGTCACACAAGGCCGACAAGAGTGACATGGAACTGGGCAAGATCGTACTCTTTCACAACTGGGCTTCCAGCGAGGATTTCTCCCAGGAAGAGTATAGAAAGAGCTCCTGGCATCTCGGTCGGATCAGCTCTACCGACGACCTGTTCAAGGATATGGTGGAGGTAAAGGGGGACGCGGTGTACGTGAAGTGGCTCAGGATCCCTGAGGTGCCTATCGAGGAGTAGCGCCGAGCAATACTCGTTCTATAAAAGCCAGAACCCGGAGTCACAGCTCCGGGTTTTTTGTCGGTATTTCTGTAAAGGCATAACCAATTAACAATCAAAAGTTGATAGACGAAGTATTCATAGATGATCACCTACCGATTTGTAATCTCGGGGCCCGCGAGAGCGAATCCGCGAGGCGGCTGCAAAGGGGCGGTGTTGTAGGAACAACCATACCTGTAAGATTGGTTGAATAAATGACCATCCCGAAAGCTCTTCGACTCTATTCATGACCCTATTGAAGACTGTCCGCCGGTCTCTTGTCCATTGCAACAGGTAGATAAATATATCAGATTATTGCCATGAAAATCGAGGAGCTTTCGGATTTGGCACAACCGGAGGGCTTATTTCGGACCGGGCAGATCCTCCAACAAACATAGCACCTCGACCAATCACCAGCGCCCATCCAATTGTTTTATATTTTGCCGCTTTTTCAGCCTGTTCAGGATACCCGGCGATCTCGTAGAATTGAGCCTCGGATAGTTTCTCAAAGCCCTGCCGTCCTGTACACTTACGATTTGCGGTAACCACCCCCCAGCCGCCTGAAAAGGCTATGCCCACATCGGCGGTGAGTCGGTTTCGGTTGAATTCCTCCAGCAGTTCCTCGGTCATGGATTCCGTAGTAGATTCTGATTGTGCGTACAACGATGCTGTCATTAACGTGAGAACCAGCAAAACACTACACATTCTTCTCATAGCCGCCTTCCTCTTCGTATATATAATTTCCGTGATACAATTCTACTGACTCCGAAAATTGCAATGTTCTAATACAAGGTATCCTGTATTGGACATTGAGTTATTAGTCATGCGGCCTTCAAAAGTTGATAGAACAATCGATAAAACCATGTCACACTGTAGAAATTTTTCATAGTTTTTTATAAACTCGCACATACAACAATCAGCAATCCGATGACCGTTATTTGGAAGGGGGAGAGCGATGAAAGTAGGTAAGTTTGTAGTCTGCGGGATCGTTGCTCTGAGCGTGCTGGCGCTTTCGACCTGCGCCACGATTATCACCGGCAGTGATCAGGAGATAACGATCAGCTCGGAGCCCGCCGGGGCCAGGGTGCAGATTTTCGACGCCAACAATCTTCCGGTCTGGAACTCGAATACTCCGAGTGTAGCGGTCCTCAAAAAGGGCAGCAGTTATTTCGAGTCGGCCTCCTATAGGGTGGTGATCGAGAAGCAGGGCTATCAGAAGCAGGAGTTTTACATCTCCGGCAAGGTCAATGCGGGATGGTACATCGTGGGGAATTTTTTCATAGGCGGTTTGATCGGCTGGTTGATCGTGGATCCCCTTACGGGAGCCATGTGGACGCTGTCCCCGGATACGATCTATACGAACCTGAACGCACAGGCGATGCGACCCGAGAAGGGAAGCCTTATGGTCGTGCTAAAAGAGGAGATAGGAGGCGATCTGTTCGACGAGCTGGAGCTGGTGCGGGTGAATTGACTTGTATCCCCTTGACCGGAAGAAACGATCAAGGTAGCTTTCAATATAAACAATCCAAGATTCAGTGAGGAGGACATGGTGCAGAGAGCGACGATAGTACTGATCGTATTGGCGGCTCTTCTGATCCCGGCAACGGCGTTTTCCCAGACCGTTGACTGGGACGGACAGGTCCATAAGGGAGATTTCTCTGCGTTTGTAGGAGTGGGTTTTGGAACTGGCTTTACGGTGGTTCCGGGAGTGGAGTATGCGATTGTCGATTTCAAGGCCGGTGATGAGGTTCCTCTGGCTGTCGGTGTTGCCGCCAAGGGAGCGATCAACTTCTATTCCTCGTATTGGAGCTCCTTCGGAGTTGGGGCTCTGGGCACTTTGCACCTCGGTTTCAAAGGGCTGGATCTTCCCGAATTCCTGCAGAAGTTCGATGTGTATATCAGCGTCGGTTTAGGGTTTTCCTGGTTTAACTATGTCGGAACTCCTCCGACGTGGTGGGAAAAAGAGGACTTCAAAGTCCTATTTATTACAGCGAACGGAGTTGCCTACTACATCAACGATAAGCTTGCCGTATACGCTGAAGGCAACTATTGGGTACGCGGGGGCGCCGCGCTTGGCGTGCTTTTCAAATTGTAACAGGGCGCATAAAGAAAGCATGATCCCCGACGGACCGTCGGCGGGCCGTTGGCCCGTCGTTGAAGCGCTTTTGTCAAACTAGTTGACAAAGCATTGGGTGTTTGATAATGTACCGTCCACAAATGGGGAGGTTCCCGAGCGGTCAAAGGGGGCAGACTGTAAATCTGTTGGCTTTCGCCTTCGAAGGTTCGAATCCTTCTCTCCCCAAATAACCTTCTCCGGCGGGGAAGGTTATTTTTATATGTGCGCGGGGGACGCCCAGTCCGGCAGGACCAAGAATCCTGTACACACCCACCTGACAGCGACGGAGATTGCGGTGGTATTGCAGACTCCTGAAAGGTTATCTCGATTTTTTCTTTCAAAGCGACGAGAATAAGAGGGAGACGGGGGGCAGCAGTCTCGTCAGAGTTCTGCTTTTACGAGCAGGGCCTCCGGTTTGAGTGTGTTCGTTGTTCCGCCTGCTGCAGGCACATACCTGGATACGTCTTCCTTACCAGGAGAGACATCAGGCGGTTACAGGCTGCCACCGGGCTGTCTGCCGAAGATTTTTTAGATCGCTACTGCCGGCAGATCGAAGTCAGCGGTTTCAGGCGTGTCAGTCTCAAAGAGAAAAAGAACTACGACTGCATATTTTGGCAGGCGGAGGGCTGCAGTGTGTATCAGCACAGACCTCTTCAGTGCCGCAGCTACCCTTTCTGGAGTGGCAATCTGACCTCCCGAGATACGTGGGAGCGGCTGAAACTGTCCTGTCCCGGAGTGGGCAGAGGACGTCTGCATTCTAAACGGGAGATCGAAGCCTGGCTGAGAAGGGCGGAGAACCGCAGGTTCGTCGAGAGCTTTTCAGAGATACAATGAAAATCAAGTTTTGGGGCGTACGCGGATCGATTCCAACTCCTCTGACAAGCGAGCAGCTGAAGAGAAGGATCGCCGCGGCCGTTGCCAGAATCCAACCCTCAGATTTACAGAGCTCTGAAACCCGGGAAGCTTTTCTATCAAGCCTTCCTCAGTATATATTCGGTACAGTTGGGGGCAATACAACCTGCCTCAGCATCGAAGCCCCCGAAACACCTTTTGTAATCATCGATGCCGGATCCGGGATCAGAGAACTGGCCGCTTCGCTGGCAAAGCGGCAACACAAGATCGGTGAGTTTCACATTTTTTTTACCCATTTTCACTGGGACCATTTACAGGGGCTGCCCTTCTTCGGTCCCGCCGGATACAAGAGCGAAAACAGGCTCAGTTTCTACAGTCCCAGAGAGAATCTGGAAGAGATCTTGAGAGGACAAATGGTCCCCCCTTATTTCCCAGTTGATATGGATGCCATGGCGGCGGAGAAGCGCTTCATTCGCTTGACAGGTGCGGGGGTGCGGCTCGGCGAGCTGGAGATACACTGGAAGAATATGCGTCATCCCGGAGGCTGCGTATCCTATAAAATGTCTCACAATGGAAAGAGCATGATCTTTGCCACGGACACGGAGCTCTCGCCCGAGGATTTCAAACGAAATCCGGAGAACTGCCGATTTTTCGAGAACACAGATCTGTTGATTCTCGATTCCCAGTACACGTTGGGAGAAGCTATAGAAAAATACGATTGGGGCCACACCTCCTACAGCATGGCCGTGGACTTCGCCGCTGAGTGGAACATAAAGACTCTGGCCCTGTTCCACCATGAGCCTATGTACGACGATCATAAGATATTGCGCATGTTGAATTCCGCCGAGTGGTATCGGGCTCGCTTGGGGAAAAATCAGTTCAAGGTGGTTCTGGCGATGGAGGGGATGGAGATTGCCCTCTAATCCGGTTTTCGAACACGGCCGCTTTGCTCTACAGGGAAGGGAAATCGTAGCTGTGTATCTATTGCTGAAAAGCGAAGAATCCGGGCTCGATACCACGATGCTGCAGCTACTCGACAGATTGGAAAGAGAGCTTTACAAGCAGCTGACGATTGATGAGTTTGAAAATCTGAAAACACTATATAACAAAAACATTTGAATTTGCCCATGTGGCGTTATAAATTTAGATTAACTCGCTTCAGTTCCAGGGAGGGTGGTATTTCCTCTTCCGTTTGCAGCGAGAAAATGTCGAGGGGGACTCTATGAACAAGAAAGTTGCCGTTCTGGTTGTATTGATTGTAGTTTTCTCGGTACCAGCATTCGCTCAGTTTAATCCTCCTCCCGGCAGCGGGGTACTGTACGATCTGTACGCACCGTACTTCCTTGCCGGCGGCGCGAATTCGGTCTCCGAACTATCCCCGGCCGCGGATGCCCTCAATCCCGCTGCCTCGGGAGCCACTCAGCGGTTGACCTTTGACGCCAGCTATCTCACTCTGATAGGCACGGAGAGCGCCGACCCCGGCTGGGGACAAGTTATAAACGGCGGCGTTACCTGGCCTACCCGAGCGGGTGTGCTCAGCGCCAGTGCCCGCTTGATTTTTGGAGGGGAGTTCGAAAGCATCCAGCTCGGCAGTTTCGCCGGGCTCAATGTTTCCTTCGCCAAAGATCTTTTTCCCAAACTGCTCGTCGGAGCCGGTTTGCAGACCCAGTACGGAGGAGATTGGGGCCTGGGCCTCGATTTGGGTTTCATCCATCTGCCCGGAGACGTCCGCTTCATGAAGGATCTACGCTGGGGCGTGGCGCTGCGCGGAATAGGTAAAGGATTTGCTCCGGTGTCCGGTTACACAGCGTTAATACCGCCGTTCACACCGGCGGCGGGAATCAGCTTCGACGTGCTTCAGCGAGAAAAACTAATCTGGTCCTGGCATTCGGACCTCTCTTTGCCGAGCTTTCAAAACGTGCGCGTCAACCTCGGCACTGAGCTGGCCATAGCCGATACCGTGTTTCTGCAGTTGGGAAGCAGCTTTGATTTCAAGGAGATACCAGACGATATGCGCGATTCCCCGCTGATCTCCTTCGGTGCCTCGGTGAAGCTCGGTGCCTCCGTGAAGCAAAACCAAAGCGAGCTCAAGACCACGGTAGCCGCCGCTCCGCTGCAAAACGGTATATGGGGCGCGGGCTTGGGGGTGAATCTGCCGATCGGAGTGATCGACAAAAAACCTCCCGTGATCGAGTCGAATACGGATAAAGAATATATATCCCCGAATCTCGACGGTACCCAGGATGACCTGATCAAGTCCCTGGAGATCACCGACGAGCGATTCGTCAAAGGGTACAGTTTCAAGGTGTTCGACAGCCAGGGTGTCCAGGTGCGGGAGATCGTCAACAAGGACGAACGGCCGGAAAACGTAACCTTTAAGAACGTACTGGCCCGCCTGACCTACGTAAAGACAGGAATTACGGTTCCCGAGCAGATCCGCTGGGACGGGCGCTCGGACAAGGGCAGCGTGGTCGCCGACGGCAGCTACACCTTTTCCGTCGAGGCCTGGGACGACAACGGAAACCTGGGCAAGAGCAAGACGGGGACTGTGATTGTGGACAACACGGCTCCCGCCATCGAAGTGAAGACTCCCTACCTTATCTTTTCCCCGAACGATGACGGGAACAAAGACACCCTGCCTATCGAGCAAAGCGGTTCGCAGGAACTGCTTTGGACGGCGGCGATCGTTGACACAGGAGGGCAGGAGGTTGTCGGCTTCAAATGGGAGAGCAGGGAGCCGATATCCTTTGAGTGGGACGGAAGAAACGGCGAGGGCATTCTGACCTCCGACGGGGTGTATTCCTATTCTATAAGTGCCACAGATCAGGCCGGCAACAGCAGCTCGGGAACCATAGACAACATACTGATAAACACCCAGGCTACACCTATCAATATCGCCATCAGCGATTCCTTTTTCTCACCGAACTCAGACGGAAGCAAGGACGCTGTTCGATTCGCTCTGGATGTCCCGGTCACCACAGGAATCGAAACCTGGCGGCTGGAAGTAACGGATCAGTCGGAGCAGGTAGGACGTACCTTCAGCGGCACAAAGAGCATTCCAACCTCGATCACCTTCGACGGCAACGACGATACTGGAAAGGTTCTGCCGGAGCAGAGCTATGCGGGGAGATTGGATGTTCTATACGAGAACGGCAATAATCCCACAGCGCAGTCTCCGGTATTCACGATCGACCTGACACCGCCCTCGGCGTCGGTCAGCGCCGATCTGGCGATCTTCTCCCCGGACGGTGACGGAAACAAGGACTATGTAACGGTGTATCAGGAAACATCGGAAGAGACGTTGTGGAGCGGTGTGGTTGAAGATATCGACGAAAGGAATGTCCGCACCTACGCCTGGCGCGGGCGGGCCGATGCCAAGATCCAGTGGGGAGGCCGGGCCGACGAAGGTGAGCTGGTGGAAGACGGGATCTACTTCTACTCCCTGCGGGCTACAGACAGGGCGGGAAACTCGGGGCAAAGCAAAAAGGTCCGCTTCGAGATCAACACCGAGGCTACCGAGGTTTTCGTGTCTACAGATCTGAACGTGTTCAGTCCCAACGCCGACGGCGTGAAAGACAGGATCGCCATTCAACCGAAGCTCAAGGTCACCGAAGGGGTAGCCAGCTATGAGCTTCGCATCCTAGATGCCGAGGATGCGATCCTGCGCACTGTGCAAGGCCGGAACAGGGCGCCCCAGGATTTTTCCTGGGACGGTCTGGATGGAAACGGACGGAGACTGTCCGATGGACAGTACAAGGCGGAATTGATTCTGGATTACCTAAAAGGGGACCATCACGAAGTCCAGACAACGCCCTTTGCGATAGACACGGAGGCTCCTACGATCGAGCTTTCCGCCGAATACAGCCTGTTCAGTCCCGACGGAGACGGGCAGAAGGATAAGCTTCCCGTGCGCCAGAGCTCGAGTCAGGAAGAGCTTTGGGAGGGTGAGTTCCGCGACGCCGGCGGCAAGGCTGTACGAAGATTCTACTGGAAGGGTCAGGCCGCCTCTTTCCAGTGGGACGGTAAGGACGAGAACGGCAACAAGATTCCGGATGGCCCGTACAGCTACCGTATGACGAGCACCGATCAGGCGGGCAACAGCGTCTCGAGGCAGCTCACGGGCCTGGAGATCGACACCAGGGTTACCTCTGTATTTGTCACGGCCTCGAGCGATGGCTTGAGTCCGAATCGTGACGGCTACCGCGATTCCATTGAGTTCAAACCATACGTGGGACTCACCGATGGTATCGCTTCCTGGTCTTTGGAAATGGTGCACGAGCAGGCGGGGGTGCAGAAGACGTTCAACGGAACCGGTAAGGTTCCGCAAAAATTTACCTGGGACGGGCGGCAGAACGGCAGCCCCGCCCGGGAAGGCAGCTACACGGCCGTCATGAGCGTTAGCTACTACAAGGGCAACAAGCCTCAGGCCAAGAGCACACCCTTCAAGCTTGATGTGTCTGCTCCGGATATGAACATCACGGTATCCCCGCAACCCTTTTCTCCGGACAACGACGGAGTGGATGACGAGCTGTTTATCACGATGAAGGTCACGGACCTGTCCGCTATCGATGAGTGGCAGCTGGAAATCCTGGATCCGGTAGGCAGCCCTTTCCTGACCTACACGGGCCGCGGTATGCCTTCAGAGCGTATTCTTTGGGACGGGCTCTCCGATACAGGTGAGCTCGTGCAATCGGCGGAGGACTATACGTTGAAGGTTACCATGCGTGACAAGCTGCGCAATGCAGCTACCGTCCAGCGGCTCATTCCTGTGGATGTGCTGGTTATCCGCGAGGGGGACAAGCTGAAGATCCGCATCGCCAGTATCACCTTTCCGCCCAATTCAGCCGATCTTGCAGCGGTGAGTGATATCGAGAAGGCAGCGCGCAACGACAAGACGCTGAGGCGTCTGTTCGAAATCTTTGAGAAGTACAGTGCATATCAGATCCGCATCGAGGGGCACGCCAACATCACGCGCTTCTGGAACAAGAGCGAAGCGGACAAGGAGAATGAAGAAGAGCTGATACCCCTGTCTCTGGCCCGTGCCGAGGCGGTAAAGCAGGCTCTGGCGGAGTTCGGCTTGGACGCCGGCCGCATCTCGGTGGAGGGTCTGGGGGGATCCAGTCCCATCGTCGCCTTCGATGATGAAGAGAACCGGTGGAAGAACAGGCGCGTGGAGTTCATTCTCATTAAGAAGTAGCGAACACGAGCAGAGGAACTATGAGACTCGCAAAGGGAATACTACTATTCCTAACTGTTGCCTTGATGCTGCTGCTTTCTGCAGGAGCCTACCTATACTATCTGAACACCCCATCTGCGGAAATTCCTGAAAACGGTAAGGTATTCAAAGTTCTGAAGGGCGAAAATCTTTCCGCGATAGCAGACCGGCTGCAGCAGGAGGGACTGATCCGTTCCAAGTTGTTCCTCGTGCTTTTCAGCCGTCTCAACAACAGTGAAACATCCTTCAAGAGCGGTTATTTTAAAATCCTTCCGGGGGACAGCACGATCGATGTCCACAACCTGCTCATCTCCGGTTACCAGGAGCAGGCCAAGGTGACGATTCCCGAAGGCTGGTCGATGCGTAAGATCGCCGGCTACATGGAAAAGATGGGAGTTTGCCCGCAGCAGCAGTTCCTCGCAGCAGCCTCCTCTCCGGTGCTCCTCGAGCAGTACGGTATCCCGGCGGAGAACCTCGAAGGCTATCTGTTTCCCGACACATACTTCTTTCCCCGCGGCTATCCGGCCTACGGAGTGGTGGAGGAGATGGTAGACACATTTTTCAGCCGCCTCGCCGTAATAGCTCCCGAAACGGGGGATTGGGATCTGGACAGAGTACATGATACGGTGATCATAGCTTCGATCGTAGAGCGGGAGTACCGCCTGTCCGATGAAGCGCCGTTGATCGCTTCGGTTTTCTACAACAGACAGGAGCACAACATCGGGCTCGAGTCCTGCGCCACCCTGGAATACATAATCACCGATATCCAAAACAAGCCGCATCCGAGTTATCTCAGCATAGAGGACAAGAGCATAGATTCTCCCTACAATACGTATAGATGGGCCGGTCTGCCGCCCGGTCCGATATCGAATCCAGGCATGGTCGCGCTGGAAGCGGCTTTTCAGCCGCAAGACACAGCCTATTACTATTTCGTGCTCAAAGATCCAAACAGCGGAGAACATTATTTCTCCGAGGATCTGCAGGAGCACAACTGGGCGAAGTACTACTACCTCAAGCAGGTAGAAACGGGGGGCTGATCGGCACAATCGCTGAATCATGTTTGCCTGTAGATGAGAGTTCCTGATCACATTCTGGCACAGATAATCGATCGCCTCGATATGGCAGCCGTTGTTTCGGAATACGTCCATTTGGAGAGAAAAAGCGGCAGGCTGTGGGGTCTCTGTCCCTTCCACACGGAAAAAACGCCTTCCTTTTCCGTGAATCCCGAGAAATCGTTGTTCTACTGTTTCGGCTGTCACAAAGGGGGAAGCCTGTTCACCTTTATCATGGAAATCGAAAAGTTGTCGTTTCTGGAGGCGGTGCGGCTGCTGGCGAAGAAGGCGGGCGTTGAGATAGAAACGGAGCATGAGGACGGCAAAAGACATGACGCCTATCTGGAGCTGTATCGTAGGGTTGCCGGGACGTTTCATCACCTTCTTCTCAATCATCAGGAAGCCTCGGCGGCGCGTTCGTACTTGTCTGCACGAGGGCTGGAGACCCGGACATGGGAGAGATTCCAGCTCGGTTACGCGCCGGCCAACGAGCAGTGGCTCGGCCGGTTTCTGCAGGAGAAAAAATATTCGCGGGAATTCCTGGCCGGCTCCGGGCTGTTTCGCATTACTTCTTCCGGGCCGCCGCTTGCCCCCCTGTTTAGGGGACGGATCGTGTTCCCGATCAACAACCACAGGGGTGAGGTGATAGCGTTTGGAGGCCGCGGCCTGCGGGCTGATGTGCAGCCGAAATACCTCAACTCTCCGGAAACAAGTTTTTTCAGAAAGCGGGAAAACCTTTACGGCGTTGCGGGAGTGTTCAAGAAAATGCGTCAGGACGATTCGTTCGTACTGGTAGAGGGGTATATGGACGTGTTGGCGCTCTGTCAAGCCGGAGTCGATAACTGTGTCGCGCCTCTCGGTACGGCGGTTACCTCCGATCAGGTCAGATTGCTCAAGCGATACGCTTCTCACGGTCTGCTGCTCTTCGACAGCGACGAAGCGGGAGTACGAGCGACCGAGCGTGCAATCGTGGCCTTTGAACAACAGGATATGAGCACGGATGTTGTAACCCTCGCCAGCGGCAAGGATCCTGCCGAAATTCTTGAAAAAGAAGGTCCTGAGGCGTTGATAAAAAAGTTGAACTATAATATAAATAGTTTCCAGTTTTATCTGAACTCAGCGCATTCTAAATACGATTCCAGGACTCCGGATGGCAAGCGGGCGGTCATCAAGCACTTAAGTACATATTTTTCATCCCTCGATTCACAGGTCAAAAGGGACGGTTACATCCGTCTGCTGGCTGAGGACCTTGGGGTTGACTTTGAATCCGTGCGTAGCGATCTTATACGGGGGGAAGGGCGATCCTTATACAAGAAAGACTCGTTTCAAAAAACAGAGGTGCAGGGTACTTCTGCGGAACTTTTTTTTATTCTTGCCGTAGCAGTCAACCGCCAGTATTTCCAGCAGGTCAGGAATACCATCACCGTGGACGATTTGCAGGATCCGCGCGCCAGGAGGGTATTCGTGGCGCTGGAAGAGTGCTTTCGGCAGGGCGAAACAACGGAGCAAGCCCTGCTGGATCGTCTGGAGGACGGGAGCCTCAAGGATTTGCTCCTCAGCAAAACAGCATCCGGGGAGTTTACAATGAACCCGGAGCGTTTGATAGAGGACGGGCTGCGGGAGCTCAAGCGTCGAAGCTTGGAGAAACGCAGGCGATCTCTAGTTTCCGCCCTTACCCAATCCAAGGAAAACGATGCGGCAAAGCTGAAAGAGCTTCTTGCCGAAAAGATGTACTTGGATGAAGAATTACAGAATCTGCGAAAGGTGATCATGAATGAGCGACCTTCAGAGTGATCCAGCGATTCTCAAACTTCTCGAGTTTGCGAAGAAAAAGAAAACAATCACCTATGATGAGGTAAATGATTTTCTTCCCGACGAGATCACAAACTCGGACAGGATAGAAGAAGTGATTGCCATATTAGAGAAAAACCACGTCAAGCTCGCAGAGGAAGAGGTGGAAATCGAGGAAGGCGAAGAGCGTAAGCCACCCAGCGGCAAGAAAAAGTTGATCTACGACGAAAAAGAGACGGCGATCGACGATCCGATCCGGCTCTACCTGCGGGAGATCGGCAAGGAGAACCTTCTTACTGCCGAGCAGGAGGTGTATCTCTCGCAGAAGATGGAGGAAGGGGAGAACATAATAAAGCGGGTGATTAAGCATTCCGGTCTGTTAATACCGGAATTAAGCAAATTGGCCGTAAGCATCTTCTCGCGGATCGATCCGCGAGAGCTCAATTTGACGAAGAAGGAAATCTCCGAATTTCTCGCCGGGCGCCGCCGGATAACGCAGTTTTACAAAGAGGAGCTGCGGCCCTTTCTTATGAACATCCGCCAGTTCATGGAACTGAAGGAGAAAATCGAAACCGAAGGGAACAACTTGCTCGAGGATCAAAATCTGAAGAAACGCAAAAAAGATATGATCCGGCGCCTGAAGAATATAGATCTGCATCAGGAAGAAATTCTCGGCATCACTGAAAAATTCATCTCCACGGCGAATCGAATACGAAAGATCCACAAGGAAAATCAAAAAGTAAAAAAACGCCTGAATATATCAGAGCAGAGGGAGCTTCGCGGTCTGGGACGGGGATTGGCCTTGCGCTCGGATCGCAGCCGTATCGAGCGGGGGCTTGGTCTGGAAGCCGATCAGATCAAAGACTTGATCCGTCAGATTCAGATCAATGAAAAAAAATTGTTGAAGATGGAGTATGAGTTTCACAACAGCATCCCGGAAGTGCTCGAAATGGCAGAGGAAATCGGTCGCGGTCGTTACATGATGAAAACAGCCAAGGATCGTCTGATCAAGGCGAATCTACGCTTGGTTGTGAGTATTGCGAAAAAATATACGAACCGGGGACTGCATTTCTTTGATTTGGTACAGGAAGGCAATATAGGGCTGATAAAAGCTGTGGAGAAGTTTGAGTACAGGAAAGGCTACAAGTTTTCTACCTATGCCACCTGGTGGATTCGTCAGGCGATCACGCGTTCGATATCCGATCAGGCGCGCACAATCAGAGTACCGGTGCACATGATCGAGCAGATAAACAAAGTCGTACGGGAATCCCGGCAGCTTATGCAGGTATTGGGTCGGGAGCCGACCGACGCGGAGGTGGCCGAGAAGCTGGGCTGGACAACTCAGAGAGTTAAATCCGTGAAAAGCGTGGCGCGGGAGCCGATCTCCCTTGAAACTCCGATAGGGGAAGAGGACGATTCGCTTCTCGGGGATTTCATAGAAGACAAGGAAATAGAGAATCCTGCCAGCCAAACCGCTTTCAAGTTGCTGCAGGAGCAGCTGGAGGATGTTTTGTACACGCTGCCTCCGCGGGAGCAGGAGGTTCTGAAGATGCGGTTCGGACTGGAGGACGGATACTCCCTCACGCTTGAAGAGGTGGGTTTGTATTTCAACGTGACGCGGGAGCGTATCCGGCAGATCGAGGCGAAAGCACTGCGGCGGCTTCGGCATCCAAAACGCAGCCGGCGATTGAAAGACTATTTGGAACACTGAGCAACAGATCACGGGTTAGAGAAAAGGGGACATGCTATGTTTATGCAGGAAGTATTTGAAAAGCTGAGGTCTCTCCAAGAAATCCTGTCGAAGAAATTCAACATCGAGCAGGAGATGGAGGAAATCCCAAAAATCCTGGCAACAAAAACCGAGTTGCTCAACAGGATGAAAAAGTCCTACTTAGAAAAGACTCAGGAGTTCGAAACCAAAGGACGCTATATAGATGAGCTTCGCAACAAGGCCATCGAAGCCGAGAGGGTACGCGAAGGTTTCGAACAACAGATGGATATGATACAAACCCAGAGGGAATACGAAGCCCTCGACAAAGAGATAAAGGATTCGGGAGAGAAAGAGCAGGATTTGCGCCGTGACCTGCAACGCGAAGAGCAGCTTCTCGGAGAGATGAAGGTCAACCTCGAGAAAGAGGAGGCGATGATCGGCAAGCAGGAGGAGGAGGTGCAGAAGGAGCAATCCCGCATCAAAGAAGCCCTCCAGGGGAAGAACAAAGACCTGAAAGGCCTGGAAAAAAAGGAAAAGACAATCAGCCCGGGGCTTGATGAAGAGATCCTCTTCAAGTTTGAACGGATCATTAGAAGCAAGGCGGGTTTGGGAATCGTACCGATCGAGGCGGGAGTCTGCAGCGGCTGCCATATGATCCTGCCCGTCCAGTTTGTCAACAATGTGCGTGACGGTGAGGGGATCATGTTCTGTCCCTTTTGCAGCAGAATCCTTTTCTACCAAGGGGAAGCGCTGGAAGAGGAGGAAGCAGAACAGGATTCCGAATCGGGAAACGAGGAAACGGAGGAAGAAGTTTAAGAGGGAGCGATTGATGTTCCTTGATTTTTTGCGATAATAAAGGGGAGAGGTAGGTTGAGGTCATCGCCGCACCTGTCGGAAGCACCGCGGTTGTGGAGGAAAGTCCGGGCTCCGCAGAGCATGATGCCGGGTAACACCCGGGTGCCCGAGAGCGCAAGCACTTGGGCAACAGACAGCGCCACAGAAAATATACCGCCTCGCGTTTTTCGCTTTAGCCGAATTACTTCGAGGTAAGGGTGAAATGGTGGGGTAAGAGCCCACCGCCCGTGCGGCAACGCACGGGGCACGGCAAGCCTCATCAGGAGCAAAGTCGAGCAGCAGGCTAAGGTTGCTCTGGCCGTACAGCCTGCGGGTGGACTGCACGAATGGGGGTGGCAACGCCTCCGTCCAGATAGATGATGATCCTTTGACAGAACCCGGCTTATCAACCTGCCTCTTTTTTATTGATTGTCTATGATTCTCGACGTAGATCGTTATCGTTATAAACGGCGCAAGAGTAGAAAACGGGGTTGGATCCTCCTTCTGGTGTTGGTAATTGGCGCGGCAGTAGGAGTGACGGCTTGGCGACTCGATTGGCCCGCCCGAATCTCGGCAAAACTGAAGCCGGAGGCGGAGGCCCAGTCTCTGAACGAGCTATGGCAAAATCGTCTCTATGACGAACTCATCGCCCGCTGCGACGGCCGTTTGCAGGAAAACCCCATGGAGACCCCCGCTTTGGTTTACAGGGGATTTGCCTACTTCTACAAAGCGGTGTCCGAGGTGACGTTGGAAGAGCGCATTCCGTTTCTTGACCAGTCAATTGTGTCTTTGCGTCTTTCCAAATTGGATGCCGGCAATCCGTGGACCGCGGAAACATACTACGTGTTGGGCAAAGCCTACTACCACAAGGGCAAGTTCTACTACGATCTTACCTTGGAGTATCTCCAGCGGGCTCTCGAGGCAGGATACCAACGTGAGGATGTATACGACTATCTGGGACTGGCTGCTACCCAGTTGGATAGAATCGAGGAAGGATTGGAGTATTTTCATAAAGCACTGGAGATCAACCCGACCGATCTACTGTTGCTGATGATCGGTAAGAGCTATCTTCAATTGGAGCGTATAGAAGAGGCGGAGGAGTATCTCCTTCGAGCCGTCAACAAAACAGAGGACAGTGCCGTAGAGAACACGTGCAGATTTCTTTTGGGACAGCTGTACTTCGAACGGCAAGATTATTTCAAAGCCGAGAAGCAATACAAAGAAATACTCGCTCTCGATCCGAACTCGGCTGATGCCCACTATTATTTAGGAGAAATCTATTCTAAGATGAACGATCCCGTTAGGGCTCGCGCGGAGTGGCGACAAAGCCTGGTCATCGACCCTGCGCATTACGGGGCGCGATTGCGATATTATCGTTAATACGCTACTTGGAGCGAGGAACGACCATTGATGGAGGAGCTATATGGGGCTTGGCGGGATGTTTGAGGCATTATCAACAGACATCGGAATCGATTTGGGCACCTGCAACACCCTGGTGCACTTAAAAGGGAAGGGGATCGTGCTTTCCGAGCCTTCTGTGGTGGCCGTTGAGAGAGGGACGAAACGCGTCGTGGCTGTTGGTACCGAAGCGAAGAGGATGCTTTGGAAAACTCCCGGAGACATCATCGCCATTCGTCCAATGCGCGACGGGGTGATTGCAGATTTCGAAACCACAGAGAAGATGATTAGGTATTTCGTTTCCAGGGTCATTCCGAGGCGTTGGCTGGTAAAGCCGCGAATGGTAATCGGGGTGCCCACCTGTATTACAGAGGTGGAGAAGCGGGCCGTGCGCGAGAGCGCCGAGCAGGCGGGAGCCCGGGAGGTGTATTTAATCGAGGAGTCGATGGCCGGAGCCCTCGGTGCGAATATCCCGATTCTCGAGCCTGCGGGTCATATGATTAGCGACGTAGGCGGGGGAACAACGGAGATATCTGTGATCTCGCTGGGCGGGATTGTGGTAGCCAATGCCATCCGGGTGGGAGGAGACGAGTTCGATGAGGCGATCATCAAACACGTACGGAATATCCACAACCTGATCATCGGCGAGCAGACAGCGGAAAATGTGAAGATTACCATTGGGAACGCCTCTCCCGAGAAGAAGATCGAGAAGATGGAAATCAAGGGAACGGATGCGATTACAGGCCTGCCGCGGCGCCTTGAGATGGACTCCGTCGAAGTGCGGGAAGCGTTGAAAGAACCCACGTACCAGGTAATCGAGGAAATCAAGAAAACCCTGGGCGAGACCCCTCCCGAGCTGGCCGCCGACATCGTGGAACGCGGAATCGTGATGACGGGAGGAGGTTCTCTTCTCAAGGGCTTCCCAAGGTTGGTTTCCAAAGAAACAGGAGTGCCCGTAATCCTGGCCGAGAATCCTCTGTTGTGCGTAGCCCTGGGTGCCGGTAATTTTCTTGAGAATCTTAAGGATATGGGCAAACGATTTTATAATATACGCTATTAACGGACCATGCCGGGAATTCCCAGCTTTATCCGCAAGAATAAAAACGGTTTCACCTTTTCACTGATTCTTATCGTCTGCATTGTGATGATTCTTTTTTCCAACCGCAACGTGGTTCTGCAGCCAAAAAGGGTGGGTCAGTCATTCTTTTCCCTGTTTCAGCTTTCCGTTCATGCTGTCAGCGATTGGTTCTCCAATACTTGGAACTCAATCGGCGAACTCAAGGCCCTGCGCAGCGAGCTCGACGAAGCCCGGGCACGATTGGCCGAGTACGAGGGGGTATCACGAGATCTCACCGAGCTGCGCAGAGAAAATGAAGCCCTGCGTGAGCAACTCGGTTTTTCCGAGCGCGCTGCCTTTCAGGGCATCTCCGCCCGGGTTATCGCCCGCGATCCCGGAAATCATTTTTCGACGATCGTTGTCAACAGGGGCAGCGCTCACGGTGTGCGGGAGAACATGCCCGTTATTGCTTTTCAGGGGGGTCTGCAGGGACTGGTCGGTAAAGTGGTGCTCGTGGGTCTGACAACGGCAACGGTGCAGCCGATCACAGATCCCAACTCCTTTGTAGCCGCCCGTCTGCAGAGCTCCCGCTTCGATGGGTTGGTGGCCGGAAGCCAGACGGGATCGGGCATGCTTTCCATGAGTTATGTAAAGAAACTCGCCTTGAATGAAATCCAGTATGGCGAGCTGGTGGTGACATCAGGGATGGGACAGCTGTTTCCCGAAGGAATTCACATAGGCAGGATCAGGGAAATGAAGGCTAAAGGTTATGAGGCCTCGCTCGAGCTGGAGATCGAGCCCATTGTGGACTTTTCCAGGCTAGAGTACGTCTTCATAGCAGACACGGAAGGCGAATGAGTCGAGACCTGAAAGCATTCCTCATCTCTTCATTGCTCATTGCCGCCGCTATCGTCCTGCAGAGCACCGTGCTGCACTGGGTGGCCATCAAAGGTGTTATTCCGGATCTTGGTTTGATCGTGATCGTTTTCGTCGCGATACGCCGGGGCTGTATGACAGCCCAGCTCAGCGGTTTTGTCTGCGGTTTGGTCGAAGACAGCTTGAGCCTTTCCCCACTCGGGTTTCATGCTTTTTTGCGTACTGTAATCGGTTTTCTCTATGGGCTGACGGCGGGAAATATCTTCGTCGATCCGATTCTCATGCCCGTGCTTCTGATTACCATTGCTACGGTGATGAAGGGGTTTGTCTCCGCCCTCCTTGTCGTTTTTTTCTCGGTTTCAGGGGCAGGCTTCAGTGTTTTCACGGGTCCTCTGTGGATAGAGCTGGGCTACAATGCAGTCTTGGCACCGTTTCTCTTCGCCGCCCTCGGACTGGTGAAACCGCTGCGGCCGCGGGATAAAGAACGGTTATGAAAACCGAGCGTTCTTCTGTTCAGATCAAAACCCGCTCCATCGCGCTCGGCGTCCTGGTATCCCTTGCTTTTTTGCTTCTTCTCGGTCAGTTGTTCTATCTGCAGGTAATTCGCGGCTGGGAGTTTAAACGCAGAGCGCGGGCTGTTGCCCGCCGGGAGCTTCCTATTCCCGCTCAGAGGGGAGAGATATTTGATCGCCATTACGATTTCCCTCTCGTAGTGAACCAGGACTCCTTCGCCGTGGACTTGATTCCTGCGGAAGTACCTGCCGAAAAAAGGGACGAGCTTTTCGCGAGAATCGCTGCGGGTCTGGGTATCTCGGTGCAAGAGATAGAGAAAAAAGTGCCCGCCGAGTTTTATCACCTCTACCAGCCGATTGAGCTCAAAAGCGGCGTGGACTTCGAGACGGTAGCCTATCTGGCCGAGCACCTGCGCGATTTTCCCGGTGTAACCTGGCACAACAAACCGATCCGCAATTATCTGGCCAGCGGATCGCTGGCCCACGTGATAGGGTACGTGGGAGACATCAACAGGGAAGAAATCCAGGTGCTTTACAATCAGGGTTACAGCTACGGTGCGGTGCTGGGTAAAAGCGGTGTGGAAAAACAATACGACGGGCTGCTGCGAGGGACAAACGGTACGCGCTTCCGGACGGTCGATGTTCGGGAGAAGTACCTGAAGTACAAACTCGAAGAGGACATCCCTCCCGATCCCGGCAGCAATTTGGTGCTGACCATAGACAGGCGCATCCAGCTGCTCTGCGAGAAGGCGCTGGGGCAGCGGATCGGAAGTGTTGTCGTGCTGCGGCCCACAAGCGGTGAAGTGCTCGCAATGGTATCGTACCCGTACTACGATGCCAACCTGTTTTTTACAGAACGGGGATCCAAGGAATTCACAAACCTTTCCCTGGATCCGACCTTTCCCTTTATTAACAGGACTGTGCAGTCCTCGTATCCGCCCGCATCGGCTTTCAAGATGGTGATGTCAACCGCTTTTGTCGAGGAGGAGGTCTTCCCCATCACTCGCAAGATCGTGTGTAAAGGAAAGATCGAATACGGGGACAGGATTTTCCACTGTCACCTGCGCAAGACAGGACACGGTCCTCTTGATCTGTTCGGGGGACTGGCCGAGTCCTGTGACGTGTACTTCTATACCGTGGGAGATGAGCTGGGTGTAGAGCGGATCGTACACTACTGCCGCGAGTTAGGCCTCGGCGAAAAGACGGGAATCGATCTGCCGGGAGAGAACGGGGGATTTGTTCCCACTCCCGAGTGGAAGCAGAAAACCCACCATATGATCTGGTTGGGAGGAGATACACTCAACATATCCATCGGACAGGGTTATCTTCTCGTCACTCCGCTGCAGATGGCCAACATTGTAGCCATGATTGTCAACGAGGGTGAGCTGTATAAGCCTCACGTTTTGAAGGAGGTGCGGGACCCGTTGAGCGGGAATCTTGTCGAGGAGATCGAGCCGGAGCTTCTGCGGATTACGCATATCCGCAAGGACACCTTCAGGACGGTGCAGAAAGCCATGCGCGGGGTGGTGACCGAGGGAACGGCCAATGTAGTTCTGACGACAGAGGCTGTCGAGGTGGCGGGCAAGACAGGTACAGGGGAAACCGGCTACGAGGACCGTTGGCATTCCTGGTTTGCCGCTTATGCTCCCTATCAGGCCGAGAATCCCGAGGAGCGTCTGGTCGTGGTGGTCATGGTCGAAGCGGAAAACGAGTGGGAGTGGTGGGCTCCCAAGGCGGCCAATGTGATTTTCCAGGGATTGTTCGCCGGTCAGACCTACGAGGAAGCCGTAGAGACTCTCAGACCGTGGTGGTACATCCAGCAGCAGGCGGCGCTGCGCGAGGCCGAGGCGCGCGAGGC
>CAYMGP010000030.1:7808-16498 GCA_964390045.1 uncultured Spirochaetaceae bacterium | reverse complement strand
CGTGGTGGTACATCCAGCAGCAGGCGGCGCTGCGCGAGGCCGAGGCGCGCGAGGCGCCCCAACAGCAAACGGCCCAACCGGAGCCGGCTGCGGTGCAGGCTGAGGAGGTGCAGAGGTGAGGAGGGTTTCCCTTTTTGCCTTTGATTTCATTCTACTCGGAGCGACTCTGCTGCTCATTGTGTTCGGAGTGTTGTTCATCTACTCAAGCGGTCTGAGTTTTACAGGAACGCTGCTGTCCAAGGAGTATATCAAGCAGATGTTTTGGGCCGGCAGCGGGTTGCTGTTGATGATCGGGCTGCTGGTGATCGACTATCACCGTTTGCGTGGGATCGCGATCTACCTGTACGGTCTTATCCTTGTTCTTTTACTGATCACGGCATTTGTCGGCCGGGAAGTGCACGGGGCTCGCTCGTGGCTGGGGATCGGTGAGTTCGGAATACAACCCTCGGAGTTTACCAAAATTGCTACGATCTTATTTTTGGCCGGCTATATGTCCGGAATCGGGAAGGGCATCAGGGAGCTTCCTCGCTTTCTGCTCGGACTGCTCATCGCTGCGCTTCCCATGGGGCTGATCCTGCTGCAGCCGGACATGGGAACGGCGCTGGTATATATCCCGATTTTCATTTTCATGGCCTTCGCCGCTGGCGCTAGGCTGCGCCATATCCTCTATTTCCTCACGCTGGGTTTGCTCACGATCGTTTTCGCCGTACTTCCCCTCTATGAACAATGGATCGTGGGCCGGGAGTCCACTCTGTTGGCGGCCATTACGAGCTTTGATGTAGCCAAGTATTTTCTCGGCGCCCTGCTGCTGATTACCCTGCTGGCCGCCTGGGGATACTTTGGTTTGAAACGAAAATATTTTTACTGGATCCTCTATATCGGGTCACTGCTGTTTATCGCCAATCTCGGTGCGCTTCTCGTGGTACGCACCCTGCGGGAATATCAGATCATGCGCTTCATCGTGTTTATAAATCCCCGCGTCGATCCCCAGGGGGCCGGTTGGAATTTGATCCAGTCGGTGACCGCTGTGGGTTCGGGAGGATTTGCGGGCAAGGGATTTCTCAAGGGAACCCAGAGCCACTATCAGTTTCTTCCCCAGCAGAGCACGGACTTCATCTTTTCCATTCTGGCCGAGGAATGGGGATTCCTCGGCAGCTTGGTTGTGTTCGCCCTCTTTCTAATCATCCTTGTTAGGGGAATCCGCATCATGTACATCGCCCGGGATGATTTCGCCCTCTGCATCGGTGCAGGGGTGGTTGGCATGATCTTCTTTCACTTTGTGGTCAATGTCGGCATGGCCATGGGAATCATGCCGATCACCGGTATTCCCCTTTTCTTTTTATCCTACGGCGGCTCCTCGCTGTGGACGGGTCTGCTCGGCATCGGTCTGTTACTGAACATTTACTTCAGACGCTACGGCCACTGATAAAAAGGTGTGCAGAGGAATACCTCTACGTGCCGAGGGAATAAGTGTAGCGTAATGGACAATCCTCTTCTCTCAAAAATTGAAACCTCTACAAGTCTACCTACGCTGCCGCACATCCTACTGCAGCTGATCGACATCTGCAATCGCGAGGAAAAGGGCATCAGAGACTTGACCCAGGTGATCAACCAGGATCCGTCGATCAGCGAGCGGGTGCTTCGCCTCGTCAATTCCGCCTATTACAGTTTGAAGCAGAAGATCACCTCGATCGAACAGGCTCTGCTGCTGCTGGGAATGGATGCCGTCAAGAACATCGCCATCAGCTCGTCGGTGCACCAGGTTTTCCACAGACCGGGGGGGGAGTCGGCCTTCAATCTCAAGTTGTTCTGGTGGCATTCCCTGAGCTGCGGGGTCATTGCCCGGCGTCTGGCTTTTCGGACAGAGTATCCGAATCCCGATGAAGCCTTTCTCTGCGGCTTGATGCACGATATTGGCAAGATCGTTCTCTGGGTCAATTTCGAGGAGGAATATGAGAGCATTCTGAAAAGCTCCGGATACAGAAGCGAGGATATGCTGCGGGCGGAGAAGGCGCTCGGACTGACCCACGCCGAGGCCGGTGCCTGGTTGATTCGTCGTTGGGATCTGCGTTCCTTCATGCCCGATGCGGTTTTGTATCATCATGATCCGGCGGATCGCGTGCTGCATTCAAGTGCGCTCGTGAAGATAGTTTATTCGGCCAATTTGCTCTGCCCGATCGTCAAAGAGGAGCTCGAGGGCAACTTCGCTGCGGCGACCAAGGTACTGGAAGTTCCGCGAGATGAGCTCGAGAAGATCCTCGGCCAGGCTGAGGAAGAGGTTCGGCAGATTGCCGACTCTCTCGATATCGACATCAAATCACCGGAAACGGGGCTGCAAAGCCTGTCAGCCGAAGATAGAGAGAAATATGAGGAGTTGGCCGGCTGGGTCCGGGATATCTCGCTGCTGCAAAGCTCCTCGGAGATATTCCTCAAGGCGGAGGACCGCACAGGAGTGCTCCAGGCTACCCGCCAGGGCCTGCAGCTTCTCTTTGACGTCAAGTACATATTTTTTTTCCAACACGGCGAAGGGGCGCTGGTTGGGATTCCAATGGGAAGCGGCGATCAGGAGGATGTCATCAGGGAACTTTCGATTCCCTTTCGGGAGGAGAGCAGCCTCCTCGTCAAGGCACTGATCCAACAAAGGATTCTGGACACCTTCGACACGGACCAAAGATTGAGCATTCTCGACGAGCAGCTGGTCCGTTTTTTAGGAGCGGAGGGGATGCTCTGCCTGCCTATGATGGTAAGAGAGGAGAGATTGGGTGCGCTGATCCTCGGTATCCAGCGCAGCCAGCGGGACATCCTGCTGAAGAAGCGGAGACTGCTGACCATGTTCCTCAATCTGTCCGCCCTGGCTCTGTTCGGATTTCAAGTTCGTGCCAAGCAGGCCGATCGGATCCGCGAGGAGCGTGTTTCGGCCGCCTCGATGTTGGCGAAAAAGGTAGCCCACGAAGCCCACAATCCTTTAGGTATCATCAACAATTATCTAAGCATCCTGGCCAAGAAACTGACAAATGATGCATCTGTAGATGCATCTGTACAGGACGACCTGCGCATCGTTCGTGAGGAGATCCGCAGGGTGTCTCAGATCATAGGGGAGCTGTCGAGCGTGGCCAAGCCCCCGGAGGTCGTGAAGGAACCGGTCGACATCAATTCGATTCTTCAAGATCTTGTGAAGATATCCCGGGACGCATTGCTGCAGAGCTCGAAGATCAGCATCGGGCTTACCCTTGACAAGAATGTTCCCATGATTAAATCAGACGGAAACAAGCTCAAGCAGGTGTTCATCAACCTCCTGAAGAACGCTGTCGAAGCCATGCCCGTCGGAGGGGAGATCGGGCTGGAAACCCGCTTCCGTCACGGAGCGCCGGCAAACATAGAAATAACTATCACGGACAGGGGCAGCGGCATTCCCGAAGCGCTGCAGAACAACCTGTTCGAACCGTTTACCAGCTCGAAAGGACACGAAGGTCTAGGACTGTCCATCGCCTACACGATCGTCAAAGAGCTGAACGGACGCTTGAGCTACGATACAAGCAGCCAAGGCACCTCCTTCCAGATCAGGCTGCCCGTCGAGTGACCAGATAAGCGAAGAATGCAGCAGGTCACAGCGGCTTTGATCCAGAGCAAGGGAAAGATACTTCTTGCCCGAAGAAAAGCAGGAAAACACATGGGCAGTAAATGGGAATTCCCAGGCGGAAAGATAGATCGAGGGGAAAGCCCGGCCGCCTGCCTGAGAAGAGAGCTGGCCGAGGAGTTCGGGATTGAGGCGGAAATCGGCAGTTTTTTGGGCTCTACCCGTTTCCGCTGTGGTGACGTCCGCCTGAAGATCCAATGTTACCGTGTAAAGCATGCTGGAGGGAGTTTTGTCCTTCACGAGCACGAGGAGTTGTGCTGGGTGGATCCGGACCAGGTGGAATCCTTTGACCTGGTGGAATCGGACAGAAAGCTCTTCAGGAAGCTGCGCCTGAAAATTGACATAATCGGAAAAAAATACTAAACTTTTGTTTAGTATGCATTCTTCTATCCCTCCCTACGCGCCTCTTCACCTGCGCTCCTGCTTCTCCTTCGGGCAGGGCTGCCTGAGTCCAGAAGCGATCTGCAGCACCGCAAGACAATGGGGATTCTCTGCGGTCGGCATGGTCGACGCAAACAACTTCTACGGTCTGGTCCGTTTTCTCAAAGCGGCCGAACGGCAGAAGATCAAACCCGTTGTCGGAATGGTGCTGCGGGGCGGTGCAGGGGAGATCTGCACCGCTTATGTCCTTAACCGCCGGGGCTTTGTCAGGCTGGCCGAGATCGTCTCGGGCCTCGATACCGTGGATCCTCTGGCGAACCTGGGCCGACACGGTTGGGAGGGGCTGGCCCTTGCCAGCGACAACAGGGAGGTGCTTGAGAGCCTCGCCGGCAGGGAGCGCTGCGGGCTGCACATAAAGCTGACATTCGGCAGGGATTTTGCAGAGGCGCTTCGCTTTTCCCGATCGAGCGGGATACCTCCGCTGGCTGTAAACGACGCTCTGATTTCACAGTGGTCGCAGGCCGAACTCTGCCATCTTCTGCGAGCGGTCAACGCCAACTGCACGCTGGAGGAACTTTCCGCGGGCAGGAGGCTGAGGCCGGAGCAAATCCTGGTCGCCGAGAAGCGGATGAGGCGCTTTTTTGCCGCGGCGCCTGAAGCGCTCGAGAACGCCGGGCGGCTGCTCGAGGCCGCCGATGCCTCGGAGATCCTTGCTCGAAAACCTGTGTTTCCCAGCTACAACGGGATGGGGGAAGCCGAAGCCTTCAGGGTGCTCGGCTCGCTCTGTCTTCGGGAGGCTCAGCGGCGTTACTGCCCCGGGGTGCGTTGGCGGAGCAGGCTCGATTACGAGCTGAAGGTGATCCGCCGCAAGGGTTTCGCCGGGTATTTTCTCGTTGTCCGGGATATCGTTTCCCGCTGTTCGAGAACCTGCGGGCGGGGAAGCTCGGCGGCCAGCCTGGTCAGCTACCTTCTCGGGATCACCCATGTTGACCCGCTTCGCTACAACCTTTATTTCGACCGTTTCCTCAACCTGGAGCGCTCCGATCCTCCCGATATCGACATTGATTTTCCGTGGGACGAGCGGGAGCGCACACTGCGCTACGTTTTCTCCCGCTATCCGGGCCGTTCGGCAATGGTGGCCGACCACGTCCGCTTCGGCGTGCGCTCGGCGGTGCGGGAGTCAGCCAAAGCGTTCGGGCTTCCCAAAGGGGAGATCGACAGGATGGTGCGCTTTGCCTGCTACGGGGAGACTCAAGCTCTCCCGCCTTATCTTCGCGGGGCGGCCGAGAAGATCCTCGGTCTGCCCCGAAATATCGGCACCCACTGCGGTGGGGTGGTGATCACACCCCGGCCGCTTACCTGCTACACCCATACAGAGATATCCCCCTCCGGCTATCCTTTGATCGCCTGGGACAGGGAAAGCGCCGAAGAGGCCGGGCTGGTGAAGATCGACCTGCTGGGAAACCGCTCCCTGGCCGTGCTGCGGGACACTCTGAAGCTCGCCGGCCGACCTGGCCGCCGATCCGCTGCCGAAGAGGAACAAGCCTTCTCGGTGCAGAAAGCACTTGGCTGTGCGGAGACCCGCCGCCTGCTGGCCAGGGGAGACACTCTCGGTATCTTTTACGTGGAATCGCCTGCCACGCGCCAGCTGCTGCGCAAGATGGGCAGAGGGGACTACGAGCACCTGATCATCGCCAGCTCGATCATCCGCCCGGCGGCAGGTGGCACGATACGAGAGTTCCTGCGGCGGCTTCACGGCGGGCGCTACGCCGCCCTGACCCCCGCTCTGCGATCGATCCTGGGGCAGAGCTACGGCCTCATGGTGTACCAGGAGGACGTGTGCAGGGTGGCTACCTCCGTGGCCGGATTTTCCGCCGCCCGGGCCGATAGGCTGCGCAAGATCCTGGCTCTGCGCCGCGATCCGGCAGATTCGAGGCCGGTCGCTGTTGGAGCGCAAACGGCTGCTGAGCAGGCCGACGCCGCAGGTTCTGTCGCCCGGGAGCTAGGGCTGATGCGGGATCTTTTCTATACGGGAGCCAGGCGCAGGGGAATCGATGATGAAACCCTTGGAAAAATATGGGGGATGATCCTTTCTTTTCGCGGCTACTCTTTCTGCAAGGCTCACAGCGCCTCCTACGCCCTGGTTTCCTGCAAGCTTGCCTATTTGAAACGGTTCTTTCCACTGGAGTTCTTCGTATCGGTGATCAACAACGGAGGCGGCTACTACTCCCGCCAGACCTATATCAACGAGTGCCGCCGGCTGGGCTTTCCCGTGCTGTCTCCCGACGTGAACCTCAGCTCCATGGCTTACACCGCCCAGGGCGGCGGGCTGCGCGTGGGTCTCGGGGAGCTGCGGGGGATAAAAAGCGATACGCTCGAGCGGCTGCTCTGCGAGAGGAGGCGGCGGGGGAGGTTCTCCGGGTACGAGGATTTTCTCCGGAGAACGCGACCCACTGCCTCGGAGATACGGGTTCTGGTCGGATCGGGCGCTTTGGACGCCGTAGCGGGGGACCTGACCCGTCCCCAGATGTACTGGCTGTACTATCGCGTAGGGCGTATCCGGGACCTCTTCTCCGCCGGTGAGCGTCCTCCCGAGCTTGGAGATCACCCGGAAGCCCTGAAGGTGCTCGACGAGATTCGGACCCTGGGCTTGATCGTTTCCCGCCATCCGGTTTCGCTGTTCAGGCAGCGAGCTGCCGATCTGGTGCGATGGCAGGGCCTGCCCGCGTTGATCAGCTCCCGCGAAATTCCGGAAGCCGTCGGGCGGGTAGTCAGCGTAGTGGGTCTACTGGTATCGGGCAAGGAGGTCTATACCCGCTCCCGAGAGATGATGGTGTTCGTCAGCTTCGAAGACGAGCACTCCGTATTCGAAAGCGTGTTTTTCCCTGCCGTGTTTCGCCGTTTCTTTCCGTTGGTCGACAGCGGCGGCGTGTTTCTCCTGATTGGAAAAATCGAAAGCGAGATGGGCGTCTGCACGATTTCCGTGCAGCGGGTTTCCCGCCTGTACGCCGACGGGGCACAGGACTCGGGCAGCACGCCTCACTCTGCTTGACAGGGTAGCTCCGGGGAAGTATTTTGTAGCTGTACATGGTTGAGAACAACAGAATCATTATATTCCATATCTTCCGCAAGGACGGGACCTCTCTTTTTCTTCATCCTTTCAGCGGCGCCGATAAGATCGTCAATCAGCTCGAGAAAAACACGGTCGAGGGCCGATACGGCATGGAGCCGAGGGTCGAAGCACTCACCATGTTCAGGAACGAGCTGTACAGACAGATCGAGGTGGGAGTGAAAAACTGGCTCAGCGACGTGCGCTTCATTCCCAAGTTCTTGATCTCGGCTCTCGTGTTCGTGGTGGTCTACTTTTTTATGTCCTATGTAATTCGGGATCCCCTGCCTGTAATCGACGAGATTGCCATCGGGCTGGTGGCCGCGGTCGTTGTTTTCTTTCTTCAGGGCCGACGGGACATGAGCTCGAAGGCGGCGACGAAGAAAAGGCTACAGCTGCGGGTAATGGTGGACAGGATCACCTTCCGGGAGAGCGATTTTGTCAAACAGGTGGAAATGGCGTTGCATAAAAACGAGACGGGCGGCGTGGAAGAGGTGATAAAGCAGATCGTGGAACCGGTTCGCCAAGAACTGGGAGGCGACTATAGAGAAGAGGCCGCCCAGTTTATTCGCGCTCTGGAAGGCAGGTTCAACTTCAAAAAGCTGCAGCGCGAGGAGAAGATGCTCAAACGCGTGCTCAGCAGAAGTCCGAAAGAACTGGAGAGGAGCTTCGCCCATCTGCTGGAATCAAAAAAGTACGATTTTCCCCTCTACGCCGTATACAAAAGCTTCAAGAGGACAGTCTCTAATCAGAAAAAATAAGTACTTGCTGCAGCGGAGGCGCGAGCGTTGCCCTCTGACAAGCAGCCTGAGAAAAAGCGCAGCCAAGGGCGGAAACCTGCAGTCAGGCGGAAACGCTGTCTTCGGCTTTCCTTTTCTTAATTGAATGGGAGAGTAAGGCCAACCCCACAGCCATATTTTCATTTCGAATTGCCACATCCGACGGAACGCTCAGTTGAGTGGGAGCGAAATTCCAAACCGCCTTGATATTTTGCTCTACCACCAAGTCACAGACCTGCTGAGCTGCCTTTTTCGGCACCGTGATAATCGCGATACCCACGTCAAAGCTCTGTATCACCTTGGGCATGTTTTCCAGGGGAAGGATGGAAAAGGAGCCTATGGTTTTCCCCGTCTTCCGAGGATCGTTGTCGAAAACGGCAACCAGCTTCAGCCCGTATTCCTGCAATCCCGGGTATTCGATCAGAGCCGAGCCTAACTTGCCCACACCGATAAGTATCGCAGTGTTTTGGGTATTGATACCTAAAAAATCGCCGATCGCAGCCCGCAAACCCGGCACCGAGTACCCGGATTTGGGTTTGCCCTTGTAGCCGATTACCGACACATCTTTGCGCACCTGGGTGTCGTCGATCCTGAAAAAGTGAGCCAGATATTTCGAGGAAACGAACTGTTTGCCTTGCGCCTCGAGATCGGAGAGGATTTGATGATAGTAGGGAATTCGACGCAGCGTATGTATTGGGATTGAGAGTTTCAGCTTGCTCTTTCCGGACGATTTTTCCAAGGTGCTAAACGGTACTGGATCAATATGAGAAAGTCAAGTTATCGC
>CAYMGP010000030.1:0-7708 GCA_964390045.1 uncultured Spirochaetaceae bacterium | reverse complement strand
ATTTTTCCAAGGTGCTAAACGGTACTGGATCAATATGAGAAAGTCAAGTTATCGCCAAGACTTCAGGCTCATTCTATGAACTGCAGCTGCTCCTGCATCTCCTGCTGCGACTGCAGAGCCTTGCGTGCCGTTTCTATGTTCTCCCGGGCGGGAGTGAAGCTCGGATCGAGTTTTAAAGCCTTCTGCCAGTAATCAATGGCTTCCTGCAGGTCGCCCCGTGCATAAGCCTCCAAACCGTTGAGGTACAGCTCGTCGATTTGGTTCTGGAACGTGAGCCGGCCCTTGTCACCCAGATTCAATTTCGCCTCGACACTGAACTTGTCGAGCGGATCCACGCGCCCGCTCAGATCGAGGTTATAGTTCAGCACGAAGCTCACCTTTTTCAGATCAACAGCGGTGCCCAGACTGATACGCGGGTTGTCCCCCTTCCACTGAAATCCGCTCTGGATGGAGAGAAAACCGGTCACCGCAATATTCAGGCCGCTGGCCAGGTACCACTTCTCCGCAGGTGCTGTTTGCGGGAAGAAGCTGAAGGGCAGATTGAAGTCGAAGGCCCAGGTGATCGGGCGGATCGGCGAGTAGGCGATTCCAAAGGTCGCCATCATGGGTAGAGGCTCGCCCAGGGCCGGCAGACCGAGGTTTTTGGCCACGACCCCGACGGAAAAATTCTTGGCGCGCGATATGTAGCCTTTCAAGAAGTTGAAGCGGGTCAGCAGGCCTATATCGATCATACCTGTCAGCACGGATTGATCGGGGTAGATTGCCGTCGGGATATTCCTGTAAGCAGCCTTGAGATTGGCGCCCAAGCCCAGTCCATAAAACTCGTAATTGGAGAAGAAATTGTACGAGAGATTCAGCGTGGCTATCGTTTCCGAGATGTAGCCCCGGCTGTCCCTTTCTCCCCAATCATTGTACTCGGTAAAGGGAACGTAGAGGAACTTGCCTCCCAAACCGATGCCTAAATCGTTGTAGCGAATCGTATACACGACGCCTTCGAGGTTCGAGTCGGCGATCCAGCTGTGGTGGAAGAAGGAAAGCTCCGTGTTGGGCAGGGACGAGCTGGCCGACGGATTGGCCTCCAGAAAGCCCGAATCCAGGGCTACGGCGGTATAGGCGGTGCCCATGCCCTCCAGTTTTCCGCCGAGGGGAACGAGCAGAGTGGGGAACGCGGTCAATCCCGTATTGGGATCTGCAAACCGGGACAGCGAATTGTTCAGATTGTAGTAGAAATCCGAGAAATCGGCCGACACCGGTAGAATGACGAGAAAGATAAGTATGGAGAGTAGCACTATCCTCTTCATCTAAGGTAAATATACATCCAAAGCGGGCAAGTTTCCAGATTTCGGCAGCATTCGCTCCACTAGTTAGAGTATCGGTAGTTTCGACATTTCGCTGTACGTAGAGGGGTGTTTTCCGTCGATAATGATATAGATTATAGTAGTAAAGACGAAGGTCGCCTCAAAACGTTTTTGGGGGGATGAAACCACAGTTGTTTTCTCATTTTGTGAAGGGTAAAATCGCCATTCTCGCTGTTTTTCTATGTCTGGCCGCCACAGCCACGGTAGCGGCCCGGGGCCGGGTCGAGAGAGAATCCCGCGCCCGTCTCGACCAAGTAGAGCAGCTCATTGATGAGAAACGCTACAACGAGGCGATTCTCCTTCTATCCCAGGTAGTGAAAGAAAATCCCGATCGATTCGATGCCGCCGAAAAGCTGATGGAGCAGATCCGGGCCCGCCGGGCGGAGATCGACCAGAGCTTCGCCGAGTTGAACGAGGCGGTCCGGGATGGTGAGTCTGAGCAAATCATCCTGGATCGGATCGTTAGCCTGAATGAGCTGAATCCCTATCCCAGCGAATCGGAGAAAGCGCTGATCGAAGAACTGCTGGAAACCGGTATATGGGCCATAGCGAAGCAGGAAAGATTCGAAGAGGAGATGGCCAGAGCCAGGGCGCAAATCGAGGCCGGTGAGTTCCGGCAGGCGGTCTCCATCTACCTGGAGGCCTTCCTGATTGCCAAGGATGGTTTTGACGAGGCAAAACATGGGAATATCGTCATGAACTCTGTGGAGACCGCTTTGGATGATGTGAGGCAGGCGATCGAGGGCCACGACACTGTTTCCGCCTCCTTGACATCGGCAGCCCAAGGCTTCGGGGAGGATCCGGGATCGCTTCCCACCGAGGTCGCTGCCGCGGCCGCCGCCCTGCAGGCAATGGCTGAGTTCGTGGTGCCGGTGGAACGCTCCGGTACGATCTTTGACGATCAGGAACAGCGAATCAAGGAAAGTTTATCCGATAATAAATCCATCCTGTTCCTCGCTCATGCCAACCAGATTGTGTTCGGGCGTAAGATCCCCAATACGGAGGAACGCGGAGCAGAGGGGATCGCCTACGCCTTGGACTCGATCTGGCGGCGGGAGTTGGACAGCCTGGAATCGCGGCTGCGGCGGCCCGGGGAGGCTGCCTATACGGCCGCAGTCGAGCAGTTTCGCCGCAGGTCCTTGGATGCAGCCCTGACCAGCATAGGGCAGGCCCAGGCGCTGTTCCCGTCGCTAATGGATCTGCAGGCTCTGTGGCCGCTTCGCATCGAGCCTACCCGTCCCTATCCGACAGGGGAGGCGGGGCGCTCCGCCTTTACCGCGGCTCTGCCGGGATTACTCCGCACCCAGGAATACCTGAAAGCCCTGGAGGTATATCGCGCTCTTATCCAAACCAACCGGCGGGTTGCCGTCCTCACAGAGAAGGAGCTCACCTCCGCCCAGCAGATCTATGACGACCGGGAAGAGCTGGAAACCCTGCTGCAGGGTACCACTGAGCTGGACTCTACCTGGAGTGATCAACTGCAGAGCTACAGGCAGGGAGCCGGACTCGGTTTGTCCCTGACAAGGCACGTGTCCCAGGCTGGCGAGGTTCTCTCCGATATCGGCGTCATTCGGGAGGGAATCAATGATCTGGACGCCCGCCTGCTGTATCGATTGACCCTGCTTCAGGGGGCAGAGTTCGAGGAGCTTTTTCGCATTTACGAGGTACAATTCGACCAGGCGGTTAAGCTGCAGGATGGTACGGAGGTCACCTTGGAGACGACGACCCGCATCGAGAAGTATCCGGCTGGGGCGCGGGACATCTACCTGTCGCTCAAAGACAACTTAGAGGATCTTGACCAGGGAGTTGGTACGTTGCTGACCGAAGTTCTCGTGAAGGCCGACGAGGATCCCCGGAATATCGAAATTCAGAACGCTATCGCTTCCCTTCAGAGTCTGGATGAACGCATTGCTAATCGGCAAGCAGAGCTGGAACCCCGGCTTGAAGACGCGCAGCAGGCGGCGTTGCAGGCCGAGCGATACAAGCAGGAGGGCCTGCAGCGTTACCTTGATGCCCAGACCAACGTGAGAAACGGCAGGTACGACTCGGCCCGGCAGAACATAGAGATCTCCACGGAGGCTTTGGATACCTCCTTGAGCTTCCAGGAAGATGAGGAGGTGCGACGGATCCGGAGTGAGGATCTGATAGCCCTGGCCGAGAGAATTCGCAGAGAATTGACTGAGAAGGTGATCGTAGAGGTTCGTCGCCTTATCGAGGAAGGCCGAAGGCGCTATGCCCAGGGGGATTTCACCGGGGCGGAGCAGAAATTTCGGACGGCTCAAGATGAGTGGTTGAATGCATTTACTACGGACAACGATGAGGTGAACTTCTGGCTGGAGCTGGTGCGAAGCGCGGTGGACGCAACAACGGGTCGGACAATTGCGCAAACCGATCCGCTCTACAAGGAGATGAGTCAGCTCTACAACCTTGCCCTGGGGGATTTCGAGACCGGACAGCAGCTGGTCGAAGAGGGAAGAGTCGGGGAAGCGAAGGAACCACTGGATCGTGCCGAGAGCCGGCTTCTCAAGATCCTGTTTCCATTTCCCTTCAACGCCAAGGCGAGAGTTCTCACGCTGCGGATCCTGCAGATCAGGGACCCGGAAGCTTTCAGTGCCAGGATTACCGAACTGTACAACGAAGCCTTTCGCCGTAGAGCGGAGAGTCCTCAGGAAGCCTATGCTTCCTTGAAAGATATCGAACAGATCCTGCCGACCTATCCCGGACTGCAGAGCGCTATCGCTAATTTGGAGGTTGCTCTGGGCTTTCGTATTCCTCCCCCGGATCCAGCCAAGATCGCCCGATCCCGGGATCTGTACCTGGAGGCCAAAACGGTATGGGAAAGACAGCAGCGCTTCTTGTTCGAAGATGCTCTGAACAATCTGAACGAAGCGATCAGCCTGGATCCGGATAACCGGACGGCTGTGGTCTTGAAGGATCAACTGCTGCGTGCCATGGGAGGAGGGGTTACGATTGTACTATCCCCGGAGGATCAGGGTTTGCTTCAGCAAGCCCAGCAGTTGTATATAGAGCGCAGGTATTTCGAGGCACTGCTAATCGTGGAACAGCTGCTGAGGAAACCGACGAATCAAACCAATGCGGATATCCTGGAATTGGAGAAGCGGGTCCGGGCGAAAACGGGGACTTAGACTGTGAAGATCTTTCGAATTTCAAACCTGTCGCGGGGTTCTCTGCTTCTGTTTCTCCTGCTCGTCGTGCTCTCCGCCCCAACGGGAGCCCAGAGTTTTTACTGGGAATCCCCCCAGGTACTGATTCCCGGGCAGGCACGCTTCCCCACGGCCGTGTCCGGCGGCGATCTGGTGGCCGTGGTCTGGCAGGAAGTGGAGACCAGGCCCGAGGGGGGTGGACAGATCTACCTGTCGATACAAACCTCTCGAGATTTTCGCGATTGGCAGCGCAACGATCGTTTCCTCGGACCGATACTTTTCGAGGAGCAGGAGCTCCAGCTGTATTCGATGGCCGTGGACCGAAGCGGCACGATCTACCTTGCCGTAGCCGCCGGAGAGAAGCAGACCGAGCTGTATCGCTCCACGAACGCCGGACAGAGCTTCATCCTGCTGTCCACGATAGAGGCGGGTACCGCCAGCCTGGCGCCGAGCATCTCCCTGACCGAGGGCGGAAACATGCTGCTCTTCGTTACCCAGGAGCAGGGCAACTCCCTGTTCATCTACTACAGCGTGAGTGCCAACGGCAGGACCTGGAGTGGTTTCAAATCTCTCGTGGAGGCGGGGGATTTCCCCATCAACTTCCTTCCTTCGCACACCTCGCTAAACGGTCGGGAATACGTAGTTTTCCAGGCCTGGCCCAGCGGAACGGGTGGCGAGCGCAATTATCAGCTGTACCTGGTATCCAGTACCGACGGGGGGTACAACTGGCGCGCACCGTCAAGACTGCAGCTTACCGAGAACATCGCCGGGGAAGACCTGGTGCCGGAGTCGTACTCCAACCAGCGGCCCCATCTGAGCACCCAGAGGGGCAACCTGGCCGTAACCTGGGAACGCCAGCGGGGAGCAGGGATTCCGCAGATCTTTATCTCAGAGTTTCAGCCCGACGGCACGATCGTAGAGGCGGAAGCGGTGACCGGCGGACGGGGAGCGGCCCGCTTTCCCCGTATCGTCACGATTCGCGATAACACTCTACTGTTTTGGTTCGATGATCGCCGCGGGGAAAACCACATATACTTTGCAGAAAAGCGAGGCGCTCTGTGGAGGGAGAGAGATCTGAGCGATATAAGCGGATCCTCCTTCTTTCCCTATCCCGTCGAGCTGAACGAGCAGCTGTTCGTGTTTTGGGAAAACCGCGTCGGCGAAGATTCGAGAATCATGTTCCTGGAACCCGATCAGGCTGTGCGCTCGCCGTCGGTAACACCTCTGAACTTCGATCCGACCCGGCGTTCCCGCCAGGACGTCGTGCAGATCATGTGGACCCTTCCGGACGATCCTTCCGGCGTAGCCGGTGTCGGCTACCTGTGGACACAGGAAGAGAACGAGCCGCTCGCGCAGCAGCTGCGCGCCCTGACCGATACAACCTCCGTCCAGTTGACCGCGGATCGGGATGGTCCCTGGTACTTCAGGATCGCAACCCAGGACTATGCGGGAAACTGGTCGGAGCCGGTCTCGGCCGTATTCACCCGGGATACACAGCCGCCGGCTGCGCCGGTTCTCAGCCCACTGGAGACCGACGAAGAGGGTTATGTTGTGTCTAACACCTTCTCCCTGCAGTGGCAGCCGCCGGCGGTAACTACGGATCTCAGGGGTTATTCCTATTCTATAGTCTATGTCGGCTCTGCGGAGCAGGAGCAGTTCGATGTCGAACCCCGCCTTGCCCCGCGCGTGTTGACCGCCGAGCAGCAGTCCCCGGCGTACAACAATCTGGACAACGGTCTTTGGGCTTTCTCAGTGGCTTCGGTGGACGAGGCGGGGAACATCAGCGACCCGGCCACGGTTCTGATGCGGCTGAACAAGTACATCCCGGTCACCTTCATCAGCAGCGTCAACACGCAGAAGGATTCTTTCGGTGGACTGTCCATCAGCATCGGGGGCAGGGGGTTCTCGGAGGGAGGACCGGTAGACAGGGTGATCCTCGACCGCGACGGTCTGCCGCCCTACGACTATGCCTTTGTCCGCGACCAGGGACTGTTCAACGTGGTCAGCGATCGCCTGATCCGGGGTCTGAACATTGTGGAGGTGGAGGAGGGACTGTACGCCGTCGGGGTGGTGCACCCGACCAGGGGCAGCGCCTTCACCGCCCCCACACTGTTCATTGAGAGTCCCGGCACCGTGAAGTTCGGGGATTTCTCTTTCCAGTATTCCCGCTACTGGCAGAGTATGCGCCGCTTCGCCTACACGTTGAGCTCGGGATGGCTGATAATGGGACTGATCCTGGCGTTCCTGGCCGTGCTCTTGGTGGTTTCCGCCCGTAAGCTGGCAGGTATCGTACAGGAGGGGCGGCTGCTTCGCACCGAGATCCTGGCGGTGATTCGGGGAGAGGTTTCGATTTATGAGGAAGAGAGAATGAAAGAGTTGAAGAGACGGGGCATGAAGCTACGGGCGAAATTCACCATGCTGGTCATGATTCTGGTGCTGATCACAGTGCTGATGGTTTCGATCGCTCTGGGGTGGTTTATGATCAGCCGCCAGCGGGAGAATCTTACCACGGGACTACGCCAGCAGGTCGAAGTTCTTATGGGAAGCGTGGCCGCCAGTGCCGAGGAGAGCCTGCGGACCGAAGACGTGATCCAGCTGGGACTGCTTCCGGATCAGATCGGATCGATGGAGGATGCACAGTACTTGACCATCACCGGCTCAGGGATAAGCGATTCCGGGAATTTCGACTACGTCTGGGCCACCAATAATCCTCAAATCGACTCGAAGCTCCGGGCCGGTACCTTCGACAGGGTATCCCCGGGAACGGTGCGGATGGCTGATGATCTGTCTCCGGTCATCGAGCAACTGGCCCAACAGGTAAATAGTGAAGCCAGGCAGGAGATGGGCGATCTGGTCGATGAGTTCAATCGCCTGTCCGCCGAGGCTCGGGATTTGTTCAGCAGGTCTCGCACCGATCCGCAGGCCAGCCGGCAGTTGCAGGAGGTCAGTCAACAGATAAGCGTGCTGGAATCCCGGATGGTAAGCGAACTGAGACGTATCGGTGCTATTACCGAAAGCTCCCCAGAGTTCGATCCTCAGGAACTCCTGCCCTTCTACACCTTCTACCGGCCCATAATGTACAGTGTGCCAGGCGAAGATGTGTACTTCCGGGGTGCGGTGAGAATGGGGGTGTCCACCGAGCGAATTCGGGCCGAGCTGGTCAATGCTCGAAACAGCCTCATCCTG
>CAYMGP010000029.1:0-42994 GCA_964390045.1 uncultured Spirochaetaceae bacterium | reverse complement strand
TTGTTGATGGCGTTCGATACCGTTATAGATCTCGAATGGGACACGTAAATATAACATATTATATTATAGGCTTTTCTCTTTTACATGCAAACGGACTGTGTTACTCAGCGACGGTTTTTTGTGACAAATCCTTCTATTATATTGAAGCGTTACAACCGCTTCCCCCGTTATCTTAGACTGAAGCTCTCTATCATAACCAAGGAAGGGAAGATGAAGCCTGGCAGCTCTGCCCTGGAACGGGAAACGGAGGCCTTTCTCCGCTTCCTCCGGCAACGAAACAGGATCCGCGCCCGCAGCCTCCCTCACTACAGACGTTGGATCGCAATGTACCTCAGGCATGCTGCGAACTCCCGCCCGGACAGCCAGGGCGGCCAACTCTCGATAGAAAGGTTTTTCACCTTGCTCGCTCAGAGATACGAGGACTGGCAGGTGGGCCAGGCACGACACGCGGTCAGACTCTACCTGTATTTTTCACACACCCGTGGTGGGCGGCGCGAAACGAACAACCAACCGCGGACAACACAACTTACCGAAACCTGGGAGACCCTCGAGCAGACAATCGTACGTTTGATGCGCTTGAAACACCTCTCGTATCGAACCGAGAAATCCTATCTGTCCTGGATTTTAAAATTCAGGGATTATACGCGAGGCAAGCGCCTCGAACAGATCGGTGAGCAGGATATAAAGCATTACCTCTCCTACCTGGCCGTAGAAAGGAAGGTGTCTGCAGCCACCCAGAGGCTGGCATTTAACGCGATCTTGTTTCTCTACAGGAATGTTCTCGGAGTGCAGATCGTGGGTCTTGAGACAGTGGTCCCGGCGAAAAACCGGAAAAGACTGCCCGTGGTGCTCACGCAACAGGAAATCAAATCAATATTCGCCGAGCTTTCCGGAAACCACCTGCTCATGGCTACCATCATCTACGGAAGCGGTCTGCGGCTGCAGGAATGCCTGTCCCTGCGCGTCAAAGATATCGATTTCTCTCGCAACTGTCTGGTGGTCAGATCCGGCAAGGGAAACAAGGACCGGGAAACCGTTCTTCCTCAACGCGTAGTGCTTGAGCTAAAACGCCACCTGGCGCAGGTTCGCAAGCTCTACGATCTGGACCGGGACCGATCGGTGGAAGGAGTCTCCCTTCCGGGTGCTCTGCAAAGAAAGTATAAAAATGCGGGGAAGGAGTGGGGCTGGTTCTGGGTGTTTCCCTCGGCGAAACTCTCCATCGATCCTATCTCTGGAGTGGTACGGCGTCATCACCTCTATCCCTCTACCCTGCAGAGGGCCTTCAGGCAGGCTGTAAAACGTTCCGGCATTGTCAAGCCGGCTACAATCCACACCCTGCGGCACAGCTTTGCCACTCAGCTTATCGAGAAAGGTTATGACATCCGAACCGTTCAAGAGCTGCTGGGTCACGCTCACGTGTCCACGACCATGATCTACACCCACGTTGCCAAGAAAAACAAGCTCGGTGTGGCGAGTCCTCTCGACTCCCTCTAAGGAGCGTGCCCGGTGGACCTCACATGTACCACTCCATCAGCTCGTTGATCTTCGGGGTCTTGCCGCCGGCGCTGTAGCGCTCGAGCGCACTCCTGTGAAGTTCGTCCAGTCGCTCCTCGAGAGTGGGTTTTTTATTCCGGTAGATGATCCCGGTGTAAAGGGCTTCTTGCGCGTAGGCGATTTCTAGAGCGGCCCGCTTGTCGGTGGGTTCGTAGCCGGCAGGCAGGCTCTGCAAACGCTCGGCCAGTACCTTTTGTTCAAGCACAGGAAAGGTAACGCAGGGGGAGAGGATGTGTACGACAGCGAAGCCGGGATGCCGGATCGCCTCGGAGATGATGTCTTGCATCTCGTTGACGCGCAAACTGGAACTCCGAGCCACGAAGGAGACATCGTAGGCTATCAGGATCGGCAGCACATCCAAGGCATCCTCAGGAGCACCGTAGGGTGAGCTCCTGGTTACGCATCCCCACGGAGTAGTCGGAGAGGACTGCCCCTTTGTCAGGCCGTAGGTGGCGTTGTCCAGGATCAGGAAGGTGAGGTCTACGTTCTTGCGAGCCGCATGGGGAAGGTGTCCCCCACCGATCCCCAGGCTGTCGCCGTCCCCGCCCACTGCCAGAACCGTCAGCTCCGGTCGGGTTATTTTTGCGCCTGTGGCCAAGGGAAGGGCTCTTCCGTGAGTCCCGTGCAGGGAGTAGGTATTGAGGTAGTGTGAAAACCTTCCAGAGCAGCCGATGCCGGAAATAACCATGATCTGCTCCGACGGAATCTCCAGGCCGCCGAGTGCTTTTTCCGCGGCACGCAAAACCGCGTAGTTGCCGCAGCCGGGACACCACACCGGCTTGATGTCTTTTCTTCTATAGCTTGGCGATGCTGTACTCATCAATGATTCCTGCCACCTTCTCTATTCCCCTGAGTATCTCGTCCGGTGTTATGGGAATACCCTCGCATTTGTGAAGCTCGATGGCCTTGACTCCGAAATGCGACTTGACCAAATGGGCGAACTGCCCCGTGTAGTTCTCCTCTACGATGAGCAGATGATCGAGTCGAACGAGAAAATTCGAGATCTGTCTGTGCGGCATCGGGGCCAAGGTGTGGGGATGCATATGCCGCACATGGATCCCCTTGTCCTCGGCCAGATACCGTGCTTCCCTAATGGCCCCGTACGTGGATCCCCAGCCGAGGATCCCTATCTTGGCGTCCGGCCTGCCCCACATCTCTATCGGATTGGCATCGAAGGATCGTCCGATCACCTCCATTTTACGAAAACGCTTCTTGCTCATGCGCAGATGGTTTTCCGGCGTATAGTCCGGTTTGCCCTCTTCGGTGTGCTCCAGCCCGGTCGCCACATATTGGCCTCCGGGTGTACCGGGCCTGGAAATTGGTGAGACTCCGTCGGAGGTTATCCTATAGCGTTTGTAGTTCTCCAGCTCCTTTTCATTCGGTTCAACCCGGTCGATCAGGTTTATGTATTCGGGTCGGGGGATCTTCACCTTGGTCCGCGCCACATGGCTGTCCAGCGTGATGATGTGAGACAGGTCGGGCATTCGTACCGTGGCCTTGCGCAGCCCTATCGACTGATCGACGAGCATGATCACGGGCAGCTGGTAGCGCTCGGCCAGGTTGAAGGCCCGGATGGTCTGATAAAAACTGTCTTCGACCGAAACAGGAGCGAGCACGATTCGCGGTGATTCCCCGGAGGCGCCGTATATTGCTAGATTGAGATCCGATTGTTCCGTTTTCGTGGGCAGGCCGGTGCTCGGGCCGGCTCGCTGAACATCGACTACAACGAGGGGCACTTCGATCATCGCTGCCAGATTGAGCTGCTCGGTCATCAGTTGAAGCCCCGGGCCTGAGGTGGGAATCAGGGCCTTTTCGCCGGCAAACGAGGCACCGATTCCGGCCGAGATTACGGCGATCTCGTCCTCCATCTGCAAGGCTCTTCCTTCCACGAGGGGGAACAACCTGGTCAAGGTCTCAAAGATCGGTGTCGCCGGCGTGATCGGGTAGCTGGCCGTGAAACGGCATCCCGCCACCAGTGCTCCGAGGGCGATTGCCTCGTTGCCGGAGAGAAGCATGTAGTGGGGACCCTTGGGTTTCAGATCTGAGAGAAGCAGGATCCGCTGCCAGCCCTGGCCGGTAGCATGATTGTAGCCGGCTTCTAGTGCCGCCAGGTTCGCGTCCACCACCTCGTTTCCCTTGGCCGCGAAACGCTCCCGAACGAGTTTTTTCACTACGGGACGCTTCATCTCGACGAGATGACCGAGGGCTCCGAGAGCAACGATGTTCTTCGCTCGATCTCTACCTGTCACATCTTTGGAAATCTGGGTCATGGGCAGGGGCAGACAACGGGCATCCAAATCGGTAGGCGGCCGTACGGCTTCGGGATCGTAGATCAGAAGGCCCCCCGCCTTCAGGTCTCTGACAGAGCGCTCGAGGGCCGGCTGGTTGAGAACAACCAGGCAGTCGACTTTGCTGCCAAGGGAGTAGATCGTCCAATCACGAACCCTCACCTGCACCATGGCGAATCCTCCCCGGATCTCCGCCGGGTAGGTTATAAAGGTAAACACATGGTATTCGGTACGGGCAGCCGCCCTGGCAAACAGCTCGCCGCAGCTGATTACTCCTTCGCCTCCCTCTCCGGCGATGCGAAGGATAAAATCCACCTCTGAATGAAATGGTTTTTTCTTGTTTGTCACGACAGTGCCTTGGGCCGACATCACAGCATCAACAGTAGATGAAAGGAATCAGGTCCCGCTGAGTCGTCTTGCAGCGGCTTCTATTGTAGCGGCTTTCCAGCTGCGCCGCCAGGTCACGGGCTTCCTCGAGATACTGAGGATATAATCGATCCTGCTTATCGTGTCTGGATTCGGCTGCGGCCGCTTTCACTCCCGCTTCCCCGCCCGCTTCGCCGTCCACCCGCTTCGCTTCGAGGGCATGCTCCAGACCGAACAGCGCGGGCTCCTCTTCAAACTCCCTGTGCCTCCAACTTCCTGTATGGATGTCGAAGGAATACAGGGGCAGGAACACCTTGCCCCACTCGGAGAGGAAACGAATCGCACGACAGACGAAATCCAGCTCTTCGTCGCTCATCAGGAAGTGCAGACTCAGCCGCGCCCAACCCGGTTTCAGACCGAGGTTTCCTCTGCTGACTGTCTCCATATATCGATTTGAAAGCTCGTCGCTGATATGCAGCAGCCGGTGCCCGTAAGGGCCGGCACACGAGCAGCCTGCCCTGGCCTGGATGCCGAATAGATCGTTGAGGAGCTTGACCACGAAGCGGGGATGAAGATAAGAGCCTTCGGCCTTGATATTGAAAGAAAAAATCGGGAGGTTGTGTTCGACATCCATCGGCGCCACAAGCTCGAAGTTCGGGCAGCCCCCCAACCGTTCCAATGCCTGGCAAAGGAGCTGCTTCTCCCGACGTTCGATCGCCTCTATGTCCAACTTTTCTTTGAGCTCCATGGCCAGGGCGGCCTTGAGTATCTGGGGAACTCCCGGAGTACCGGCTTTCTCGCGCACCTCGATATCGGGATTATACTCCTGCATATAAGCGTTGACGAAATCGACGGTTCCCCCGCCGGCCATCGAGGGCGGCAGGTTCTTATGATAGATCTTCTCGTGGATGATGAGGATACCACTCGATCCCGGACCGCCGAGAAATTTGTGAGGGGAGAAGAATATGCCGTCGAAATAGCACAGACGGTCGCTGTGAACGTTAATCCGCACATAGGGCGCCGCGGCGGCGAAGTCGAAAAAGACCAGGCCCCCATGTTGGTGTAGCACCTTGGCCACCTCGTACACGGGAGTGAGAAGTCCCGTCACGTTCGAGGCTGCGGAGAAGGAGCCGATCTTCATCCGCTCCTTGTAGCGGGGGTCCGAAACCTTTTTCTTCAAATCCTCCATATCGAACAATCCCCTGGCTGTGAGCCCGATCTCCACGACCTCAGCGAAGCACTCGCGCCAGGAGATCTCGTTGGAATGGTGTTCGTAGGGGCCGACGAATACCACGGGGCGATGGGCAAGGAGGTGAGCCTCGAGCTCGCGAAAGCGTCGTTCCCCGAGGTGGCTCTTTAGAGTATCGGTGAACATCTCCTTGGCCGCGGGAGGGAGGTAGATGCCCAGGATCTCCTGAAGACGGTGGATCGCGGCCGTGGTTCCGGAACCGGCTTCGATGATCCTGTACTGTTTTCCCGCTCCCACAGAATCCTTGATTGTTTTCTCCGCCTGATGAAGCCTGTGGGTGGTCATACACCCCGTGGCATCGTCCTCCGTGTGTGTGTTTCCGTACAGCTCCAGAGTCTGCCGAAGATACTCCTCGACAAAGTTGACCAGCCTCCCCGACGCCGTGAAATCGCAGTAGGTCACCCGCCTGAAACCGTAGGGTGTTCGGATAACGGTGCCGCAGCCCACGATATCACTTTTTATGAAATCCCAGAAAGTTGACTGCTGTTCTGAGGAAAGGGGTTGATTGCTGTCTCTCATCGATCCGGCTCCCCCGATTGAACTATGCTTCCGTACTGGTCCTCCGCGACCTTCAGCATTCCCATCTTGAAAAGCCTTTCGGTGAGGATCCGCCAGTCGCTTTGAGAGTGAAACACCTCTTGAAACAGGGGCAGCGACCGATCGATCTCTCCCATGTTGGCGAGAGACACAGCACACCAGTACTTCATCTCCGGATTTCCAGGATATAACTCCTGGGCTCTGCCGTACTCCTGCATGGCCAGGCGGTGGTCGTTCTGCTCGAAGGCTCTGTCGCCCCTTTCCATGTGCTCGTAAGCCCGGAAAACCTTCAACAGCCGTTTCAGCTCCTCGACTGGCCTAGGGTGGTCCTCTACCCTCAGATCGATCAAACGGTCGTTCCACGGCTGGCCGCTCGGCTGTGCCTTCACAATCAGAAGGCAGGCGGATTGTCTGCCCCTGATGTCTCCTCCGCAGCCCTGAGCCGCCTCCAGAACCTCGACCAGACGCTCCGCCAAGGGATCCTCGCCTGCTTCAAAGGCCTCGGCCATTGCCGGCCAGACCTCCGCGCTCATCATCATATTGGCCTGTACCGAGTACCCGTCGCCAACGTGATGTCCCGCTTCGGGCACACAGCGATCTCCTGTGTAGGCCGCGGCGCGGCCCTCACTGTCGATTACCGCCAGCTGACGCATCTCCCTGCCCTTGTCTGAAGCTCGCAGCTCTTCGACTACCTGCTTAGGGCTCAAGCCCTGTCGGAGCAGCTTCAGACCCCGGGGCCCAAAGGAACGATTCACGAAGGACTGGGTAGCTACCGCCCCCACTCCAGCCTCGGCCCAAGGAACCGCGCCGGCTACGGAAAACCAGTGCGACTGCACCGCCACGCCGATCTCTGCCCTCCTCTTGTCTACAGCAACGATCGAATAGGTATGGACAGGTCTTCTAGATTCTTTTGCACTCACTGCTTCACTCCTGCCGCTGAATGCCCGCTAAAGCGTATCCCGATTCTAGCCCATAGACCACATGAGGAACAAGGCCACGGGGCGGAAGGCGAGCGTCACGGAGCTTGGCGCCAGGAAACGTGCGTGATTGCCGGAACAGGAGAAATCTGTAACAATACGACCCCATGAGGAAATCAGCAAAGATGAAAAAGGCACCGGCCAGGATCTCCTCGGTCGCATTGCTGATAGCCGTCTTGCCCCTCTTTCTTGCGCTGAGCTGCTGCTCGAGCAGTTCCGGCCAGGGTTCGTGGAAAGATATCGAGATCGGCGAAGTAGATCCCTCCTCCCTTGCGGACGGAACGTACGAGGGGGAGTATGAAAGCGGTCCCGTCAAAGCCGTGGTAGCCGTCGAAGTAAGCGAAGGGAAGATCCTGGGCATCGAGCTTGTAGAGCACCGCAACCTTCTCGGTAAAAAAGCGGAGCGCCAAATTCCCTCCAGAGTCGTGGCAGCCCAATCCGTTAAGGTGGATGCCGTTACCCGGGCAACGGCCAGCAGCCTGGTCATTCTCAAAGCGATCGAAATCGCTCTGACACGGTAAAACCGCTTACAGTTCGCGCTGCCTGTCGTCTTCCGACCGATCGGAGGCCGGATTCCAGAGATACTTGGAGAGCTTGATCTTGCCCCGCTCGTCGAAGCGAATCCCCTCTTTTTCGAGAGCCGCCCGCTGCCGTTCGTATCCGCCCCCGATCGGTAGGGAGATCCCGCCGCGACTGTTGATCACCCGGTGCCAGGGAAGTCTTTCCTTGTCCGAGGAGGAATGCAGCAGCCAGGCCACCTGCCGGGATGCTCTGTGGTTGCCGGCACAGGCGGCGATCTGCCCGTAGGTGGCCACCCTGCCGTAGGGAATGTTCGAGATCAGCTGTTTTACCCTGTCGCTGAATGAATGCACTTCGCCGCTCATACGATGATTCTACCTCACTCCATCCGAGGGCTGTGCAAGCCCGCTTAAGCCGATATCGAGCGCGAATCAGGATGCAGCGACCGCGGCACTCTTTCCCAACTCGAAGGCTCGGAGGTTCGTTTCCACAACCTTCTGCCCCTTGCCTTTGAACAATTCCTCGATGGCCTCGAGCAGGCTCTGCTCTTGGACAGGCAGGTATTGGGCGGCAGCGCCCACCATAACCATGTTCGTGGCTCGCAGCGATCCCGCTTCTTCGGCCAGCCGTCCCGCCTCGATCAGCCGGGAAGAAGGCAGATCCATTATCCGGGAGTGGATCTCGGACAGCTCGGGATAGTTGGAGATGTTCTTCTCAGGATCTGTAGAGCTGACCAAAACACCATCAGCGCTTATATACGGAAGGTAGCGCAGCGATTCCATCGGCTCCATGCTGAGAACCATCTCGGCGCTGGCCTTACCTATCAGATCGCTGACTATGGTCTTGTCGGAAAGCCTAAGATGAGCCTGAACGGCTCCACCCCGTTGTGCCATGCCGTGTACTTCGGACTGACGTACCTTCAGGCCGTCTTTCATCGCTCCCAAGGCGATGATCGCGGCTACGGACAGCACTCCCTGCCCGCCTACACCCGCCAGGATCACATCGTACTTCATTTGCCGCTCTCCCTCTTCTTTTTCTGCTTCAGCGTTTGGATGCAGTCCCGCAGGGCAATGATCACAGAAACCCCATCGTAGTCGATTTCCCGCCGGATGATCTCGGTATTCTCCTCTGTGTGTTTCTTCAGCGGCACAACCAGCTTTATGTGCTGCTCTTCCACGCCGAGGCCGTGAACGAGCTTCTCGAGCCTGGATGAGCTCAGGATCGTTTGCTGCCCCCCGGTCATGGCCGTGGTACTGTTGTCCAAAATGATAAGGGTCATGTTGGCTCCGTCGGCAACGGCATCCACAAGGGGGGTGATCCCGGAGTGCAAAAAGGTGCTGTCTCCGATGGCTGCCACCACGGGGTGAAAACCTGCCTGGGCCGCGCCCTTGGCCATACCCACGGAGGCGCCCATGCAGAGGCAGGTCTCGATGGCCTGGTAGGGGGGAAGATAGCCCAAGGTATAGCAGCCGATATCGGAGGTCACGATACTTTCCTTGAAAGAGGCAACCGCCTGATTAAGGGCGTCGAAGCTGTCTCGATGCGGACAGCCTGCGCAGAGCTGCGGTGGTCTGCCTGGTATCTCGAACCGACCCGCTTCGATCCCCTGCTTCGGCTCCAAGCCGATGGCCCTGCGGACATTGTCCGGGGTAAGCTCTCCTGTCCTGGGTAAATTACCGTCTTCTTTGCCGACGATCTCGATGCTTGCGGGAAGCAATCCCCGCAGAGCTCTCTCGACGAAGGAAAATCCCTCCTCGATGACAATAATTTTATCGACAGCCTCGGCCAGGCGGCGCACTTTTTCAACCGGAACCGGGTAGGCACTGATATGGAGGTGGGAAGGACGGACGGAAAGCTCCTCCCGGTTTTCCATATAGTAGTTCCAGCCCAAACCGGCCGTGATGACACCAAACTGCCTGAAGTCTTTGTTCAGCTCCAGGGTGTTGTGGGGGCAGTTCTCTGAGTATTTCAAAAACTCACCCTGCATCTCCAGCAACTGGGTCCAAAGCTTACGGGCCGTTGCCGGCAGAAGCATCCATCCCGCCTTTTTTTTCGATTTTTCCACGGGATTTTGAGGTCGGCGCTCCGCTGTCTCGACAACCGCACGGGAGTGGGCGATCCGCGTGGTCAGCCTCACCATCACCGGGATGTGGAAACACTCGGAAAGGTCGAAGGCTTCCCGGGTCATCCGGTAGACTTCCTGCTGGTCTCTGGGCTCCAAACAGATCACCCGGGCGAAATCCGCGTAGAAGCGGCTATCCTGCTCGTTTTGGGAGGAATGCATGCCGGGATCGTCGGCAACCGCCAACACCAGACCGCCGTGGATTTCCAGCAACGCGGAGTTAACAAACGGATCGGCTGCCACATTCAGTCCCACATGCTTCATGCTGACCAGGGCGCGTCTTCCTACAAAGGAAGCTCCCACGGCCGCTTCGTAGGCTGTCTTTTCATTCGAACACCAGTGAGCAACGTAATCGCCGTATTTTGGAGCCACTGCCTGCAGGTACTCCATGATCTCGGAAGAGGGCGTGCCGGGATAAGCGTAGGCCGCTGTGACTCCTGCGTCGATCGCCCCCATGGCCAGGGCTTCATCTCCCAACAGGACCATCTCAGGCATCGAGTTCTCCTTATCGAAATAGAATCGTAGATGCTGGCATGATACACCCTCTTCCAGCCGGGATCAATATCAAGCACTGCATTTTACTAATCTTGTTAGATAGTTAAGCTTGTTTTTGAAATATTATTTGATATAATATGCGATAGAACAACATTTCTCCGGAGAAAAGAGATGAAGCAGATCGACAGTACAAACCGTAAAATTCTAAACATCCTCCAGGAAAGCGGTTCGATAACAAACGCCGAACTGGCAGGCATGATCGGTCTCGCTCCGGCGACGGTTTTCGAGAGAGTGAAGAAGCTCGAAAAAAACGGTATCATCGGCAAGTATGTCGCTCTCGTGGATCCGGAAAAAATCGGTAAACACATCATCGCTTTCGTATTCATCACCATGAACGACTACACTCAGGATACGATCGAGCGTCTCTCGGCGGAGATTGCAAAGATGCCGGAGGTGCTGGAGTGCTACCGGCTGTCCGGAGAAAAGGACTATCTGCTCAAGGTCATGGCAGATGATATTCCCGGCTATGACACCTTCCTGTTCAACAAGCTGGCCCGCCTCAGCCGTGTGGCCAAGTTCACCAGCATGTTTGTGCTTTCCACAGTCAAGCATCAAACCAAGATCGAGCTTGAGGAGAAGGTGGAGCCAAACCCGCCGCAGTCAAAAAACTCCCGCTCTTGATTCTGGAGGCTCAGCCACTCACTCCTTGTTCAGTGAATGATGCTCGTAAGCGTACATCAGCAACTGCTCGGTTTTTTCCCAGCCGATGCAGGTATCGGTTATCGAGACGCCGTACTCCAGTTGCTTCAGATCGACCGGTATCTCCTGCCTTCCCCCTTTTAGATTGCTCTCCATCATGAACCCAATTATCTCCCGGCAGCCGGAACACCGGGATTGGAGGATGCTTTGCAGGACCTCCGGCTGGCCTTCGGCTCTCTTCTCCGCGTTTCCGTGGCTGCAGTCCACCATGATGGCGGGCACAAACCCGGCTTCTTTCAAGAGCTCGGCAGCATAGACAACTTCCGGTTTTCTGTAATTACTGCGCGCGCGACTGCCTCTGAGAATGATGTGGGTATCCGTGTTGCCGCTCGTGGAAAGGACGCTTGTCTTACCCTCCTGGTCGATTCCGATGAAATGATGAGGATATCGGGTGGAAGCCATGGCATCGACAGCGATCTGAAGATTACCGTCCGTCCCGTTCTTGAAGCCTACAGGCATGGACAGCCCGCTGACCATGTTTCTGTGGGTTTGGCTTTCGGTAGTCCGCGCGCCGATCGCCGCCCAGCTTATGAGATCGTCCACATACTGGGGGACGATGGGGTCGAGCATCTCCGTGGCCGCAGCCATTCCCGACCCCGTGATCTCGAGAAGCAGCTTTCTGGCAAGGGAGAGTCCCTCGGAAATATCGTAGCTTCCGTCGAGGTGGGGATCGATGATCATTCCTCTCCAGCCGATGGTGGTGCGTGGTTTTTCGAAGTATACCCGCATCAGCAGGTAGATCCGCTCCTGCAGGCGCGATTTCAAGGTCTGCAGGCGCTCGGCATACTCGAGGGCCGCCTCGTAGTCGTGGATCGAGCACGGCCCGACAACTGCGAGCAGGCGCGGATCTTGCCGGGATAGAATTCTTTTTATCGCCTCCCTGCCCCCCACTACCGTTGCCGCTGACGCCTCTGTCAACGGCAGGTCTTCTTTGAGCTTCAGGGGGCTGATCAAAGGATCCACGGATCGGATCCTCAAATCACTCGTTTTCTGCACGGGGTACTCCACCTTGTTTTGCGAGTCGCTAGTATCTCACGTTTGCCCTCCTGTGTATAGTCGGACGCACAGGCTACGATTTCCCTTGACTTTGGGACCGGGCATCCCTACATTCTAAAACGTAACAATTGGGGAGGAGATGCATTTGAACGGCAAATCATCTTTGAACATTAGCGAGAACGTTGCAGCTTTGATAGCCTACCTTTTCGGCTGGCTATCCGGCCTGATCGTGCTTCTTTTAGAGAAGGAGAGCAAGTTCGTGCGCTTCCATGCGCTGCAATCCCTGATCTTCTTCGGCGGCCTGAGCCTGATCGTGGCGGTCCTGGGGCGAATCCCTGTAATTGGTGTAATTATCTCGGTTGTGGGCGGGATTGCCGCCTTCGGCTTCTGGATCGTCGGCATGGTCAAGGCCTACCGCGGCGAGCTGTTCAAGTTTCCCATCGTCGGGGATTTCGCAGCGGCCCAGATCAAGGATTGAAACGCTCTCAAAGATCCCTGATACTTCATTTCATCTAAAGAGTGATTCGATCGCCGGCGATCGAATCACGGAACCAGTTTCTGAAAAAAGGATGCCTCTGGGTTTAGCACCTTTGCTGCCACTTCTTTGTCCCAGAGGCTTTTTTTCTAATTTGATACGCACCCTCGGATTTTAACCTCCTTTTGCCGGGGGTGCTCTTTTTATAACTTCAGACAGCAAACACGGGGAAAAATCGCCGCAGAACGGCACCTCTCAGCGACCAACAAAAGGGTAGAGCATCCTGGTATTCTCTGCGATTTCTGCAGCGACTCGCTCCTTATCGAGCCCTTTGATCTCTGCTACTGCCTCGAGAGAGACGGCAACGCTGGCCGGCTCGTTTCTCCGCCCGGGCTCCGGGCCCAGCACCGGGCTGTCAGACTCGAGCAGCAGGGAGGATAGGGGAAGTGAGCGGACGAGCTTTTGTTTCTGTCTAGAGCGAACAATCGAAGGAGGTATGGAAAAAAAATATCCAGCCTCGACAGCAGGTTGGGCCGTGGAGGCTTTACCGTCGAAGGCATGAAGCTGCACTTTCCTGGCGCCTCCCTCGACCAGCGCTTCTATAACCTGCCGGCCGGCGGAACGGGAGTGCACATTGAGAGGAAGGTCGAACTCGACGGCGGCTTGTATGAAGCGCGAGAAAATCCGGCTCTGCAGCTCCCTGTCGGATTCATTCTTCACCACCCAGCGATCAAGCCCCACCTCTCCGATCGCCGCCAGTTTGCCTCTATGCAATCGAATGAACTTCAGTAACTCCTCCGCTTGCTGCATCTGCAGTACGTCGGGAAACAACCCGGCACAGGGATACAACTGCGGATATTTTTCGGCAAGCTGCAAAGCTCTCCGGGCATCGCCGAGGGTTTCGGCAACACAAACAATGGACACAACACCTGCCTTCTCAGCCCGTTCGATTACCTCACCCCTGTCGGAAGCAAAGATCGGATCGGCCAGGTGGGCATGCGTGTCGAAAAGCTGCAGCAAGCTAGATCCGGCGTTCATAGATACGATAGGCTTCGGGGAAAGAGCGCTCATAGGTAGCGACGAACAGGTGCTCTTGGCGCTGTGTTCCATCTTCAGCGCGGAAGCGCATGATCGGCTCTCTGACGGCTTCCAGGATCTCCTCCCGTGAACAGCCTTTTTTCAGCAGATAGGCGAAGAAGCTGAGATCGGCTGCCTCCACATGCTGCTCTTCCTTTGTATAGACATAACCTAGGCCGTCGAGTATCTGCTCGAAAGGGCTCTTGGAGTAGTGAAAAACATGGCTGTACAACTGGGGGCTGATCAGGATCCCCTGATCGCTGAGAGCCTTTCCCGCCTCCACCACAAAGGCATGAATGTGTTTGTAGCTGCAGCGGCAGCGCAGGATCATGGAGAAGATGTCAGTGGCTTGCGAGTTCTTCTGCAGAAGAGCGGGAATATCGTAATTGACGATGAACAGATCCCGATAGCGCTTCACGTTCTGGCCGTGAATCTTGATCATCTCGTCTTCGGGTACCCAGATCTCGAAAAGCTGCTCCTCGCTCATCCCGAGCGCTTCCAGAGCTTCAAAGGCACCGAGCACCTTAGCCTCTGAAAAGGGTTGCTGAAAATGATCTTCGAAGATCCCGGCCATTGTCTCGCTGAAAAGCCTCTTTCCTTCCCGAGCGAAGCGAAGGTTGAGCGCGTAGTGCTGCTCTATGATGCGCTTCTCCACGATAAAACCTCCGGGAATATTGGCCAGGTAGATCATCTCGAAGTGCTCCCGGTAGAAGGGGTTGTCGCGGATGACGCGCAGAATGGTGCTCTCTACCATCACTCCATTGGACTGGGGGCGCAGATACACGACGATGTCTTGAACGCCCTCGTCCGGTAGTGGTCCGGGATAGGGAAGTAGAACATCAGGTAGGCGGCTCATCTCTCGGTCCAGATCAGCATACACCGGCACGGTTCGTCGGGCAAGCTGGAATTGCCGCGGCTGCAGATCTGCTCGCCGACAGAATCGATACTTTAACTGCAATACTACGGCTGCAATTCTTTTCTGCAATATTTTTGCACCATATTTTTGCAACATAGTTGCATAAATTGATCGGCACCGCTATACTGGGCCAATGCAGCATTACAGCGAGAAGAGCCTCAAAGAAGTCGGCCTGCGGGTCACAGCGGCTCGGGTAAGGGTTCTCGATCATCTCTACAGCAGCGGTTGTCCCCTATCCCAACACATGCTGGCCGACTGTCCCGACCTGAGGGAATTCGATCGGGTTACCGTCTACCGGACCCTGAACAGGCTTAAAGAGACAGGACTGGTTCACGCCGTACAGGGTACCGATGGCGCCTGGCGCTACTGTGCCCATCCACCCGACCGTGCCGGCTGTCCGGGCAACCATCCCCACTTCCTCTGCCTCGAATGCGGACGAATGTTCTGCCTGACCGGTCAGAAGCTCCCCTGGGTCGAGGTCCCCACTGGTGTAGAGGTACAGGGTAAACAGCTGGTGGTCTACGGCCGCTGCGCCGAGTGCCGCGCTTCGGGGCAAACCGAAGACAGAGAGGATAGCCCATGAGCACTCGGGAGGCTCCCATGATTGCAGTCACGGAGCTCAGTGTGTTCTACGGGAAAAACTCCGTGCTGCAGAATCTGTCCTTCTCTATAGAAAAGGGCGCCTTCGTTCTGATCACCGGGCCCACCGGCTGCGGCAAGAGCACTCTGGCACTGGCGTTGAGCGGGCTGCTCAGTCACACAGACGGGGCGCTGGTCCGCGGACAGGTGCTGGTGGACGGCTTGGACACGCAGCAGCATCCTATCCACAAGCTGGCCGGCAAAATCGGCATTGTGTTCCAGAATCCCTCCACCCAGCTGTTCAACGCCTGCGTTGAAGAGGAAGTCGCTTTCGCGCCCCGCAACCTGGGGCTGCCCGAGGAGGAGGTCCGCCGGCGAGCAGGCGTGGCTCTGGAGAGCGTGGGCATCACGCATCTCTCAGGCCGTCTCGTCCATACCCTTTCGACAGGGGAGAAGCAGCGCCTGGCCATCGCCTCGGTGCTCAGCCTGCAGCCGAGCGCCCTGGTGCTGGACGAGCCCACCGCCAATCTGGACTGGCGAGGGGTGGAGAGCCTGGTCACCACCCTGGCCAAGCTCAACCGGGAGCACAGAATGACGATCTGCGTGATCGAGCACCGTCTGCCCGCCTTCTACCCTCACGCCAGCCGGGTGATGATCCTCAACCGGGGGCGCGTGGTGGCGGACGGAGTGCCGCGGAAAGTATTCGCCGACAAGGATCGTCTCATCGCCCTGGGCCTCCGCTTTCCCTGGCACTACATGGTCGAGGGCTGCTCGCATTACCTGCCCTCCGGCATCCAGCCACCCCTGCGCCGGGATCCGCCCCTGGTGCGCTTATCCGGTGTGGAGGCGGCCTACGGGCGTACAAAAGTGCTTTCCGGCATCGACCTTTCAATTTATCCGGGGCAGTTCACCGCCCTGGTGGGTGACAATGGGGCGGGCAAGAGCACCCTGGCCCGCATCCTGGCAGGCCTGATGAAACCGAAACGGGGAAAGGTGATCTGGAATCCGTCCTTTCGCCGGCTGCCGATGGGCAGAAGGGTCGGATTTCTCTTCCAGAACAACTTCGCCCAGCTCCTCATGGACACTGTTGAGCAGGAGGCGGCCTTTGCTCCTCATAATTTCAAGCTCGATGCGCACTCGTGTGTGGAGACGGCCCTGAAGGCTACCGGACTGCAGGAGCTGCGCCGGCGCGCCCCCTCTACCTTAAGTGTCGGCCAGCAGCAGCGGGCCGCCCTGGCCGCCGTGCTGTCCGCCCGGCCTGCCCTTCTCATCCTCGACGAGCCGACCATGGGACAGGATTGGCTTCACCTGAGCCTGTTGATGGAGTACCTGAGCGGTTGGGTGGAAGCGGGGGGAAGCGTGCTCTTGATCACCCATGACGATAAACTGGTTTGCCGCTTTGCCGAGCGGATCGTGCACCTGCGCGAGCGACGAATAGCGGCGGACGGTTTACCCCATCATGAAGCGCAAGAGACAATACAGACAGATATACTTAGAGAACTTCAAGAGGTGAGTGCAATATGAAGCAGAAATGGACGGTGCGGGATTGGGTTTTTATCGGCTTGTTCGGGGCCCTCTGGGGAGCCCTGGAGTTGAGTCTGGGTTCCGTGCTCCACGTTCTCTTCCCTCCCCTGACCAACACCTTTTTCGTGGGCTTGATCATGGCCGCCATCGGGTGTGCAGTCGCCTTGAGCGGGCGGCTCTTCGTTCCCCATCGCGGCAGCATCCTGATGATCGGAGTCATCACCGCCGTGCTGAAAGCGTTCAGTTTGGCGGGAGCTAAGATAGGACCCGTCGTAGCCATTCTGGCGGAAAGCCTGCTCATGGAGGTCGCCTTGATCCTGCTGCCCTCCGAGAAAGCAACCAGCTTCGCCGTAGCCGGAATGCTGGCCTTGAGCTGGAATTTCTTTCACCGCTTCGTCATGATGAGACTGCTCTACGGCAAGAGCGTGGTCGAGGTCGGGCTGAAGATGGCCAGGAACGGAAGCCGCCTGTTGGGCATAAGGGAGGATCTTCTGATCGTTGTTCTGGCCATCCTGCTGCTGGTCCGTCTGGCCGCCGGTGCCCTGGCAGGGTTGCTGGCGCGCAGCCTGGGCGGTAAGATCCGGGAGAGGGTGCGACGTGGGAAGAATTAAGCTGCCGGGCTGGCTCCGCCTTCTGCTGGGAGCCGGCCTGCTGGGTTGCAGTGCCGGTTTTTCCGGTCTTGCGCTGTTCGTTCTGCTGGGATTCCTGGTGGCTCTAACTGCGCTCCTGAATCCGCGGGGACTGCGCCTGTTTCTACGGGTAAGGTTCTGGGTGCTCATTGCATCGCCCCTGCTGGTCAGCGCCTTGTTCCATGGCCCCAGGGATCTGCAGTTGCTGCTGCTGCGTTTTTCCAGCCAGGGCCTCGCCGTGGGCTTGGCCATGAGCCTGCGGGCACTCTGTCTCGTCCTGACCTTTCAGATCATGCTGGCCGGACTTTCCACCAGCGAGATGATTCGCCTGTTCGACGCCCGGGGAATGAAGGGACTGGGCTTTGCCCTCGGGGTGGCTCACAACATGCTCTTCACCCTGGCCGATACGAGCCGCACGGTGTTGGACAGCCTGAGATTGCGCGGCGGGATCCGCCGACAGCCGCTGCGCTCTATTTCCCTCTTCGTTGTCGCGGTGGTCAGCGGTACTTTGCGCCATGGCGAGGAAATCGCCCGGGCGGCCCAGGCCCGCGCCTTCGACCCGGAGTAGGCCCTCGGCGCCCCGTCGATCCTCTTCAGCAGGTTTCCGAATCCCCGAGCTTTACTGTACACTCTGAGGTGCTTTGTCACAGATCACCGCCCACTACAGTGCCGTCAAGACCGCTCTGAAAAGGGACAATCTTTCCGAACCTTTTCTGGCTTCGAAGTACCGCTTCTCCCCGTACATGGCCTGCCAGCACGGTTGCCTGTATTGCGACGGTCGAGCCGAGAGATACTACGTAGAGGGGCAGTTCGACAGGGATATCGTCATCCGCAGCAATCTCCCCGAGGTCTTGGAAAAAGAACTGCCCAAACTGCGGGAGAAGGGCATCGTATCGATAGGATCGGGTATCAGCGATGCCTATCAGCCCGTGGAAGCCGGGGAAAGACTAATGGCCCGTTGTGCCGAGATCCTGGGCCGTCATCGTTTCCCCGCGGCGGTGCTCACCAAGTCGGCGCTGATCCAAAGAGACATCGACCTCTGGGTGAAAGTGCACGAGAACGCTGGATTCATCCTCATGGTTTCCCTGACCTTCAGCGATGACAGGCTGCGCAGGATCTTCGAGCCGCGGGCCTCCTCCGTCGATCAACGGCTCGAGCTGCTCAAGATGTTCAAGGACAGGGGTTGCCATACAGGCGTGCTGGCCATGCCCTTTATCCCCTTGATTTCGGACGACGGGCAAAACATCCGTCTGCTCTTCGAACGGTTGGCGGAAGCCGGTGTCGATTTCGTCATTCCCGGTTCCCTCACGCTGAGACCGGGCCGTCAGAAAGACACCTTTATGGAGCTGGTGACGGAGAGCTTTCCAGAAAAAAGGGGCGAAATCGAAAAACTCTACGCCGAACAGAGACAATCCGGAATGCCCCTGCTCAGCTACAGAAAAAAACTGTTTGCCCGTGTGGCAAAAATCCAGAGGAACTTCGAAACACCGAATCTGATTCCTCATTCCATCTACAGGGGGAAGGTGCAGCGCTACGACGAAATCCATCTCCTGCTGCACCATATGGTTTCTCTGTATTCCGAGCGGGGCGTGGATGTCGCTCCCTTACGCGAAGGCCTGGATCGTTACCTCGGCTGGCTGCGGGAGCGCAAGCGGGAGTACAACCGCAGACGTTCCTGGCGCTACTCGGATCTGGACGGCGAGCTCGAGCGACTCGTTCGTAATGGAGAACTGAAATCCATTGTCGGCAATGCCAAACTGTGCAGCTTCATTGAACAGATCGTTGTCGGGGGCAAGACACTGGACTATCTCACTCTACGCACCGAAGGAACAGAAAATCAGAGTGCGGCGGGTATCAGAAAGAGCATATCTTGAGGGTGTAGCTGCCGGCAACACCCACTTCGTAGGATGCCGCCGTTATATTGTACTCACCCTCGGCGGCGGCGAACAGCTCGATGCGGGAGATAAAGGTCTGCTCGTTATAATCGTCGTTCTCTTCGTAGTAGCCGCCCGGACCCTCGATCCGCAACAGGGTATCGATCCGCTCGGAGATCATCTCGACGATCAGATGATCGCCGCTGTTGAGGTACAGGGAGTGCAGATCGAAATAGCCGTACTCGTCCAGCTCCTGATCCCCTTCATCGAGATAGCCGCCGATCTGCTCTACCTTGGCCGGCTCGCCGAGCATCACCCGCAGGGAATACACCCCAACCTCTCCGCCTTCGTACGAGGTGGCGTAAAGCTCATACATCCCGTCCGTTTCCGCGATGAAATCGATGCGGCTTTCCAGGTCATTCAGGTAGTCGTCGCTGATCATCCTCCTGCCCCGGGGCGGCTTGAGAACGAGGAAGGAGTCGAATTCCTCAGACATCATCGTAACAAGGATCCTCTGGCCGGCGGCTACCTGTACAGGGTAGCGCTCGTAGTGCTCACCCTTGATGGAGGTCCGGTCGCCCGGATCGAGAACACCGGAGAAGCTCTCCAGCTCCCTCAGCCTCTCCCGATTTACGCTCAATAGGTACTCACCCTGCTCGCCTTCTTCATACGAGGTGACCTTGACCTTCCAGATACCCGGGGTGTCCACGATCACGTCGAGGCGAGCATCATTTCCTTCCGCGTAGTCATCGTTTTCCAGCTCGGTGCCATTGGGAGACTCGAAAAGGAGATAGGCGTCGAAATCAACGGATCCCAGAGTAGCGACAACCCGATCGCCGGAGGATAGCTGCAGGGTATAGGTGTCGAAATATTTACCGAGCTTTGTGTCCCCGGGCCCGAGCTCGCCGGGATACAGCATGGCCTGGGAGAAGCCGACTGCGGCTGCCAGCATTCCGGCAGTAAAAGTCAGGAGAGCTACGGCCTTTCTTACTAACCTCTTCATGCTTATCAAGTATAGTGCCTTCTGCGCCTCTTTTCCAAAGCTGCTATAAAATTTTTGCTCTCTACCAGCCTCTCACCGCCATCCTCTGCTCCGAGGCCAAATCCGCTATCTCCAGTCCGGGCATGGCTTTGCCCAATCCCTTGGAAACTTCGGCCAGGACCTCCGGGTCGTTGTAGTGGGCGGTAGCCTGTACGATGGCCTTGGCCCTCTTCTCGGGATCTTCGGATTTGAAAATACCGGAGCCCACGAAAATCCCATCGACCCCAAGCTGCATCATCAGGGCCGCATCGGCCGGAGTGGCAATCCCGCCGGCCGCGAAGTTGAGCACGGGCAGGGTGCCTGTCTCGGCGGCTGAGACGACCAGTTCGTAGGGCGCAGCAAGTTTCTTGGCCTCGGCGGCAAGCTCGCTGCGGTCCATATTTTTCAGCGTCCGCAGCTCGTCCATGACAGAGCGCATGTGGCGGACGGCCTCCACCACATTCCCCGTACCGGCCTCTCCCTTGGTGCGGATCATGGCCGCTCCTTCGGCGATCCTCCGCATGGCCTCTCCCAGGTCTCTGGCGCCGCAGACGAAGGGGGTTCTGAAATCGTGCTTGTTGATGTGGTGTTCCTCATCAGCCGGGGTGAGGACCTCGCTCTCATCGATACAATCCACTCCCAGGGCTTCGAGCAGCTGCGCCTCCACGAAATGGCCTATGCGCACCTTGGCCATGACAGGTATGGCTACCGCCTCCATGATGGCTTCGATCAGGGCGGGGTCGCTCATCCTGGCCACGCCGCCGGCGGCGCGTATATCGGCCGGCACTCTCTCCAGAGCCATGACCGCCACGGCTCCAGAGTTTTCAGCGATCTGAGCCTGCTCCGCTGTAACCACGTCCATGATGACACCGCCTTTGAGTCCCTCGATCAATTCCTTCTTGGCTGTAAAATTTGAATTTCCCATATTAAACCTCCTCGACTCTTACCATTTATTTCAGGGGGAGCTATCTCCCCGCACTTTCAGCCGTCATTTCCCTCAAAGCCCCGGCGATGATCGAAATCCCGCGTACTATCTCCTGCTCCGGCACATCGGCGAAGCCCAGGCGGAAACCACCCCGCTCCCAGGCTTCGGCGAAGAACAGTCTGTCCGGTGCGAAGAGCAACTTCCTCTCCCGGCACTTGGCCAGGAGGGCCAGGGCATCGATATGGGCGGGAAGCTCCACCCACTGGAACAGCCCTCCAGACGGTCTACGCCAGGAAACCTCCTCCGGCAATTGATCCCGCAGAGCTCCGGCCATGGCCATGCTCCTCTTCCTGTGAACCAGCCTCTTCTTCTTTATGTGTTTTGACAGGAAACCGCGTCTGCAGAACTCCAAAAGGGCTCCCTGCAGGATGCGGTTGGTGTACAGGTCCGATGACTCCTTTACAAGCAGCAGACGATCGATGATCGCGGCCGGCGCCAGGATGAAGCTCAAGCGTATTCCGGGAAAAAGGATCTCCGAGAAGCTCCCCAGATAGATGATCCCTTCAGCCTCGTCCCAGGCCTTAAGGGGCGCAAGTCCCCGGCCGTCAAAAGCCAGCTCGTGGGCATAATCGTCCTCTACTATGACTATCTCGCGCTCGCGGCACAGCTCCACCAGAACCCGGCGGCGCTCGGGAGAAAGGCAGGTGCCCGTTGGATTCTGAAACGTGGGGATGGTATAGATCAGCTTCGGGTTGCTGCGACGAAGCACGGTTTCCAGCACATCAACGCGCATGCCTTGCGAGTCCACCGGAATCCCGATGCAGGTGGCCTGGAAAGAGCGGAAAACGCTCAAGGCGCCCGGGTAGGTGAGATTTTCCAGGACCACCGTATCCCCCGGATCGAGAAAGAGCCTTCCCACCAGGCTCAGGGCCTGTTGGATTCCGTTTACCACCATGAGATTGCAGGCTCGACAGTAAATGCTTCGCTGCGCCAAGAGAACGGGCAGGTAGTCGAGAAACGGTTGAAAGCCCTGCGGAGGGCCGCAGGTAAGCAGGTCGCTGCCGTATCTTCTCATGGCCTGATAGAGGCAGTCCCTGAACTCGGCGATGGGGAACAACTCTTTGTCGGGCAGGGCGGAAGCGAGGTTGATGGCTTCCCGATCCCCCTCCCCGGCGGACAGGTTGTCCCGGGCTGGAAGCCTGGTGGAGAAGGATTTCATCCACCCGGAACTGAAGAGGCCTTCAAAAAGCATCTTCTGCTGCGATCCCGCGGGCGCCGCAGATGTACCGGGAGGCAGGTGCCGGCAGACGAAGGCGCCCCGGCCCACTCGGGAGGTAATCAGGCCCCGAACCTCCAATTCCTGATAGGCCAGCACAACGGTATTACGGCTTACTCCTAGAGAGCGGGCCAGCTCGCGAGTGGCCGGGAGCCTGCTCTCCGGCGGCAGAAGCCCTCTCTCGATTTGCAGGCGAATGTTGTTAAATATCTGCAGGTAGAGCGGCTCCTCTCCAGAGCGGTCGAGATCGATAATCATACTCCCACCTCCAATATGGTACTACCGAATATTATAATCCAAAAGATCCAATTAGTAGAATATGGGTATAAACCAATCCAATTATTGCTAGTATTTTGCCCGAATGGACTACTTTATCACAGTACTTGGCGGGGTTCCATTACAGGATAGGCGGCGGGATCCCGGTAGATCTACAGGCGGGCGAACTCCAGGGTAGCTACGGGATCCTCGGTCTCGATGACGATCGCCGGGATTTTCTTGTAGCGGTACAACACGTTGACCCCCTCGCTTCGCTTGAGACGGTAGCCGTTCATGCGGATTCGCAGCGGCAACCCCGCTGCGGTCGAGTGGATGATTAGACGGTTGCCTTCCTGCCATTGAAGCTCGATCCCGGTATCGTCGTGGCGCTGCAGGGTTTCGTGCGCTTCCCTAATGGTAACGAAGCGCAGCCAGGGGTAGTTTTTTGTGACGAAATCGATTGTCTTGGAGAACTCGCGCTTCAGCTGCTCCCAGTTCAAACCTTTAGAACGATAGGGATCGTACACATCGTCGGGGTGAATGAAGTGGCTCCAAACACCGGCGCCGGCCACGGAAGTCACGGCCAGCTGTTTCACCTCCGGGGTGAAGGGGTAGCCGCTCGAGGTCCGGGGAATCAGGTACACGTCCTTGAGCGTGGGATGAGGACCGAATTCGCTGCCGGTCTCATCCTCGGAGCCGGAGCGGACGAAGGACATCACTTTTATACTCGGAAAAACGTTGTGAATCGCCTCGATTCCCTCTTCGGAGATGATGTTGTTGGGCGCGATGTAGGCGTAGGGCAGAGTGTGCTCGCCGAACAGGCTGATCCACTCCCGCTTGCCCGCTTCGAGGGATTCTTCCATGATGTCCTGGGAGGGCCAGGCCGCAACATTGACCGATGTCTTCTCAGCGGTCAGGGAGATGTGATTGTACCCGTGGAAGCCCAGCTCCTGACCGCTGGCCAGAATCTCCCTGGCAACGGCGAGTGTCTCCAGGTTCTCCGCCATGAAAAACTCCCCTCCACTGAAGGGAGGCTCGACCGTGGCATTGTAGTTGAAAACGAGATAGCTGATGTAGGGGATGTCCCTTGCGGAGAAGAACTTTTTCATGTCGGGCCAAAACCGTTTGACGTAAAACTCCGTATCCTTGATTCCAGGGGGAGGCTTGACCACGTTGAACATCGGCAGCGGCCAGTCGTCTATAAACATGATCCCCAGTCCGGCGGTAACAGCGGCGCCCACCGGGCGTACCCTGAGAAATGATTCCAGGATAAAACCCTGGTAGGCACCGGTGGCGAATCCGTCCCAGTTCCAGGTCAGCACCTGCCCGTTCCCCCGCGGCACGGTCCAGACAAGCGGCAAATTTTCGCGGTAGCTGCGGCCCAGCACCTCCGCCTCGCCAGTGGGTCGGCCCGCTGCCGACTGCCAATTGAAATCCGGCTCTTCGAGGGAAACCCCTTCTGCAAAGACGAAGCTCTTGCTGAAGCGATAGCCGCGTCCCGTCACGGAGGCTCCTCCCTTTACCTTGCCCAGCACCGCGGCCAGCTTGTCGAATTTTCCTCCCACAAGGGATACCACTCCTCCTCCTCTGTCCAGCAGGTCCTGAAGAACCGCAGGATCGAGCCCGGAATCGTCTGTCAAAATCAGTCCTGCCGCGGTGAAGCGGCGCAGGTCTCGCGGCAGAAGAAGCGAAAGATCTTCTTTTTTTATTACCTCGAAGGGGAGCTTGGCCCGACGCAGGAGCGCCTCGATGTACGCGAGGGTCTTCGAAGTGAGGTTTTGCGAAGTGTCGGCGAGCAGGGCGATTTTCTCCCGTTCCGCCTGGGGAAACAGGGCCTGCTCGAGGAAGGATTTGACGTTTAGCAGCAGCTTCACCTTGCCCCCCTCCATCCTGTAGATGTAGCGGGAGAGGGCGAAGCCGCCGTTTCGGTTGGTCACGATCAGCGGGCTGGGATCGTAGCCGCGGTCGGACCTGGCTACCGAAAGATACACTTTCAGATTACGATCGTGGGGGATAAACCTGTAGAAGAAGCTGGCGCTGTCCAAATCCTGCTTGCCCTGGTACTCGACCATTTGGGAGTCTTTGCTCACGATGCGCAGCACGCCGGAATCCTCGGTCCAGTCGCCGAAGTACAGGATTCCGAGACGCGAAAGTGTGAAGTTGATACGGTTGGGCTCGAGATACTTGCGGGTGTTCCTGTTCTGATAGGCCCCGAAATTGTCGAATACCACGACCTTGATTCCCTCGTCCATGCTGCCCTCGAGGAACTCGAGGTAGCGCTCCGGGTTGGCCATGGCCGCCCCTCTGTACCAACTGACCACGGCGCGCACGTTCCTCATGGTCCGGGAATTCGGAATCCCCCTGTCGATGTCCCAGTAACGGACCGTGAAGCCCAGCTGTTTGAGCGGCCTGGAAAGGTAAAAGAAAACCTCGTTCTCCGCTTCCGTCTGGTTATCAGAGGATTTGTAGAGGGCCAGGATCTCCCGCCCGAAGGTCAACGACATGGCTCCCTGAACGGGAACGATCAGCAGTACGAGGAAAATGATTCCCAATAATCGTAGTCGTAATTTCATACTTACTTAATATAGCCCTTCCTTCCTACACCGACAACGACCGCGGCACGTGCTGCCCGCAGCTACGGCGCCAGCAGACTCGGCAGTTGAGAAGAAAAGCCGAGCCCGACATACAGGGAACGGTAGTCTCCGTCATTGTACTCGAACGGGCCGCTGTAGGCGGTTCGCAGATAGTAGTAGGCGTCACCCTTGCTCAAACCAAGGTTACCCTCGAGTTCGAAACCTGCCTCGTCTTTGCTCCCCTCTTCCCAGGACATACCGGCGATCGCTCTCAAGCCGACATTGAAACTGCTCGCCTCGCCAACCGGGATCCAGGCAGAGCCGGAAATCCCCCCGTTGGCCGCCATCACCCGGTCGGGGGAGTAGTAATCTGTCTGCCCCGGATCATCTGTGGTTTCAAAGATATAAGTGCCCAGCAGATTCAGCTCCACGTAAGGCTCCTCGACGCGCAGGATGCCCAGGATCAACTCCTGGGCTGCCGAGTAGATCCAGTTGCTGTCCACCCCGGCAAAATCAAATCCAAAGCCCTGTGACACATGTTCCACCTTGCCGTAGCTACGCATCGAACTGTAACGAAAGGGATAAGCTTGGATGAAAGACAGGGCCGTGCTGACACCCAGCTCAGCTGTTTCCGAGTAGAACTCGGAGGTATCCGGCAGATCCGTCTCTGTTTTCCAGCCCCAGGACAGTCCGCCGTTCAAGTACAGATACTGGCCGAGAGCCCAACCGAAATCCAAGCCCGCGTGGGGGGCTGCTTCCAGAACACCGAGATCGAAAAAAGCCCCCATATTCTCATCGGAGAGATGTGCCCCGATCGCGGGAGTGAGAGTCAGCTTCAATCTATTGAAGTATAGAGGAATATCGATGTCCACATCGTGGATCAGATAGGTCTCAGTATCTATCTCCACGGCATCCGCCGTGTAGTCAAAGTTCAAGCCGAAAACTGTATTTAGCCAGGTGCTGTAGGAGACCGTGCTTCGCATGGTGAGCCGAGAGCTCTCGATCAGCGTATAGGCTTCCAATTCAAAACTGTCGGCATGTTCCCGGGCCAGCTGGTTATACCGGGCGGCAACATTTTCGTACAACGGATCGGACCAGTAAACCCGCTCGAAGTTGTTCATCGCCTGCTTCCAATCCCCGCTCCACTCGTAGATCGTGCCCAGATCGTAGATCGTTTCCACATCCCAGGGATCGATTGCCAGCACCTGTTTGTACTGACGAATCGCTTCGGGAAAATCCTGCTCCTTGAGGTAGAAATCCCCCAACTCGTTACGGATCAGGTAGGTATTCTCACCGAGCCGGTACATGCTCCGTACCAATCGCTGCCGATAGATACGCTGGAGCGCTTCCTGGCTGTGCTCCAGCTCTTCCATTTTTTCGCTGCTCGCTTTCTCCGTCTGTTCGAGCGCTTCCAGCGCCTTTTGCGCGTCGGATCTGGCTTCTTTGATAAACACCGAGGAGGATTTCGCTTCAAAGCCTGCCAAACTGTCTCGCAGGGCCTCCAGCGTTTCCCAGTATGGCACCAGGGAAAAAGCATCGAAGCGTCCCGTTTCCAGCACTTTGAAGGCCTCGACTACTTTTACCTGCCAAAGCAGGGTACGGAAAAGGGCGGACTGGTACTGTCGTGGCACATTCACCGTTTCATCCTGTCTCAACAAACGGCGCTCGGCGCTGTCGAGCTGGCCTTCGGCCAGGTAGATCTTGTTGAGCACATAATCGGCAAGAACCCCGCCCACGGACTCCAGCTCTTCGACGAAATCCCGCCTGTTCCACTCCCAACGGATCGGTTTTATAAGCTTGGCGAAAGTCTCGGCGGCTGTTTGTTCCTCCCCGGAAAGCGTCTCGAGAATCTGCCAATCTCGTTCACACTCCGCCGCTGCAGCCTCCACCTGTCTCGAGAGCTGCCCCGCCTCGGCTATGGCCACGGCGAGCTCGAGCTCGGCGGTTTTGAGCCGCTCATCGGGATCCCCCCCTTCGGGAACCGGAGGCGGCTCATCCTTGGCACGGGCCGCTTCCACCTCCTTCTGCAATTTCTCGTTAGCCTTGCCCGCATCTTCATACTCGGAAAACGCCGCGTCGATCTCGCTTCTACAATTTTTTATGCGTGCCGGTACCCTGCTGAAGAAATCGACATAAAGATAGCTTCTGTCGAGAAGCTCGAACAGCCGGACCGAGTTCTGGTCGAGCTGGTCGAGCTCGATAAAGGCATGGTTAGCCAGGACGTTCTGAAGCTCGGCGATCGCCTTCCTGCGCTGGCCGTTCCAAAAGTAGGTTTGGGCCAGAGTCTGCCTCAGTTCCAGGTTGTCCGGCTGCAGCTCGAGCTCCTTCACGTACCCTCCGATCCCTTCCTCTCTCAACCTCTCTCGAAGGTAGAAAAGTTCGAGGTAACTGGAAAGCTTCTCCGAGGGACGAAACGAAGCGCTGATCAGCTCTTGAATCTCTTCTGCTTTGTTCTTCCTGTCCTGACGGGTATAGATCTGTTCGAGCAGCAGATAGAGCTCCAACCTCTCGAGATAGCGGCGCAGGTTGCTCCGTAGGACGGTTATGCTGCGCTCCGGCACTCCATTGATGTTGTAGGACTCGGCCAGCTTTGCGACGAGATCGTAGTCATCGGCGGCCAGGGCTTGCGCCTGAAAAAAATTATCATCGGCCCTCTGCTTCTCTCCGGCCCATAGATAGGTCAATCCCAGGTTGGCGACGAGATCGATGTCGTCGGGAAACTCCTGCAGAGCGTTTTTGTAGCAATCGATCGACTCTTCATATCGACCCGTCCAGGCCGCCACCTTGCCCGCCTCCAGCCAGATGTCCAGCCGGCTGGGATCGAGCAGCAGCGCAGCCCTGTAGGTCTTCAAGCCTTCGGCCACAGCCCCTCTCCAGATGAGGTTCTTGGCTGTGAGCAGCTGCACTTCTATATTTTCAGGATCAAGCAGCCCCGCCCGCTTGAGATACTTCAGTGCGCTGAGGTAGTCACCCACCAGGGAGTACACCTGTGCGATTTCCAGGTAGCTTTCTATATTCTCAGGATTGTCCCGGATGACGATCTGGTAATCCTCGAAAGGTTTGAAGGGAGCGTCCAGCGAGCGGTTTGTCATATCGTCCGGGAACACCTCGGGCAGCGGTCCTCTGCGCAGCAGCTCCGCATCTTCCTTTTTAACCAGGAAAAAACAATCTAGGTAGAAGTGATACTTGCCGTCATAGCCTCGGGTCTGGCTGACTGCAAAATCGACTTTGTGCTGACCTGCTTCCAGATCGATGTCCCCGACGTAGTTCCAGTAGTACGATGGGGCGTATTGCTCCACTACAGAGATATCCTCCCTGTAGATCGACCGGTCATCGCCCCCGTCCAAGCTGTATGAGAAGGGAGAGGAGTAGGAGGGAAGCAGCTCGTCCTCCGGTCCTGGAGGGGTGCCTCCATACCAGAACTCGTATTCTCCCGCGTCCTCTACAAACAGCACGAAGGTCGCGTAGAAGGAGCGTCCCCCCTGAAGGCCCGTGATTCTGTTGAGCTGCAGAGTGCGGAACTTCGAGCACCCGTAGTTGAGGATCGGTTCGTTGCTGAAGTTGGTGGAAACGGCGTCCTCGCCTTCAATAAAAATGAGAGCCTCATTCTCCTCCGGAAAAACAGGTTCTACCGTTTGCTCCGGGGCTGTCAGGGCGGTTTCCTCTTCGGATCCAAGCCCTTGTTCTTGCTGTTCCTGCTGCTCCTGAGTCCAGGCCAAACCTGGGCCAAACAAACAGGCGAGCAAACAGGCGAGCATTAGAAAAACAGTCGCGACCTTTCTCGTTTCCATGGCTTCTCCCTTTGCTTCTGCAGTCTCTACAGGTATAATACTGTACACTATCAAGAATAGTACAGATTCTATGAAACCTCAGAAACCTATTAAACGTATCGGCGAGCTGTTGCTTTTTTCCATCGCTATCGGAGCTGTCAATCTTTTTTTCTTCAAGAATCCGGGATTTTTCCGCAGTCCTTTCAATCCTTACCTCCTGTTGGCTATGATCGTGGCCGTATATTATGGAAAGTACTACGGATTCTTGAGCCTGCTTTTTTCGGCTCTGATTATTGCCGGTCCCCTACCCCTGACTCTCGAGCTCTTTCGCCCGGGCACCTGGAGCCTGGCCTTCTGGCGCGAGCTCAAGTCCGTGGCACCGGTACCGCTGGCCGCAACTCTGGTATCCGTTTATATTTTTGGGCTGATCCGCGATGTTTACTCCAGCCGCCTTGCCAAGTCCAAAGAGCGGGTACGGCTGTTCTCCCGTCAAAAGGGAGAGCTGCTCAGGGAGAAGAGGGTTTTCGAAACGATTAACCTCGAGCTCGAGCAGAGAGTTTCCCGGCAGCAGGACTCGATCACCGCTCTGCATTCAGAGATACAGCAGCTGTACTCGTTGAACCTGCAGAAGGCCCTGGATGCGCTGCTGGCTACCGTCCAGCGCTTCTCCGGCGCCACTCAGGCCTCGATCTGGCAGGCTCAGGCGGAATCCAAGGAGCTGCACCTGGCGGCAAGCCTGGGTTGGGATGAGTCGAGCGCCCGGCCACCGACGATCCCGCTTGAAAACAGCATCGAGGGATGGGTGCTGCGCAACAATACCCTTTACTCCGTGAAGATGGCGGCACAGTACGAAAACCTCCGGGCGTTGGATCGCGGTATCAACATCCTGACCTTTCCCGTGTCGGCGGGGCGTAAAATTTGGGGGGTCTTGAACATCGAGGATATGCCTTTCGTAAAGTACAACCTCTATTCGGAAAAGCTGCTGACCATGATCCTGGCTCTTGCAGCTCCGGCCCTGGAGCGCGCCGTGGAGTATGAGACCGTGGTGACCCAGGCGGAGATCCATCCTATTACCGGATTGCCCGCCTTCTCCCAGTTCTTTTCTTTGCTTCAAAGAACACTGCAGCGGGTCCGTACGGAGAAGGGTACCCTGAGTGTGCTGATCGCCGAGCTTTCCAACTACGATCCCCTGCTCGAAGAGTTTGGTCGGGAAAGCGTGCTTCAGCTGGTAAGCCGCATCGCAGGACAGCTGGTGATCCTGTCGAGCAACAAAGCGAACCTCTTTCACTACAAGAACGACAACCAGATCGTGGTGCTCTATCCCAATCTGGACTACGACGGGGCCTCGCTGTTCAGCCTGGAGATCCTTACCATGATCAACCAAATGGAGTGGAAACTCCACGAGCGCATCGTGAACCTCGAGGTCATACTGGGCTATGCTTCTCTGAGCGAGGAACAGCTCGAGGCGGACGGGCTGCTGCAGATCGCCGAAAACATACTCGAGATGCAGAAGGTATAGGATGCCTGTGCAGAGCTTCGATTTGTTTCGCCGCTCTCAAGATATGTATCAACCTAGAACAGCGCGAGCAGCCTTGCGGGCCGCGAAGGCGAACCTGGTTCCCTTGGCTGCCTGTGTGTATCTAGGCACATCTGTAAAACCTATTGACGAAGAGCCGATCGATCTCGATGACCTCGAGCACCTCCTTTCACGGGAAAACCTGGATCTGGAGACGAATCTGCTGCTGATACGTGTACTGACGAAGATGCTGCGCAATCCCGATGCCGAGGTGGCTCTCTTCGCTGCCGAGAGCATCAATACGATAGAAAACCGCTACACGAAGCGTATCGAAGAGCTCAAGGAAAAGCTCGAGCAGGGAGAAGACGCCGCGCTCGTTCGCCAGCTGGCCAACCAGTACTTCGAGATGGCTCAGATGCACCCGGCCTCGATCCGCAATTTCTACCTGCGCGAGGCCTACGGATATCTCAAACGACTCAACGCCCTGAAGCAGATGAAGAAAACGGATATCGGTCTGCTCGTCCGGCTGCTCTTGCTTTTGAAGCTTACAGGTCAGGCCAAGCGCATTATCGATCAGCTTGCAGACAGGGACGATCCCTTCTACCTGATTCTCGAGGCGGAGCTCGAGTTCCAGCGCGGAAACATCCTCCGTGTTCACGAGCTCTGCGAGCGGATCAAGTCCCGGGGTCAGCGGCTCGATCAGGCGACCAGGCTGTTCGTGAACTACTGGCTGGGGGAGCAGGATGGCTGAACGTCCCAGGGTCTGTTTGGTCCTGGAAGGATCCTATCCCTTCATCACCGGAGGCGTCTCCGCCTGGGTGCACCAGCTTATCCTATATCTGCAGGAGATCGATTTCGTTCTCTGCACGATCTCACCAGCCGTCGATCAGCCGCTGCGTTACGAGCTTCCCGACAATGTAGTGCAACACAGCGATCTGGTGCTTTCCGAACCCCTGCGCAGCAAACGGCGTATGGGGCGCAGCCGCCCCGACAACGTCGGAGCCCTGATCGAGGAGATCGTCGCGGCTCACGGCAGCCTGCTCAACAACAGTGCCCCGGAGCTGGACACTCTGATTCAAAGGATTCCCGCCGGATACTCGGTATATGCCGACGGCATCAAAAGCGAGGCGGGCTGGCGCCTGCTGACCTCCCAGAACCTGAAAAAAAACCCGGCCTATGCCTTCTCCGATTACTTCTGGACCTGGAAATCGGCTCACGACATGATGTTCGCCGTGCTGGCGAATCCCATACCGGAAGCGGATCTCTACCATGCCGTTTCCACCGGGTATGCCGGGCTGACGGCTATGGCCGCGAAGATCCGTACGGGAAAGCCCTTCCTGCTTACCGAGCACGGCCTGTACCACAAAGAACGGGAGATGGAAATCCGCAAGGCACAATTTATCCGCGGCTACCAGCGGGACATGTGGACCGGGATCTACAACAATCTCAGCCGCCTCAGTTACCGCTACGCAGATCTCATCATCTCTCTGTTCGAGCACAACCGTCAGCTTCAGATAGCGCTCGGTGCCCCGGAAAACAAGAGCAGGGTCATTCCCAACGGAATCGATGTGCCCTTTTACTCCCAGGTGTCGCGACAGAAAAAAGAGGGCTTCCACGTCGGGCTTGTCGGCAGGGTGGTTCCCATCAAGGACATCAAAACCTTTATCTCCATGGCCAAGATCGTGGGGGATTCGATTCCCGAGGCGACGTTCTACTGCATCGGGCCCACCGATGAAGATCCAGGATACTTCGAGGATTGCCGGATCCTGGTTGACAGCCTCAAGTTGGGAGAACGTTTTCAATTCACCGGGCGTCAGGATGTGCGCCGGTACTACTCGTTTCTCGACGTCCTGCTTCTTACCAGTGTACGGGAAGCCCAGCCTCTCGTGATCCTGGAAGCGTACTGCGCAGGAGTCCCCGTCGTGGCCACCAAGGTCGGCAACGTGGCGGAGCTCCTTGATTTCGACGAGCGTTTCATCGCTTCCTCCAAGGACCCGGAGAAACTGGCAGCCGGAGTACAGTACATCCACGATCATCCGGCGGAAATCGAGTCGATCGTCGAAAAGAACAGGGAAAGGGTTGTACGGTTCTACGACAGGGACAAGGTCTTCGAAACGTACGGCGAGCTGTACCGCACGCACAGCGATCATAGCGCGCACGGCGAGCACAGCGAGCACCCCGAGCACGACGAGCAACCATCCGGCGCTGTAACGGACCGGCGCGGCGAGGCGGGCTGAGTATGGCGGGAATCGGCTTCGAGCTGCAGAGGGTACTCCGCGGGGGCGGTATCGGTTCCTTCGTCAAAGTGGCATTGAGCGGAATCATGATCGTCGCCGGTCCCTGGCTGCTTTCCATCGTAGGTATCTTTCTGATCGGCCGCTTCGCCGCCTTCGCCTTCGCCGAAGGCCGTTCCCTTTTCATGGGAGTGATCGTCTACAGCTACGCCTTCTCTCTGTTCATCTTCGGAGGCAGCCACTACATCTTCACCCGCCTGCTTTCCGATCTGATCTATCTGAAGAAAAACAGGCAGGCGGCCTCACTCCTGCTGTTCTTTTCCCTGCTCGTCATGATGCTGGCCGCCGCCATCTCCATCGCGGTCATCTCCCGGGTCAACGTGGCCGGGGTTTCCCAACCCTTCCTGTTCAAGGGATTCGCCGTGGCCTTCTTCGTGATCATCAATCTGGCCTGGCTGCTGATGATCTTTATCAGCCTGCTCAAGAAATACGTGGCTATTTTCCTCATATTTCTCGGGGGAATGACGATCTCGGTGATCGGGGTCGTATTGCTCGGACGGATTTACGCCCTGGGAGGGGCCATGCTCGGCTTCGCCGCCGGTCAGGCCTTCACGGTGCTCATGCTCCTCTTCCTGTCCTTCCGGGAGTACAGACCCGGTCAGGTCGGGGAGATGTTAAAAAACCTGGCCGCCTACTTTCCCAAGTACCGCTATCTCTTCCTGTCAGGGCTTTTCTACTACTGGGGCATCTGGATCGACAAGATGGTTTTCTGGGTTGCCTATGGTTCGAGCGCGCCCGGGGCTTTCTTCAGGCTCTTCGACACCTACGACATCCCCGTATATCTGGCCACCCTGACGATAATCCCGGGCTTGGTATATTTCGTCGTCGTACTGGAAACGGATTTTTACACCTATCTCAAGGATTTTCTGCATTCCCTCGGCAACGGTATCTTCAACGATATCCAGAGCAGGAAGCGCCTGCTGCTGGCCAAGATGAAGCAGGGCTTGAGGGAGCAGAGCCTGTTTCAGGGAGTGGTAAGCGCAGCCTTCTTGATCCTCGCTCCCTCTCTGGGCAGGCTGTTCTCAGGAATCGATGTAGCGGTGCTGCGGCTGACCATCCTGGCTGTTTTCTTCCAGCTGCTCTTTCTCACAGAAATGACCTTTCTGTTCTACTTCGAGCTGTACTCAGCCTCTTTCGTAGCCGCTCTGAGCTACTTCGCTGTCAATCTGGCCGGCGCCCTGCTGACCGCGGCTACGGCGGCGCTGCCCTTCGGCTTGAGCTACCTGGCCGCCGGCATCGTCGCCTCGCTGCTGTGTACCGCCTTCCTGCTTACCACGGTGCGCAAGGCCGACCGTCTTATCCTGGCCCGCTATACTGCTTGAGCGCTGGTTTGCTGCTAGCAACGGTGCCCGCCGTGCTCGAGCCGCTGCCCACGCCGCTGCTATTTTTCAGTTGGAATTCTTTCTGTCTATAAGTATTTTTAGGGAAAGACCGGGGAGCCGCTCAAGCGGTCCACGGACAAACGGCCGCCTCGTATGAGGGGCCTGCAATACGCTTTTCTTGGAGGTATTGGGATGACTGACAAGACATTCACAATCGATTTGGGCAAAATCATGGACGAGGCCTTCCGCTGTGCCCAGAACTTCGCCGAGTCCTTCGGCGAAAAGGTCACGGAAGGATTCCCCTCGGCGGAGGAAATGCGGGAGCATTTCAAAAACAAGTTCAAGTGGCACAGCCACTCTGATTTCTATCCTTACTATTCCTACCCACCAATGAATATCTTTCTCGCCGAGGACAAGAGCATGGTATTCGAGATCGCCCTGGCCGGCTTCGAGGAAAAGGACATCGAGCTGCAGTTTCGCGGCGACTACCTGTACTTCTCGGCCAAGGCACCGGCGGGCGCCGAAGAAGAGGAAGGGATTCAATACTTTAAACGCCGGCTCAAGCTGAAGAGCATCGACGAGCAGCGCTACTACGTGCCGGAGGACAAGTTCGACAGGGATAGGGTCGAGGCCCGTTTCAAGGACGGACTGCTGCGCATCACGATTCCCGCCCTCACCGAGAAGGAGGAGAAAGAGGGCATCAAGGTGCGCATCGTCAGCGAGAAGAAAAAATCCACCAGTACCGGGCCCAATTCGACAAAGACAGGCGGTGCCTCAAGCGCGGCCAAGTCGGGAGGGTCCTCGGCAGCAAGCTCGACAAGCAAGGACCGGGGCGGACAATCGAAAAAGGCCTGAAACAAGGGGGGAGGAAAGTGAACGTACGAGGCCTGAAAAGGACCGTAGTATTGATATCGCTGCTCGCCGTGCCCTCTATACTCGTGCAGGCCCAAGCTGCAGAAAACAGGCGGATCGAAGAGGCTACGGTGGCGTTCCAAGACATCACGGCGATTCCTGAAAAGACAATCCCCGAGTTTCTTCTGCAGAATGCCAGGGGCATCGCCATCATTCCCGGAGTTCTCAAGTTCGGATTCGTCGTAGGGGGTGAGTTCGGCAGAGGGGTGCTGCTGCTGCGGGACAACGATGAGGGCTGGAGCAATCCGATCTTTATTTCCCTTTCGGGAGGCAGCATCGGCTGGCAGATCGGGGCTCAATCGACGGATATCGTGCTGGTATTCAAGACGGGTAAGAGCGTCGACGGAATCCTGCGGGGCAAGTTCACCGTAGGAGTGGATGTGGCCGCAGCGGCGGGTCCCGTGGGTCGTAGGGCTCGGGCCAGCACAGACGTAGAGCTCAAGGCTGAAATCTACTCCTACTCGCGCAGCCGCGGCTTCTTCGCCGGCTTGAGCCTGGACGGAGCGATTCTGCAGATCGACGACGACGGCAACGCGGATTTCTACGGGGATGAAACGATCACCCCCCAGGACATCCTTGACCTGCAAAACATCAAGGCTCCCGCCCGGGCCAGAGAGCTGCAGCGGACCTTGGAGGAATTCACCGAGTCACTGGACGACTAAGGCGGTCCTTTTCTTTGAAGCGGTGAATACGTAGACGGTTACCTCTTTCTACAGCGAGAGCTACGGCCTATTCTTTGACGGCTCCCATGGTCAAGCCGCGGATGAAATGTTTCTGCATGAAAAGAAAGATGAGGAGTGTGGGAATAGTAGCCACCAGATAGGCGGCGGCCTGGGAACCCCAAGCCAGCCCGTATTGACCCCTGAGCTGCATGACGCCTATCTGGATGGTCATCCTCCGCTCCGTTTGAATCAGGATCAGAGGCCAGAGGAAATCGTTCCATATCCAGGTGAACTGAAGGATGGTCAAGGCGGTGAGAGCCGGTCTGGCCAGGGGAATCATGATGCTGAACAGAATCCTCCAGTCGTGACAGCCGTCGATCATGGCCGCGCTGCGTAGCTCATTCGGAATGGCGCGGAAAAAATTCGTCATGATCATCGTGCAGATCGGCAGCCCGAAGGCCACGTGAACGATGATCAGCGACAGAAGATTGTCGAGAAGTCTGATCGCGGTAAAGAATTTGAACAGCGGTATGAGCACGATTTGCGGGGGGAAAAACATACCCGAAACAACGAGGATGAAGAGCAGCATCTCCAGGGGGAAGTGCAATTTGCCGAAGGCGTAGCCTGTCAAGCAGCCGAGACCTATGGAGAGCACGGTAGCGCACCCCGTGACGATGATCGTGTTTAAAAAGAAGTACTGGATCTTTCCGTCTTCCCAGATGCGGACGAAATTGTCGACTCGCGGCGGTGTTGGAAAAACCCAGAATCCCTCCCTTATGATTTCCCTGTCCAGCCGTAACGCGGTGGTGAATACGCCGTATATGGGAACGAGAAATATGAAGCAGGCCAGAATGACAAAAGCATACACACAGATCTTCCAGGCCAGGTTTTTTTCCGATATCTGTCTGCTCGCTTCTCTCATTCGCTCGCTCTGATCGTCTGGCGCAGGTATACGGCGATGATCATCAGAATAAGGATGAAAAGCACCACGGCAACCGCGCTTCCATAACCCATACGGTAGTTCCAAAAAGATTCACGGAACATGAAGGTGGTCAACACCTCGGATCTTCGAAAGGGACCGCCCTTCGTCATGATGTACACGATATCGAAGCTCTTCAGTGAGTTGATTACCGTGAGGGATATCACCACCACGGTGACGTTTTGCAGCTGCGGCAGGATGACCTTCCTATACAGCTGCCAGGTATTGCAGCCGTCGATCTTGGCCGCTTCGATCAGGTCGGTTCGTACGGTTCTCAATCCGGCAAGAAACAGCACCATGCACAATCCGGTGTGCTGCCAGGAGGCGGCAAAGATGATAGCCAGTAGGGCTGTGTTCGGCTCCGCCAGCCAGGCTATTTTCCAGTTTTCCACACCGAGTACTCGAAGGAAAAGATTCAACACCCCCAAACGGGGCTCGTAGACGAAGGTCCAGATCATACCGACGATCACGAAAGAGAAGATCATCGGGAAGTAGATTATGGACTTGAAAACAGTGGCTCCCCAGATATCCTTGTCCAGCACGATCGCCAGAAGCAATCCCAGGCCCGTAGGCAGCACGAGATAGATCAAAGTCCAGATCACGTTATGCCACAGGGACATGGAAAACGCCGGATCTGTGAACACCCGGGCGAAGTTGGCCAGGCCTACGAACTCGTAGGTCGGCGAGACCCCGTCCCAGTTGGTCAGGCTGAAGTAAATCGAGCGGAAGAAGGGCACGATGATGATGGCGGCGTAGATGATCAGTGGCAGGGATAGAAATTGCCAGGCGCTGTTCCGTTTCACGGCGGGAATCTCTCTATAGAAACCGGTCCCCCGGAGGGGACCGGTTTAGGTGCTTTATGCCTGCGGACTACTCGATTTCGGCAAGAGCCTTCTGAACCGCAGTCTCGGTTTCCTTAAGGATTCTCATGTAATCGTCCGGATTTTCCAGGAACTCGGAGAAGGCGTTTAGGCCCACGTCGGCGGCCGGCGGCGGAGTGGCCAGGTCGTAGTTGAAGGCCCAGTTGGGGATCTTTGCCAGAAGCGCTTTCACCTTCAGCTGCAGCGAGTTGTAGGTGGCATCGGGCACGTTTTTGTTGGGCGCCAACGCCCCCGAGCCCGTGTTGAAAGCCGTCTGGGGTCCTACATCGGCAAGCCGGGCCAGTACCTGTTTGGCCGCCTCCGGGTTTTTGGCTTCCGCCGGAAGCACCACGCCGTCAATCGGTCCAACGGCAACATCAGGTATCGAAGAATCCACCACGGGGAAGGGGAAGAAGTCGTAGTCCACGTCCGGCTCCCAGCCGATGGACTCGTCTAGCTGCATGAACCAGGTTCCCATCAGGGTCATGCCCGCCTCGCCGGTGCCCACCATGGTGGCTGCCTCTGCCCAGTCGTAGGCGTTGGGACTGTCGTTGAAGTAACCCCTGTCGACACAGGTTTTCCACAGCTCCCAGGCTTTGACGACCTCCGGATCGGTGTACGAAGCTTCGCCGGCCATCAGCTTGGCCCGGTATTCGGGACCCGCGGTGCGCAGCAGAGGATAGTCCAGCCAGAACTGGGCGGGCCAGCGCTCCCTGGAACCCAAAGCGATCGGAGCAACCCCGGATTGCTTGATCTTCTCACAGACCGTGAGGAATTCGTCCCACGTCTTGGGCGGGCTGACTCCGGCTTTAGCAAACACCTCCTTGCTGTAGAAGAAGGGCACGAAGTGCTGGGTCAGCGGAAGGAAGTACTTGTTGCCACTGTAGGTACAACCCTGCTGTACCGCTGCAGGAAACAGCTCGTTGAGGTTGTTCGCCTCGAATACATCATCGATAGGAGCCAACCTTTCGGCATCCACGACGAACTGCACCCGCGCACCGGCCCAATAGGAAAACAGGTCGGGCGGATTTCCACCGGCCAGCATGACCCGGATGCTGGTTTTGAACGCCTCGTGATCGACGGGCGTATGAACCAGCAAGTACTTCGACTGCTCGGCGTTGTAGCTCTTGGTCATATCATCCACTCCTCCGGACAGGGTACCGGAGAAATAGTGGAAGAAAGTGACCTTAATCGGCTCTTCAACCGCCGGCGCTTCCTCCTGCTTGCCACCCGTGAATGCCGACATCACTGCCAGCAAACCGATGATCAGCACGAGGCCAAGAACTTTCCTGCTCATTTCTCACCTCCTACTTTAACGTTAATGTATAACTTGATATTATAGGATGCTATTTCTGTTGTCAAGGGCTTTTTGTAGGTTAAATGTAGGTAATAGAGACACGGTACCCTGATCTTCGTGTCTGAGACAGTTACCGGTCTGGTATCCTTCTCCTCAGATCTGTCAACTCTTCAGCCAACGGGTAGTTCCCCCACCGCTCCGCGGCTCGGTACATCGCTACGAGATTTGCCGGCGGCACGTCATCCTGTATGCAATGCGCGGCGCATACGATGTAGCCACCTCCGGGGGCATAAATTGCGATCCGTCTCTTTACTTCCTCCTCAACAGCGCCGGGACTGCCTTTGGGCAGGACATCCTGGATATCAACTCCTCCGTGAAAACTGAGTTTTTTCTCGTACCTGTCCTTTAAAAAAGTACTATCCATACCGGCTGCCTTGGGCTGCAAGGAATTGAGCATATCCACACCGGCATCCATCAGCAGATCCCCCGCCTTGACCACGGACCCGCAGGAATGATGAAATATCTTGGCGTCGGTTTTCGACTTGATGAAATCAATCTCCTTCTTGTAGTACGGCAGTATCATTTCCCGATAGAGCTCCGGTGATATCAGCAGGTTGTTTTGGCCGCCTAGATCATCGGCCATTTCCACTATCTGAATGTAGGGGCCTACAACACTTAGAAACGCGTCCATCAGCTCGATGTAATAGTTGTTTAACTTGTCGAGCAGGGTATGGGCCAACCGTTTGTTCAGAATCAGATCAACCGGGAATTGATCAAATCCGCGCATCCAGTTGCAGGTTTCTAAAATCCCCCCCACTGCTCCGGCAGCGACGATTGCGTAGTCCGTTTCATGATAGAGGTATTCGACTCGCTCTTTAAGCCCATCGATTCTTGCAGGATCGTAGGCATCGAAGAATCGATAACTTTTGATATCCTCGGGATCTTCGGCTCTTCTCAGCGGATGATCGATCTGTTCGCCGTACATCCCGGAAAACCGCCGGGTAAAGCCCAGCTCGTCGATCCAGGTGCCGTCTTCCCGTACCGTTTTCTTGTATTCTCCGCTTCCCCCCAGAAACACCCGCCTGAGGTCGATATCGAAGTACTTGAGCACCCGTTCATCGAATTCTTCGACAGTGAAATAGTCCTGATTGATCGTATCGTACTCACACTCGTTCAGGCCCAAGTATTTCTTCAACGAATCGTAGGCGCCTTGCATCATAGATGAAACTCTGCCGCCCAGATCTCTCGGTACTCGATCAGCTTCGTTATGGTTCAATGATGCGAGAACTCTCTCCCGATGAGAATACGTCTTCACAGTAATTCGTTTCCTTCGCTGCTACTGAGAGGATTGGTTCGCTAACCGATTGGCGATGATCGGTTACAAGCCGATACGGTGATGCTCTTTCTGGACGCGTTCGCACCAGTTGCCGACATTCCAGTCGCCGAAAGCTCCCATGCCGCCCAGCTCGTCATCCCCCGAGTAGACCGGTACATGGATGAGGCTCAAGCCCCTGTACTCGTAGGCTTCCTGCAGAGCCCTGCCGAACTCTTCCGGGCCGAATCCGGCAAAAAGCCCCTTCACTCCCCGCACGGCCCGGGCCAGAGCCACGTAATCGGTCTCCACCCGATCGGTCGTTTTATACCCCAGCCCGTATTGAGCCATCTGCAGCCCGGTGATGGCGCCCATACTGCGGTTGTCGAATACCAGGATGCAGCCCCTCACCCCGTGTTGTACGCCGTCGAAGAGAATTTGAGGATTCATCGTGAAGCTGCCGTCCCCGCTGAAGGCAAAGGTGTACACGGGTTGCTCGGCAACCCCCGCCGCCAGCAGGCTCGAAGCCGAGAATCCCATATAGGAGGCTCCCGTCTCGTTGTAGGTCAGACCGAACTCCTCGTCCTCGACGATCTGGAATCCGTTCGCCTGAACGTCTCCCGCGTCGAAGTAGCGGGCCGCCTTGTTTATCCTGGAGAAATCATAGGCGATCTTGATGGCCGCCGGCTGGGTCAAGACTTCCCGCTTCCAGTTTTCGTCATACAACAGGGGCTGGTCGTAGCGTTTGCTTTTGAACGCCTCCCACTGCTCCTTTTTTTCCAGATTCGCGGCCAACCACTGTGAAACCGAGCCGGAGCGCTTGAAGCCCGCGCTTTTCAGATTCCTAATCCAGGCCTGCAGATTCTTCTTTGCGTCTCCCAGTATCTCGAGACTGCGGTTGTATTGGTTGGCGTGATATGGATCGATGTTGAAATTGATGATGTTGCGGGCCCGTTTCCAGGCTGTTCCTGAGCAGTCCCACTGGCACACCCCCCTGGCCCCGATGATGATAATCAAGTCGGCCCCATTCATGGCGAAGTTACCGCAGAGCGATCCTTTGGAGCCTCCCACGCTCATGTAGCGGCGTTCGGAGTAGGGTACGACTCCAACCATCTTGGCCCCGGAAACGATCACGGCATCGATCAACCCGGCCAGCTCCTCCATCTGCTCTCCGCACTCCCCGGCCCCGCCCCCGTACTTGATGGTGATCCTCTCCGCCTCCTTAGCCAGGCTGCTAGCCCTGTCGAATACAGAGCCGTCGTCACAAACGACCTTGGGGAAATGAGGCCTGTCCGGAAGCTCGAGCAGGTTGCACTCCGGCATCACCTGCGGCTGCGTGTTCATAGGAGCAAGGAAGTAGAAGGGTCCGGCGAATCCGGGATTGTAGACTCTGGCAGCGCCCCGCCGCAGTGCCGTGAACACGACCTCCGGGGTATGAAGGACCATGCCCTGCCCCATGGTCTTGACCAGGTTGAGGAATGAATGCTGTTCGACCTTGGGGATCTGCTGCATGTTGGGCCCTTCCTCATGGGTCGTTTCATCACCGAAAATGTAATACACCCCCAGTCCGTTCGAAGCGGCAGCCAAACTACCGGCCAGAGCATGAAGCGCTCCGGGGCCGATGGAAGTAACCACAGCGGCGGTCTCGCCGTAGTGCCAGCGCAGCATAGTGGCGCAGTGGGATCCCTCGACCTCGTTGCGCACATTATAGGTGGTCACCAGACCGGCCTTCTCATACAGAGCCAGCACCTGGCCGATGTCGGTGGAGCCGTGCCCGAATACGGCGATATACTTGCGCACTCCTTGATTGAGCAGTCCTAAAACGAGGGCTTCCGACAGGGTGACAGGCTGGTACTGCTGCAGCTCGCCGGCTTCCACGGCCGATCGAATCGCCCCGTGTTTGGCTATCAGCCCCGCCCTCCGCTCTATAGCACTATAATCAGCTTCCATGGGTGTTCCTCCTTCGGCAAGTCGCTTTTAGGATTCACGAATGATTAATTCCGGCTCGTACACCGTATTGGTAGCGCGTTTTTTCCCTTTTCCGCGAATCAGATCCATCAGGCAGGAAGAGCTTTCGTATCCCAGACGATACTTTGGTATCCGTATCGTGGATATCGCGGGGGTGTAGTAGCGGGCCGCCTCGATGTCATCATGGCCCAGGACTGAAACATCGTCTGGAACCTTGACACCCAACTCATTCAGGGCTCGAAGCACGCCCAAAGCCATCTGGTCGTTGTATACGAAGAGAAAGTCGATTCGTGGTTTGTCCTGAAACCACTGGATCGTAGCGCGGTAGGCATCCTCGGCCGTTGCGTTGCACATCCTCATTTCTCTCTCTCCGATTTCCAAACCCGCTCGCCGGAGAGCCTCCACGTATCCCTTCTGCCTGGTTTGATTACAGGAGACGGGAAGATCGAAGCCGAGATAGGCCGGATGCTTTCTGCTCATACCGGCGGCGTGCCTGCCGGCCAGGATCCCGCTCATATACGAATCGGTAACGAAGTAGCTTTTCGTGTTGAGGGATCCCTTGCGTACGATGGTGATGTGGGGAACCCGCAGCCTGTCGTAATTGAATTCGCTGATCAGATCCCGCGAAGGGACCAGTAGAATTCCGGAAACCCTGTAGGCGGTCAGCAGCTTGAGTATTTCCTTTTCTTTGTCGAGGTCTTCATTACTGGCCAGAGTAATGATCGTGTAGCCGTGCGTGGAGACCACATCATTGATTCCCTGGAGTATGCGGGCGAAGAAGGAATTGTCGATGTAGGTGATGATGACCCCCACCGCCTTGCTCGATCGAGAGCGTAGACTGACCGCGGCCGCGTCGGGAACATAACCCATCTCTTCGGCTATCTTTTTTATCTTCCGGGTTGTGGCCAGACCGATGTCGCTCTTGCCCTTCAAAGCCCTGCTGACGGTATTGATGGACACTTCAGCCCTGGCGGCAATATCTTTCAGTCGAACGTAGCTCATTGATATTGATTACCTGATTATGACATTAACGTTAATGTCTTTTCTTGTCAAGCGAATGCGTCAAGCAAGTCAAGCAAAGGGCCGGTTCGGCGACAGCCAAAGCTTACTCGTGCT
>CAYMGP010000028.1:33909-44748 GCA_964390045.1 uncultured Spirochaetaceae bacterium | reverse complement strand
GATCATCGAGGATGCGCAGACAGTTCCCCGAGTCAAAGGTCAGCCCGAGAAACGGTGAAGCCACATTTTCAATCAGTGTCTGCAGCTCGGCGAAGGTATAATCCAGGTGATTCTCGATGGCCAGACGGACCCCCCACCGCTCTGCTTCTTTTACAGCATCGACGAAAAGCTCAGAAAGCCTGTCGATCTGTCGATCATGCTCGTCGAAGCGGAAGCGCCCGTTGTTGCCCACAACCCTCATCACATCGGCGTTGAGCACCTTGGCCTGCTCGACGCTCCGCAGCATATCCTCGTAGGCCTCAGGACTTTTTCCTCCGAGGAGGCCGTTCGGATGCCCCCACGCGTATACTCTGTCGAGCTCGAGCTCATCGAGCTTCCCGCACAGCTCAGAAAGGTACCGAGGATCCCGGCTGGGCAGAAAACAGGACTCCAGGGAAACCCCGTCCGCCCCCAGCTCTGCGGCTCGGGAAAGAAAATCGTCAACCGTCATGGTTGAATCGGGAGCTGTCTGGAAGGTATAGACTTCGCCGAAATAGCGATGGTAGCTGTAGCTGTCGATGCCGATCTGCATTTCCGTTTATATTATCGTTAATGTTATCGTTAATATAGGCTTCCTATTCAATCACGTTCTGCGAGGGCTGTCAAGGAGATCGCATCACGCTGCTATTTCGTTCCATGGCGTCCATCACCGCGCGTATATTCTCAACAGGGACCCCCGGATACAACTCGTAAAACAAAGCCAGACCCCCCTCCGGGGAGCCTAGACGCTCCACCTCTTCCCGGATCAGATCCTCGATGTCCCGCGGATTGCCTCCGGGTGTTACCTGCTGTCTATCGATGTCCAGCTCTACGGCTACCCGCCCACTGCAGGTTTCCGCAATTTCCTTCACGCCATTGACTAGGTCCTGTATGTTGAGTACGTCCACCCCACAGGCGATCAGATCGTCGACCAAGGCCAGCACGTGCCCGTCGCTGTGCATGTGCACCAGCACCCCCTGGTGGCGAACCGGTTTCATCAAGCGTCGATAGGTCGGGAGCAGATAGCGCCGAAACAACCGTGGTGAGATCAGCGGTCCCTGTTGGGCTCCCAGATCTTCCGGAAAGCCGATCATGTCCGGATTCATGGTCAGCAGTCGCCTCACGATCTCGGCGTTGAAGTTTTCTACCTTCCGGCTCAAGGAATTCAACCGGGGTTCTGCATCGGCCATGTCGTACATCAGATTCTCGTAACCCCGCAAGTACTCAAGGGTGAGAAAGAAAAATCCGTGGCGTAAATCGTGGCGAACGAGCTGCTCGTTCTGCCGCTGTCGCTCGAGTTGCCGTGATACCTTTTCCCAACTGACCTCTCCCCATCCGTTGTGCTTCCGTGGATTGGGGACCCGGTAGGACTCCAGGGGATCCCACTCCTCCAGGGGATGAAAGATCACGCTACCCGTGATTCCATCCTGGTCGGTCTTCCAGACGCAGCCCCAGGAGTCGACATATTCGACCCCGGCCCGCCGCCACGGTTCGATCTGCTCGTCCACCGGATCGAGCCCGGAAGGAAATAGAAGGGGATGGCTGTCGATAAGAGATCGCAGCAGCTCGGGATCGTAGTGGTTCCAGCAGCTGGCACTGAAGCGCATGGTTGTCGGAATGCGCCCGGGATACTGAAAACGATACGCCCGCAGGCGGTTCTCACGTTCGGTCACAATTTACACGGACAGCTCGGCTCTTCGCCATGTCGTTTAGCTGCTCCTTCTGACCACGAGGTGGGTGTCCAAGATCTCGTGGTGGGGACGATCATCCTCGCTGTTGTTCATCTTCTCGAAAAGGATGCTGAAAGCCCGTCTAGCCATCTCCCTCTTCGAAGCGGCCACCGAGGTGAGTGGAAAGGGGATCAGTATCTCGGACTGGATGTTGTCGAAGCCCACAACCGAAATATCCTCGGGAACGCGACGGCCCATTTCCTGCAGGGTATAGATGGCTTCGAAGGCGATCAGATCGCTAAAGGCGAAGATACCCGTGTACTCGACGCCCTCCTCGGCGAGCCGGCGAACGGTTCTCGAGCATTCACCGGAAACCACCGAAACGACCTGGATCAGCTCGCTCTGAACCGGTATCTCGCTGTCCTGCAAAGCCTTGAGATACCCGGCTTTGCGCTCTCTGGCACTGGATATATGTGCCGGGCCATCGAGAAGCAAGATGCGACGGTGACCCTTCTCGATGAGATGCCTGGTGGCAAGATACCCGCCCTTGGTGTCGTCGCAGATCACGTAGTCCACGTCTTTACGTTCGAAACGCCGGCCGAGAAGCACAAAGGGAACTTCGTTGGCGCGCAGCAGCCTGATATCCTCATCTCTCTCCTGCGTGGGAATGAGAATGATGCCGTCTACATTCTTGCTGAGAGCGGTGTGCACGGCCCGTTCTTCCCGCTTGTATTCCTCGTCGGTGTTGATAATGAACAGGCTGTACTCCTTTTCCCGAGCCGCCTCTTCTATCTCTTTGACCAGGATGGCAAAATGCGGATTAGAGATATCGCCCAAGATCACGGCGATCATCCGGGTAACCCCGGAGCGAAGCGATCCGGCCACGGAGTTGCTTATGTAGCCCATCTCTTTGGCCGTAGTCTGGATCAACCGCCGGGTCTGTTCGGAAATTTCCTCTTTATCTCGTAGAGCCCGGGCTACCGTGTTGATCGTAAACCCCGTCTTCAAAGCGATATCTTTGAGCGTTACCTTCTTCCGCTTCTTGTAAGCCGCCATGCTCGTCTACCCGGACATCTCAGGAGTCCCGAGACTGGTTGGCTAAATCACGGAGGTGGTGAACAACCGCCAGTGCCGGATCGAGAGGCGTTTCCACCGCAACCGTACCTTCGGGAATCCGTATCGCCGACTTCACCTCCAGACGCTGTCCTTCGAAGTGGGGCAGGTATTGCCTCTCGGCCTCGATCATCTCGATGGTCATCTCTCGGATTTCCCTTAAGCTCAGCACAGCGCTGGTCAGAGGATCGAGAGCCATGGCGTGAAACACAAGCCCAAGGTCTTGGCGAATAGCCGCATCGGCGCAGAGACCCTGAACGGTCACGTTTGTCTGGCACAGTGCAGCCAGCTGCGGCGGCAGCTCACCAACTTTCTGCGGCGTGAGTCCGCCGCTTCCGGCCGTTACCGGGACTTCGACGCAGCAGCCCCGGGGCAGATTGGTGATGTAGTCATCATTGCGGACGTTGCCATTGAACACGAAGAGGTTTCCGGACTCGATCGCCTCGACGATGTAGGAACCGTATTCGATCCCTCTGGCTCCCAGGTCCGTAGGTTCGACTTCCAGGAAGTTGTGGGAACGGAACGTACGGGAGACCCGCTCGTAATTCTTGGGGGCGGCTCCGGATTCGCCGCCGAAACCGGGCTGGTCGCAGTAGGTGTCCAACGTTCGTCTATTCTTGCGAAAGTACGGAAGGTACTCGGAGAGGTGCCCCGAGCTCTCGGTCATGAAGTACCCAAAATGACGCATGGTCTCGCAGCGAACCTTCTCCGGAAGATAGTACTCGGGCCTCTCGATGCGCTCGCGGAGCAGGGGGTACATATCTTGGCCGTCTTTTTCCAGCTTGAGGAACCAGCCCATGTGGTTGATACCGGCACAGAGAAAATCCAGATCGTTTTTGTCGACTCCCAGGTACCCGGCAATCAAGCCCAATGTGGTCTGTACACCGTGACACAGGCCGACGAAGCGGATTTCTGTCGCTTTGCTCAGGGCATAACAGATCGAAGCCATAGGATTAACGTAGTTGAGCATCAGTGCCTTCGGACAATAACGCTCCATGTCTCGGGCGATATCTAGCATCACCGGTATGGTCCGAGCCGCCCGCATCACACCGCCAGGACCGAGAGTGTCGGCGATACATTGGTCGACCCCGTACTTCAGGGGGATTTCGTAGTCTTTCTTCACCGCATCGACACCGCCGACCTGGATCATGGTGATCACGTAGTCGGCTCCTTCGAGAGCCTCCCTGCGGTCGGTGGTGGCCCGTACCTTGGCGGGCAGACGGTTGTCGTCGATCACCCGCTGAGCGAAATTACGTACCCAACCCACCTTTTTCGGCGTGCGGCTCATCAAGACCAGCTCCGAATCCTCGAGGCTCGGCGCCGCCAGGATGTCTTTGATCAGGGTTTTAGCGAACACCAGGCTTCCGGCACCGATGAATGCAATCCTCGCCATACTTGCTTCTCCTTTTCCCTTGTTTCGTTTCGGACCTACAGCAGAGCCTCTAAATCTTGTGAAGAGACGAAGTTCATCACGAGGGGTTGGGAGACGTCCGGCTGGGACTGCTCCCAGATCCCGTAGATTCCGCGCTCGGTCTGCATCGCGGCCATATAGCGGCTGCAGCCGGTTCCGTACGGTGATATAAACATCGGTAAATTCACGGACAGACGATGAATCCGTGGAAAATCCTCTTCAGTCGTGTAGGCCAGTCCTCCGATTTCCTCGCAGGAGTATCCCCGCGGACGTTTGACCGCTTGCACGTGTTCTTCGTAGTTGCGCATCGATTCACCGCCGTCATAAAAGAACAGATAAACCTGGGGGTGCCCGGCGAAAGAACCGATCCTCGGTACTTTGATTACTCCGCAGATCCGGCTGATGGCCACATCCCAGGTGAAGCCCCTGGGGAAAAAAGTGTAGTTGATCTGTCCGAAGCGGTCCTGTGCTTTGGGACGCACCGTCAGGCCGGTGTTCGAGCTTGCCCAGCTGAAAGGATGCGTGCTGAACATCAACACAGTGTCTGCCCGTTCGTTCGTGTAGGTCATGGGATCCTTGAAGTGAAAGTACTGTGGATCCTCGCCCTTGAGGAGAAGGCCGATCGTCGAGGGATCGAGTGCCTCCACGGAATCGGCGCGCATGATATCGATGGTCCAGATCCCGGTGCCTTGTTTCTGATAGCTTACGAGTTCCTCGGGATAGGAGAAACCGATTTTCTCGCTGGAGACGTACAGCTCCACGCCTTCCTCGATGGGGTGAAGCCAGGATCTCTCTATGGAAAGCACCTCATGGCCTTCGAAGCTGAGGTCTTTCTTCGAGAAGGAGAGGATCTTTTCGAAGCTCTTTGCCGCGTCCACCGAGCGGAAAATGGCCAGCTCGGCTCCCCGGGTGCCGGCCGCGATCCCAGTGCGCGAGTCGCCGGAGTTGCGATACCGCCCGCAGAGATAGATCCTGCCCTGGGCGTCCTCGATCATGTTTCCGGACCCGAACCAGAAACCCGGGGCGTTCTTCAGCGGAGGGATGAGGATTTTGGCCTGCTTCTGATCGATCAACCGCTTGCCCAGATCAACGAGTTTACTTTCCTGTTCTTGCTTGAATCGCATGTTGTCAAACCCCCTGCACATCCGGAATCAACCCTTCCCAAACGGCTCGCCGCCAAGTGCCCGGCAATCAAAAACTCCGGAAGACTTTTTTTCCTGGTTTGAAATGCACCTGGATGTTAACGATAATGTTAACGATAATGCTAACCGAGAGACAGGGAAGCTGTCAAGACAAGAACAGCGACCGACCGCTATGAGTAGGGACAAATCAAACAGGGCTTGGAGAGATAATTCATGAGCTGCTCCTCACGAACGATTGCCGAAGAGAAGTTTAACTATGCGGGTTTTTTTGAAAACCTGGATTCTGTATAAAGGCGGAAAGATTATTCAAATAAGAAAATGAAAGTAGTATTGTTACTGCAGACCCGATCTAGGAGCGACCCTGTATGCTGGCGATCTACGGTGGGACCCAAGCAAAAACCAAACCTTTCCCGTTGTGGCCTGTCTACGACGAAAAAGAAGAACGAGCCCTACGGGAGGTGTTGGAGAGCAGGCAATGGTGGCGTACCCCGGGCAAAAAGACATTGGATTTCGAGGGGGATTTCGCCGCCTATCATCAGGCCAAATATGCAATCGCGGTAACAAACGGGACCCACGCTCTGGAAGTTGTTCTTGCCGCCCTGAATATCGGGAACGGTGATGAGGTGATCCTTCCCGACTTCACCTTCGTGGCCACGGCTAGCTCCGTGCTCTCTGTCGGGGCGATTCCCGTACCCGTTGATGTAGAGGACGGAACGTACTGTATAGATCCCGATCAGATCGCCCGATCGATTACGGACCGGACCAGGGCGATCATCGCGGTTCATATGGGTGGCCACCCGGCGGATCTGGATCGTCTAGTGGATCTTGCAGGAAGGCACGATCTGCTATTGATCGAAGATTCGTCCCATGCCCACGGTACGGAGTGGAGGAAAAGGAAGATCGGCACCTTCGGCATCGCCGGAACCTTCAGCTTTCAGGCCAGCAAACTGATGACCGCCGGGGAAGGAGGCATCATCGTGACCAACGACACGGACTTCGAAAAAAAGTCTCGCTCGGTGCACGACTGCGGCCGCCTGCCGGGCAAGTGGTTCTACAATCACTATATCTACGGCTCCAATTTCAGACTCTCAGAGTGGCAGGGCGCTGTATTAGGGGTACAGCTGGGCAGGCTCGGCGCTCAGGGCGTGAAGCGCTTCGCCAATGCCCGTCTCCTAGACACTCTGCTCGCAGATATCGAAGGAATTACCCCGCAACGCCTCGATGAACGCTGCACCCATAACGGCCACTACGCCTACATCTTCCATTACGACCGAAACGCTTTTCAAGGTCTGTCCCGCCGGCGGTTCATCGAAGCCCTACATGCCGAGGGCATCCCCGATCAGGCCAGCTATCCCCCTATTCACAGCCTCGATCTGTTCACAAGCAGGGCCTACAGGCAGCGCTTTCCGCACGAGGATCTGGACAGCGAAATGATTATCGAAGAGGTACTGGGTCGCGATTTTCCGGTCACAGAAAAAGCGGCCTACGAAACGGTCTGGATTCCCCATTTTGCCCTGCTCGGGGATGAGCAGGATGTCGAGGAGATCGCTGCTGCGATCAATAAAATCCGGCTGTCCGCCTCGGAGTTAGTGGAGTAACAAGGAGACTATGAATATGTTCAGCGTCCTGACCGTTGACGATGAAAGGGAGGTGTGCATCGCCCTCTCGGAAATCATCACCTCCAACGGCTATCAGGTGTGCGCTTACCCAAGTTGCGGATGCCCGCGCTGGAATCGAGCCCCGGCAATCCCAGATGTTGATGCGCATATTTTTTGCCTCCTGAGAGGAAAGTGCTCCACAAAGGTAACGGAATAGATTACAAAAATCCGCTAAATGCTCACTGTGTTTGATACGGTTCGGTCCGATTAGACCAGCCGGCCGAAACCCATGGGACGGCGGCTCGAGCCGCGGTCGCGATGGATCTCCACTGCGGCGCCGCTTCCCCGGGGCAGGGCATGGGGTTTGGTCACTTTGACATCCACAGCCTGTACCTTTGAGCTTTCCATACACACCGCGGCGATCTCTTCGGCAAGGCGCTCCAACAGCTGGAAAGAGGACTCTTCTACTTTGGCAATGACCTCCCGGGCCAGCACCCCGTAGTCCACCGTATCTTCTAGTCGGTCGCTGCGGCCAGCCTCCCGTACATCCACCTCGAGGCAGATATCGATGCGTACCTCCTGGGTCTGCCGGCGTTCGGCCTCGCGGACACCGATGATGCAGGCCGCTCTGAGATCCTGCAGGTATATCCGTTCCCACTGTTCATCCATAGAGATCCTCCCTGAGGAAGGCCCCGCCGTCCGCATAAATTACCTGCCCCGTCAGATAGTCGTTCTCAAGCAGGAAGAGCACGGCCCGGGCCACATCCTCCTCCTCTACCCAGCGGCCGAGAGGCGCGCGCTCGACCAATCGCTGCAGCTCCTCCCTGTCTTGCCCTTCCGGGGCGAGGACCATCCCGGGAGCCACGGCGTTGACTCGAAGGCGCGGGGCAAACTCCAGCGCCATCATGCGGGTCAGGCTGAAGAGCAGGCGCTTGCTGAGGCTGTAGGAGAGGTGCGCCTTCATGTACCCGCCCATGCGGCTGTCAAGCAGATTGACGATACACCCGGAACTATTCTGAGCTGCGAAAAGGCGGCTCAGCTGCAGGGGAGCCGCCGTATTGATGCTCAGGATTCGCTCGAGCTGGTCGAAATCAATGGACTCAAGCGAATCCGAGGGAAAAACAGAAGCGTTGTTCACGAGGATCGAAATGGTCGCCCCGGAAACAAGCTCCCTGCTGCGCCTCCAGAGATCCTCGACCGCCGGTGGATCGTCCAATGCCGCCTGGATCGTCCAGACCTGGCCGCCGTCGCGGCGAAGCTCAGCGGCCAGGGATTCCGCCTCCTCGGCGGACCGGTTGAAGTGGAGGATGATCTTTGCGCCTTGTTCGGCCAGGACGCAGGCGATAGCCCGACCGATGCGTTTCGCAGCCCCGGTTACGAGTGCGATCTGTCCCCTTAAAACAACCCGGCCCATGGATCAGACGTGAATCACCCAGCCTTCGGCCATGCGGGCCGCCTCCATGACCGCCTCCGAGAGCGTGGGATGGGCATGGATCATGCCGGCGATGTCTTCGGGAAGCAGCTCCGAGGTCTTGGCCAGCAGGATTTCGTGGATCAGCTCGGTTGCTTCGGCTCCCACCACGTGGGCTCCAAGGATCTCCCTGGTTTCTGTTTCCACGAGCAGTTTGACAAGGCCCTCCGGTCTTTCCACGGCCACGGATTTCCCCGCGCCTCGATAGGGAAACACGGCCTTCTCAAACGTAAAACCCGCCTCCCTGGCCTTATCTTCAGTATAACCGAAGCTGGCCAGCTGGGGCTCGCAGTACACGGCTCCGGGAATGGAATTGGGATCGAGCCGGGCCGGGGGCTTCTGCCCCGCCATATGCTCCACCGCAATCTCTCCTTCCTTGGAAGCCACGTGGGCCAGCATCGGCGAGTCGACCACATCCCCGACCGCATAAACGCCCTTGACAGGGGTTTCGTAGAAATCTCCCACGGGTACGAATCCTCTGTCCGCCTTGATTCCTACATTCTCCAGGCCGATTCCCTCCGTGTTGGGAACCCGGCCCACAACGAGCAGGACCTGATCGACCTCCAGCTCCTGCCGGCCGTCCTTTCCTTCCAGGTTGACGACAACCGCTCTGCCGCTTTTTTTGTATCCCGTTGCCTTGCTTGAGGTGTAGATCTTGATGCCCCGCTTTTTGAACGAGCGCACAAGAACCTGAACCGCCTCCTCGTCCTCCAGGGGAAGAAGGTGCTCGAGCATCTCCACCAGATGCACCTCCACGCCGAAGGCGTTCATGATATGGGCGAACTCCACGCCGATCGCTCCGCCTCCCAGGACGCAGACCCGCTTTGGCAGCTTCTCCAGCATCAGGGCTCCATTGGAGGAGAGCACCGTTTTTTCATCGAAATCGAAACCCGGGATCGCCCGGGGACGGGAGCCGGTGGCGATGAGCAGATTCCTGCCTGTTACCTTGCCCACCCCTTTTACATCGATCTCGTGGGCGGAGGCGATTACTCCTTCACCGGCTATCAACTCGACCTTGTTCTTCTTGAAAAGATACGATACGCCGCGCGAGACTGTGTCCGCCGCTTTTCGGGAAGAGGCGAAAACCTTGCTGTAGTCCAGAGCACCGGCGTCCACTTTCACGCCGATTGACTCCAGCTCTTTGCCGGAGCGCATCAGCTCGGCCTGATGAATCAGAGCTTTGGAGGGAATGCAGCCGATGTTGAGGCAGACCCCGCCGGGTTTGTCCTTCTCGACCACCGCCGCCTTCATGCCGAGCTGGGAAGCCCGAATGGCGGCCACGTAACCGCCCGGACCGGCTCCGAGAGATATTAAGTCGTAGTCATATTCTGCCATTATGTTCTCCAAACCGCTTGTTTTAGTACAGAACCTCTACAGGGTTCTCGACATATCGCTTGAGCTCGGCCAAGAAGGCGGCCCCAGTGGCCCCGTCGATAACCCGATGATCGCAGGAAAGGGTCAGAACCATCTGCGATTGAATGTTCACTTCATCGTTTTGCCCGACCACGGGGACTTTGCGTATGCTCCCGACCGCTAAAATGGCGGACCCGGGAGGATTGATGATCGCTGTGAACTCGGTGATCCCGTAGGTACCCAGGCTGCTTATCGTAAAGGTGGCGCCGCTGTACTGCTCCGGAGTGAGCCTGTTGTTGCGCGCCTTGTCGACCAGCTCTTTCAGCTCTCTGTCGATGGCCAAAATCCCCTTGCCGGCGCAATTGCGCACCACCGGGGTAATCAGCCCATCCTCCTGCGCTACAGCCAGGCCTATGTCGATACTGCCGTGTCTGAGGATCGAATCTCCCTGCCAGCTCGAATTGACAAGCGGATGTCGCCTCAGGGCTTCCGCGGCAAACTTGATCAGGAAGGCATTGGGAGAAACCTTTCCGGCGGGATCGTTGACCAGGCGGGCGTTGAGCCGCTCCCGCGCCTTCATCATGGAGCCGGCGTCCACCTCGAGACGCAGGTAGAAGTGAGGAGCGCTGAACTTCGATTCGGCGAGGCGTTGGGCAATGATCTTTCGCTTTCCTGAAACAGGAATGCGCTCGTCGGCGGCACTCTCCGGTGTGATCACCGCTGCGCTCACCGGAATCGCCGGCTGCGCGACAGCCGGCGGGGCCCCCGCCTCAGGCCGAAGCTGGAGCTTCTCGATATCCCGTTTGACGATCCTTCCGCCCGGACCGCTTCCCTGCACGCTCCGCAGGTCTATACCCTGTTCGGCTGCCATCTTGCGGGCCAGAGGCGAGGACTTGATCGCCCGGCCCTGGGCTGCAGGGGCAGCAGGTACAGCCTCGGCCTGCACGGCTGAAGCCGGTTGCGTGGATCCGGTTTGAGCGCTCGCCGGAGCCTCTGTCTTCTGCCGCCCGGCGGCCGAATCCACGGCGGCAGCGAGCAGCTCGGCGAAATCTTCACCGGGTTC
>CAYMGP010000028.1:0-33809 GCA_964390045.1 uncultured Spirochaetaceae bacterium | reverse complement strand
CGGCGGCCGAATCCACGGCGGCAGCGAGCAGCTCGGCGAAATCTTCACCGGGTTCGCCCACCACGGCGATGGGATCACCAACTTTGGCCTGGCCGCCGTCCGCTACCAGAATTTTGAGCAGCGTACCCTCGTTCACGGACTCGTATTCCATGGTGGCCTTGTCCGTTTCCACCTCGCAGATGATCTCGCTCTGGGCGACCGCATCGCCCTCCTTCTTGTGCCATTTGACTATGGTTCCCTCCTCCATCGTCGGAGACAGGGCCAGCATCAATACCTGTTCAGCCATGCTCGTCCTCCACTCAAATGTACATCGACCTCTTGGCGGCTGCCACGATCTTCTCGACAGAGGGTTGGACGGCCAGCTCCAAGCCGTGATTATAGGGCATGGGCACGTCCTCCATAGCAACCATCTCAACAGGGGCATCGAGGCTGTCGAAGCACTTTTGCGAGATCAGCCAGCCCAGGTAGGCTCCGAAGCTGGCTACCGGCCAATCGCTGTCTATAATAACACAGCGGTTGGTCTTGCCTACCGATTCGTAGACCGCCTGCTCGTCCAAAGGCCGGAGCGAGCGCAGATCTACCACCTCGGCGCTGTAGCCCTCTTTCTCCAGGGCTTGCGCAGCCTCGAGAACCGTCTGCATCGATTTTGAAAAACCGATCAGCGTCACCTCTTCTCCCTGTCGCTTGATATCCGCCTTGCCGATCGGAACGAGATACTCCTCCTCGGGAACCTCCCCCTTCCAGGGATACATGAGCTCGGCTTCGAGGAATACCACCGGATTATCGTCTCGTATGGCTGCTTTCAACAGCCCTTTGGCGTCGTAAGGTGTGGAAGGGGCCACGACCTTGATCCCCGGAATATGAGAGTAAAAGGCTTGAAAAGCCTGGGAATGCTGGCTGGAGAGATATTCCGCCGGGCCGTTGGGACCGCGGAACACGATGGGTACCTTGAGCTGCCCTCCCGACATGTACAGCATCTTGGCCGCATTGTTGAGAATCTGATCGAAAGCCTGGGCAGAGAAATTCATGGTCATCCACTCGACGATCGGCCTCAATCCCACCGTAGCGGCACCGATGCCCACTCCTGTGAAACCCTCTTCGGTGATCGGCGTATCGATGACGCGCTGCGGACCGTATTTATCGAGAAGACCCTGGCTGACCTTGTAAGCCCCGTTGTACTGGGCCACCTCCTCACCCAACAGGATGACGTTTTCGTCGCGGGCCATCTCCTCATCCATCGCCTGATTCAAGGCCTGGCGAAAGGCGATAACTGGCATCGTGTCCTCCTCCCCTACACCAACAGGTCTTCGTACAGGGTTTCTTCAGCCGGCTCGGGACTGTCTTCGGCAAATTGAGCCGCCTCGCTGCTCAACCGCTTGCACTCCCCGTCGATCTCGTCGAACTCTTCGTTGCTGATATCGCCGTCACGGATCATCGCCGCTTTGAGGATCAGAATCGGGTCCTGGCTCTTGTACTGCTCCAGCTCCTCCTTGGTTCTGTAGGTAGCCGGATCGCTCATCGAGTGTCCCTTGTAGCGGTAGGTCACCGCTTCTATGAAACTCGGTTGATGTTCCTTGCGGGCCGCAGCCACCGCCTCGTTGACACCCTCGTAGACCTTGAGCACATCCATGCCGTCGATCTGTTTGCCGGGAATGTCGTAGGAGGCTCCCATCTTCGAAAAATCCGTCACCGACGAGACGCGCCGGAAATCGGTTCCCATGCCGTATTGGTTGTTCTCGCAGATATATACGACGGGTAGTTTCCAGATCGCCGCCAGGTTGAGGCTCTCGTGAAAGGATCCCTGGTGAATCGCCCCGTCCCCGAAAAAGCAGAGAACCACGCCGTCCTCCTGCTTGTACCTGAGCTTCAGGGCCACTCCGGCAGCCAGGGGTATGTGGGCACCGACGATGCCATTGCCGCCCAGCATGTGCCTGTCCGCGTCGAAGAGGTGCATCGATCCTCCTTTGCCGCGCGAGCAGCCGCTCGCCTTTCCGTACAGCTCGGCCATCAGCGCCTTTGGATCCATACCGCAGGCCAGGGCGTGTCCGTGATCCCGGTAGGCTGTGAGCACGTAGTCTCTTGCCAGATCCAAGGCGGCCACTGCGCCCACGGCCACAGCTTCCTGTCCGATGTACAGATGGCAGAAGCCGCCGATCTTGCGCAGGCCGTACATCTGGGCCGACTTTTCCTCAACACGCCTGATCAGCAGCATCTGGCGCAGCAATTCCCTCCGGAAGCTGCGCTCATCCGTTTTCCCCGTTCCCGCCGTTCGGACGCTTTTAGACGGAGCTGCGGCATCGCCTTTCCGCTTGTTCGATCTTTGCGCCGCTGCCTTACTCATGCCGGTCCGCCTCTCTCCAGTCGCTCACGACTTCTTTCAAGCCCTTCATGGGCTTGTAATGAATCGCCTCCTCGATGATCGTTTCCAACACCACGAGGTCCCGCTCCTCCCCTTTGAGCTTCCAGAAGGAGCGCATAAACGGCCCCAGGGTTTCCAGCACCTCCGAGAGGATCGACGGATTGTCCACGATGTTGATCCTGCCGCGTATGGTAACCACGGTATCCAAAACCGGAGTCTGGAACATCCACTCCACCTCGGGATGTGCCTCGAGTTGATGCACCTTACCAAACTGCGGTGAGGTCACGGCATAGACGGCGCCGCTCCTGCCCTCGATCAAGGCCGGAGTCATCCAGCGTATGTGGGGCCTGCCGTCCTTATCGGTGGTTGCCAGCACGGCGGTATGGGCCTCGTTTAGGATCATAGCAACCGTATGCAGCACTTCCTGCTTGGTCATGAGCTTCCACCTCCTTACTAGTGAGGGTACTGGTCTGAAAATCTCCTATATAGAATACTACCTGTATATGGAAAAGCAAAGGGAGCGAGCGAAAAAGTCATTCCATTGCAAACCACCTGGTTTTGTTCTATTTTTTCTATATCCGGCAAAAATAAAGGAGCAGGCTATGAACGACGAGGAACTGAGGTACACGGAAGAGCACCTCTGGGTGTTTGTCGAGAAGGAAATCGCCCGTTTCGGGATCACCGATCACGCCCAAAACGAATTGGAGGACATCGTATACGTCGAGCTTCCGGCTAAGGGAAAGAAGATCGCCAAGGGGGATATCGTTTGCACTATCGAATCCGTTAAAACGACCAACGATCTTTCCTGTCCTCTCAGCGGCAGCGTTCATTCTGTCAATTCCCGGCTGAGGGATGAGCCGGAAACGATCAACCGAGATCCATACGGCGACGGCTGGATCTTCACACTCCGGATGGATGATCCCAAGCAGGTGGAAAGCCTGCTCGACTACCAAGCCTACAAAAACCTGGTCGAATCCTGATGTCAAACCGGCTCGAGCCTTCCGAGAAGCAGCGCTACAATCGGCAGATCATTCTTCCCTCCTGGGGCGAAGAGGCTCAAAAGAAGCTGAAAAGTTCCTGCGTTTTCGTTGCCGGCATGGGCGGGCTGGGCAGTCCCGTCGCCGCCTACCTGGCTGCCGCCGGCGTGGGCCGCCTCAGGGTCTGTGACTCCGGCGAGGTCGAGCTCTCCAACCTGAACCGCCAGTTCCTGCACGGTGATGAGACTCTTGGAGAAAAGAAGGTGATTTCAGCGGCTCAATCCCTGAAGCGCATCAATCGCCTGGTGGAGGTTGTTCCTCTCTGCGAAACCATTCGAGGTGCAAACATCGAATCCCTGGCGGCAGACGCCCGGCTGATGATCGACTGCCTCGACAACTTCGAAACCCGCTATGTATTGAACGAGCACTCTGTAAAGAGCGGTCTTCCCCTGATTCACGCCGGGGTAAACGGCTTCTGCGGGCAGATTACCCTGATCCATCCACCCCAAACCGCCTGTCTGGCCTGCCTAGTTGCCCAGGCCCCGCCGGCCGCCACCTTCCCGATCCTCGGGGCGACGGCTGGACTGCTCGGCTCTCTGCAAGCCGTGGAAGCTCTGAAATTCCTGACGGGCAGCAGCAGGCTGCTCAAGGGCCGTCTGCTGTTCTGTGACGCTGAAGCGATGCAGTTTGAGGAAGTTGCCTTCGAAAAAGACCCCCAGTGCAGGGTGTGCGGAGCTCCGGTCGAGGAGTAGAGGTCGGCAAGCGGTTCCGCATCCAGGAAGGTGGTACCTACTCTGTCTGTCCCTACCTGCTTCGCCGCAGGCACTCGCGTGCCAAACGCGCCCGCCGGCGATAGTAATCCCGCCAGATTCCGGAGAGTGATTCGTGATCCAAACGGGGGAAGGTCGAAACGAGTATCTCTCCCCGGCCATTGGTATGGTTGGCGATCGGGATGGGCAACACCGTATCGACGTACACCCGATCGTGGTCTTGCATTACGGATACCAGCCATACAGCGGAGTCGCCTGTCCAGGCCAGCTCGTTTTCGGGTCTGGAAGGGTCCAGATCCACGGGCATGCCGGACAGGAAGTTCCCCGTGCAGTACATGATCAGACCCCTGCCCTCCTCTCGTTCCACCAGCTTGTATGATTGGACGACATGAGGATGATGGGCCCAAACGATATCCACTCCGGCCTCGAGCAAGCTGTCGAAAAAGGAAATCTTGGCGGCTGAAGGACGGCGGGAATACTCAGTACCGCCGTGGTAGGAAAGAATGAAAAGATCGAACTCCCGGGCTACCGTCGCGATATAGGAAATAAAGAGTTTTCTGTGGCGGCGGTTCTCGAAATCCACTATATTCACGAAATCGTGGGGCATAGGTACATTTACCATCTGGCAGACAGCCAGAAAGCCGATCCTTAAGCCCCTGATGCGGATCTCAGTAGGGCGGAAGGGCGCCAGCAGATTCCCCCGGATCCCGGAGCTATAGAGACGCCTGTACGAATGTTTTCCCAGCCGCTCCAGGGACAGCAGGGTCTGAAAGATCCCATCGCGGCCCTGATCGAAGGCGTGATTGTTGGCCAGGGAGAAGACTTCGAATCCGGCCTCCAAAACCGCACTGAGGTACTCGAATGTGCCGTTGAAGCGGGGATAGCTGGAGAAGTGGCGTGAGGGCTCGACGGGAAACTCCAGATTGGCAAAGCTTAGATCGTCTCTCCGCAGAATCCAGGAAACCGAATCGTAGATCGATGCGTATTCGGGCGTGAGATAGTTGGCTGTATGGATCATGATATCGCCGACAAAGGTGAGGTGCAAACTCCCTGTTTCAGCCGGCAAGGCAGCGGCTCCAATGAAAAGCAGAAAAACTATCAGTGCGCAGAGCAGCGGATTTCTCATCACTTTCATTGTAGCGCCTGCGGCGGCGGTTGCAAATACAGTTTGCACAGGGTAGAATAATTTCAAATGATATTTTGATTTCTATTTGGAGGATTATCTTGAAAGACAGCGAGTTGAGAGTGAACGGCAAACGACTGCGCGCGAGCCTCGAGGAGATGGCACGGATCGGCGGAACCCCAGGCGGCGGGGTGACCCGGTTGGCTCTGTCGGACGAGGACAAGCAGGCCCGCGATCTGTTCGTCGGTTGGCTCAAAGAGATGGATCTGGAGATCACCGTGGACGAGATGGGCAATATCTTCGGTCGCCGTCCCGGTAAAAACAACGATCTTTCCCCTGTGGTGACAGGATCGCATATAGACAGCCAACCCAAGGGGGGCCGCTTCGATGGGATCCTCGGGGTCATGGGCGCCCTGGAGGTCATGCGCACGCTTCATGAGAACAAGGTGCAGACCGAGCGCCCCGTTGTCATCGTGGATTGGACCAACGAGGAGGGTTCCCGCTTCTCCCCGGCCATGGTCGCTTCCGGAGTTTGGGCGGGGGCTCTCGACCGAGACTGGGCCTATGCCCGGACCGATCTCAGCGGGAAAAAGCAGGGTGAGGAGCTCGAGCGCATCGACTATAAAGGAACGGCTGCAGCGAAGCAATGGCCCGTGCATGCCTACTTCGAATATCACATAGAGCAGGGCCCGATTCTCGAACGAGAGGGCAAGAGGATCGGCGCTCCCAAGGGAATCGTCTGCCTGCACTGGTACGATATCTACCTCGAGGGGGAAGCCAATCAGGTCGGACCAACTCCTATGGAGGGCCGCCACGACGCCCTCTGCGCAGCCGCCGAAATGATCCTCAAGACAAACGAGCTGCCCGATCGCGTCGGAGGAAACATCGTGGCCACCGTCGGCGAGATCGAGAACTATCCCAACTCCCGCAACATCATCCCGGACGGGGTCCATTTCACCGTGGACATTCGCTCCTGGGACGACGATCACGCCGTCAAGGCCTGGGAGCTTCTCAAGAAAGATTTCCAGCAACTAGCAGCTCGGCGCGGCACTCCGATCCGAATCGAGGAAACCTGGCGCTGCCCCCATGCTCCCTTCGCCGAAAATCTGGTACAGCGGGTCATGGACAGCGCCGAGGCGCTGGGATATTCGTACCTGCACATGGTAAGCGGTGCCGGGCACGACGCCAGCTATATGAACCAGATCTGCCCCACGGCCATGGTCTTCGTGCCTTCGATCGCAGGCCGCAGCCACGTGGAGGTGGAGAACACCACCTGGGAGGACTGCGAGGCCGGCGCCAATGTGCTGCTGAACTGTGTGCTGCAAACAGCCGACGAGAGCTGATCCGCCTCCGCCTACTCGGAGTCTAAAAACAGACGGCAGTTTCGAGGATCCACGCTGAAAGTAATCTCCTCGCCGCAGGCTAGGGATTGCTGCTCTGTCAGGTCCAGGGTTAGATGTTCCCCTCCGGAGTCGATCTCGATCAGCCGGTGGCTGCCCAGATACTCCCTGCGCAGGATACGCCCTCTGATTCGGTTGTGCCGGGCGCTTCTCAAGCGGCAGTGCTCGGGTCTGAAAAAAACAATCAGCCTCTGTCCAGGTTTCTCCCGCCATCCCTCCGGCCGGGTTACCCTCAGCAGGCCCAGCGAGGTGTTCACCAGGACGAAATCACCGTCTCTGCTCTGCAAACGTCCGCGAACCAGGTTGGCCTGTCCGAGAAAGGCGGCTACGAACAGGTTCTGCGGCCTGTCGTAGATCCTTTCGGGAGTGTCGATCTGTTCGATATGGCCGTTCCGCATCACGGCGATGCGGTCGCCGAGCACGAGGGCCTCCTCCTGATCGTGGGTCACGTAGATCGTGGTGATAGCCAGCTCTCTCTGCACGCGCAGGATCTCCCCCCGCAGGTTCTTCCTCAGCTTGGCGTCGAGAGCGCTCAGGGGCTCGTCGAGGAGCAGCAGCTGGGGCTGGGGAGCGAGAGCCCTGGCCAGGGCGACCCGCTGCTGCTCGCCGCCGGACAGCTGGTCCACCTTTCTGCGCGCGTAGCCCTCCAGAGCGACCAACCGGAGAAGCTCCTCGATCCTCCTTCTGGCCCTGGCTGGAGCCCAGCCGTGCATGCGCAGACCAAAACCCACATTGTCCCGGACGTTCAGGTGGGGAAACAGCGCGTAGTCCTGAAAAACGACACCTATACGGCGGCGGTGCGGCGGCAGGTCATCTATAGTCCTGCCGTATACGATCAGCCGGCCTCGATCCTGCCGGATGAAACCGGCGATCAGACGCAGGGTTGTCGTCTTGCCGCATCCGGAAGGACCGAGCAGGGTAAGAAGCTCTCCCTGGCGGGCCTCGAAGTCGAGCTCGAGCAGGAAATCGGGGTAGCTTTTACGCACATTTTCGAGACGTATACCCAACTTCAGATCTCCTCTCCTGCCCGCTGGATTATGAGAAAGGCGAGGAAGCAGAATGCCATGAGCACGCATCCCATGGCACAGGCGGCGATGAAATTGTACGAACCGATCAACCTGTAGATCATCACCGGAATCGTCACCAGCCTCGTGTTGTAAAGCATCAAAGTGGCATTGATCTCCCCGGCCGAGATTCCGAAGGCGAAGGCGGCTCCCGTTATCAGGGAGGAGCGCACCAGGGGCAGCTCGAGATACCAGAATAACCTCCATGGATCGGCGCCCAGGCTGCGGGCCGCCTCGGGAAGGGAGGGTCTGATCTTGCGGAACATGGCGGACACCGACCTTATCACGAAGGGATAGGCGATTACCGTGTGGGCGAACACGATAGCGTACCAGCTGCCCACGATCTTCCAGGGAAACTGCTGGTAGGCCTTGAGGTAGCCCAGACCGAGGATGATCGAGGAGATGCCTATGGGAAGCATCATCACAGCCTCAAAGATCCGTCTGCCGGCAAAGCGGCCGCGGCAGCTCACGTAGGCCAGGACCGTTCCCAGGGGTAAAGACAAGGCCACCGTCGCCAGCCCGAAAAAGAGACTGTTCAATACGGCCCGCAGGTAGGGACCGGAGGGGGAGAAGATTCGCCGGTACCACTCTAAACTGAGATTCGATTGAGCCCAGCCGCTGCGCAGCTGAAAGGAATAGGCTATCACGGTGATCAGCGGCGCCAGGATCACCACCGCCATCAAGACCAGGTATATAACGTAAAAAACGCCTTGGGATTTTCCCAACAGCGAGGACAACCTGTCTCTCTGCACATTACCTGTCAGCTGTTCGGCGAAGCTGAGCCGCTGCTGCAGCTTGATGTAGCCGTATAGGAATATCAGGGAGATGAACGCCCCGATCAGAGCCAGGGCGCTCCCTGTCTTCAGGTCGAGGCTCACCTTGGCCAGCCTGTACACCTCCACTTCGAGGGTGGAATAGCGCGGGCCGCCGCCGAGCACCAGCACAATGGCGAAGCTGAGCAGACAGAAGATGAAGATCAGGGCGGCAGCGGACAGGATCCCCGGCAGGATCTGGGGCAGGGTCACCCTCCAGAACAGTCGAAACCCGTGGGCGCCAAGGCTGCGGGCTGCTTCCTCGGTCGACGGATGGATCCGGCTCCACATAGAGGAAACAATGCGCACGCAGATGGGAAAGTTGTAGAAAGCATGGGCCAGAAGAATCGCCTTGAGAGAGTAGAGAATCTTCAACGGCGGTTCGCTTGAACCGAACAGCGACATGAGCAGGCGGTTGAGAACACCGTTGTTTCCGAAGAAACGCACGAAGCCGAGCACCACAATGATCGAGGGCAGCACAAAGGGAACGGTGGTCAAGGCGACGATCAAGCGCTTGCCCCAAAAGTCGTAACGGGCCAGAAGATAGGCTCCGGGCAGACCCATCAGTACGGACAGGACCGTGGAAAGGATCGCCTGCTCAACGGTGAAGCCTATAATTTTCAGATAGTAGGGGTCCCTGAGCAGAGTGATAATGCGCTCCAGGCTGATGCGCCCCAGGCTGAAACGGCCTGCCGCATCGGTCAGCCCGGGGCGCGTGAGCCCGGGGCGCGTGAGCCCGCCAATCAGCACGCTCCCCAGGGGATAGAAAAAGAAGAACAGCAGAAAGACCGCCGGGCCGGCGACGAGCAGAAGGGCAACGCGCAGAGAGAGACCTGTCTCTGTCCTCATGCCGCCCGGCAGGCCAACGATCAACGGCTGACCAGCTTTACCCACGCGGTAATCCAGCGTTCCTGATTGCGGCGGATCTGCTCGGCCGGCAGCTGCAGCGAGCGTTTTGGTTCGGGAGCGACGCGAAAAGAAGCGGGCAGCTCGACCTGCGGATTTACGGGGTACATCCAGTTGGTGAGCGCGATTTCCTCCTGGAACTCCGGGCTGAGAATGAAATCTATGAACTTCCTGGCCAGCTGCCGATGCGGGGCTCCTTTGAGCACTCCCATTCCCTCGATCTGCAGGTAGTTACCCTCCTCGAAGAGAAGAGCCTGGTAGCGCTCGCTTTGCTCATACTCGAGGTGATAGGCCGGACTGGTGGTGTAGCTCAAAACCATGGGCGCCTCGCCTGCCGTAAACATGCCGTAGGCCGTGTCCCAACCATCGGTGATGGTCAACAGGTTGGGCAGCAGCCGCTTCCAGTACTCGAGGTAGTCCTCTCCATATACGGCTATCGTCCAGAGCAGAAAACCCAACCCCGGGCTCGAAGTGCGGGGATCCTCAACGATGATCTTCTTGCGAAAGCGGCTGTCGGTAAGCTCCTCGAGGGACCGCGGCGGATCTTTCAAGATCTCCGAATCGTATACAAAGGCGAAGTACCCGTAGTCGAAGGGCGTTACCGAGCTGCTGCCGTCGAAAACCAGCTCCTGTGGAATAACTGAAAGATCTATTGAACGGTAGGGCTCCAGCACATCCTCCTCAAGGGCTCGGGCGAGCATGTTGTTGTCGATGCCCAAAACGATATCCGCCTGAGGACTGCCCTTCTCCAGAATGGACCGGTTGAGCACCTGTCCTGCATCCCCGACGGAAACAACGCTGACCTTCACCCCGTGCAGCGCTTCGAATTTGGGGATCACCAGGGGAGCCGGTCCCCACTCGGCTACAAACGAGCCGTAGGCGTAGACTACCAGATCCTCTGCCTGTTCGGCCGTCGGGGTACAAAACACATTGGCGGCGGGAAGCAGAAGACAGGCCAGGATTGCGAGAAAATGAAACAACCATTTCTCTTTCACGGCACACCTCCTGCGCTTCCAAAAAAAGGAAAGCGGGTATAGAGTAGTCTGACGGGTGTGGATGGTTCACTTTAGAATCCCTACGCTGGTATTACCCAGATCAGGTTCAACGGGTGTAATCTCAGGTTCCCGGCGATCCCTGCTGCTCACGAAGTGAGCGCAAGAGTCGTCCCTTCCGGAACCACCCCTCGTCTGGTTTAAATTTAGCAGCTGTGGTGGTCTAAGTCAAGGACACGCTCATGAGACGAAGCGAAAAAGAGATAACGGACGGCAAGATTTTGGAGGAAATTCTTCACTCTGCGCCCGTCTGCAGGATCGGGTTGGCTCCCTCTGCCCCGACTCACCCATATCCCTATATCGTTCCCCTTCACTTCGTGTACTCCGAGGGACGGATCTACTTCCACTCCGCCGGCGCTGGGAAAAAGACAGAAATGCTCGGGAAAAACAACAGGGTGTGTGTCGAAGTCGATGAGTTTTCAGAGATCGTTCCGGCTGACAGACCCTGCAGCTACGGAAGCCGCTACCGCAGCGTCATCGCTTTCGGCAGGGCGCACTCTTTAGAGGAGGAGGCAGAGAAGCAACGCGCCCTGCGGCTTCTGATGGAAAAATACACAGGGCGGAGCTTCGATTTTTCCGCCCGCGATGTCGAAAGGGTCGTAATTATCGAGATCCAGCTCGAGGAGGTTACCGGGAAACAGGGGAATTGATCAATAGAACCAACACCCAGTTTATGTCGAATTACCTTGACGAGCGGATCGAGGCTGAGTCGGGCAACAGAAAGTATTATCCACAAAACTGCCGTGGCCGGGTGTCCGTTTTATCACCCCAGGAGGCATGGCGGCGGTTCAGCGCGGAATAATTGTATAGGGAACCCGCCCGGTCACGCTGCTTTGCACAGATACAGGCTTGAAACGCCAAAGCCGCAAGGCTGCGAGGACCGCGGCGTCCACATCGCTGTATCCCGAGCTCTTTTCTACTTTCACCTTTCGCAGCAATCCATCAGACGTCAAGAGGAAAGAAACCACGACCTGCAGACGTAAACCTTGATTGGAGACCCAGGCCGGAATCTGGGGGCTCGGCGTGGACAGCGCCTCCCGGCCCTGGGAAGGATCGTCCCAGAGAATCACAAATCCTTCCCTGCCCTCCTGGGCGGAAAGCGCCTCTCTGCCGACTGTCGGTTCGGCTGCCGGGCCCCCTTCCCGGCTGCCGCTTTCGCCCGCCGGCGCGCCGCCCTCGCCGCTCAAACTCGAATCGAGCCGTCTGAGATCGAGAACCGAAGGCTGCTCGCTTTCCTCTTCCGGCCTGACCTCGGGCTGACGGGGAACCGGCACTGCCCGATCGGGGGACGGTCGTTCTGAAAGCTGTCGCTCGGCCGGGGGGCTCTGTAAGGCTTCCTCCTCGGGCGGCAGGTAGCGTTCGTCGCTGGCCGGCGTCTCTACGCTATCGAGGAAGCGCAGGCCCGTTCTGGGACGTTCGCTGGGCTCTTGCGTTGTCTCTGGAGCCGGAACGGATCGAACGCGTGGAAGACCGGCGGCTACACCACCCTCCGCCTGTTCCGCCTGTTGTTGCTCGACTCGAGGCTGCTCGCGCTCCGCCCTCGGCAGCTGCCTCGCCTCCTGCTCCCTCTCCACGACGGGTGTTTCGGAGGGCACCTGTTCGAAGGTCACGTACAAAGGCCCCGAATATTCAGGGACGCGCGATTTTTCGATCTTCAGAACGAGCTGGAGCACGAGAAACAAAACGAAATGAACGAGAATTGCTATAAAAACACTGACCACCAAACGTTCGCGCATCAGGACTCCCGGGTTCGCAAATTGACTCCTTTGAAACCGTTGCGGCGCAGCACATCGAGGATCTCGACGAGGAGGCTGTAGGATACCGAGCGATCCCCTTCCAGAATCACGGTTTTTATCTGCTCCTTTTCCTGCTCGCCGATTTCAGCAAGCCTGCGACCGAGGCTGTTGAGGGTGTGCTGTTCCTTGTTGAGATAAATCTCGTCCCGAGCAACCACGGTGACAACCAGCCTGCTCATGGCCACAGGTTCCGCCGTTTGCGAAGATGGCAGAACCAGGCTTATGCCCGGAGTGATGATGAAAGTCGTGGAAACCATGAAAAACACCACCAGTTGGAACACAACATCGATCATGGGAATCAGGTTTGGAGCGGATTGTGCCGTCAGTCTTCTTCTAAACCGCATTCTGAGAACCCTCCAGCAGGAGAACGAGCTCGTTGACCCTGTTCTCCAGTCGCAGGATGATGTGGTTCACCTTTGTAACCAGGTAGTTGTAGAAAATGATGGCCGGAATGGCCACGATGATTCCCGCCGCCGTGGTAATCAGGGCTTCGGCGATGCCCCGGGCCAGCAATCCCGGATCTCCGACCGCTCCGAACTGCCCCAGCACCCCGAAGGCTCGGATGTTTCCCGTTACAGTACCGAGCAGTCCGAGAAGAGGTGCAAGCGTAGCAATCGTTCCCAATGCCGACAGGGAACGCTCGAGCCTCGGTGTTTCCAGGCTGGCGGCGTCGAGAATCGCCTCCCGGATCTCCTGCTTGCTCTGATGGCGATACTCGATTCCCACGCGCATCAGGTTGGTAATCGGGCTGGGGTGCTGCTCGCAGATAGCCATGGCTTCGTCGTGATGTCCCTTCTCCAGTGTTGTTTTCAAGCGTCGGATCAGGCTCTCCTCATCGACCCGGATGTGGCGGAAGTACAGCAGTCGCTCGATGATGATCACCACAGCGATCAGGGACAACAGCAGAATGAAGTACATGACGATTCCGCCTTTTGCTATGATTTCCAACATGCTTTCACTCCTTCGGGCATCATAAATTGATCTGGACCTTCACGATCCCCCTCAGTCCAGGGGCTTGGTAAGGGAACCAGGATAGAACCAACCCCGAGGGAAGCTCGGTCATGAGCCAGCGCTCCCCGGGGAAGGGATACAGTATGTCCTCCAGCTCGGCGGAAAGGGTTACCGTATCCGTAATATTATAGAATCCGCTTAGGGAAAGTTCGGGCATCAGGGTGACTTCAACCCCCGGGTCATAACCGAAGGCGAAGGACAAACCGCCCTTCCCTCCCCAACGTCCCGAAGCGTTGGTTCCTTCGATTTCCACCAGGCCGGCATGAAGGGGGCTGTTGTCCGGTCTATCGAGAATCTCGCTGTGCAGGCCGGTACTGACGGTGACCATGGTACCCAGGTTCCAGCGCAGCCGCGCATCGGTGGCCAGCTGGACCCCGTCCTGCTGGGAGATGGAAAACAGCCCGGTTGTAGGCAGCCCGGTTTTAGGATCGATCACCGGTACATCCGGCATCAGCATTGCCGAATTCCAGCCCAGAAGCGCGCGCGCCTGCAGGGAAAGGTTGCGGCTGATCGTAAAGCTCAATCCCAGATCTGCGAACCAGCCGCGGCTGTCTTGAAGGGTTTCGAGAGGCGGCTTCAGGGTACGGTAATCCACGACTGGATATTGGCCCAGAATGTCCCTGTAATCCAGCTCTTCGACTCGATAACCCCCGCCGGCCTGGAAGGAAAAAGAGGAAAAGGGCGTACCGTAAAAGATCAGGGAAAAGGGAAACAGGTGATCCAAACCACTGTTCCATACCCAGCCCGCCTCAGCCTCCAAACGGTAGTCGGTAGAAAACTCGGCTCCGAAGAAGGCACTCAGAGCGCTGCGCTGCAGCGACGTCTCGCTGGTTCCCAACAGATCCCGGTACTTGTAGCGGCCCTCGAGGCCGAGCCAGGTTTTTTCCCGGCGGTATTCTAATTTAAGAAGGGGATAGGCGAGAACTTCCGTCGCATCCTCGGGAACCATGCCCGTCAGCAACTCGGACGAGAACGAGCCTCCCGCCGCCACATCCAGATGCAGGCGTTCTCCGACAGGCAGATCGAGTTTCGCATCGAGCGTACCCTGTCGATAGACGCGTGACAGGTACGGAGAACCGTTATCCTGCAGCCCCCGCTCCTGATCCTGCAGCAGCCCCTCCACTTCGAGGCCCAGTTTCCCGAGGTGCAGCTTGATGCCGCCTTCGAGAGTGTCCTCCCTGGTGTGGAATCCCGACCCGGGGGATTGGCCCTCGATACCGGCAGTGCCATCCAGCATCTCGTGCAGGAAGCGGAGCTTGAAACGCGGCTCCTCGCCTCCAATCCTGTTGAGAGAAATCAGGCTGTACAGATGACTCAATGTACCCGCTCCCAAAACCGCCTGAGCCGAAAGTCCGGATTCCCGTTCCGCGGATACGAGGTCCCTGCCTTCGGAGATGCTGAAGGGAAGCTCAGGCTCTTCGATTTCCAACTCTTCCGCTTCCGGAAGCGGGATCGAGCGCTCCGGGGCAATAAGTTCCTCCTCCCCGGGAATGCCCACCCGCACATCCTCCACGCTGAAATCTTCTATTCTGAGGATCACTTCGGGCAGCACGATATCCGGTTCTTTCGGTTCGACAGACTGTTCGCCACCCTGAGCACCCACCCCGAGCGCGTAGAGCAAAATCCACAAGAGGATCAGAAGCCTGCGCATCAGCGTCCCTCCTGAAGTTTTTTCGCCTCGAGAGTCCACTGGGAATCGGGGAAGTACTTCTCGAGCCGGCCCACCAGCTCCCGAACATCCGCCCTCTTTCCCGCCAGACTCATCATTTCGGCGGCCCGATAGATGGAAGCGGCCAACTGGTCCGGGTCGTCGGGATTCAGATTTCCCGCCTTGAGGAACTCCCGGGCCGCGCGAACCGGATCGGCTTTTCTGTAGTAGTACTCGCCAATAAGAAACTGTGCCTGGGAGGCACTCACAGGCTCTCCCTTTTCCACGACGTCCTGCAGCATTTCAAAGGCAAGTTCCATGTTCTTGGAACCTTCATAGACGTACAGGCGGGAGAGCTCGATCATGGCTTCCCTACCTTTGGCGGTCCCGGCGCCTCCCTCCTTGCCTATGATGCTCGACAGCGCCGCCTCTCTGTCCGTGAGGCCCCGCAGTAAATAGCGGAGCTCGTCGATCCTCTGGGCCACGCCGTAGACCCTGGCCTCCTCGGGATACTCGTCGGCTAGTTTCGTGTACAGCTCGATCGCCTTTCGCTGGTCTCCGCGCTCCGCATACACCTCGGCGGACCTGCGCAGGGCATCGGGCCGGAAGGGGCTCATCGGGAAGTTTTCCAGCAGACGTTCCCAATGAAGCACGGCGCCGAAGCGCTCACCGAGCTGGTAGGCCGCCAGCCCGCCCCAGTACAGCGAGGCGTCGATCAGCCGCCCGCGCGGGAATCGCATCCTATACTCGTAGTAGGCATCCTTGGCTTTCTCATACTCCGCCCCTGTGCTGTAGACCTCTCCCCTCTTGAACAGAGCTTCCTCCGCCAAAGGGCTGCCCGGATAAGAGCGGGCAAGCTTGGCGTAGACTGCGGCGGCCTCCATGACCCTTCCAAGCTCGGCAAGGATGGCGGCGTGCTCGAAAAGGGCGTCGTCGGCGAAGGGAGAGTCAGGTCTGCCTGTGTAGTGGGTTCGGAACAGAACAGCCGCCGGTTCCAGCTCCCTGAGATTCGTCAGGCTCCGCGCCTGCAGGAAGGCGGCCTTGTCGGATTCCCCCTTGTCCATCTTGGCCAGGCGGGCAAAGTAAGCAGCGGCGGCGTGGTAATCTCCCAGGCTGAAAGAGGTCCAGCCTGCAAGAAAAAGGCTTTCTGGCAGCAGGGAATGGGATGGTTCGGTCTCCAACAGTCTGACGATCCGTGTTCGGGCGGACTCGTAGTTGTTCTGACGGTAGTACGCCCAACCCTGGTAGTACAGCGTATAGGGCCAAATCGAGGCCAGGCCCGCCTGTTCGCTGCTCTCTTCGCTCACCCTGTTCAACGCCTCGAGGGCGCTTGCATAGCGCTTGCCGCTAATCTCGGCCAGTCCTCTCAGGTAGTTGGACAGGAGGTAGACGTAAAGGTCCCGCTGCTCGAGATCAATGAGCTCCCGGCGCATCCTGTTCGTTTCAGAGACGATGGCCGGATAGTCCTCGAGAGCGAACAGTATTTTCAGCAGGTCGATCCGCGCCTTAAGATCCTCCGGGTAGAGGTCTATGAACTCGCGCAGACGGGCAGCAGCCTCCCTCTGTTCGCCCCTCCTCCTGTGCAGCACGATGACCAGCCTGTAAAGATCCGCCCGCAGCAGCGGGTCCGTGGTTTCCTGCAGTCGGCGGGCGGCGAGCTCCAGGGCTTGACCCAGTTCTCCCATTCGGAAACGGGTGTAGGCGAGCAGGTACGAAGCGTCCTCGAGGCGGGAGGAATCCGGATGCTCCTCTATGTAGCGGGCGTAAACCTGCTCGGCCGCCGAGTAATCGCCTTCGAGGAGCCGCACATCGCCGAGCTTCAGCAGGGTCAGGTCGGCCGTTTTCTCATTTTCAGCCAGATACTCTTCCAGCACGGCAGCCGCTCGAGGAATATCGTTTTTCCCTATCGAAATTTCAGCCAGGTACAGGGGTACCGTTTCCCCGAGGGTATCTTTGTCGGGCAGACTCCAGACCTTGTTGAGGAAATATTCGGAAAGATCGCTTTTGTCCTGCCTGTAGCTTTCAACGCCCACCTGAACCCAAAGATCCTCCAGGACTTCGGGAGTACCTGCAAATTGACTTTCAGCCTGACGGATCAATGACTCCATCCGGGAGAGATCGTTGTCGGCGGCCGCGATCATGAACAGACGGCGATAGGCCACGGCTGCGATCCCGTGTTCCGAAGCGCGCAGCTGGTCGTACAGCGCCTCGGCTTCGGCGAGCCGCTCGTTCTTCCAGTACACCTCGGCCGTGTAGAGGAGAAAAAGCGATCTTCGCGTTTCGGGCAGACTCTCCACGTCGGTGCTTGCCGCCAGCTCTTCGATTTCTCCGTAGCGCCCCTCTTGAAGATACGAGTAGGCGAGCAGGAGGATTCCGTGCCGGCCCGGTTCGGAGCCGGGATAGAACTCGACGAGGGTCTGCAGATCCCTCGCGGCGGAGCGAAAATCTTCAACAGCGATCTCCGCCTGGCCCTTGTACAGGTAGGCCTGAGGAGTCAACTCCGGATCCTCCCGCAGCGACAGGAATACCCGCAGGGCCTGCCCGGCCTCGGCGTACTCCTCGAGACGAAAATGGGCGACTCCCCGCCAGAAGTAGATGTAGTCGAAAAAACGGGTCGTACGGTAGAGCTTCTCGACGTCCTCGAACACGGCGAGGGCTTCTCGAAAACGCCCCAAACGGAAAAAGCTAACCCCGCGTCGATACTGTGCATCGGCCACCCTGTCGGACAGTGGGTAGCGTTGAATGAGCTCTCCGTAGGTATCGATGGCCAACAGATAGTTGCCGGCGCGGTAGTAGCTTTCCGCTTCCGAGAACAGCTGCGTTTCGCTGAGACTGAACACGGGACCTAAAACAAGCAAGAAATACAGGAAAACGACCAGCACAACACGTTTCATATAGATTCAATGGTATTGCTTATCGGGAAAGAAATCAATCAATCTGAAGGGCGTGCGGCCATCCCGCCACTCAGCTTCTCAAGCGGCGGCTGTCGGGGCTCGGTAGCAGCACTTCGAAGGAAGAGACGGGCACCTTTGCCTCGGCAACAGCCTCGGTTTATAATGTGGCATGGCCGATAAGCCGGAGCAGAAGGCGAACATTCTTATAGGCACCAGCGGCTACTCGTACGATGACTGGGTGGGGCCCTTCTATCCCGAGGGCACGGAAAAGAAAGATTTTCTAAGCTACTACGCCGCCGAGTTTCCGGTCGTGGAATTGAACTTCTCGTACTACGCCCAGCCCAAAGCTTCCAATCTGGCGCGGATGATAGAAAAGACCCCGGAAGGATTTCGTTTCGCCGTCAAAGCCCACCAGAGCCTGACGCACAATATAGGAGAAGATTTCCACAGAGACGTCGAGCGCTTCAAACAGGGGATCGTCCCGCTCGTCGAGGCGGGCAGACTGGCTGCGGTGCTCTTCCAGTTTCCCTACAGCTTTCACTATACCCCCCCGTGCAGGAAGCACCTGCAGACTCTCTGCGAGGTTTTTGAAGAAATACCAAAGGCCGTTGAGTTCCGTAATGCGGAATGGCAGCGCAACTCCGTATACGATGGTTTGGAAGCGGCCAAGGCCGGCTTCGTCAATGTGGATGAGCCTCGTCTGCCCAAACTTCCCGTGCCCAGCGAGGTAGTTACCTCAGAGCTTGGCTATATCCGTTTCCACGGCCGCAACTCGACGAACTGGTGGGGTGGGGATAATGTCAGCCGCTACGACTATCTGTACAGCTCCGCAGAGCTGGCCGAGTGGCTGCCGATGATCGAGAGGATGCTCACCAGGGCCAGGCTGCTGCTGGTGATCTTCAACAATCACAGCCGGGGCAAAGCGATCCGGAACGCCCGGGACATCCAGGGCATGCTTTTTTCATGATTTCTCTATCGGCTGACGGATAATCGTTTTCAGCCGCTGGGCAGCGGTTCGCCGGATATCGCTGAGATAGATCTCTCTGTGCTTACCCCTGCGGGTGTAGCCGTTGTCGTCAATAAAGGCGTGGAGCATCTCTACCGTGGGTCCTTCTGCCGAGAAGGGACCTACGTGGAGCACCTGAGCGCAGAGCCCTTCGGCAAAACTTTCCAGGCGCAGCTTGGCGAGCGCCGGTGGGTTTTTCTTCCTGCGAACGTCCTCCAGAGCCTGCTCGAACAGCTGCCGTGTTACGCACTCAGGCTGCATGATCATCAGGGTCCACTCCCAGGATTCCTTGTTTCCCGCCCAAAAGCTGCTCATATCTTCAGCCCACCAAACACCTTCCAGGGGCAGCACCCCGTAGTCGATTGCCAGGGAGCCTTTTTTTATCATGAATTTCAAGTTGTAGGCCGTCGCGAACAGAGCCTCCACGGCCTGCTGAAACTCCTCGGAGGTGTTCGGATCCCCGGAACCATCGATCATCAGGAAGCTCATCGGCGGGACATCGACGATCACCGGTACCTTGGCGGGTGCGCTGTACAGATGCTTGAGTCTCTTCTTGAAATCGATTTTCTGCATGTCATCCTCCGGTGATGATAGAATACCTTGAATCTGCACGTTCTGCCAGGGACCTGTAAAAACGAAGCATCCGCCTCAGCTGCGCGCCAACAGCAAAGCAACAACGAGCGGAAGATCGACCTGGCCGGTATCCTCACGGGGATGGTGCGGGTGTGGTTAAAAAAACCGTTTTCCACTCTGTGGAAGATCCGCAGGCCGATCGGTGGATTTTTCCGGGTCAGCCGGGCTCGGCGGCGCCTCGCTCGAGACAGTGAATCGCATCGCAGACGGATTCAGAGTCTCGGCTCCAGGCCGATCTGCGCCAACAGGCTCTTGCTCATCTTGCAGATCATTGTATAGGCGGGATCGAATACATTGCCCACCTCGTACTCCACGCACTGTCCCATCAAGATGTGCGCCTGCCTCTCCTCCAGGCCGAGGCCGACCAGCCAGCGCACCATCTCGCTGGTGGCCAGCTGCAGCGCCTGATCGAGAGGACGGGCGTTTCCCACGGTGAGGATGTGGTCCGCTGTTTCGGCGCGGGGCCATGCGATGGACTTGCCGCGAACAATGTTGACCGTGAACTGCACCTCTAGAGAAACCTCGATGCCCGTTCCCACGATCTCACCGTCTCCCTGAGCTGCATGCCCGTCCCCGAGGTAAAAAAGGGCTCCCTCCACGAAAACGGGAAGGTACACCGTGGTTCCGGTTCTAAAGCCGCGGTAGTCCATGTTGCCGCCGTGCACCGAAGCCGTGCTGGTGGAGATGCACTGGCCCCCCGGGGGCGCAGTGCCGAAGCAGCCGAGCATCGGATCCAGGCCGACACTCAGGCCTCCGGCGGCGAATGATTGTGAGAGCAACGTGGCCGTGCCCTCTGCTACATCGATGCGCCATTCGAGCAAGGCATTGTCGTGGTACCAGTCAGCGGCCGCTGCGTGCCGGGGCTCGAGGATGTGGGCGGCGATATAGGTCTTTGTTCGGCCGATGCTGCGGTTCGGGACGAGCCTGTCGAAACGTACGGCAAGGACGTCCCCCGGACGAGCCGTGCTGATGAAGAAAGGTCCGGTCTGGGGATTGCCCGGCGAGGTCACCGTGCGATCCGATGCGTCCCTGCCCGAGTTGTCCACCGTTGAGGTGATCACCGTGTGCCCGTCGCCGATTTCGAGTACAGGAGGGCGTTCGGCGATTGTTGTGTGATACTCGGTCGGCTGGAAAAAGTGTTTCTTCATGGCGACAGCAACGGGTTTTGCTGCCGCTAGTCGGCAGCTTCGGCCAGCTCCGCCTGCAGGCGCTCCAGCCGTTTACCCTTATCCCCGATAAAACGCTCTATCCCGTCGAGAATCCATTCGGGTGACAGATGGGCTTCGTCGATGACCTCATCCAGGGTCCCTCCCGAGCGCCAGCCATCGTCCCAGTCCGCCGACAGGGCGTACTCCTCGGCTATCTTGTTGAACAACCATTCGTGCATCAACAGGCGTGCCTGAGTTGTGATCACGGTCGAGTTGGCCCGGTCAGCCTGTGAAAGGACTTTGTCTCTGTAGCTCTGATCCTGGGCGGCGAACAGCTGAACACTGGTGGTGCAGACGATCTTTATATTCAGGCCCCGCTCCTCAATTTGCGGTAGGATCTTCACTACATTGGCCATGGCGCTGGTACCCTGCACGATAAACGTGCCGCCTCGTCGTTCGTCCTTGCGGTAGTCCCGCACCACGTAGGCGCCCCGAGCAGCCTCGAAATGCGAGGGCATTCCCAACTTCCCGCGGTCGGGAATCTCTACGGGAGGACGGGTCAGGTGAAGGGCCAGCACAGGAGCCTCCCGGCGCAATCCGGCCGCCAGCAAGACGGGCACTTCATTATGCTCCCAAGGATGAAGATTGATGATCTTTCCCTTTGGGAAAAGCTGGGTTACACCTGGTGCAAAGATCCCGAAGTGGGTACGGCTGTCATCCGCCGTCTCCGGTCCGGAATGGCCGGCAACCCAGAGGGCTTTGCCCACCTTGAACTGACAGTCCTGAGCCAGCTGGCTGTAGAGCCGCACCATGCCGTACAGCAGGTAGGAGAAGGAGCCGTAGGTGGAGGTGGCCCCCCAGAAACCATCGAAGCCTTGCTCCGGATCTGGTGCGAAGTTCACAGAAGCCAGCCCCACCATGATGCCCGCATTGGCGAACTCGGTAATCGCCTGCGGCAGCAGGACTCCCTCCTCGCTGCCTGTACGCTCGTACCAGCCGTAGCCGTCGAAACCATCCCGGCCGGCCGCGAATCCGGCGATGTTGGTGGATCCGGCCAGATCCGCCGAGCTGGCCAGAAACAGCGGTCGATCGTACTCCCGCCTGCCGAAGGTGTTCACCCAGGCTCCCCACTTGGCCAGGGCCGCCCGGTTAGCCACTTTTTCTCCGGGCTTGGCATAGATGTCCTGCGGATAATTTTTGAAGTCGTAGAGCCGATCGTCTTCGAAGGGATTTCCCCTCTTTCCGATGCGAAACGAAGCAATCTCCTCGGGTACGCTCTCACCGATCTCTACCAGCCTATCGGCCAGGTAGTCGACGAGCCGGACGTCGCTGTGAAGAACATCGATCACCGCCCTGAGATTGGTCTCAAACTCGGAGTGGATCGCCTCCGCCGTATCCGGCGCCGGGCCGCCGAAGTTGGCGAACCGGGCTCCATATTTATCGACAAAGGGCTTCTTGGTTTCCCAGAAAAGCTCGCTGTTCATGGCGTGTGGGGATCCGTGGGAGGCATTGTCGTACTTGAGATATCCTCTTCCCTTGCGGCTCTTAAACCAGGTGACGCTGGGAGCCCTCTGCGGATTGCCACCGTAGACCATCTCCAGCATCGCGGCGCTCAACGAGCTCCAATTTTCCTCGGTTTCTGCGGCGAATACGCGCCAGCCGTGGCTGCCGAACCACTGCTCCGGCGTACCGCTGACCACATCACTGACAGGGTGAGCATCGATGCCGAAATCGTTCCAATCGACAACGTAGTAGAGGTTGTCGAGGGCCAGGCCCCAGGCCGAGTTGGCCGTCTCATGCGTCGCTCCGGGAGTCAGGCCCCCCTCCCCCTCGATGACGAAAACCTTCACTCCTTCGGCTCCTGCCCGCTTCAAGGCCACGGCCAAGCCCGCCGCGGCCGGGCTCCCGTGCCCCGATGGACCTGTATTGAACTTGAGAAAGAGGGTCTTGCCCTCCATCTCGGCGTGTCCGGAAAGTCCTCCGCGATGCCGGAAGCCAAGAAGATCCTGCCAGTACAGCGCTCTCTGCTCGGCCTTGTGGATTGCATAGCGGCCGTCCCCTGTCCGCTGATGCTTGACCCTCAGCGCCTCGTTGAGAACGGCCAGGGTACAATAAAGGAGAGGGATTGTGTGTCCCGCGCCTAGAATGAAGCGATCGCCGAAACGCCTGTCGGGCCGGCGAATGTCCCAGCGCATGACGCCGCTCAGCATGGTAACCAGCAGGGCGTGGACTTTCGAACGGGAACCTCCCGGGTGTCCACTCTGCCGATAGTTGAGGATGATATCGATCAACTGATCGATGATGTCCTTTGTCTTCTCCCAGTACTCATACGCTTTTGCTAGCTCCGCTAGTCGTACCTTGATGTCCGACTTCACTGCTTTCCTCCTGATATTATGATAACATCGCAATCTCAATTTCAGTTGCGAAGTGAAGGCGGTTCACTCCCCTTTCCGACCTCGCATGGAACGAAGCGCTCCAGTCTCGGCGTCGATTTGAAAAACCTTGAACTCCCGTTTAAACTCAGCCGATTGTCCGACCAACGTCGCCATAGGGCCGCCCGAGGTGGGCTCCTGATGCCGAGTAAATCCAACCGTCACATTCCAGTACTTATTGTCCTCGGAAAGATCCACTTCCTCCAACAGCACATCTTTGAACTCGGATATCTGGTATAGCTCCTCGAGGTATTGCATCGCCTTGCCGACCGCTTGTTTGACATCCACCATGATTGCCTCCTCGCGCCCCGGCGTTCCCCTACGTAAAGGGCCGACTGCCGGCACGCTATTCCCGAGCTCGAGCAGCGGTCCCGATCCTTCTATTGAGAGCAGAACCTTCGCCGCCTGTCAAGACAATGGACTTCTTGTTGCGGCCGTTGCCGCCGGCTCTGAAAAAGCGGTTGCCATCTCTCCGATTCAGTATTAGCATATAGGTAGACGAGGTATATTTCGGAGGGATCGTCTATGAGCAAGACCGTGTATACGCTGCTTGCGAGAATACTGAGGACCTTCTACGTCAAGATCCACGTCCGGGGCTTCCAAAACGCCCTGCAAAAAACCTGTTCGATCTGCGTGGCCAATCACCTGGGATCCTTCGGCCCGCTGGCATTGATGACTTCGCTGACGCACAAGCTCTACCCCTGGGTCGTCCATCAGGTTACAGATCTCAAAGACTGCGCGGAGTACATTCGCAGTGACTTCGTCGAGAAAGAGCTCAAGCTGCGCAGCGTGGTGGCGGACGGGCTGTCGAGGATCATCGGCAGAATCTGTGTGCACCTGATGAGCTACCTAAAGGCAATCCCCGTGTACAGCAGGCGCCGAGAGATTATTAAGACCTTCGAAATCAGCCTATCCTATTTTCAGTCGGGCAAGACCCTGCTGATTTTTCCGGAAAACGACGAGAGCAAGAAGCAAGACGACATCTGCCTGCTGAATACCGGCTTCATCCGCCTGGCAAGATGGCTTTTCGAAAATACCCACAAGATCGTGACCTTCTACCCTGTGGCCGTCAACAAGCATGTACGGGGGGTACGGGTAGGAAAACCGGTACGCTTCGATCCCAGTGCTCCCTACTGCCAGGAAAAGATGAGAATAAAGCACAAACTGGAGGCGAGCATCACCACTATGTACCGTGCCCTGGAGTCGGAAGGTGCCTGTCATCAGAACAAAGTCCATAATCACAGGCACTTACGAGGCAGGTCGCGGGCCGCTTGATCCCTAGACAACCGTGCCACGCTCACGCAGGAAAGCGGCCAGATAACGCGCCGTATAGGATCCGTTACCGTTTTGCGCCAATGCCTCGGGAGTCCCTTGAGCAACGATACGGCCTCCGCCCTCCCCTCCCTCCGGGCCCAGGTCAATGATCCAATCCGCCTCTGCTACAATGTCCAGATTGTGCTCGATGATCACCACTGAATTGCCGGCGTCGACCAAACGCTGAAGCACGCGGATGAGCTTCTCCACATCCGCCATGTGCATTCCAATGGTAGGCTCGTCAAGAACATACAGTGTGTGTACAGCGGACACCTCTCGATTGTTTCCGCGGCCTGTTCCGGCAGGCGGGAGCTTGGTCTTGGCCAGCTCAGCGACCAGCTTGATGCGCTGAGCCTCTCCACCGCTCAACGTCGGACTCGGTTGGCCGAGCGTGATGTAGCCCAAACCTACTTCCTGCAGGAGACTCAGTGCCCTGTGGATCGCCGGGTGGGCCGAGAAAAAATCCACAGCCTCATCCACGCTCATGGCCAGCACATCGGCGATGTTCCTGTCTCGATAACGCACGGTAAGAGTCTCGGAGTTGAAGCGCGCGCCTCCGCAGCAATCGCAGGGAACGCGTACATTGGGAAGGAAGCTCATCTCGATCTTCCGCACCCCCTGACCGGCACAATCCTCGCAGCGCCCACCCTTTACGTTGAAGGAAAAGCGGCTCGGGCTGTAGCCGCGCATGCGTGCTTCGGGGATCCGGGCGTATAGTCTGCGAATCTCAGCCCAGAAGCCGACGTAGGTGGCGGGACACGATCTGGGGGTTTTTCCGATCGGCGTTTGATCGACCTCCAGCACTCTGCTCAGCGTTTCCCAGCCGTGCACCCCGCTGCAGCCGATCGGCGCTCTCTGCGCCGCCGCCCGCCTGCGGTTGCGGCTCCGCACGACGAGGAGATGCAGGTTCTCATAGAGCACCTCTCGCACCAGGGTGCTCTTACCGCTTCCACTCACCCCGGTAACGCACACCAACTTTCCCAATGGGAATAAAACCCGCAGATTCCTGAGGTTGTGGAGGCGAGCCTCAACGATCTCTATGCGGGCTTCGCTGCGCCCGAGTCTCCTGTCCGGCGAAAGAGGATGCCTCAGGGGCTTTCGCAGGAATCTGCCCGTCAGGGATCCACGCCGCTGAAGCAACCTCTGCACCGAGCCGGCGTGCATCAGCCTGCCCCCATTGATCCCGCCGCCCGGACCAAGGTCGATTATATGCTCTGCCTGACGGATCGTCTGCTCATCGTGCTCCACAACCACGACCGTGTTTCCCTTTTCCTTGAGCCGGTTGAGGGTGTCGAGGAGCATCTGATTATCCCGGGCATGGAGGCCTATGGTAGGCTCGTCGAGGATATAGCATACTCCGCGCAGGTTCGATCCCAGCTGCGAAGCCAGGCGGATCCTTTGCGCCTCTCCACCGCTCAACGTGGGCGCGGCTCTGTCCAGAGACAGATAGGACAGCCCCACCTGACAGAGGAAGTCCAACCTCGATCGCAGCTCCGACACGATGTCCCGGGCTATCTCCTGCTCCACACCGCGCAGCTTGAGATCCGAGAAATACCTGTAGGCTTGCTGCACGGACAGCGCCGTTATCTCGGAAATATTGCGACCGTGGAAGCGCACGGCGCGGGCTTCCGCTCTCAGCCTCGCACCGCGGCACTGCGGACAGATCCGTTCGCCGCCCTCCCACCACTGGTTCCACCAGATCTCTTCGCCTGTCTGCTGCTCGTCGAAACCGGGAAGCAGAACTCCGGTTCCGTAGCAGCGGGGGCACCAGCCGTGTTTTGAATTGAAGGAAAAGAGCCTCGGATCGAGCTCCTCGAAGCTCCGTCCGCAGCTCGGACAGGAGCGACTGGTTGAGAAGATCTCTTCTCTTTCGACAGTATGCTCCTCTTGCCCTAAGGTGGCCGCTATTACAACGCCTTTGCCCAGATCGAGCGCACGCTCGAGCAGCTCGCGAAGCGTTTTCGCCGTGGCATTGGCGATCCTGACAGTGCCTATAGGCAGCTCGATGCTATGCTCCAGGAATCTGTCAAGCCGGGGCCAAAGACCGGTAGGCAGGAGCTTTCCGTCGACCCTCAGCTCGCTGAAGCCCTTGGAAGCTGCCCACTTCGCCAACTCCGTGTAGTAACCCTTGCGAGCTACCACCAGGGGCGCAAGAATGGATACCGTCTCGCCCCTAAAAACCTTGAGGATTTTCGTCACGATTTGGTCCGGAGCCTGGGGTTCTATCGCCAGCCGGCACTCGGGACAGAACTGGGTCCCGAGCTTGGCGAAGAGCAGGCGCAGGAAATGATAGATCTCCGTCATCGTGGACACGGTGCTCTTGCGGCCGCCGCGGCTGGTCCGTTGCTCTATGGCCACGGTTGGAGGCACTCCGAGCACACCATCCACATCGGGACGGCTGGCAGGTTGAACGAACTGCCTGGCGTAGGCGTTGAGAGACTCGAGGTAGCGGCGCTGGCCTTCGGAGAACAGGATGTCAAAAGCCAGCGTGCTCTTTCCGCTGCCACTCACCCCCGTTACTACCGTGAAGCGATCCCGCGGTATGAGCACATCGATGCCCTGAAGGTTGTGCTCACGAGCGTGGCGCACGAGAATCTGGTGGCTCGGCGAGAATCCGGCTTCCGGCTTGCTGGTTTTCTCAATCTTGCCCGCGTGGGGGTTAAGATAGCGGCGCAGGGCCCGGCCTGTGTGACTGCCGTGAACCGCCATGATCTGCCGCGGCGTTCCTGCGCAGACCACTTCGCCGCCCCTCTCCCCGCCTTCCGGTCCCAGATCGATTACCCAATCGGCCGCTGCGATCACATCGAGATTGTGCTCGATCACTACCAGAGAATGGCCGGCTTCCAGCAGGCGGCGGAAAGCCTGCAGCAGGGTGGCAATATCATGGAAATGAAGTCCCGTAGTGGGTTCGTCGAAGAGAAACAGAGAGGGCGATCCCTGGACTCTTTTCCCTCTGGAGACAGTCCTGGCTTTGGCCAGACGCCCGGCCAGCTTGAGGCGCTGGGCTTCCCCGCCGCTGAGCGTGGGTACAGGCTGTCCAAGCGTGAGGTAGCTCAAACCCACGGCCCGAAGTGGCTCTAGAAGGCGCAGGACTTCGGGCACGCCGGCAAAGAATTCGCAGGCTTGCGCTACCGTCAGCTCGAGCACATCGGCGATCGATTTCGCCCGTTTGCCGCTTTTTTTTAGGCTCTCACCCTCGGTGCGGCCCGAAGCGTCCGTGTCTGCATTCCCGTCGGCAAAGGGCAGAACCCTCACGTCTAGGACTTCCGGCCGGTAGCGCTTGCCGTCGCAGTCGGGACAACGCAGATACACATCGCTCAAGAACTGCATCTCGATGCGCTGAAAGCCGTTGCCGCCGCAGGTCGGACAGCGGCCCCTGCCCGAGTTGAAGCTGAATGTACCCGGCGTGTAGCCCCGCTGCCTCGCCAGGGGTTCGGCGGCAAACAGCTTGCGGATCGAGGTGAGAGCACCTACGTAGCTGGCCGGATTCGAACGGGTTGTCTTGCCTATAGGCGACTGGTCGACTAAAACCACTTCGGCGAAGCGTTCGTGGCCGCGAATTTCTCTGTGTTTGCCCGGGCGCTCCACGGGTTTGCTCTTCAACCTGAGCAGGGCCCTGTAGAGAACCTCCTCGACCAGGGTAGATTTTCCCGAGCCGCTCACACCGGTGACACACACCAAGCGGTTCAAAGGAATCCTGACATCGATGTTTTTCAGGTTGTGGGCTTCGGCTCCGGAGATCTCGAGCCGGGGCTGGTGATCGCTGTCGAGTTTCTCATCGATCGGCATCCCGGGCTCGCTCGGGCGCACGCTTGCGAGCCGCTGCTCCCGGACGCCGCGCATGCCGCTCAGGTAGCGGGCCGTCAGGGAGCGCCGCTGACCTAATAGCCCGTCTCTGGGACCGAAGTATACGATCTCCCCACCCCGGGTCCCGGCACCCGGGCCCATGTCGATGATTAGATCTGCCGCCTCGATCACCTCGGGATCGTGCTCTACCACCACGAGCGTGTTTCCCGCGTCCCGCAACTTCTGCAGAATCCCGATCAGCCGCCCGATGTCGCGGGAATGGAGCCCGATGCTGGGCTCGTCGAGCACGAAAAGGGTGTTGACGAGGGATGTCCCCAGGGCGGTGGTCAGGTTGATGCGCTGCACCTCCCCTCCGCTCAAGGTGCGGGACTGCCTGTCCAGGGTCAGATAACCGAGCCCCACGTCGACCAGGTATCGGAGTCTGGAGCGGATCTCCCCCAACAGCATCTCGGTCGCTTCATCGAGAAGTCCGGCCAGTCTTGGCCCGGCCAGTCTTGGTCCCTCCGATCTCCATTTTTTGAAAAACACGTAGCAGCGCTCGATCGGCAGCAGCACGAGCTCGTGAATGTTCAAGCCCTTTCCGCTCCCAACTCTCCAGAGAAGAGCCTCAGGCTGCAGGCGCGCTCCGCCGCAGGCCGGACAGATGTGGTAGGCTCTGTATTTGGACAAAAGGACGCGGATGTGCATTTTATAGGCTTTACTTTCCAGCCATTCGAAAAAACCTTCGATACCGTACCAGGATTCCTCTTCGTCCTCGCCCTTTATCACCCATTCCCGCTGGGAATCGCTCAACTCCCGCCAGGGCACGTTGAGAGGGATCGCCCGCCGCCGGGCGAAGCGGATCAAATCGAGCTGGCATTCCCTGAAGCTCGGGCTCTGCCAGGGTTTGACGGCACCTTCGATGAGGCTCTTGCCCTCGTCGGGAACCACGAGGTTGATGTCGATCCCGATCACCCGGCCGAAACCCCTGCAGGTTTCACAGGCCCCGATGGGAGAGTTGAAAGAGAACATGTTGGGCACCGGATCTCGATAGTGGATATCACAGTCCGGACAGTGCAGGTCGCTGGAGAAACGCAGCACCTCCGAGCTCTGGCTCTCCTCTTCGAGGAGGTATATCATTACCCTGCCCTGTCCGTACTTCAAAGCCGCCTCGAGGTCTTCGATGATCCGGGAACGGTTTTCCCTGCGTAAGGACACGCGATCCTGGATCACTTCGAGGCTCGAGCCCGAGCTGCGCTGGATGCGGGTGTAGCCCTGCTGCAGCAGGAGGGCTTTCACTTCCTCCTCTGTGAAATTGTGGGGGATCGCAACAGGAAACACGATCAACAGATGGGTTCCTTCGGCAGGCGAACCTGGACCCGCACCGCTGCCCATCAGCTTGAGCAGTTTCTTCCATATACTCTCCGGGGAATCTCTGTGAACCGGCTTGCCGCAGCCCTGGCAGTACAGCCGGGCAGTGCGGGCGAACAGAAGCTTGAGATGATCATTGAGCTCGGTCATGGTCCCTACGGTGGACCTCGATGTGCGTACCGGATTGACCTGATCGATGGCGATCGCCGGAGGAATTCCCTCGATGCGATCGACCTGGGGTTTGTCCATCCTATCTAGAAATTGACGGGTGTAGGGAGAAAAGGTCTCCACGTAGCGGCGCTGACCCTCTGAATAAAGCGTGTCGAAGGCCAGAGAAGACTTTCCGGAACCGCTCACCCCAGTGACTACGATGAGCTTGTTCAAAGGCAACTTCAAAGAGAGTGATTTCAGGTTGTTTTGACGGGCGCCTTCGACAAGGATTCGGGATTCAGTCACCGGGGCTCTCGCTCGCTATACTATGATGCATTGAATTTTTGTTATTCTAACAACATTTCGTTGCATTATAGGACATCGCAATCTTCCTTAATTTGCGATCGAAGATTGCGATATGTTCTCAGGATTTACTCACTCAATGTACTCAAAGCCGGCGCCGGATTCAACGGGACAACAGCACGACAACCGAGCGAGCGTCCAGGGTATAGCTGTCCTGCGGCTGCAGCTGCGGCTCCCGGCCGGGTTCATAAATGTCGGAAGGGGTAATCCCCGCTGTGTCGATGGCCAGGTGCCAGTGCTTTCCCCGCGGAGGCGCGCAGACGACGAAGCTGCGTTTGCCCTCCGAGGCGTTGAACATCAGGAAAAAATCATTGTCGTCCCGATCGGCGGCGATCTCCGCCTTGCTGCCGTCGAGTCGATAGGCAAGGGTCAGATCAGCCTTCTTCCAGTCCATCGGTCTGCCCTTTTCGCTGTACCAGGTAATGTCGGGAATGTTGTTTTTGCTGCGATCCTCTCCGCTGTAGAACTCGGGACGAAGGAAGGCGGGATGGGCTTTGCGGAAGGCGATGAGCTTCCTGCAGAAGATTTGGATATCGCCGTGCCGCCGGCTGAAGCTCCAGTCGTACCAGGAGATCTCATTGTTCTGGCAGTACGCATTGTTGTTGCCCCTCTGGGTACGCCGCAGCTCGTCACCGCCGAGCAGCATCGGAGTGCCGATGGACAACAGAAGCGTGACGAGAAAATTCTTGACCTGGCGGTTGCGGATCTCTTTGATTTCCGGATCGTCTGTCTCTCCCTCCACGCCGTAATTCGCGCTGAGATTGTTGTCATGCCCGTTCCTGTTGTTTTCGCCGTTGGCCTGGTTGTGCTTTTCACTGTAGCTGACCAGATCATTTAGGGTGAAGCCGTCGTGGGAAGTGACGAAGTTGATGCTGTGAAAGGGCTTGCGCCCGTCCCGCAGGTACAGATCCGCGCTTCCCGTGAGTCGGGTAGCCAGTGCTCCCGCCTTGCCGCGGTCACCCCGCCAAAAGCTGCGCACCGCATCGCGATAGCGGTCGTTCCATTCGGCCCAGCGGCCTCCAGGGAAAGAGCCCACCTGGTAGGCTCCGGCGGCATCCCAGGCCTCGGCGATGATCTTGGTCTGGCGCAGCAGCGGATCCTCTGCAATGCGCTCGACCACGGGAGGATTCTCGAGAAGCCGGCCCTTGGAATCCCGGCCGAGCACCGAGCCCAGATCGAACCGAAAACCGTCTACATGCATCTCAACAACCCAGTAGCGCAGGCAATCGACGATCAGGGAACGGACGATGGGATGGTTGCAGTTCAGGGTATTGCCGCAGCCCGTGTAGTTCTTGTAGAAGCGTCGATTTTCATCGAGGATGTAGTAGATCGAATTGTCCCATCCACGAAAACAGAGGGTCGATCCTCTCTGATCACCCTCGGCCGAGTGGTTGAACACCATATCCAAAATGACCTCTATGCCCGCTTTGTGCAGCTCCCGCACCATCTCTTTGAACTCGGCCACCTGCTGGCCCTGGGCTCCACAGCTGCAGTAGCTTCCTTTGGGAGCGAAGAAGCTGATCGTGCTGTAGCCCCAGTAGTTATCGAGCTTGCGCCCGGTCAGCGGATTGTTCCACCGGACCTCGTATTCGTCAAACTCCTGAACGGGCAGCAGCTCCACCGCGGTGATTCCAAGCTCCTTCAGGTAGGGAATGATCTCGATCAGCCCTCGAAAGGTACCCGGGTGAGCCACGCCCAGGCTTTGCGAGCTCGAATGGCGTGTCAGGCCGCGCACATGGGTCTCGTAGATAACGCTGTAGCGCAGAGGCAAATTCAGAGGCCGGTCGCCCTGCCAATCGAACTCGTCGCTCACCACGATGCACTTGGGCATTCCGGCCACATCCGAGACCTTGGAGAAGGAAAGATCCTCCTCAGGCGAGTCGGGGTCGTAGCCCCTGGCATCGGCCAGATTCCAGACGAAGTTTCCGCTCACCGCCTTGGTGTAGGGATCGAGGAGCAGCTTGTAGGGATTGTAGCGGTGTCCCTTTTCAGGCTCGTAGGGTCCGTCGACCCGGTAGAGATAGAACTGCCCCACTCCGATGCCGTCAACCTGAATGTGCCAGATGTCGCCCGTCTTATTGAGCCGGGGGTCGAGCTGGAAAACGTGGGTCGGCTCGCCTTCCTGGGCACCGGCGAACAGCAGCAGATGCACGGAGGTGGCGTGGCGGCTGAACACGGCGAACTGCACCCCGTGGTCATTGGGGGTGGCTCCCAGGGGCAGAGGCTCACCGACTCGTGCAGCGATCATAGCCTGAGATTGTAGCAGAACTCGGCGCTGCGGGCATAGGGGCCCGGCGGCGCTGCCACGGGCATGTCTCAGTACATCGAAATATAGACTTCCGAATATACCACCTGGGACGAGGATAAAGAATGTGCGTCGGAACTATACGCTCTATTCTCTCGGCTTGAGTTGGTACTCCGCCTTGCCGAAGGCGATGACAAACATCCCAACGAAGTAAAAAATGAACAGAAGGAAAAAGCCGAAAGCACCGGATTTCCCGAAGGCCTTTGCTACGTTGACCGCAACGATAATCGCAATGACGATGTTTACGATTGGAATGAGATAAAGAATGAGCCACCAGCCAGGTTTCCCGGCGATCCGGCACCAGACGGCGATGTTATAAAAGGGAATGATGGTTGCCCATCCTGGCTTACCGGCTTTTACGTACACCTTCCAACCTGCAACGATATAAAGAACATACAAGATCAGCGTCGCGATCCAGTAACCGGTAGTACTGTAGTGCTCCATGAAACTCTCCTTCAAAATGTAGTTTTATCGATCACTTTCCTTAGAAAGGATTGATCAGACATACGCCTTCGAGCAACTTGCCCACCTGCACATCTGTCAGATAGGCGTGACAATCCTATTTTCTGTCAGCCAGATACTTGTAGTAGGCGTACTTCTCCTTGGCATCCTCGCGGGCCTGTTTGAGGAACCTCTCCGCCCGGTCGGGGTGCAGGTCGCGCAGCGAGCGAAACCGGATCTCCCGATACATGTATTCCTCTATATCCACGGAGGGTTCCTTGCTGTCGAGAATGAGGGGATTCTTGCCCTCTTCCGTCAGGGCCGGATTGAAGCGGTACAGCAGCCAGGAGCCGGAATTTACGGCCAGCTTCTGCTGGCGGATGCCGTGGCGCAGGTTGAAACCGTGGGCGATGCAGCAGCTGTAGGCGATGATCAGCGAAGGTCCCGGGTAGGTCTCCGCTTCGAGGAAGGCCCGGATCGTATGGATACGGTTGGCCCCGATGGCTACGCTGGCCACGTATACATTGCCGTAGCTCATGGCCATCAGTCCGAGATCCTTCTTGCTCAGCGGCTTGCCGGCTGCGGCGAACTTGGCTATGGCTCCCAAAGGAGTGGCTTTTGACATCTGTCCGCCAGTGTTGGAATAAACCCCCGTGTCGAGAACCAGGATGTTCACATCTCTGCCTGAGGCGATGACATGGTCGAGACCGCCGTAGCCGATGTCGTAGGCCCAGCCGTCGCCGCCGAATCCCCAAACTGATTTCTTGACCAGGTAATCTGCCACCGAAAGCAGCTGCTTCGCCGTTTCCGACTTGCTCTTGGCCAGGGCCTCCCTGATTTTTTCTACGCGGGCTCGCTGGGCTTCTATGTTTTCCTGGCTGCTCTGGTCCGCCTCCCGGGTCTCCTTGGCCAGTTTCTTGTCGATCAGGCCGGACCCTTCCGCTTCCGCCAGCAGCTCGTGGGCAAATTCGGTCATCTTATCCGCATTCAGCCGCATGCCGAAGGCAAACTCGGCGGCATCCTCGAACAGGGAGTTGTTCCAGGTCGG
>CAYMGP010000027.1:37790-45067 GCA_964390045.1 uncultured Spirochaetaceae bacterium | reverse complement strand
GCCGCTGTAGCTCAGTCGGTAGAGCAGTGGACTGAAAATCCACGTGTCATCAGTTCGATTCTGATCGGCGGCACTGTAGCCCCGTACTCGCTTGCGGGGCTTTTTTTCGTGGTGGTACAGCGGGGGGTCGCTCAACCTGGCTCTCAGCGCCAGAACGCCGGTAGAAATATCCGCAGCAGCACATCGATCAGCAGGCCGAGGATGAACCACATTCCGAACGCCCGGTTGTTGACAAAGGCCAGGGGCGCGAAGTACAGGGGCCATCCCCCCTGGCCGTCGGGGAAATCTTCGGGGCGCGACTCGGGCTTGGGCTTGAGAAAGGCGGGAAACACCTTTTTCAGCGAGGGGACGGCCAGAAGCACGACAGCCATGACGGGTGTGAAGTAGCGGACGGCAATCAGTGCTGCTACAACGAGGTAGGCCAGAACAATCATTGCAATGATAGCGTAGCGGGCCGCCGCGATAGGCAATGTGCCCCTGTCAAGCCTGTCTATGTACCCGGTAATATCGAAAGTGTTGGCGTAGATAGTTGCACCCGCGTAGCCGAAGGAGCCGGATCCCAGGCCTGCATATTCTGAGTGTTCCACGATATACTCATCGATCATCCTGCGCTCGGGCGAAGAGTCCCGGCGGGAGAAGCACCAGGCTGAAGACGGCTCGTAGCGCTCGCCGAGCACATCCCAGATCTTCATGTAGAGACGTTTTTCCTGCCGTGGGTCGATCCTGCCCAGCTTGGCCAGGTTGCTGCGTACCCTGCTTGCCGCCATGAGCGGGTAGAAGGTCACCTGGTCGAGTTCAAGGCCAGCCACAGTATCTAGGTCCCGTAGGAACATCCGCTCCGTCTGAGCCGGGAAGTTGAAAATCAGATCCGCGTTCAACGTGTCGAAACGTCCCAGGGTATCTTGGAGACGTTCTGCGATTTCGCGGCCGGAGCCGTAGCGCTCGTAGCGGCCGATAGCCCGCAGGATGGCATCGTCGAAGGATTGCACGCCCACCGAAAGGCGGTTGACCCCGCACTCCCGTAAAAGGGAGAGAATCGCTGGAGTAAGATGATTCGGATTGGTCTCCACCGAGATGTTTCGGATCGGCCAAAGCTTTCGCGCCTTCCTCAGGAAAGCTGCCAGCTGCTGTGGGAGAATCGTGGGGGTGCTGCCTCCCACGTAGATGGCATTGAACCGCCAGCCCAACTCGCTGTAAATCTCAAGCTCATGCTCCAGGCAGACAAAGTAGCGGCGGGCCAGATCGCGGTCGAGGCGCACCCTGTTGAAAGAGCAGTAGGGGCACAGCTCATCGCAGAAGGGAATGTGAGCATACAGCAGGGTACTTCGCTGCGGGTCCGCAGCGGGAAGGGATGGGGAACCGGCAAATGCGCTGCCCATATCGAAGCTCAAGATCCGTCCGACCTTTCGACGCATTATCCGGGTCAGCAGCGCTTCAGCAATCATTGCATAATCCCTACCGGTTCTATCAGAAAAAAAAGTACTGTAATCCTGTGGGTTGGACAAGGGGGGGGTAATTAAGAGTTTTACATATTTCTGTTCGCACCTTTCCGCCAACCTGATTCTACAAATGGAGGTGATGTATGAAGAATTTGAGCGCCAACCAGGCTCGGAGGCTCGAGGTGAAACGGTCAGTAAGGAGCGGGCGCCGCAGGCTGTCTACGCCTCCCGATCAGGAGAAACAGGCCGTAGATCCCGGCCAGCATCCCCAGAGCCACGCCGATCCAAAGCGGATCGTGAGCCACTGCGATCTGGAAGAAGAGGGTAGACACGATCCAGGCCAGCACTGTGAGATAGGCGACGGCCAGCAAACCATAGCCCGCTCCTATTTCTCTCAGGATAGCGGCCAGGGCGGCCACGCAGGGGAAGTAGACCAGGATGAACAACAGGTAGGCATAGGCCTGGGCTCCTCCGTAGGAAAAGTGGCGGCGCAGCGAATCAAAGACGCGCTGCTCCGCTTCGACCTCCCCGGCCACGGCGGCCTCATCGCCGCTGACCATGCCGGCGCCGAGCGGATCACGCAGGGCGGTGAAGATGCCGGCCAGCCCCTGGGGAACAGAGGCCAGCGCCTCGCCGATTCCCCCTAAGAAGGAGAAAGGCTTCTCCTGCCCGCCGTTTCCGACCGCGGCGGCATCGAGCTGACCGTAGAGACCATTTAAGGTACCGACCACCGCCTCTTTGGCGAACATCCCTGTAAAGACGGCCACCGTGGCCGGCCAGTTGTCCTCTTCGATGCCCAGGGGCCTGAAGATCGGCGTGACGGCCCGGCCGATGCCTGCCAGAACAGAGTTTCGTGAATCCTCATTGCCGAAGCTGCCGTCGCTTCCCAGAGAATTGAGAAAGCCCAAAGCCAGGACAACCAGCACGATGACCACTCCGGCCCGCTTCATGAACACCTTGAGACGGAACCAGGTATGGAGCATGATGTGTCGCAAACGGGGCGCGTGGTAGGGGGGAAGCTCCATGACGAAGGAGGACGCCTCGCCCTTGAAAAGGGTGTTTTTCAGCAGAAGACCGGTCAGGATGGCCAACACAATTCCGGCGAAGTAGATCGAAAACACCACGGCGCCGACCGCGGCTGGAAAGAAGGCTGCGGCGAACAATGCGTACACAGGCAGGCGGGCGCCGCAGGACATGAGGGGGATCATGAAGACGGTCATGAAGCGGTCCTTCCTGTTTTCCAGGGTGCGGGTGGCCAGGACAGCCGGAATCGTGCAGCCGAAGCCCACGATCATCGGCACGAAGGACTTGCCGGGAAGCCCGATCCAGCGCATGAAGCGGTCCATCACGAAGGCGGCCCGGGCCATGTAGCCCGAATCTTCAAGGAGGGAGAGCATAAGGAACATGGTGAAGATGATCGGAATGAAGGTAGCCACGGTCTGGATTCCCGCACCCACCCCTCCGGCCAGCAGGGTGATCAGCCAGGCCGGTGCGCCGATCGAGCCGAGCAAAGCGCCCGCCCCGTCGACGAATATCGTTGCGAACAGGATGTCGAAGAAGTCGATGAAGGCGCCGCCCACATTGACGGTAACCCAGAACACGAGGTACATCACAGCCAGAAAGATCGGAATGCCGAGCACTCGATTCATCACGATCTTGTCAGCCTTGTCGGTGGCCGATATTCGGCTGCGCTGTTTCCTCTGAACCTTCTGCGCCACACCGTGGATGAAACCATACCTGTAGTCCGCCAGAACGATATCGGATGATTCCTTCAGGGTCTTTTCTATCTTTTCCAACTCGCCGGCGATCTGGGAGGAATCGACGGTGCTCAGATCAACCGTTTTCTCTGTAATCCACTCATCCTGCTCGAGGAGTTTCAGAGCGACCCAGCGCTCGTCTGCTCCCACTTCCTTCGCCACGCGCTGCAGCTGCGGAGCCCAGCGGCTGATGGTTTCCTCGATCTCGTTGGGGTACTCGACCATGGTGTTCGAGCGGGAGCGGTGCTGAAGATTGGCGAGGACCGCCTCCTTTACCCGAGCGATGTCCCGGGGTCGTACGGCGCTCACAGCTACAACAGGACAAGCGAGTATCTTTCCGAGAAGCTCACCATCGATGCGGGTGTTTTGTTTTTCAGCCAGGTCCATCATGTTCAACACAACCAGCAGCGGGACTCGCATCTCGAGAAGGTGAGTGGTCAGGTACAAGTTGCGCTCCAGGTTGGTGGCATCCACGATGTTGATCACCAAATCAGGCTCTCCGCTCAGCAGGTAATCCCGGGCGACGCGTTCGTCCTCGGAAAAGGCGGAAAGGGAGTAGATGCCGGGCAGGTCGATGAAGCGTATGTCGGTACCTTCGATCGCTGCCCGGCCTTCTTTCTTCTCGACTGTTACCCCGGGCCAGTTTCCGACTCTCTGTTTACCGCCTGTCAGCTCATTGAACAGAGTTGTTTTTCCCGAGTTCGGATTTCCGGCCACCGCCACTGCCCACGGTTTGGCTGCGGTGAAGGCGTGCTCACTTCTCATTCTCTGTCTCCGCGGCAGCGAGGCGCCGGATTTTCAGCACCTGCGCTTCGTCCTTGCGCAGGGAGAGGTTGAATCCCCGCAGCTCCAACTCCACAGGGTCTCCCAAGGGAGCCACTTTGAGCAGCTTGACTACGGTACCTTTTGTCAGGCCCATGGCCAGGAGCCTGCTCCTGTATGCCGGATTTCGAGATTCGTAGCCGACTATTTCAGCCTGTTCGCCGATTTCCAATTCCTTGATTTGCATACCGCCCTCCGAAGTTTTACCTTTCTCAGAAAGTTAGGCTTCGCTAAAATTCCTGTCAAAAAAAATTAGCGAACAAGAATCTTATGCGCCATTCCGCGGCCCAACATGACCCGGGTGTCCAGGACCGCCACTACCAGGGGGCCTCCCTGATCGTTTCTCACCACCTCGATCTGCGTTCCCGGCACCAGCCCCATGGCGTTCAAGCGCTGCAGCAGCGTGTGTCCACCGAGGATTTCCTGAACCCGTACCTTTGTTCCTCTTTCTACAAATGCCAGAGGCATGGCTCCTGCTCTAGTTGGTCTGCGCCGATGTGGGTTCATCGCCGGCTCCTCTGACTTGGTTGTTCCATTCCTCGAGTGTCTGGGACAGACATCGCCTGCATTTTTCTGCAGATTCCCCGCCTCGCGGATCGTCATCGAACTCGTTGAAGCGCTCGATCCAGTCGGATCCGGCGCGCGGACAGTGCCTGACGAAGGCGATCAATCGGGTCAGGCGCTTTATAAGGTTTTCAGAGATCGCATGCTCGATCCGACAGGCGTTTTCGCTCGCCTCCTGCTCTTCGATCCCTAATACGCTCACAAAGAAGTCTTTCAGCGTTCGATGTCGGTTGGTCACTGCTCGAGCGACCCGCTCCCCCTCTTCGGTCAGGGTGACGAACTCGTAAGGCGCGTAGTGGATCAGTTTTTTCTCAGAAAGGGAGTGCAGGGCTCCGGTCACAGAAGCGTTGGTAACACCGAGCCGATCCGAAATATCTTTGCCCCGGGCTACCTTTTTTTCCTGGATCAGATTGTAGATCGCCTCGAGGTAATCCTCCAAACTGGCGCTGACAGGTTTTGTCTTCATCATCTGTTGATTCCTAATTTAGGCTCACTTAAGATTATATGCCAATCCAAAGTTTTGTCAACTATAAATTTAAAAATGACGGTGAGGCTGTTTTTTTTCTCCATTTGGATTATAAAGTCGAAAGAGACCCGAGGAAATTGTATCTATTTTGATCATGAGAAAGCTTCCCGCACGGTGTATCCTTGCGATATTCATAGTATTCCTGACGGCGATGAGAGCGAATGCTCATCCACTCGACATCTCCCTGACCACCCTACAGGTCTCTGCTTCGGGATTCATCGGGACCACCTATATCCATCCCTACGAGATCTCCCTTCTTCTCGACAGCCGGGGACTGGCCATGGACGAGGTGGCTGTCCCGGAGCTTCGACGAATCGTGCTCTCTTACTTCGACGAGCACTTCAGCGTGTACGGGAAAGGCGGGATGGTGAACAAGCACGGTCTGTACGCCGACGCCGAGGAGCTGTACCAGGTCCTTGCTCGCGGTCTGTACCTCAACTATCTGTTGCCCATCGAGGAGGACCAGTATCCCGTAAGCTTCGAGGTCGATCTGTTCGTCGAGTTTTTCAACACCCAGACCAATAAGTTGATACTGCTCGATGCTTCCGGGCAGCCGCTTCCGGGAAGCAGGGAGGTTTTCCTCACAGCCAGGCGTACCGGATGGAGCTTCGATCCCAGTCAGCCCGACTTCAGCTCCGAGTACGATGATTGGAGCGACACGGACGGCGACGGCATGAGCGATCGCCTGGAGAGCCTCTACGGACTGGATCCGGCGAACTCCGACACGGATGGAGACGGGTACTCGGATTTCATCGAATTCAGCTTCGGCTGGGATCCTTTCGACGCCGAGCCCTCTGAGGGACAGAGTCAGGAAGCGGTGAGTCGAGGCGCGGGCGGCTACGACGCTCCGCAACCGGTCCCTGCAGCCGACAGCGAGGGCGAACAGAAGCCACGGCGGGTGGAGGAGGCGGAGGGCGCGGCGAGCGATAGCCGACCGGAAGCCGGGGAAACTGGAAATCTGATCGAAGCGAACAAAATCAGAGATCGCAGGATCGCCAGAAGCAAGCTACTGGAGCGGGTGTTGGCCAAGCTTTCCCGAACCGTCGAGACAGGCTTTACCTTCGGATCGATGGTATCTGTACTGTTCTCGATTTTTCTTCTCGGCTTCCTGCATGCCTCCATGCCGGGCCACGGCAAGGGCATCCTGCTCTCCTTTCTCGCCCAGGAGAAGCGCAAGTTCATCCACGCCTTGCGCTTCATCGTTACCTTCACCGTTACCCACCTCGTCGACGTGATTATCCTTTCCTTCGGGCTGAAGATCCTCTCTTCTGCCTATCAGTCGGCCAGGGTCAGCCAGATCTTGAAGTTCGTCGGCGGCGCCGGGCTGCTGCTCGTGGCCGTTTTCCTCGTCGTTCAGGGGATACGGGATATTGCCGGCAACAAGGCTCCTGGTGTACGAAGACAAGAACCTGTCAAGGCCGGAAAATCGGGCGGGGCGCTCGTTCTTGGATTCCTTACCGGCCTGGCCCCCTGTCCCTTCGGTTGGGCCATTCTTATGATTCTACTGTCATTGGGAAGGCCCGACCTGATTCCTCCCGTGATCATCGTGTTCGGATTGGGAATCTTCTCTTTCCTCCTGCTCCTAACACTCGGGATCATGTTCTTCCGAGCCGTTGTTATGGATCTGTTCTCCAAGTTCAGCCGTTACTCCCGCCTGGTCTCCGGCACTTTGCTGCTCGTGTTTAGTGTTCTCTTTTTTACGCCGACTGTGCCCACGATATAATGATAATGAAAAGTTCTCTTCTACAAGCTGAATTCGACACCCGCCCGGGCAAGCAAGTTCCACCAGCTTTCCGCCGGCTCGTTAGCGAACCTGCGGGCAGCGGATAGCTCCAAAACGAGAAACATCCTGTCATTGGGAGTCCAGTCACCACGCAAATCGGTTCCTACTGAAAAAACCCGAAGAGGAACGCCGGAAAGCATCTCTGTCTCGGTGAGCGCGTCCCGCTGAAGATACAGCTCCTGGCGGGCGAATGCCCCCAGCTCGAGCGATACCTGCCGGTGCGGGCTCCAGGCCCATCCTCCATTGAAGGTAAAGAACAGGTTGCTCTCGCTCCTTTGTTCTAGAATCCCGGGAGTGTCCAGGTAGCGGTTCGCGTTGGACAAACGCACACCTGTCTCTGCCACGATTGACCAGTCGTGGAAGTATCCGATCAGCCCATCGGCAGA
>CAYMGP010000027.1:13136-37690 GCA_964390045.1 uncultured Spirochaetaceae bacterium | reverse complement strand
GTGTGGGAATCGTAGAACTGTCGGTTTTCGATCAAGGTGCGGTCGAGAATGCTGCGGGCATAGACTGCCAAGGAGGCGTTTTCCGCCGCCAGCGTACGCCAGGACAGCAGACCGCTCGCCCTGACACCCGTCTCAACGCTCCGATCTGCGGCTGGTAATCCCTCTCCGTAGACCCCGAAGATCAGGGTTGGAGCGTACCCATAGGCGGGAGGCAGTCCCAGGAGAAGAAGGACCAGAGGGAAAAACCATCCGCACCACCGCCTGGTCTTTAAAATTCTTACTAATAGATCCATTTCTCCAGCTCCTCGATTGTGTTCACGTGTTGCAGATTCCGCTGGATCCGTTGGACAAGCTCCTCGGGAGCGATTCGGCGTCGTCTGCCGTTTGTCAGAAGGTCAATCAAACCTAAGAAGTTGTTTCCGGAGATCGATGAATCCAGGAGCGCGCTGGTCAGATCGAAGGCGGACTCCTGGGCAAGTCCCCACTGCTTCGCAGCGATGTAAAGATAACTGGCTGAGCGGAACTCTTCCGTGCGGGAACGGCAGGCGAAGACCAAATCCTTGATCTCCCCCTCAGAAATACCGCTGGCCAACAGGTTGGCTGCTCGGGCCCAGGAAGCTCGATCGGAGAGCAGCTTTTCTCCGCCTTTCACACTGAGAATCAAGCTTCGAGCTTTGCGCAGACTGTTCCGTTCGCGGTCCAACGCGTTGATCACCTTTGCCGCCGTTTTTCCCTTGGCAATTCCCTCCTCCAGCTTCGGCAAGAGAAGCTCGGAGGGAATATCAGCGTTGTCCGTCTCTGCGAAGAACTCGATGAGCGAGGCTTTTTGAGTATCCGAGAACCCGCTCCTCCCGAGAATAGATTCTACACTCTGTCCAGAAACCGTAAAAGTGACAATCAGGAAGAAGATAACCAGGCAACAAACGAAAACAGGCCGCGGGAAGCGGCAGCTTCCCGCAGCAATGGGTCGTATCACAGACAAACTACTCCTCTACAACACTCCGGGCTCAATCTATCTTGTTCGGATTTCCGTCTCCGGGAGAACCGTCCTGGGGTCCATGGGGAACAAGAAGATCGGCAGAGCGGCTGTTCCGCTCCTCCTGAGCTCTGGCCTGGACCATGTGCCTGGCCTCGACATGCATTGCCGTTTGCAGCTGTTCGCGAAAACGGCTCCGGATCAGATCACCCACCCCGGTTTCTGAACCTTCCTCTTTGCGCAACCTGTACAGATCGCCTATAGCATCTCTCGTACCGTTCAAGGCCGTCCGTACAAGCGCCTGCTCGCCAAAGCCAAGCAAACGCATTTCCTGGGCCATTAGAGCCACCGCAAGAGCGAGCTGAGCCTGTTCGAAAGGTCCGATGTCCTCTTCCTCGTCTTTGGCGTAGCCGAGGCAGGTGGCAACCGTCTCGGCATCTTTATATTGAGCTTGGCCCCAATCCACATTCTGCTTTATGAGCTCCTGAATTTCCTCGGGGCTCCATCCTTCCTGTTCCAAAAGCTCATGCAGAGCCTCTACGAAATCGGGAGCTCTCTCCGACTGTTGACTCCATAGAGGCAGGGCAAATAGGAAAAGCACAGCTGCAACGCCAATCGCAAATTTCTTCATTGTTGTTCTCCTCTTCATCCTTTAAATTTGTAAGATAGAATTGACTCCGCCGAAGCCGTCTTCGACCTGTAGAGGAGCTTCGGGGTCCGGGATCCAGGTCTCTCCGTCTATCAGGAACTGGTACTGATGCTCCTCGCCGCGTTTAAGGGGTATCTCGATTTCCCAAACCTCGTCCCCGTCCGGATTCTCGAGTTTCTGGGCGTCTGGATCCCACTGATTCCAATTGCCGACGACCGACACTTCTCTCGCTTCGGGAGCATGAAGTCGAAAACGAACGACGACAGTGTCCTCGGAAAAATCCGCCGGCATGCGAAACAGCAGCACGAATCCCAGGGCTAACACGAGCAGCGCTGCAGCAGGAATGCCGACCCAGGGGAGCCAAGCCCTGGTGCGAACCGGAGTTCTGCTGACAAAACGCGCAGCGATCCGTTCGGCTAGACCGAGAGGGGGCTGACGATCGAGGGGTTTTCCCTCAACGAGCAAAAGGGCTGCTTGGAGTCGAGGGCCGCACTGTGAACAGGCTTCCGCATGCTGCCGCAGTATCGGTGGACATGCGGTAACCTCCCCGTTCGTCCAGTCACAGTCGAGCCACCGCTTGAACTCCTTACTCCACTGTTCGCAGGTCATTTCTTCCTCACTTCAATTCTATGTACGCCTGGACCGTTCACAGGTTTCATTCCCAGCCGCTTTCGGCGAGAAAATCGATCATTGCCTTCCGTGCTCTGTGAAGATAGGTTTTCACAGTTCCTTCGGGAATCCGCAATACTTCCGATACTTCCTGCACGGAAAGTTCCTGGACCTGCCTGAGAACGAATACTTCCCTGTATTCGGTACGCAAGGTTTCGAGAGCCTGTTGGGCTAGTCTTTCTCCTTCCCGCAGCTCACTCTGCTTCACAGGATTTCCTTGTTCTGAAGCCACCGATTCAAGAATTCGCTCCGGTTCCGTCGATACGAATCTTAGACGATTGCGGCGTTTTCGCCTGCGCTCCATGGAGCGCAAATGGTTCACCGCAATAGTGTAGATCCAGGGAAAGAAACGCTTGGAGATTCGGAAGCGAGGCAGGCTGATGAATGATTTTTCCAGTATTTCCTGAACCGCATCCTCTGCCTCTTCGCCGTTGCTCAACAGTCGATAAGCGAGAGAAAACATAAGAGGGGTGTATTTTCTAACGATCGTCTCGAATGCTGCCGGATTGCCGTTCAGGGTCGCTTGGACCGCCCAGAGATCTTCGCCGTCATTGGGTTTCTGGTTCTCTAATGTCAATAAACAGCCCTTTCGCTGCACACCTATCCAGATAATATACGCTGTTTTGAGCTGCTGGTTTCAATTAAAAACAAGATATACGAAGACGGCGTTTATTTCTATTTGATATCGAATATTGCACCACTACGCCCGCTTGCGAAACGAACAGTGAAACTTTATATTCTTTAAAACGTATAAGGAGGTGCAACAGACCATGGGTGAGTTAGACGGCAAGACGGCGATTGTTACCGGAGCGACGAGCGGAATGGGCAAGGGCATCGGCGAACGCTTTGCCGCCGAGGGAGCCCGGATCATGATCGGCGGCAGAAACGAGCGGCGGGGCGAGGAGGTGGTGCGGGGCATTCGCTCCGCCGGCGGTGAGGCTGAATTCCTTCCCGGTGATGTCTCCAAGGCTGCCACCAACCGAAACCTTGTGGAAAAAACTGTGGCCAGCTTCGGGGGAGTGGACATCCTGGTGGCTTCGGCAGGGGAGCTGGGGATCGGCGCGATCACCGAGCTGAGCGAAGACCTGTGGCAGACCACGATCGCCACCAACCTGAGCGCCGTGTTTTACCTGATGAAATATGGTATCCCCGAGATGCGCAAACGGGGAGCCGGCAGTGTGGTGGTGATCGGCTCGATCGCCGCCTTCAAAGTCTTTCCCAATCATCCGGCCTACTGCGCCTCCAAAGGAGCGCTCGTGCAACTGGTCAGACAGGCGGCCCTGGACTACGGGCCGGAGATCCGGGTAAATATGATCTGTCCGGGACAGGTGGACACGCCGCTGCTCTGGAACTCGGCGCAGGCTTTTCCCAACCCCGAAGAGGTTGTGCAGCAGACGGCGGAGCGCCTGCCGCTGAAGCGTCTCGGACTGCCGGCCGACATCGCCGAGGCCGCACTCTACCTTGCAGGCGAACGGGCTTCCTGGATCACGGGCTCCTCTTTTCTGGTAGACGGCGGTTCGCTCTGCATGCCCTAGCGTGGCAGCGCAGCGGCCCGTCTATCCTTTGAGGTAGTGCTTCAGGAGCTTCTCCACGCCCCGTATACAGAGCTCGATGTGTTTCTCCTCCCAGGAGGGATGCAGGAACAGAGATACGGTCTGCGCACGCAGGCTGCGGGCCACGGGACAGAAAGCCTCCTCATACCTGACCGCGTCCGGATCTGTATACTCTTTGGACTTGAAGGGAAACTTCACCGTACCGAATCCATTCAACTCACGATAGGCCTTCTCCTCGTATGCTTCGGGCCACTGGATGCCATAGTTGGGGATTCCTTCGGCGCTGAGGGCTTTGCGGAACGCTTCGGAGTCGCAGCTTAATGCTTTCAGGTCCAGGAGGAAGGGATACCACCAGTAGGCGTTTTTCCTCTCCGGTGTGTTCAATGCCACGGCCTTGATGCCCGCTAAATCCGCGAAGGCCTTGTCGTACATGGAGGCGTATTTTCGCCTCCTGGGCAGGTTCCAGCTGTCGAAACGCTCCAGCTCGTTGATGCCGATGATCGACTGGATCTCGGTCATACGATAGTTGAAGCCGATGCGGTTGTGGATGTAGGGAAGCTTCTCCTCGAGGGCGAGGAGGTTGAGCCTTTCCTTGACGTCATAGCCGTGATCCCGAAAGGAACGGCACTCCCAGGTCAAATCCTCGTCGGCGGTCACAACCATACCGCCCTCGCCGCCGGTGGTGAAGTGCTTGCTCTGGCAGAAGCTGAAGGCTGCGACATGACCCACGGTTCCGCATTTTCTGCCCTTGTACTGCCCGCCGGGGGCCTGAGCGCAGTCTTCGATGACCTCGAGGTTGTGCTTGGCCGCGATCGCCATGATCGGGTCTAGGTCGCAGATCACGCCGTAGAGGTGTACCACCACGATCCCCTTTGTCCGGGGGCCGATCAAGGCCTCGATCTTGGACGGATCGATCGTGTGGTCTTCGCTTACGTCGCAGAAGACGGGGATCGCTCCGGCCTGGACGATGGCGAAAGAGGAGGCGATGAAGGAGTAGGAAGGCACGATTACCTCATCCCCGGGGCCGATCCCCAGGCTGGCGATCGCGATATGCAGGGCCGCCGTACCATTGGTAGACGAGATGGCAAAGCCCTTCTTTCCTGCGAACTCCCACTCGGCGAACTTTTTTTCGAACTCCATTCCCTTGGGTCCGGTCCAGTAGTTCACCCGCCCGTTTTCGATCGGCTCCACGATGTCCTGCTTTGTTTTTTCTGCAAACTGCGGCCAGGTGGGAAATGCTTGATCGGTCACCGGTTTCCCGCCGGCAACGGCCGGTTTTTCTGTCATCACGATGCTCCTTTTTTTAATCGTTGTCGTGCGAGGCAATACGGATCTTTCGGCCCTGCTTGGAAGCGGATCGGTGGCAGGCCAGAACCAGCTCGAGGTTGTGCAGTGCGTCAGCGCCGTCCATCGGTTTTTGCTCGCGGATCGAACGGGCGTGACGCCTGATCACCTCCTGGTAGATGTTTGGGCAATCGGATATACGTATCGAATCGGTTGCCGTGAAGGAATCGATTTCCAAACGAAGCGGCAGCGGCTCCCTCTCATGCCCGGACAGTTGGAAGAGCGTTCCATACCCGCGCAGTATCGCCCGCGAGCCGTAGATCTCGTAGCCCAGATTTTCGAGAGTGCCTGAATCCCCGCCGCGGGGCTGGTTGAAGGCGACCCGTATCGATCCGCCGATCCCCGTGCTCAGCTCGAACTGGATGAAGGCTCCGTTTTCCACTGTGATCTCCAGGGTCCTGGGCAGATAGGTGCAGGACAGGCTCTCGACCGAGGCGTCCATCAGATACTCGGCCATGTAGAGACAGTGGCTGCCCACATCGCCGATCGGGCCGCCCAGCTCCTCAGGATCGGCACAGCGCCAGGCTGCCGCTTCCTCGGGTGTGGAGCCGTAGAGAAACTCCATGTGCAGGCAGAGATCGTTTACAGCTCCTAGAGCCTGTTCTGCGATCAGGCGCCGGGCGCGCCGGTTGTAGGCATTGTGAACCATCATATGGTTGACCGCCAGGCTCAAGTTTTTGTCTGCCGCCAGCCGCTGCAGCTCCTCGAGGTCCGCGATCGCTGTGGTGATCGGCTTCTCCAGCAGGCAGTGTTTTCCTGCTTCGAGCGCCCGCTTGGCCAGCGGGGCGTGGGTGAGGTTGTTCGTAGAAATAAAAACAGCTTCGATCTCGGGATCAGCCAGGAGGGAGTCAACGCTTTCGTGCCAGACGAGCCCCAAAGACTCGACAGCTTGTCTGCGCTCGGGATTGCGGCTGGTGGCCGCGATCAGCTCGGCTTCGGCCAGGGGCTCGAAGCGGGAGCGGTCGAGAGCGAATCCTTCCGGTACCAACCGAGTGTGGGCGATCCCACCGAATCCGATCAGACCATATCGTACCTTGCTCATGCTTGTGCTCCGTTTTCTTCGAGTGTAGATAAGAGCGGAGAAAAGTCAAGGCGAGGCGGGTGTATCGTGCGGGAGCGAGCCAATGCGAGCGCACGTGAGCGCATCCGGATTTTCCAAGCGGGCTTTCTCTGCTACACTCAGCGGGTAGAGACAGCGGGGCGAGAAAAGGAGACGCTGCGTGGACGCCAAAGAGAACATCCTGCGGGCCGTGCGCTTCGAGAGGCCGGAAAGCATTCCCATAATTTTCCACATCAATCCGGCCTGCTGGTATCACTACGGGCCGGAGCAGCTGCTCGATCTCATGGAGGCCCATCCTCTGCTGTTTCCCGATTTCAAGCGCAGCCTTGATTTCCAGCCGCCCGAGCTGCTTCCCTACGCCCGGGCCGGACAGCCCTTCACCGATCCCTGGGGCTGCGTGTGGGAGACAACGCAGGACGGGATCGTCGGCACCGTTACGCGGCATCCCCTCGAATCCTGGGATGGCTTCGACGAGTTCCAGCCGCCCGACCCGGACAGCGTTGATCACTGGGGGCCGATCGACTGGGAGAAAAAGGCGCAGGAGGCCAGCCAGCTGGGCTTCAAACGGCAGATCGCCGCGGGTGAAATCGGCCACGGGCATACGTTTTTGAAGCTTACCGATCTGCGGGGGTACCAGAACCTTCTGTACGACATGGCAGACGAGGAACCGCGGCTACGGCGCCTCATCGCCATGCTCGAGGAGTTTAATCTGAGGCTCGTGGAGAACTACATAAAAAAGGCAAAAGTCGAATGGATGGGCTACGCAGAGGATCTCGGCATGCAGATCGGTCCCATGCTTTCTCCGGAACATTTCAAGAAGTATATAAAGCCTTCCTACAGGCGCATCGTCCGGCCGGCTCAGGAGGCGGGCTGCGTGATCCACATGCATTCGGATGGAGATATTCGCGCGCTCGTGGAGGATTTGATCGAGGTGGGCTTCGATGTTCTCAATCTGCAGGATCTGGTGAACGGCATCGACTGGATCAAGGATAACCTGGCAGGCAAGGTTTGCGTGGACCTGGACATCGACAGGCAGCAGATCACCTACGGCGGCACCCCCGAGCAGATCGACGCCCTGATCCGTGAAGAGGTGCAGAAGATCGGCTCGAAAGAGGGTGGATTGATGATGATCTACGGACTTTACCCCGGGGTGCCCCTGGGCAACGCAAGAGCCCTGATGGATGCCATGGAGCGCTATATGGGCTACTTCTCGTGATTCAGATGGCGATTTTGCCGGAAGCCTCCCGTCCCAGCTTGTAGTGGGCGTTGTCCAGCTTGGCGATGATCTTCAGCCCGTAGGGGCAGCGGGGCTCGCACTGGCCGCAGGCCGTGCAGCGGTCCGCCTGGACCTCGAGCCGGGAGTAGGCGTCCTTGGCCAGCTGCCTGTCGTCGAACCAGAAGCGCAGGCGGTCGCGCAGGGCAAACTCCGGGGTGGTACGGATCTGTCTGTCCCGCATCTGCCTGTCGTACCAACCCTCGTAGAGAAATACCTTGGGAATGTCGATGCCCTCGGGGCAGGGCAGGCACTCATCGCACAGGCGGCAGACGCTGGCACCGAGAACGGGATTGTGCATGAAGATGTCCTGCTTCTCTCTTTCGCTCAGCGGCTTGAAGTGGCGTACGATTTCCAAATCTCGCTCCAGCATCTCCATCGTGTTGAAACCGCAGGCCAGCACGTCGATGGGAAGGCTCAGGGCGTAGCGCAGGCTCTCCTCGGGATACTCCCAGAGCAGCCCGTCGGCCAGGGCTTTCATGCCGATCAGGGCTACACCCTTTTCCTTGGCCAGGGGTATCAGCCGCTCCTCGGTTTCCGGGAAGTTGAAGCGGTCGTAGAAGTTGAAGCCTACCATCAGGGCGTCGAGGTGAGGTTTCTCCTCGAGGGCCTTGATCAGGATGCCCGGCTGGCCGTGCCCGCTGATCCCCAAAAAACGGGCCTTGCCGCTTGCTTTGGCCTCGAGGAAGGCTTCCATGGCTCCACCGCGACCGTAGATCTTTTCCAGCTCATCCTCACTGCGGACGTGGTGCAGCAGCAGCAGATCCACGTGGTCCGTCTGCAGGCGTTCGAGGCTCTCCTCGATCGTGCGCCGGGCCGCCTTGCGGTCCCGGAGGTGGCACTTGGTGACTAAGAAACAGTCCTGGCGACGTTCGCGCATCACCCTACCGATCTTGCGCTCCGATTCCCCGGCCCCGTATTCGGCGGCGGTCTCGATGTAGTTGCCCCCCTCGTCGAGATACCTGTTGATCAGTTCCGTGGCTTCGGTATCGGAGATCTCCAGCAGGTGGAATCCGCCCAAGCCCAGGATCGATACCTGTTCTCCTGTGTTTCCGAGCTCACGTTTGGGTATAGACATCGATTACTCCTTCACCGCTCCTCCGGCCAGTCCCGCGACCAGGCGCTTCTCGATGAGGTAGAACAGCACCAGCACGGGGATGATGGCCAGAAAGGCCGCCGTGGTGAGCAGCTCCCACTGAGTGGTCCAGCGGCCTACGAAGTTGTACAGTGCGAGAACGAGAGGCATTTTCGACCTTGACTGAATGAAGGTCAGGCCGAAGAGGAACTCGTTCCAGGCGTAGATGAAGGTGTAGATCATGGCGGTGACCAGCCCGGGAACGGCGATGGGAATCATAATCCTGGTAATCGTCTGTACCCGGCTGCAGCCGTCGATCAGGGCCGCCTCCTCGATCTCTATCGGGATCGATCTGAAGTAGCCGTTCATCATCCAGATGGTGAACGCTATTGTAAAGACCGTGTTGGCGATGATCAGGGAGAGGTAGGTGTCCAGCAGGTTCAAACCCACCATGATCTTGAACAGGGAGATGATAACAATCACGGGAGAGAACATCTGTATGACCAGGAATAAATAGAGGATAAATTTTCTGCCGACGAAGCGCAGTCGAGCCACAGCATAGGCCGCGGGGACGGTCAATAATGTGTTCAGGATCGTAGCGCCGACGGCGATGATGATGCTGCTCTTGAAAAAGATGAAAAGCTCGAACTCGCTCCAGACGATCAGGAAGTTGTCGAGGTGAAACTCCTGCGGTATCCAGGTGGGCGGCGTGCTATACACTTCCTGACTCGACTTGAGCATCGTGGAGATCATCACGAAGAAGGGAAAGAGCAAAAGGAGCAATAGAGCGACGGTGAAGATGATGGCCGGGATTTTTCCTCGATTCTTCCACTTCATCACGAGCGCTCCTGCTTGAAATAAACCCGGGCGTAGACGAGGCTTAAAATCGTCAAAATGACGAACGTCATAAAGGCCATAACTGCGGCCCGGTCGAATCTGAGCCACTTGAAGGCGTTCTGGTAGATGCGGGTGATGAGTATGTCGGTAGCCCCGGCCGGTCCACCCATGGTCAGAATATAGATCGTGTTGAAGTCGTTGAAGGTCCACAGGGAGGACAGCAAGGTGGCAATCAGCACGATATGGCGGATCCCCGGCAGGGTGATGAAGAAGAACTTCTGCCACCAATTGACTCCGTCGAGGTAGGCCGATTCGTAGAGATCTTCAGAAATGGCCTGCATGCCCGCCAGAAACACCAGGGCCATGAAAGGAATGCCGATCCAGATATCCACCCAGATGCAGGCCGCGAAGGCCGGGATCGGGGTGCCCAGCCAGGTGGGCGGTTGAGACCAGATGCCGGTTACTTTTAGGGTGTGATTGAGCAGACCATATACAGGATGGTATACCCAGCGCCAGAGCATGGAGCTGATCGGTACGGCGGAGGCCCAGGGGATGATGAAGAGCATGCGGGCGACCTTGCGGCCGGTGTACCTGACGTTCAGGATCACGGCGATGATCATGCCAAACAGGGTTTTGGTTGCCACAGCCAGCACGGTCCAGAGCATCGAGCGGCCGGTGATTACCCAGAACTCCGGATCGGTCATCTCGCTGATAAAGTTCTGCAGTCCCGCGAAGCCCTTGAACTGACTGAGTTTGTTGGTCTTGAAGAAGGCCATCAACAGCACGTAACCGATCGGGTAGAACATGAAAAACAGCAGAACGACCACCGCCGGCAGGATCAAAATATAGGCCAGCCGAGCCTCCGGATTCCACAGCTTTTGTTTTAGCGATATCGAAGCGTCAAACACCTCCGCCTCCTCTTGAAAACTGTTAATACAGTACCATATCGCAAAGTGCGGTCGCAACTGAAGGGACGGTTGCTTTGTCTACCCGCACCCAGAATTATTGCATCAGCAACGAGATCTTTACACTCTCATCGCAACAAAAAAATTGGGAAGCCCAAGGATTTCCCGGGGCTTCCCAGTAAACGGTTCTGTTTAGGCTACTTGCCTCTCAGCTTGTCAATCTCAGCAGCGGCGTCGTCCAGAGCCTGCTTCGGTGATTTCTTGCCCAGAAGGACCTCGATTTCGGCTTCGTAGATGATATTGGAGCACTCGGCCCATGCTTCAATGAGCGGCCAGCCCTGTGCGTTGAGAGCCGCCTCCCCCAGAGCCTGGTAGAGAGGAGTCTGGAATTGAGGCAGCTTGCCGGCGGAGATGGTGACCGGCGGGAAGCCGATCGCCTCGTCGAATTTCGCCTTCCACTCATCCTGGTAGAAGAAATCGAGGAAAGTGCCTGCAGCCTCGAGGTTGGTGCCTGAAAACATGGCTATAGAGTCGGTGATGATCAGGGGTTTCTGCTGTTCGCCCTCGAAGGGGGGGATCTGGGCGTACTTGAGCTGGAAGGGAGCACCTGCGTCTTTGGCTGCCGATTCGACCCAGGCGCCGATGAAGGTGTAGGCTATGTTTCCCGTGTAGAACAGCGGGTGTGAATCCATGCGGTCCAGACCGAGGTATCCTTCCTGGACCACCTTGTCCTTCTCGGCTAGCTGGTGCATAAAGGTGAGGGCCTTCACTCCTGCGGGAGAATTGACGATACACTTGCCGTAGCTTCCATCCGGCTCCATCTCGAAGAAGTTCCCCCCGGCGGCGTAGAAGTAATAGGCAAAGTCGGTCAGCTCGGTATGCAGCTTGCCCGGCAAGATCAGGGCGTACACGTCGGGCGGATTGTGGATCTTCAGACATTGCTGCCTGAGTTCCTCCATGGTATTGGGTACAACGTTGGTCAGGTCAGGATTGTAGGTCAGGATGCGGGCGCCGGCGGCCACGGGCAGCCCCATCAGCTCACCACCCAGCTTGGCCTCCATGGCTCCCGGGGCGATGTTGTCCACGGTGGACTTGCTCAGATATTGGGTGACCTCGTCGACTACGCCCATGGACATCAACTCGAGCAACCAGCGGGTGCCGATGACAGAGAGCTCCGGTGGCTTGCCACCGGCGATCGAAGTGGTCAGCTTGTCGTACATCAGATCCCAGTCTATCGAGACAATGTCCACTTCGATATCGGGATGCGCGGCGTTGAAGGCATCCTGCAGGCTGGCCCGGTACTCCTCAGTCAGGCCGTCATACTCAGCCCAGAAGAAGGTGACCTTGATTTTCTCCACCGGTTTTGGCCTCAAAGTGAAAAAAAGAACCAGTGCTACAGCTACTACTACTACGATCACAATAATAGCAATGATCAGTCCCTTTTTCATAAAAACCCCCTTTGTGTTTTTTATTTCAATCCCCAGGGGATTGCTTGCACCGTACAGTTTGGACCACCCTTTCAACCTTGTCAAGAAGACAGCCAGCGGCCGAGCCAGGTGAAGGCCTCGGTCTGCATCGCTCGATCGAAGCAGTGGGGTCCGGGGAAGAGGCTCATGTGGAAGCGTTCCGGCGAGCCGGCGCCGCCGTAGATCCCGGTAAGCTGCGCTTCCGCCGCCTTGACCTCTTGCACGGTGAACAGAGGGTCCTGTCGGGTGGCCAGGACAAGAGTGGATAAGGGGGCGCGCAGGCCGAGAAGTTCGGGAAAATCGAGATACCTGGAAAGGTGGGGCAGGTAGAGCATCCAGGTGTGGGTGAAGCTCTTGTGCAGCAGAAAATCCCTCCAGGTGCTCATGAAACCGACGACCACGGCGCAGCGAACCCGGTCATCGAGACCAGCCAGGTACACACCGCGCAGGCCTCCTCCGGATAAGCCGCAGCACCCCAGCCTCCGGGAATCGATCTCGGGCCGAGCGGCCAGGATAGAGAGCGCAACTCTGTCCTCCCCGAGAAACAGGGCGGGAAAGGTCAGACCGGCGCAGAACAGGCTCTTGGCCAGTACGTGTTCGTGTACTCCGGCAAAGGCATCGTAGCGCCGGATGTCGTCCTCGGTGGCTTCGGGGCCGACATCCCGGTCCAGCACTGTCTTTGCCGACCGCAGATCATCGGGCTGAGGCTCTGCCGTCTCGTCGGGTGGGCTTACTAAACGCTGGACCACGAAACCGGGAAGCTCGGCGGCCAGGATTCTCCGGCTGGCGAAGGGAAACACATCGTGGGCCAGCACGCCGTAGCCCAGCCGGGCCAGCTCGTTGACCCAGGCCGCGCCGCCGTAATAGCTTCGTCTGTGCTCGGCGAGCAGCGGGTGCACGTTCTCCGCTGTACGGGCGATCTTGCGCCAGCCGAAATATTTCTCACTCGCGTGATCGTGCAGGGCAAGCACGCCTGGTAGCGGACCGCTGGCCCCGGCGGGCTTGACGAACACGGCTTCCGTATCCGGTCCGTAGCCCACCTGCCAGCGCAGCTCCTCTATCTCCAGATCCTGCCAGCGATACGAGCGCTCGACCCGGATGCTTTCAGGTTGACGCGCTGGCAAAGGACCGAGAAGCTCGGCCACCTTGTCTCTGCCGTTTTTCTTCCACTTGTCGAAGTTTTTTCCAGCGTTCGCTGAAAAAGAGAGAATGCCGGGGCGATCGACCAGGCTTTTCGCCCAGGCTCCGTAGCCGCCCATTAGATTCAACTCGTGTGCTTTCACGATCCCTACCTTCTCATCATGATTTTTTCATCTGGGCCTCGAATCCCGCCTGCAATCCCGATCAATCGTAGGGGTGAGCGCTGCTGGCCCGGTGAAGCTGGGCTATGTTCTCCGGAGAGGCCTGGGGGGCCACCGAGCAGGCCGTGGAGAGGATGTATCCCCCGTCGCGGCCCGCCTTGTCGATCAGCCAGCAGGCCTGATCGTATACATCCTGTGGGCTGCCCCGCAGCAGAACGTTCACCGGGTCGAGATTGCCCTTGAGAAACAGATCCTTGCCGTAGCGCTGCTTGACCTCGTCTATCATGGTGTTGCCCAGGGGCGGCGGGTCCATGGTATCCACACCGTCGTATCCGGCCTCGAGCATCAGGGCGATCCGGTCGCCGATGGCGCCGCAGGTATGAACGTACACCGGAATCCGGGTTCGTTTGTGCATGGCTTGGACAACCCGAGCCTCGTAGGGCAGCACGAAACGCCGGTAATGATCGAGGGAGATGAATCCACCGCCGGCGAAGGCCGAAGAAACCAGGATGGCGTCCGGACCGCACTCTGCCTGCAGCAAAGCGTATTCGGCTGCTCCGGCGGCCAGGTTCTCCAGCATGGCTTCTACCTTCTGCGGATTTTCCACTAAGGCGATCAGCGCCTCCGTGTAGCCCAGCATCTCCATGAGCTGGCTGAAGGGGGAGAATACCTCACCGGAGACGTGGTATTCCTCAGCGGCAAGGGCGATCACCGCCTTGAGGGTGTCCATCAGGTAGTCGGGGAAAAAGCTCCGATCGTGAGGCCTCTGCTCCCCGCTGAAGCCGTAGGTGTAGGGGCAGTCGATGCTGGTGATGTCGTGGGGCTCGACGTAATAGAGCTCCTCCGCCTCCACTTCCCCAAAGGAGGGCGAGGGGCGCTCGGAGAAGTTGTGCACATTGTCGTTGTCCGGGCACACGCTGTGTGAATTGTCATCCCAGTACAGGACCGTCTCACTCTTTCTGATCTCTTTGCTGATGATGTGCTGCTCCCAGTCCCGGGGCCGGCCGGGCAGATTGACCAGTATGCCGTCGAAGCGATACTTCTCGGCCAGCTGGAGCAGGGCTTCGGCGAAAACCTGAGGTGAGTACCAGATGCGGTAGGGCTCGAAGGGCGTGTGCAGCATGTAGTGCCCGAGGGAGAGCTGACAGAACACGGGAACCCTGTCCGCCTGCCCGTGCTCCATAGCCAGGCGCACCCTCTGCTTGCCCGTCATAGTTTGTTTTTCCATAATCACGGAATTATAGCCTGAAATGGCTCCTGCGTAAAAGCGATGATTGCTGTTCTTGTTGCACCGACCTCTCGTGTTCTTGCCCCGGACTTTGTTTCCGGCTATCCTGGATAACGGAAGCCGATCAAAGGAAGGGGTGCCGATGCAGAAGAACAAGGTGATTGCCATCGCGGGAGCCTCATCGGGGAGCGGAAAAGCCATGGCTGAGCTGCTCGCCGGGCAGGGGCACGCAGTAGCCCTGGCCGCCCGCCGGGGGCCGCTACTGGAAAAAATTGCCGAATCCATTGCTGCCGCCGGGGGCCGTGCTCTGGCCGTGCAGGCGGATATGGGGCAGTGGGAGCAGGCCGAGGCATTCGCTCGGAAGACCCACGAGGAGTACGGCCGGATAGATGTTCTGATAAACAATGCAGGGTGGGGTATCCGCTCGGCAGAGTTCGACGAGCTCAGCATCGCTGAGATAGAGGAAGGTCTCGCTGTCAACCTGATCTCGCTTCTCTACGGCTGCAAGGCGGTGCTGCCGATCATGAAACACCAGGGTCGAGGTCAAATCATCAATGTCTCTTCTATCCTGGGAAAACGCTCCCGCTCCGGCCTCGCCGTGTACACGGCCTGCAAGCACGCAGTAGAAGGATTTTCCCGTTCGCTGATGAATGAGGTGAACCGTTACGGCATCAGGGTGAGCATTCTCGCTCCGGCGGCGATTCGCACAGCCTGGGCGGAGAAGGCGGGCATCGAGCTTCCCGACGACGTCCGTTTTCTCGACGCAGGTGAGGTGGCCCGTATGGCCCAGTGCCTGATCGACACACCGGAACACCTCAATGTCTGGAATATGGACTTCATTTCGTTACAGCAGATCATTGACCCGATATAAACAATCGAGTTGCAACAGGAGGTAGAGATGGACAAACCCACGGCAGGATTCATCGTTTTCGGCGTGCACAAGAACGGTCTCAAGGACCCGATGGGCACGCCCTTTATCGATCAGGGTATCGTAGAGAGCTCCAAGACGTCTCTGCGTAAGAGGGGTTTGAAGATCGTAGAGCACGATACCATCGTGGCCAGCAAAGCCGAGGCTCGAGCCGCCATGCAGGCGATGAAACGCGACGAATCGGTGGACTGCCTGATCCTCTTCTCCGGTACCTGGGTTTGGGCGGCCCATTTGACCGCCGCGCTCAGAGACTTCTCCTTCTCGCAGAAGGCAATCATCATCTGGACCCATCCCGGCTCTCAAGGATGGAGACCGGTGGGCGGACTGGTCATGCACGGCGCACTGATGGAGGTGGGGATCGCCCACCGCTTTGTGTACGCCGCCGCCGACGAGACGGAGGAGATCGACAGGATCTACAGCTACTGTCAGGCCAGCCGCCTGAAATGTCTTCTCAACATGGCCACAGTCGGGGCGTTCGGAGGACGGGGAATGGGCCAGACCTGCGGCGCGGCCGATCCCTCCCAGTGGATGCGCATGTTCGGCGTGGACATCGACTCGCGAGACACCACTCAGTTGATCCGCCGGGCCGAATCCCTACCCGCCTCCGAGATCGAGGCTCTCCAGCCGCGGCTCGTCGAGCTGTTCGGCGGCAAGCCCCCCCAGACCCTTGCCAATGAGCGCTCGCAGCGCCTCTATCTCGCTCTGAAGGCGATCGTGGAGGAGGAGGGATTCGCTTTCTATACAATCCAGTCCTTTCCCGGTCTGGGCGACGACTACTCGGCCACCTGTTTTGCCCAGAGCATGATGCTGGAAGACGGCCACCCCACCTCCACGCTGAGGGACTTCAACACCGCCCTGAGCGTGTTTCTGCTCGCTACTCTGAGCAAGGAGCCCGTGTACTACGGGGATCTGCAGCATATAGACAAGGAGAGCGGGGAGATCAAGATCATCGGCGACGGAGCCGTTCCTCCCTCCCTGGCCGGCAAACTCGGTCCGGCGGGCTTTGCCGAGCACGGCATTCCAACCGAGGGAGAGGCCGGAGGACTGGCTGTCAAGCTGATCTGCAAGGTAGGGGAGGGTGTGCTGGCAAGGTTGGGCAGGGTCTGCGGGAAGTTCCAGATGGTAATCACCCGCTGTTCGATTTTCGAGCCGCCTGAAGAGCAGATCGAGCAGCGACTGGCCGAGTGCGGGGTCCCCTTTTGGCCTCACGGTTTTGTCACGGCTCACTGCGATATCGACAGACTGCTCGAGCACTGGGGCAATGAATACGCCTGCCTCGGGTACGGGGGGGAGCTCTATCCGGCCCTGGTGGATTTCTGTGAGCTCACAGGAGTGGAGGCCATAGCGCTGTGATGGATGACCTTCTTGTCAGAGAATTCAAACCCAAAAGCCTGCTGCACCTGCCCGACAACACGCCCCGACGGGCGCGCTTTCCCGTGATCGACGCCCACAATCACTTATTCGGAGATCTTCCGGCCCGGGAAATGATCGCCGACATGGACGAGGCCGGGGTCGAAATCTTTGTCAACGTAACAGGAAACGTACGTCTGCCCTACGACGAAAAGGGCTATACGATCTACCCGCGCGACCTCGAGGTATATCTTTCCGGGTACGTGCGTCCCCACCCGACCCGCTTCGCCGCCTTCACTATGGCCGACTTCGCCCACTGGGATGATTTTTTTCTTTTTCGCACCGAGCGCAATCCCGAGGGCAATGCCGAGCGCTGGGTGCAGGGCTGCATCGCGAGCATGGAGGCCGACGTAAAAAAAGGTGCTTTGGGATTGAAGGTGACCAAGGAGCTGGGTCTGCAGTTCAAAGACATCAACGGCTCGCTGCTTCCTGTAGATGATAAGCGCCTGTACCCGATCTGGCGCCGGGCCGGCAAGCTGGGTATTCCCGTGCTGATCCACACATCCGATCCGGAGGGCTTCTTTCTAGCGGCGGATGAATACAACGAGCACTACCAGTCCCTGCAGGAGTTCGAGGACTGGCATTTCGACAATGCTCACTTCACGAAGCGGCAGCTGCTCGAGCAGAGAGACAGGCTGGTCTCTGATCATCTGGACACCTTTTTTATCTGTCCCCACGCGGCCAATTTCGCGGAGGACCTGGGCTACGTTTCCCGTTTTCTCGACGAGCACGCCAATGCCTGTATCGATTTTTCGGCCCGCATCGACGAGCTGGGCAGACAGCCGTACACGGCCCGGAAATTCTTTATGAAATACCAGGACCGCATTCTGTTCGGGATCGATATGCCAGCCCGCCCCGATATCTACCGCTGCTATTTCCGCTTCCTGGAGACCCGGGATGAATATTTCGAGTATCCCGATTACATCGGTCGCTGGGGTCACACACGCTGGAGCATCTACGGTCTGGGGCTGCCCGATGCGGTTCTTAAGAAGATCTACCATGAAAACGCCCTGCACCTGATCCCCGGGCTGCAGGAGATCTTCCGTCCGTGAGGATCGCCGGCGGAGCGTTCGAGCCTGGCTGGGCTATCTGAAATCGAGGAGTCTTTGTGATGAGTGTCGCCCTGAGAGATCTTTATACGTGGTGCAGGGTTCCCTATCAGGATCTGGAAAATCACCCGGATCTGAAAATTCCCTTCCGCCTGGTAGAGAATTCAGAGGAGATGGGCCGCTTGATGGCTGAGGAGCTGGTCGCGGAGATCAAACAGGCTTCTGCTCGCGGAGAGCGCTTCCGGGCCATCATTCCCTGCGGTCCCAGCTGCTGGTACCGGCCCTTTACAGATTTAGTGAACCTTGAAAAGGTCTCGTTGAAGCATTTCGATGTCTTTCACATGGATGAATGCCTCGACTGGCAGGGCCGCGAGCTTCCCCTCAGCCATCCGTACAGTTTCCGCGCTGAAATGCAGCGGCGTTTCTACGATCCCGTGGATCCTGAGCTGGCCGTTCCCGAGGCGAAGCGGCACTGGCTGCGGGCGGACAACATCGAGGATGTACAGAGGGAGATCGCTGCGGCGCCTATCCGGCTCACCTACGGTGGTTGGGGGCAGGACGGGCACATCGCCTACAACCAGGCGCGGCGCCATCCCTACAGTCAAATTTCCCTCGAGCAGCTGCGCGCGAGCAGCATCCGGGTGCAGGAGAACAACTGGGATACGATTCTGGCCCTGGCACAGCGCAGCTTCGGCAGCGCCTACCAGTTCGTGCCGCCTATGTCGGTAACCCTGGGGCTCAAGGAATGCCTCGGAGCCGCCAGGGTACGGCTGTTTTCCGACACGGGGGCCTGGAAGCAGACCGCCTTGAGAGTAGCCCTGTTCAGCGAGCCGACGCCGGAGTATCCCCTGACCCTGTTGCAGGAACATTCCGATGCCCTGCTTACCGCCACGATCGAGACGGCCACTCACCCGCTGAGCATCCATCCGGAGTGGGATCTGGGCTTGGGGGATTGAGTCTGTCCGAGGCGGTTATGGAAAGCCTTTTGAGCTGCGAAAGCGCTGCGCTGCGCTATGATACCCTTGTCGGCAGCGGAGGAATCGGCACGGGCCGCTTCTTCCTGCTGAGGGGAAATCGTACCCTCGGCCGGGAGGAGAGCCGCGGCGGGATCTTCCTCGAGCGCCGGGATTACTGCAAGCTGCACATCATCTGCCACTACGCAAAGGCTCTTCTCGGCGAGCGCTTCGCCGTGCTGCCCATCGGAAGGGTCGGCGAGGATGAGGCGGGCAGGCGTGTTCTCGCTGAAATGAAGGATGCCGGGCTGGATCTGCGCTACGTGGATGTGCTGGAGGGAAAATCCACGCTCTTCTCGTTTTGCTACATCTATCCGGACGGCTCGGGGGGCAATTTGACGACGGAGGATTCAGCCAGCGCCGCGGTAACTTTTACATACATCAGGCAGACTGAAGAGTTTTTTGCCCGCTGCGGGCGGCGCGGCATCGCTGTTGCTGTTCCCGAGGCTCCCCTGGAAGCCCGATCGGAAGTACTCGAGCTCGGTACCCGTTATGGCCTGTTTCGGGCGGCGAGCTTCACCAGTGCAGAGATCGAAGAGGTTTGCAGCTCGGGGCTGTTGAACAAGGTGGATCTGCTGGCCCTCAATCGTGACGAAGCCCGATCGATCGTTGGAAACACCGGGCCGGCTGATCCGGATGCCCAAGACGATAACTGGGTCGAGCAGGCGCTATCCCGCCTCTCCTCGGCCTATCCCCGGCTGCTCGTTTCCATCACGGCCGGGGCTGCGGGCAGCTGGAGCTGGGACGGGGAAAATCTGCGGCATGTTCCGGCCCTAAAAGTTCCCGTGGCCACGACGGGTGGTGCGGGAGACGCCCATTTGGCCGGGATGGTGGCCGGATTGGCCTGCGGCCTGGATTTGAACAGCGCTCATCGGCTGGGTATTCTTTTAGCCTCCGCCTCGGTAACATCCCCCCATACGATTCATACGGAAATAACCCGCGACACGCTGCGGGATTTATACGAACAGACCGGATTCGAAGATCGGGCATTACAATCCCTTTTTCGAAAGACATAAGGAGCAATCTATGACTGGTACTGCAGAGATCGTAAGCAGAGCGAAACAAGCCGGGCTGCTGGTCCCGGCCTTCAATGTGCCCTACCTGCCCATGGTGAAACCTGTGATCCAAGCTGTGATGGCGGAGGACGCCTTCGCCCTCGTCCAGGTCGCCCGCCTCGAGTGGCGAAAGTTCGAGAGCCGCAGCATGGCCGCCGTGGCCGAAGAGTATGGAAAATGGCACGATCCGGAGTACGTACACCTGCATCTCGATCACATCCCCGTGATCGATGAGGATCAGCAGCGGGTTGATTATCTGGCCATCATCAGTGAGGCCATTGGATTGGGATACGAATCGGTGATGGTGGACGGCTCGCGTCTCGCCCTGGAGGAGAACATTCAGGCAACCCGGCAGGTGGCGGATCTGGCTCACGGTTCCGGGATTCCCTGCGAGGCGGAGCTGGGGGCCGTGCTGGGCCATGAGGAAGGTCCCCTGCCGCCCTACGAGGAGCTGTTCCGCTCAGGCCAGGGCTTCACAGACCCGGAGGAGGCGGCCCGTTTCGTGAGGGAGAGCGTCTGCGATTGGCTGTCCGTGGCCATCGGCAACATCCACGGACGGGTCGGCAAAGCCGTGCGGGACAAGAAAAAGGTCGCGGCCAGGTTGAGCATCGATCATCTCGAGCGGCTCAGCCAGGCTGCCGAAGTTCCCCTGGTGCTGCACGGCGGCTCGGGGATACAGAAACGCTACGTGCTCGAAGCCATGAAGCACGGCATTGCCAAGATGAACATCGGCACCGAGATTCGGCAGGCCTATGAACAAAGCCTCCGGCAGGGCGGCGACACAGAGGCGGCCCGGGAAGCTGTGTACAGGCGGACCCGCTGGCTGCTCGCCGAAGCCCTTGAGCTGAGTGGAACGAGGAGCAGGCTTTTATGAGTGTCATGGGAATCGATGTGGGCACCACCGGGTGCAAGGCCGTGGTGTTTTCCGAAAACGGAGAGATCCAGGTTTCCGCCTACCGGGAGTATGACTACGTGAGCCCGCAGCCCGGCTGGGCACAGCTGGAGAGCCGCAAGGTTTGGCAGAAGATCAAACAGGCCATTGCCGCGGCCGCAGCCGGTTCCAAGGATCGGATCGAAGCTCTGGCCGTCGGCTCTCTGGCTGAATCGGTGGTGCCCCTGACAAAAAAGCGGGAGATCCTGGGCGACTCCCTGCTGCTCTTCGATGTCCGGGGCGACGAATATCTCGAGGATCTGGGCAGCCGCCTGGACGATGAGACCCTCTACAGAATCAACGGCAACACCCTGGGCAGCCACTACGGTTTGACAAAGCTCATGTGGGTCAAGGAGAACCGCCCCGAGATATACGAGAGGACGGATGTGTTCCTGTTTTGGAGCGGATTCGTGTCCTACATGCTGGGAGCGGAAGCGGCGGTCGACTATTCGCTGGCCAACCGCAGCCTACTCTTCGATTTGGACGGCGGGGACTGGTCGGAAGCTCTGCTCGGGTGGAGCGGCTTGGATCGGGAGAAGCTGCCCAAAACCGTACCGTCGGGGACCGTGATCGGCCGGGTCTCGAAAGCTGCAGCCGATGAGCTCGGCTTGCCGGCGGGGGCGGCCATCGTGGCCGGAGCCCACGACCAGTGCGTCAATGCCCTGGGCTGCGGGGTCACCGAGCCGGGACAGGCCATGTTCGGCCTGGGTACCTATCTGTGCATCGTTCCCGTGTACGAGAAGCGGCCCGATCCCGCCGTGATGATCGAGCGGGGCCTGAACACGGAGCATCACGCTCAACCGCGGCGCTATGTCAGCTTCATCTACAACCAGTGCGGTTCCATCGTGAAGTGGTACCGCAACACCTTCGCCGGCGCAGAACACAGACAGGCCCTGGAGCGCGGAGCAGACGTCTACGACGACCTGTTCGCCGAGCTGCCCGAAGGAGCGAGCAGCGTGCTGGTTCTGCCCCATTTCAGCGTCATGGGCCCGCCGGATTTCATCTCGGATTCCTCAGGGGTGATCACCGGCCTCAACCTGAGCACAAGCCGGGGAGATCTGCTCAGGGGAATCCTCGAGGGCTCGGTGTTCGCTCTCAAGCAAAGCGTGGAGACCCTTCCCGGAGCGGGGATTCATATCGACAGCTACCGTGCCGTGGGTGGAGGTAGCAAATCCGATGCCTGGGTGCAGATCTGCGCCGACATCCTGGGCCGGCCCTTTGTGCGGCCCGACGTCACGGAAGCCGGAGCCCTCGGTGCGGCGATCCTGGCAGGAGCGGGAAGCGGAGTCTTCTCTTCCATGGAGGAGGGCACGGCGGCCATGGTACGCATGGGAGACACCTTTGAGCCGGATGAAGGCCGGATGAGAGGCTACGAGAAGAGGTTCCAGAGGTATCGCCGTCTCTGGCCGCTGCTCAAGGATTTCCTACGGGAGCCTGAGTGAAGGGCAGCCGGCGTCGAACATCCGGGAAGCCTTCCCTCGGGCCGGTCGTCGAGCGAATCCGCTCGATCGAGGCAAGCGGAAGGTCCTGGGCGCTCTCCGCGAGCGAGGTACGCGGTCTTCTCGGTATCAGCCGGGAGAATTTCTACAGAGCCGTCTACTGGGTCGAGGCCTCAGGAAATCCTCTTATCGGGCTGCCCGCGGCAAGGGCGCAGTATAGCCAGGAAAACATCTGGGAGTTCGTGGCTCTGGTAGAGCTTTTCTGCGGCCGCGAAACCGAAGATCGTCTGGAAAAAGCCGGGATTTTCTTCAGCCATCCCGAGCAGCTCGAGATCATGAGCGTCTTTCTTTCTATCGTTGCTGATGCAGTGCGCAGCCACGAGATCGAGGTGGAGGTGTTCTCCGCCATGCTGCGGACTTTCGTCCGCTACGAGCGGGCCAGGGAGGTGTATCTCGAGGAGTATTTTCGTCTGCCCGAGCTGATCGACGAGGTAGTGTCGAAGTACTGCCGCACGCGGAGCTTCGAGATACCCGATCTGGCCGCCGCCAATGTGCGCCGACTGCTCGAGTTTTTCCTGCAGAAGCACGTCATCGAGCCGCTGAGCCTCCTCGCCGGCGTCGCGGTCGGGCTTCACGCCCAGGCGGTAGAAGAAGGCTACGTCGAGGAAGCCGCCTCCGCCGGAGCCTTCGAGACGAGGGGAAGGGATTCGAGGGGTAGAGGGGAACAAACTTATTCGCCGGCCGGGATCGAAGCTGTGCAGGCGGCCCGCAGTACCATGGAACTGGCAAAAGAACAGATCACCCTGCCCCTGCTCAAATCCCGCTACAAGCGGCTGATGAAGATCTATCACCCCGACATCAATCCCCGGGGCTTGAGGCGCTGCCAGGAGATCAATTCCGCCTATACCCTGCTGCTGTCGAGCCTCTAATCGCAGGCCGGGATCGCTGGCGCCCGAGCTTTACCATTCCGAAGCATACTGCGGAATGGTCTTGACTAATCCGCAGTAATATGCAGAATGGTAATCATGGAACAGCGCAAACGACTCTACACGTCCATACTACGCGAACACATACGCGGCTATCGACAGATGGCGTTTGTTTCAGGTCCTCGCCAAGTCGGCAAGACAACTACTTATCGCAGTCTCGGTGACAGTTATCTCGACTGGGACAATGACGACCATCGTGAAATTATTTTAACAGGGCCGGCCGGCGTAGCGACCTACGCCGGATTGGATAGAATCTCCGACAAACCGGTGGTTGTCGTGTTTGATGAGCTCCACAAGTATGAACGATGGAAACTGTTCCTCAAAGGCTTTTTTGATACCTACGAAGACCGTGTCCGGGTTATTGTGACGGGTTCATCACGACTCGATGTCTATCGACACGGCGGCGACAGTCTTATGGGACGCTATTTCCTGTTTCACATGCATCCCCTAAGTGCGGCAGAGCTCATAAATACGGGATCTCCCGATTCGCTTTTGCGTTCCCCGCGTAAGATCCCGGCAGAGGATTGGCAGGCTCTCTGGGATCATGGAGGGTATCCCGAGCCGTTTGTTCGACGGGATCAGCGGTTTTCTGCCCGCTGGTTGGGAATGCGCCAAACACAGCTCTTGCGGGAGGAAATCCGTGACCTGACGAGAATCCAGCAGCTCGATCAGATGGCGACTCTCGGGCAGATACTGGCACAGCGGTCAGGACAGCAGATAGTGTATGGAGCTCTCGCCCGCCGGCTTCGGGTCAGCGAGAATACGGTGAGGAGTTGGATAGCGACCCTCTGCTCTCTTCATTATGGGTTCCTTGTACGCCCGTGGCATCGTAATGTGAACAGGGCTCTACGAAAAGAACCGAAGTGGTTTCTTCGCGACTGGTCAGGAATCAAAGAAGAAGGAAAACGCGCGGAATCGTTTTGCGCATGTCATCTCCTGAAAGCCGTGGAATTATGGACGGATCTCGGATTCGGTTCCTTCGAACTGAGGTACATCCGGGACAAGCAGCAACGGGAGGTCGATTTTCTCGTTGTACGAGACGGTGAACCATGGTTCCTCGTTGAAGTCAAATCCCGGAGCAGCGCACTTTCCCCGCTTCTCGGCTATTTTCAGAAACAGATCCACTGCCCCCATGCGTTTCAAGTTGTTACCCAAGCTGATTATGTTGACAAGGACTGTTTCACTCACACGACACCGGTGATTGTCCCGGCGCGAACATTGCTTTCCCAGCTCCTTTGAGCGCTTTGTATTGAAAGCGACGGAGATGCTGTTTGGCAGTCGATCGGATACCTGTTCACCGCGCGCTTGAAACCCGGCTCTTGTGTCAGTAGTATGGGCCAGAACCGCGATGAAACCGAGAACTCTGAAAGATGATGCCCTGCTCCTGCTTACCGCTGCGATCTGGGG
>CAYMGP010000027.1:0-13126 GCA_964390045.1 uncultured Spirochaetaceae bacterium | reverse complement strand
CGCGCGACGGCCCGGACCGGCTCGGTACGCCTCGGCCCAGAGGGCGGGCATGGAGTATGTTCAGCCCTTTACCTTCAACGGCGTGCGCTTTGCCCTCGGCTCTCTCTCCCTACTGCCTCTGATCGCTTGGCGGCGGCGAAAGGCGGCGCGGCGGGGCGGCTCTCCCGAGCACTCTGGAAATCCCACCGTCCACACGGCGAACGCCAAGCCCTGGCTCTACGGTCTTCTAGCCGGAGCGGTTCTCTTTGCCGCGGCTACGCTGCAGCAGATCGGTATCGTCTATACCACGGCCGGTAAAGCCGGCTTCATTACGGGTTTGTACGTGGTGCTGGTTCCCCTGTCCGGGTTGCTCTGGGGACAGAAAGCCGGCTGGAGCCGCTGGGTCGGTGCTCTTCTGGCGATAGGCGGGCTGTATCTTCTGACTGTGAGCGAGAGCTTCAGCACCTCGAAGGGAGATTTTCTCGTGCTGCTCAGCGCTCTGTTCTGGACCGCCCACGTCCAGCTGCTCGGATGGTCTTCTCCAAAGACAGACTCCCTCGAGCTGGCCTGCATCCAGTTCGCCCTTTGTTCGGCTTTGAGCCTGATCGCAGCCGGATTTCTCGAGACGGTTCGCTGGCGGACGATCGTGCAGGCGGGCATTCCCATTCTGTACGGGGGGCTGTGCTCCGTGGGCATCGCCTACACGCTGCAGGTTGTTGTGCAGAAAACGGCGCACCCGGCGCATGCGGCCATCATCCTCAGTCTCGAGGGCGCCTTTGCCGTTTTCGGCGGCTGGCTGGTTTTGGGAGAGACGCTCGCTCTGCGCGGCCTGCTCGGCTGCTCCCTGATGCTGGCCGGCATGGTTCTCTCCCAGACATCGATCCTTCAAAATCCCGCGGCCTCCCGCAGCAACGAGGCGCGATCATGATCTACAGGATCGTGGTCACCCTGGGGCCGGCAACGAGCGACGAGAGCAGCTGGCGAGAGCTCGCCTCCGCAGGAGCCGACGCCTTCCGCCTCAACACCTCCCACTTCGCAGTCGAGGACCTTGGTAGCTGGATCGGTCGACTGGAGAGCTTCCTCGAGACTCAGGGCACCGGTGAGGAAAGAGGAGGACCGGGGATCGTGCTGGATCTTCAGGGCAGCAAGTGGCGCCTCGGTACGATCGAGCCTGCCACGGTCGAAGAGGGGCAGGTCGTAGAGCTCGTGTTGCCTCCGGGAGAAGCTGTAGCCGGTGATCGGGGTCCCGCTGTGTCTTTGAGGCTGCCCGTGCCCCATCCGGATTTCTTTGCCGCCGCCCCGGTTTCCGGAGCCCAGATCGCCGTCAACGACGCCAAGGTGCTGCTGCGCCGTGAGGCGACCGGAGAGCACACAATCCGTGCCCGGGTGGTGCTGGGTGGAGAAGTTTCGGCGAACAAGGGCATTACCTATCTGGATTCTGCGTTTCGCCGGGAATCTTTGACCGAGAAGGACCGGCGGGTTGTGGAGTTGGGCCGCGGCAGCCGCTGCATTGGCTATGCGCTTTCCTACGTACGAGATGCTCAGGAAATGGAAAGCTACAGGAAAAACCTCGGCGATTCGACGTATCTCATCGCCAAGATCGAGCGCGATACGGCCCTGGCCGAAGCGGAGCAAATCTCAGGACTGGCAGACGAGCTCTGGCTCTGCCGGGGTGATTTGGGGGCCGAGATGGGATTGCCCGCCATGGCCGTAGGGGCGGCTCGCTTTTCTCAGAGGGTTCGAGGATTCCAAAAACCGGTTTTGCTTGCCGGTCAGGTGCTGGAGTATATGACGCAGCATCCTATCCCCACCCGGTCGGAGATCTGCTGCTTGTACGAGGCTCTTGAAAAGGGATTCTGCGGGTTGGTGCTCTCCGATGAGACAGCGGTGGGATCTTTCCCCGTTGAATCCTGCCGCAGCGCAGCCCTGTTTCGGCACGAGCAGGCCCGTGAACAAGATCCCTCTCACGATCACCGGCACGGTGGCGAGAGCGAGCCCGGGGATCGCTGAAGATCAGGCTACGTAGGCCTCGAGGCGCTGACGGCGGGAGGGAGCCCTGAGCTTTTTGATAGCCTTCTTTTCTATCTGACGGATCCGCTCTCGAGAAAGCGTATACAGTTCGGCGATCTCCCTCAGAGACATCTTTTTTTGTCCATTCAAGCCGAAGCGCAGCGCGATGATTTCAGCCTCTTTTTCTGTCAGGGTTTTCAAGAGATCCTGTATGCTTTCGCAGAGGGATTGAATCAAAGCTGTTTCCTCCGGATTTTTCCCCGTGGTATCGCAGATGAACTCGTGCAGAGGCGAGCTATCCTGTATTCCTCCAACCGGCGTATCGAGAGACAGCGGCTCCCTGGAGAGGCTGATCAGCCGTGCCACGTGGTCGTGCTCCATGCGAAGCTCCTCAGCGATCTTGCCGATATCCGGTGGACCACTTCTCTCAGAAAGCATCTCCCGGCTGCGACGCTCGATGTGAAGCAGCTCGTTGGCCCGGTTCCAGGGCAAGCGGATCGTGCGGGATTTCTCGGATAGCGCTTTCAGTATCGATTGGCGCACCCACCAGGCTGCGTAGGAGATAAAATGATGGCCCTTGCTGACGTCGAAACGCTCGATCGCATTCAAGAGGCCGATGTTTCCCTCGTTGATCAGATCGATCAGGGGGATTTCCCTGTTCCTGTATTTCTTGGCTATAACGACGACAAAACGCAGGTTTGCTCGGATCAGCTTCTCTTTTGCCTCGGAGTCGCCGTTGGCTGCCCGCACGGCGAGATCCTGCTCTTCTTCGCGGCTGAGCAGCGGGTAGCGATTGATTTCCTTTAGGTACAGGTTTAGTAGGTCCTCATTCTTTTTCATCGTAATCAAGCTACTAAACCGTGGGTATGGTTGAGACCGGCCGGAAGTATGGTTTTGGTACGGGTCTGTGTTTCCGCATCAGGCGAGTAGAAATGCCTTCAGAAAAGCCGTAGCGGCGAAGCTGCCCCTTGTCGCCGTTTTATGTTTCCATAAATCAGGCAGAGGGGAAAGAGAAGAACCAAGGCAAGCAGCCAGTACAGCATCATGTAGGCATGCGTTGTACCGCGGCGAGCGAACAGATGACCGATGCCGGCGAAGAGGAAAAGATGAAGCACGTAGAACAGCAGGGGGGTGCCTCCGAATGTTGCCAGGGGCGCCCGCCAGCCTGAGCTTCTCGCCTCGAATCTCGAGAACAGCCAAAGCAGCATTAGGATGAGTCCCAGGGTCAGCAGTAAAAAGGTGATGCTGGGCGGATATTTGACAACGTTCAGAAAGCCGACCCAGCCGCCGTCGGCTCGCGGACGCAGGTTACCGAATCCGTTGAGCCAGCGAAGAGGCAGGAACACGACGAGCAAGGCTGCTCCAAGCCAGAGCGAATGCAGGAAGGTTCTCTTCGGCGCGGAGATGAGCCGTCGCCCGAAGGCAAGGCCGAACAGCGCCACGGCCAGCCAGGGAAGCAGCGGGTAGTTCACCCAGAATACGCCGGTTCCGCCAGGGACGAGCAGCAGGCGCAGCAGAGGATGGACGCTGCGCTGCCAGGCATCCGGATTCGGCAGCAGCAGCTCGACGCCGATGGTCAGCAGCAAGCCGGCAGCCAGGGTGTAGACGGGCTTGGCCTGCACCAGCCAGGAGCAGATGATCATGGCCGCCCCCAGCGCTGCCAGGACGCCTATATATATCCTCACCTGCCAACCTCCCGGGGAAAGCTCCCAAGCCCGGTTTACTATGAGAAGTTGAAGGCCGATTAGAACTGTGCCTCTGAGGAGGAAATGTTTGTTCAGCCGCCCCCGACTCCATCCTTGCGCGCTCCGCGATACAGAGAAAAGAACTATAGAGACTCCCATGAGGAAGAAAAATCCGGGTGCGGCCAGGTGGGTGACCAGACGAATCAGAAAGGCCCACCCGCTCGGATAGGCGGGGAACAGACCACCCCAATATTCGCCCGAGGGGTGTTTCTGAGCCACGAAGTGGTTGGCATGATCCAGAGCCATCAGCAGCATGATCAGGCCGCGCAGCCTGTCGAGGGCCGGAATCCTGGCCGTCCGCTGCTTCACCGTCTATCCGCGCAGGACGGCCTGGGTGAAGTAGAAGGCGATGACTCCGCTGACCGCCAGTTTGAGCGCGATCCCGAGCATTGTACCGAGAAAAACGCCCCAGCCCGCCTTGAGAGCGTTTTCCCTGTGCTTGCTGAATAGAAGCTCGCCGAGCAGGGCGCCGAGAAATGTGCCGATGATCATGCCGAAGGGAGGAAAGAAAATGATGCCGGCAACCATGCCGATGATCGAGCCCCAGATCCCCGCCTTGCCGGCCCCTTTTCTCTTCGAAGTGATGATGGGCAGAAGATAGTCCAGTGCCGTTACCAGGAGCGCGCTGACGCCGAGAACGATCAGCACGGCCGGACTGAAGGTCTGCCACCCCCGGGCGATGGAGAGCAGAATGAGGGCGAGGTAGCTGAGGGGCGGGCCCGGGATGATGGGAAGAACGCAGCCGACGATGCCGAGGGCCAGGACTATGAATCCGACGATGATCAGCGCAATCATAGTTCTCAACCGTAGCCTTTCCCAATTGTTCTGGTCAAGGCTCAAGAATCATCTGCTTCACTGTGGACATGATCTACCTGAGCTCGATTTCCGGATATTTGGCTGACGATACAGGGGGGCGCGCACACAGTAGTGGTCTACCTTTTATGGACTGAAGCGCAAGAGGTTAGTATCTTTTCAGGTAGAGGATTCATCTGCCGGGATCTCAGGCTCCACAAGACTCCGGCGGGCGGATGGTGCGTGAAAAATATCGAAGAGTAGATACAAGGAGGAATGGCAAAGTGGCAGAGAAAACACCTGAAAAAAAATCGAGCACGGCCGCAGCGGCTTCCAAGGCTGCCACGCAAAAACCTGCGACCAAGGCTGCAACCAAGACTAAGGCTAAACCTGCGACCAAGGCTGCAACCACGCCTAAGGCTAAACCCGGCATAAAACCGGCGAAGCAGGGTGGGGGAGTGGACCTAAAAGAAGTCCAAAAGAAAGTGAAAACAGAGATCGGACCCGCCGTGGAAAAAGCGGGCAAGGGTTTGAAAGAAGCACAGCAAACGCTCGGGGACGTGCTCAAAGCAACGGCCCGGGCTACCCGCAAGTCAGCCCGCATCCTGGGCATCAAGGCGAATATAGCCAACCAAATCCGGTCGAGGCAGAAGCTGTTCGCCCAGCTAGGCGAGCTTTACTACAAGGCTCAGAAAAAAAAGACCCCGGCTAAAAGCGATGAGGAAGCTTTGAAGGCAGCGATCGAAGAGATCAATCAGGTCAGTAAAAAAATTCGGGATCTGGAAGCTCAGGAGATAGCGGCCAGGACCTCGTCCTAGCTGCTCCGCTAAGGCTTTACAAAGTAGGGTCCGGCGATCACACCCAAACTACGCTCCTCGATGTACCTATAGACCTTGAAGTTGAATCCACCCTCCAGAGAGGGCTGGGAGCCGACAATTTCTGCTACTTGCAGAGAACCTTGGCTTCCGGGATAAGCACTGAGATAACGTTTGTTGGAATCGTAGAGCCACAAAAGGTAGGAGCCGGATCCACCCGAGATTTCGATTTTGCCGTTCACCACCACGACCTTGGGTACCAGGGTACGCATCTCGGCAAGAGAGATTGAGGGCAGCCTGATCGTCTGCTCCGCCGAATCCCCGCCTACATCGCGCAGCAGGATCCTATACAGGCCGTCTGGAAAAGAAGCGCCGTCGGGCATACGCAGGGAATTGCTGCCGATCCAAACCTCCTCACCCTTTCCGGACTGGGCCCAGGTTTCTGCGTCGAGACGCCAGAACAGTTCCTGCTCGTCATTAATAAGATAAACGTCTTCGATGTCCTCAAAACCGTCGGGATCTCTCGGCTTCACGAAGAGGCTGAGAGACTGATATGAAATTCCCTGCTCCGTGTCTTGCACGATATTGATCTGCCAGAAGGTCTTGACGATCTCAGGCGGTTGCCCCGTACAGGCTACAAAAAAAACGATCAGGATCAGGGAGAGGAAAACGATTGTACCGGCGGAGCGAGAAGCCTTTCGCATCATAGAACGCGACCGTTGTCTCTGAGGCGGCGAACCAGGTATTCCCGATCCAGGTCGAGAGACTCACTGAGCTCGACCATCTGCTGTCGCGAAACCAGGTTCTGCTCGGCGTGCAGGAAAATCAGCGCCTTTTCCGCAATACAGGGCACCTTCAAGGAGTTCAGCATGATCGGCCGGGGTTGCTCGCATTCGAGGTAGCGCTCGGCCAGGTGGCGGTACAGCGCCGAGCTGTCAATGTTGTTTTTCAAGAAGCCCAACTCTCCGGCAAGGGGCTCGAGCTCACCGGCAGCAGCCCGCTCTCCCAGTGGCTTGAGGATGAGATAGGTGTACTCCTTGGCGGGCAGGTAGTGGTGGCCGTCGCAACGGGTGCAGTAGTTGGGCTCGCGAGGGTCCGTTTTCTCCTGATCTCCGCCTACGATGATCAAAGGATCGAAGTACAGAGCCGGACACTCCACGCCATCCACCAGATAGTATCTGTAGGTGTTGAGAGAGTCTTCCAGACACTCGGGATGCTCGCAGTATGCGGTGAGGGGAAAGATGTCCGTTGCCGTTTCGAGCAGCAGACGGGCCGTGGCGTTGAAGATCTCCCTCCTGAAGTTGAGGATCAAGGTGGGAAAGATGAATACGGTTCCCCGCTGGAGGGAATCGTTCTCCACGACGTAGGCCAGTCTCTCTTCGTAGAAGGCGGCCTCGTCGATGATCCAGGTGCCCACCTCGGGATTATCGGCTATCGTTTTTTCCAGCGCGAAGGAGTCCTGGATATCCGCCGTATACCTGCCGCAGCGCTCGTAGCCGTTGCGGTACGCCAGGGCATCCGGCGGGTAGTCGGGGAATCGCTCCTTGTCCAAGAGAGAGCGAATAAAGAACACCTTGCGCCTGTCCGCTCCATGGTCGCTGGTACGATCCTCAACCGCACCGCTTTTACGTTGCGCCACCTGAGAGTCACGCCACACCCGGGCGCTGTACTCCGTTTTGCCCGAGCCCATCGGACCGATGACAAGGATTCTGCGGCCCGCTCTTTTGAAATCGAAGTGGTTGAACGGATTGTGAAAGTTGAGATCAGGGAAACCGAGACTCTTCAAGAGCTGTGTCTGCTGCTCCATGGCTACAGGGTACCTCAGGGTTGCGGGGTGAGACAAGCCGATGAGAATAATAAATAAAAGAGGATATCTCCTTGTCATTCTGTGATTGTTAATGTAAAAATATACAATGAAAACTAATAAAGATACAGGATAATGGCCATGGAACGCACTGTGAGACTCGCCAGATTGCGGCATATCATCGAGACGAAACGAATAAACAGTCAGGAAATGCTTCTCAATTATCTGGCTGGAGAAGGATTTCAGGTTACTCAGGCGACCCTGTCGAGGGATCTAAAATACCTCAAAGTGGGCAAGATTCCGGATGGGAAGGGAGGATATATTTATACCTTTTCCGATCAGTCGAGCAAGGTCGGTTCGGACAAGAGCCTGATCGAGGATTTCCGGCGCGGCTTCATCTCGATAGAATTCTCAGGAAGCCAGGGCGTGGTCAAGACGCTTCCCGGTCATGCCTCCACCGTGGCTTTTGCCATCGACAATCTCAATATCGACGAGGTGCTCGGTACGATCGCCGGGGACGACACCATCCTGATTATTCCCCGCGACGGCACAACCCGCAAGCAGCTGATCGGTGGTCTGCAGCGGCGGATTCCTGGGCTCGGGGAGGGGATGAAGTGAAAGCAGCGCTTCTGGGTGCAACCGGGTACACGGGGCTGCTCCTGGCCCGCCTGCTCGCCGCCCATCCCGAAGTCGGGGAGATTGTTCCCGTCTCCTCCTCGAAATGCGGAGAGAAGCTGCACGTAGTGGATCCGGGATTCCAGGACCCGCAGGGAAAGATCGCCGAGGACGGGACCCTGCTCAGCCTCGAGGCGGCGGCCGAGAGCGATCCGGATGTCGTGTTCGCAGCTCTGCCTCACCTGCAGTCGGCGAAACTCTGCGCCCCGTTTCTCGGGCGCACCGTGATCATAGATCTGTCGGCGGATTTTCGATTGAAAAATATAGAAGCCTTCGAGAAGGCCTACGGCTGCCCCCCGCCGCGGATCGATCTGCTCGGCCAGGCGGTGTACGGACTGCCCGAGTGGCAGGCCGAGGCGATTCGATCCACAGACCTGATCGCCAATCCCGGCTGCTACCCAACGGCTGTTCTGCTTCCCCTTCTGCCCGTGGCCAGGGCCGGGCTGATCGGAGGACAGATCTACGTGAGCGCCATCACCGGAATCAGCGGGGCGGGCCGCAAGGTTAAGCAGGAGTACCTGTTCTGTGAACGAAGCGAAAACGCCTGTGCATATACACCGGGCAAGAGCCACCGGCACGTGTGCGAGATGGAGGAGCAGCTCAGGGCCTTCAAAGCGGATGCTTCTGTGCAGTTCGTTCCCCATCTCGCTCCGCTTCGAAAAGGTATGACGGCTACGATCATGGTGCCGCTGAGCCGGCAGGTGAGCGTCGGGGAGATCGAACAGATTTTCCAGGATGTCTACGGGCAGGCACCCTTCGTCCGCCTGCGGGGCAGCAGCATTCCACAAACGGCTGAGGTTCGGGGCTCGAATCGCTGCGATATCGGCTGGTACATCGAGGCGGGAGGCGTGGACGGGTCCCCGAACGGGGATTCCGCTACCGGGTTCCCGGCGACCCGTTCGGGGACCCTGATTCTCTTCTCCGTCCTGGACAACCTGGTCAAGGGAGCCTCAGGCCAGGCCGTGCAGAACATGAACCTGCGCTTCGGATTCTCCGAAAGCAGCGGCCTGCCCGCGGCGGGTGAGATCTGAGTAAGATCGGGAGAGCTGAGTGAACGATGGGCAAGCGGACTAGACCCGAGCAGACGAAACAGGTAGTCACTTTGAAGATAGGCGGCAAGATGGCCGAGGGCGAGGCGAAGCTGAGCCCCTTTGCCGATGACCTGCATGACCTGATGGACCGGTGTCTGCCCCTGGTCGTGCACGGCGGCGGAGCCGAGGTTTCCCGCCTCAGCCGGCAGCTGGGTTTCGAACCGCGTTTCCATGAGGGTATCAGGATCACCGATCCGGAGGAGATGGATGTGGTGGAGATGATCCTCTCGGGAAAGGTAAACAAGCGCCTGGTACGTTTTTTTCAATCCCGAGGGCTTCCCGCCGTAGGCTTGAGCGGTTCGGACGGCCGCACCTTTACGGGAAGAATTCTGAGCAAGATCGAAGGCTCGGAGACCCGAACGGGCAACGTCGCCGAGGTAGATCCGGGATTGTTGAGAGCGCTGTTCGCAGCCGGTTTTCTGCCTGTGCTCTCCTCAACCTCCATGGACAAGGTCGGTGTTGGGGTCAACATCAACGCCGACACCGTCGCCTTCGAGGTGGCCTGCACACTGAAGAGCGCGACTCTGATCTTCATATCTGATATCCCCGGAGTGTTGAAGGGAGATCGGGTGCTGAAAAGCCTGGATCGCCGCCAGGTAAAAGAGGAACTGGAAGAAGGCACGATCACCGGGGGGATGATCCCCAAAGCCACCTCGGCGTTGGAAGCTCTGAAACGGGGCGTCGGTCAGGTGATCATCGGGCAGTACTGCGGCCGGGGTTCGCTGAAGGCCCTCCTGGACGGTGCAATGGGAACGCGATTTCATCTTTGAGAGCAAGGAGAGTTTTATGAAAGATACGGCGTTGATCAACGAGCATCCTCTACCAAAATGTTTTTCATCCGAGCTGCTGATGATCAGCAGGGGCAACGGCGTATGGCTGGAGGACTCAACGGGCCGACGCTACCTCGATTTCACGGGCGGTATCGCTGTAAACGCCCTGGGATACGGCCGGGAAGACCTGGCCGAGATCGCCAGCGGGCAGATGAAGAAGCTGATCCACATTTCCAATCTGTTTATCACGGAACCCACCCTGGAGCTGGGCAGAAAGATGGTTGCCAGCGGGGATTTCGAGGCGGTACAGTTTCTCTCCAGCGGCTCGGAAGCCAACGAGACCGCCCTCAAGTATGCCCGCTTGTATTCTTTGCGTACGAAGGGGGAGGGTTGCCACAAGCTATTGTGTTTCAGTGGAAGCTTTCACGGCCGCTCCTTCGGTTCCCTCTCGGTAACCACCAATCCCAAGTACCAGCTGCCATTCATGCCTCTTCTGCCCGGAGTAGAGGCTGTTCCGTACAACGATATCGACTCCTTGGAGAGAACCCTTGACGGCGGCTTTGCCGGGGTAATCGGGGAGGTGATCCAGGGCGAAGGGGGATTGAGCTCGATGACCCCGGAATTCGCAAAAACGTTGAACGCTCTCTGCAGAAAACACGACGTGATTCTGATCGCCGACGAGGTGCAGACAGGGCTTTCCAGGACCGGCAGCTTCTTCGCATCCACAGAAACTGGCTTGCAGCCCGATATCATCACCCTGGCAAAGCCGTTGGCCGGCGGGCTTCCCCTGTCCGCCGTGTTGATACCGCAGAAGATCAACTGCCTGATCCATGTGGGAGACCACGGCACGACCTTCGGGGGCGGTCCGGTTACCACCGCTGTGGCTTCAAAAGTCTGGGACATCCTCTCCGATCCCGCCTTCATTGCCCAGGTCCGGGACAAGGGGTACTATCTGCGCGAGAAGCTGAGTGCCCTGGCCAGCCGCTTCACCTTTCTCGGGGAGATCAAGGGCCGCGGGCTGCTCCTGGGCGTGGAGGTGCTGCTCGAAGGGGATGTCATTCCATCGCTTCTGGACAGCTTCCGGGAAGAGGGGCTTTTGATACTGCGCTCCGGTCAGAACGTTCTGCGCATCGCCCCGCCGCTGATCATTACGACCGAGGAGATCGATACCGGTGTAGAGATCATGAACCGGGTATTCGAGGAATCGCAGGGGAAAAAGAAATAGGAGGAATCGACATGGCAAACGCGGATATCAAAAAAATCGTATTGGCCTATTCGGGAGGTCTGGACACCTCGATCATTATTCCCTGGCTTCGGGAGCACTATCCCAAGGCCGAGGTCGTGGCACTGTGCACGAACGTGGGCCAAGAGGAGGAGCTGAGCGGTCTGGAGAAAAAAGCCCTCGCCTCCGGAGCTTCCAAGCTGTACCTGCTCGACGTCCGGGAGGAGTTCGTAAAAGATTATTTGTTCCGCGTCCTGCGAGCGGGCGCGATATACGAGGAGAAGTACCTGCTCGGCACTTCGATCGCCCGACCTCTGCAGGCCAAACATCAAGTCGAGGTGGCGCTGAAGGAAGGAGCCGACGCCGTGGCTCACGGCTGCACGGGCAAAGGGAATGATCAGGTGCGCTTCGAGCTGACCTACAAGGCGCTGGCGCCCCATTTGAAGGTGATCGCTCCCTGGCGTATTTGGAATATTCGTTCTCGAGAGGAGGCGGTCGACTACGCCGCGGCCCGCAACATCGACCTGGGGAAAATCACCAAAGAGAAGATCTACTCCCGGGACGAAAACCTCTGGCACCTGAGCCACGAAGGCGGTGACCTCGAGGATCCCTGGAACCGGCCCAAGGAGGACATGTTCCAGCGCTCGAAGAGCCCGCAGGATGCCCCGGATAGGGAGACAGAGGTCTCGGTAGACTACGAGAAGGGATTCCCGGTCGGTATTAATGGAAAGAAGATGTCCCCCCTCGATCTGGTGCTCGAGCTGAACCGCATCGGTGCGGATAACGGCATTGGGAGGATGGATATGGTCGAGACCCGTCAGGTGGGTATGAAGAGCCGGGGGGTATATGAAACGCCGGGCGGCACGATCCTGCACACCGGCATTCGCGAGCTCGAGCAGATCACCCTCGATGCCGACGCCCTGCACTTCAAGCGCATGGTGGCCATGCGCTACGCCGAGCTGGTCTACTCGGGCAAATGGTTCACCACCCTGAGGGAGAGTCTCGAGGCGTTCATGGAGAAGATATCCGAGTACACCACGGGAACGGTGCGCATGGTTCTGTACAAGGGCAACGTGATCGTAGCGGGTCGCAAGTCCCCCTACTCACTGTACCTGCAGGATCTGGCTTCCTTCGGGGCCAGCTCCTACGACCACGGCGATGCCGCCGGGTTTATCAATCTGTTCGGTTTGTCCACCGGTGTGACGGCCATCGTGCACCGCGGCATCGACGAGGACACGGGACAGGCCCCTGAGATCAAGGAGATGGCCGGTTTTCATAAGAAGTAGCCGGTCTACCGGTCTACCTGTCTTTGAGCTGGTAGGTGCTGCGTACCGCCCGGAACAATCCTTCGATCAGCGGGCTTGTGGGGCCGCCGATCTTGGCGTCCGCCAGGATGTCGCTGCGTTCCCGGGAGAAAACGGTGTACAGCTGGCGCAGCGCGTCGCTCTTCGTCTCTGCGGCGTAGCAGATCCTGACGATGCGCCGCATTTCCTCGAGATTCATCACCTTGCGCGTCCCGCCGAGAGTAAGAAAAAACGTCTTGCCGTTTTCCGATTCTTCGATCGACACAGGCGCCGCGGCCGACTTTGGCGCCGTAGCCGCAGCTTTCTTGCCACCGCGCTTGCCGGACTTCACCTGTTTTTCCTGCAGCTCGACAAGCTCCCTGTTGAGTTTGTCTACCTGAACGTTATGGATCAGGATGTTGGCCTGCTGCAGAAGGAAGATCAATCCCTCTTCATCGATCTGCTTGATCGCTTCTAGTAGTTGTTTTTCCAGCCTGCTCTTCTGGTTCCCCGTCTTTTTCTTGGCCACTGCTCGTCCTCCTGCCTGCCTTACCCTCATATTATAATTCATATCAGGGATTCTTAAAATCTTGAATTTTGAAATCGGGTGGCAATGCCACACACCGATTCAAATGCATAATCACGCAAATTGACTTTCTCGGTCGTCTTCAGTACCATAAACTTGATGCACCACTTCAACGATCCGGACGAAGAGAGCCAACGAAGATACCACCGGAAGAGAAGGTCAGCCGAAGCCTCGTTGACCTCGGGGATCGTCCTAACCATCGGATTCGGCATCGCCTGGTCGATGACAGGGTGGTGGTTTTTTATTTTTCCCCTGCTTTTCGCCGGAGTCATGCCGATGATCGAAGGAATTCGTCGTTTGGCCGCGGCGCGATACAGCAAGCCCGTGGTGCAGACAAAGCAGAAAAGTATTGCC
>CAYMGP010000026.1:41339-45194 GCA_964390045.1 uncultured Spirochaetaceae bacterium | reverse complement strand
ACACTGTGACAAGGCGCCAGTTCCCCCTGGGGGGAACTGAAGCGGGTAAAGAATTACTGTGAAGGAAAATACAGCGGGCAATGCGGGATTCGAACCCACGGCCTCTGGCTCCGGAGGCCAGCGCTCTATCCAGCTGAGCTAATTGCCCGGGTTATACTCAACCAAATTAATAGAGAAAGCCCGTTGTTGTCAATGCTCGGTGGACCGGATGTCCATGCGTCCTCGTTAAACCTGAATAATCTCTATCCCCTTCTGCCGCAGGCTGCCCACGAGCTGAGGGTCCGCCTCGCGAGTAGTGATGATCCGGGAAGCCTTCTCTACCGGGCAGAGGGTGAGATGGCCAATGTTACCGAACTTGCTGTCATCGGCGAGTATGATGACTTCCTGCGCGTGTTCTATCATCGCCCTCTCGGCCTGTATGAGCAGTTTCTCATCATTGGTGAGGACAGTTTCTGTGATCCCTTCCGTTCCCATAATGGCCTTGGAGGCGGTGTAGTTGGCAAAAGGATCCGAGGTGAGGTTGCTGAGGATGAGCTGCGAATCCGCGTCAACAGTTCCCTCTGGCAGAATGACGGTGCATTTGGAGTGATCCACCAAGTAGCTGGCGATCGCAAAGGAATTGGTGACAATCTTCAACGAGAATGCAGAAAGGAACTCAACCATGTAGTACGTGGTGGTTCCCCCGTCAATGAAAATGGTCTCGCCGTCCCGGAGTAGGGTACAGGCCTTCTGGGCAATCCGGCGCTTCTTCTCCCTGTTGACGGAATTACGCCGCACAAATGTCGAGTCGCCCTTCTGAATTTCGTCGACCACGGTGCCGGCAGCCAACTGCACACCACCGCGCACACGAATCAGCTTGTGATCGCGTTCCAGTTCGATGAAGTCCCGCCGAATCGTCGACTCAGAGGCACCCGTTGCCTCCACCACGTCGTGAGTGCTCGCAACGGCGTAAAGGCTTAGAAGGCGCATGGTGGCATCTTTTCGCTGTTTTTCTAACACGGGCACATTATAGCATGGATTTTGCGGTAAAGCTACCTATTTTACGCTTGCATAATCAATAAAAATCATTATATTTCGGCAAGCATCCGGATAATTTGATTGAAAAGAATTGGATTTAACGGCATTATGCTTGAAAGTTAACAGGGAGGTTGATCCATGACATCTAAAGAACGAGTCAGACGAGCGTTCAGACGGGCCGACGGTCTCCCGGATCGTGTGCCCTTTCAATTTGATCTCTGTAAGAGCCTGATTGACCACTTTGCAGAAAAGCTAAACGTGGACCCAGGGTACAGCTGGTCCTACTACGAGGATCTCACCTACCGGATCTCGGCTAATGAGCTTCGAACAACTATGGGTAGCGATGTGGTTGTAGTCGGCGGGGAAGTTGATCCGAGTTTCACGTCGAAGCAGGTATCGGAAAACGTCACGACTAATGAATTCGGGATGCACATGAAACCGACATCTCTTTACGTCGAAGTGGTAAAGCCGCCTCTTGACGACATTCAGAGCGTCGATGATGTGCACGGCTTCGGTTTTCCTGACCCGCATGTGCCGAGACGATTCGAGGCTGCAAAGCGGGATATCGAGCGGTTTGGCAACGACTACTTTCTAATTGGCGACGTGGAGATTTCCATTTTCGAGATGGCTTGGCACCTGACGGGGATGGAGAAGTACCTCATCGGTATGGTTGGAGAGGAGCCTTGGATCGAGCTTCTCAACGACCGTGTACAGGAATGGTCGATGGGTCTGGCCGAAGAACTGGTGGACCTCGGCGTCGACGCCATCTGGTTTGGGGAAGACCTGGGCACCCAGACTTCTATGCTGATTTCACCGGATATGTGGCGCAAGATGTTTCGACCTCGCTACGAGCGGATGATCGCTGCGCTTCGGAAGAAGAATCCGGATCTAATCGTTATCATGCACTCGGATGGTGCTGTGGCACCGTTGCTCGAAGATTTCATCGAAATGAATATCGATGTGTACAACCCGGTGCAGCCGAACGTTCCCGGATCGGACCCGCGGGAGCTGCAAGATACCTACGGAGATAGACTCTGCTTCTTTGGCGGGATTGATCAGCAGCAACTCTTGCCATCTGGAGACGAGAAGGCAATCCGTGATGAAATGATTCGGCGGGCAAGAATCCTGGGCGAGGGTGGTGGCTACCTGATGGCGCCGGCCCATGTTATCCAGGCGGATGTTGCACCGCAGACCGTAGAGCTCATGTGCGATATCGCACGGAACCTGTAGGAGGCATTCATGAAGCGCGTCGCATTTACAATGAAGCTCAAGCCCGGAATGAAGGACGAGTACAGGAAGCGCCATGACGAGATCTGGCCGGAATTGCTCGAGCTTTTGCACAACTCGGGAGTAAGTGATTATTCGATCTTTCTGGATGAGAGCACCAACACGTTGTTTGCGTGTCAGAAAGTTTCCGGTGATTTTGGATCTCAGGGCCTCGGCTCGGAATCCGTGGTTCAGAAATGGTGGGCCTACATGGCCGACATCATGGAGACCAATCCCGACAACTCGCCGGTGACGCACCCCATTGAAGAAGTGTTTCACATTGATTAAGGAAAGGATATTAGAATGGAAGAGAGGTACAACTCAGCGAAGGAAGCTTATGCGGCTCTCGGCGTGGACACAGATGCCGTGCTGGAGAAGCTGGCCACCATACCGATTTCCATCCATTGCTGGCAAGGGGATGACATAGGCGGTTTCGAAGGAAACGCCAGTGAACTTTCAGGCGGCATTGCGGTCACGGGAAATTTCCCGGGCAAGGCGAGAACTCCCGCCGAACTCCGCGCGGACTTCGAAAAGGCGTACAGCCTGATACCGGGGATCCACCGATTTGCGCTGCACGCGAGCTACCTGGAGAACGGCGGAAAGCCGGTAGAGCGCGACCAGATAGGCCCTGAGCACTTCGCCGGCTGGGTGGATTGGGCCCGCGACCTTGGAATCAAACTGGATTTCAACGGCACCTTTTTCGGTCACCCTAAGTCTGAAGATGGTTTCACCCTTGCACATAGGGACAAGAGCATACGGGATTTCTGGATTATGCACGCCAAACGGTGTCGCACTATCAGCGCTTATCTCGGTCGTGAGCAGGTCAACCGCTGTATGGACAACCTCTGGATCCCGGATGGGTGGAAAGACGAACCGGCCAATCGGCTGAAACACCGTGAACTTCTCATTGACTCCCTGGACAAGGTGTTTGCAGAAAAGTTTGACCCGAAAGAAACAGTCGATTGCGTGGAAAGCAAGCTGTTCGGGATCGGGTCGGAGACATTCGTTGTGGGTTCAAATGAGTTTTACTTGGCGTATGCGATCACCAGGAATTTGGCGCTTACCCTCGACGCGGGACACTTCCATCCCACAGAATCAATCGCCGAAAAAATCAGTGCGCTTCTCCCGTTTATCAACACCATCATGCTACACGTGTCCCGTCCCGTTCGATGGGACTCGGACCATGTCGTACTTTTCAACGATGAGACACGGGCGATAGCACGCGAGATAGCTCGAGCGGAAGCGTGGGACCGGGTGGCAATAGGCACAGACTTCTTTGACGCAAGTATCAACAGAATCGCAGCCTGGACCATTGGTGCGCGCAGCACCATGAAGGCAATCCTCTACGCCCTGCTGGAACCCACCGACCTCATCTGCAGGGCTGAGAACGAGGGTCGGCTTGCCGATCGTCTTGCGCTACAGGAGGAGATCAAGACGATGCCATTTGGCACTGTTTGGGACATGTTCTGCGAGCGGAGTGATTCGCCGGTTGGTACAGCCTGGATGAACGAGGTGGCCGCCTATGAACGGGACGTGCTTCTGAAACGAGGCTGAGCAAACTGTACGAGTAGG
>CAYMGP010000026.1:12447-41239 GCA_964390045.1 uncultured Spirochaetaceae bacterium | reverse complement strand
CGCCTATGAACGGGACGTGCTTCTGAAACGAGGCTGAGCAAACTGTACGAGTAGGGTACACGTTTGTGATCCATTCTCTACGTATCGGTCTGGATCACGGCAGGTATCGTGGGAGGATTTGCGCCGTTGTGAGGCGACCGGTCGCTATCTCCGGCGACCGATGAGCTCAAAAAGTTGCGCCGCAGCGTCTTTGCGGCTCATGGACGGGTCGAAGAGGCTTGAGGTACCGACCACCAGGATATCGGCGCCCGCCGCCACCATGCCTGGGATGTTCTCCCAACTCACGTTGCCGTCCACCTCAATGCGGTAACTAATACCAAGCTTTTCGCGTAGTTCGGAAGCCTCACAAATCGATTCCAGAGTCCAGGGCAGGAGCTTCTGCCCCGAGTAGCCGGGATTCACGCACATAATAAGCACAAGGTCCACCAGGCCCAGTAGGTTCGTGAATCGAGCCGGATTGATGCCCGGGTCCACGGCAATCCCCGGTCGGGCGCCGGCTTCACGGATGGCCTCGAGTGTTCGAGCGGGGTGAAAAACGGTCTCCGGGTGGATACTAACATAGGATTCCCGGCCGAAGCGCGCGAAAACCGGGGCCCACCGGTTGGGATCGTCCACCATAAGGTGCATGTCCAAGGGCAGGTCGAAGCGTTCGCCCAGCACCCGGCACTGGTTGATGCCGAAGGTATAGTTGGGCACGTAGTGCCCGTCCATGATGTCCAGATGGAGCCAATCCACGCCCAACCTCACCAGCTCTTCGGTGTCCTCGCCCAGGTGAAGCTGGTCGGCGCACATGAGTGAGGGCGAGACGAGTACATCCTTTGCCGGGCATTTTCCCGGCTCGAGCTGTTGGTTCATACTTACCCCTCATCCCACGGGTGCACGATGGCTTTGAAGCCTTTATGTGCTTCGTGGAATGCGTAGGCGTCCAGAATACGCGAAAGCGGGAAGATTTCCGACACGTACCACGAGCCGTGCACCGCCCCGGTGGCGAGTAACCGGACTGCCTCCTTGTGGTGTCGCGGGTCCGAACCGTGCGTGCCCATCACGAAGCATTCCTTGTAGTGGATGATATTGGAGTCTATAGTGAGCTCCGGCTCGCCGCGAAGCCCACCAAAGAGATTGACATAGCCCAAGTGGCTGACCATGAGGATGGCATCCTTGTGCGCCTGTACGCTGCCAGAAGTGGTGACTACCATGTCCACGCCCTTTCCTCCCGTCTCCGTCATAATTGTCTGCACCGGGTCCTCGTCCTGCGTGCAGATGAATCGGGCGTCGGAAGCAAACCGTTTCGCAGCTTCCAGACGTGGTCGCGAACGCTGGACACCAAATATTCGGTTCGCGCCGTAGGCCCGGGCAAGCTCCAGCATCATACACCCGATCGGCCCCAGTCCTATAACGCAGATGCTCTTGCCGCGGCCGAAATGTCCGAACTCCAGCCCTTTTATCGCACAGGCCAGTGGCTCGGCAAGCGACGCCTCATCGTAGGAAAGATAGTCCGGTATGTGTGTGAGCGGGCCAAATTCCACCATGCGCTCGTTGAGCAACATGTAGTGCGCAAACCCCCCGTCGAACTCGTGGGCGGTTGCATAGTCAGCGTAGCTGTCCTTGCCCGGCACGTTTTGATGCCAGACTGCCGGGACATCCGCACCCACAGAGACACGGTCGCCCACTTTGACCGCCTCAACCTGGGCACCGACTTCCACAACCTTGCCAGCGATCTCGTGACCCACAATGACGGGATAGGTGAGTCGCTTGTTTCCGTAGCGGTAGATCTTGATGTCTGATCCACAAACCGAGCAGCTGTACACCTTGAGCAACGCTTCTCGCGGCCCTGGCTCCGGTACGGACGTCTCGCGCACCTCGATCTGTTCCACCCCGTCCATGAACGCTGCCCTCATGGTCTTCCCATGCTTTTCCACGCGTACCTCCCTCTCGACTTAAGAAAATTAGCATACCTATCGTGATGTGTCAATCAATAACGATCAAAATACGCCATTAAATAATAAATACGATTGTTTTCTAATAAAAGTGATTGACGATGCGCCAATTACACGCTACCGTTACGAAGATATGAAAGCAGTCGTTCTCATCGCCGACGGCACGCTGGTTGTTGAAGACCGTTCCCACCCACTCCCTCCGGATCCCACATGGGTGCTTTTGCGTATTGCCGCTGCAGGAGTGTGCGGCTCAGATATTCCCCGTGCGTTCGAAGGAGGCGCCTATCACTATCCCCTCGTCATGGGACACGAGTTCTCAGGGATTGTGGAAGATGTACCCCCCGGAAGCGCCTTCCTCGTAGGCGACCGTGTTGTGGTTTTTCCGCTCATCCCCAACTACGACGAGGCGATCAACCAAATTGGTGAGTACGCCGTTGGCCGCACCTACGATTACTTTGGCTCCCGTCGCGACGGCGGATTTCAGGAGCTGCTCTACGTGCCGCAGTTCAATCTCCTGCCCGTTCCGGACGGCGTTAGTCTCACACACGCCGCCCTGACCGAACCGTGTGCTGTTGCGTACCATGCGGCTAACAGGCCAACGGTGCGTGCAGGCATGAGCGCGGCCGTTATCGGCGGCGGACCCATAGGGAACATGGTGGCGCAGTGGCTCCGGATCCGTGGCTGTCGCCCAGTGATCGTCTCGGAACCGGATACACGCAAGCGGGGGATCGCGGACGAGATGGGCTTTGCTACGGTGAACCCTTCGGCAACCGACGCGGTGTCTGCTGTCAAGGAGCTTACCGGGGGCGGCGCGGACATTACCGTGGAGGCGTGCGGTCTTTCGGTTACCTTCCGTGAGGCCATCGCCGCAGCCGGGCTCTTTGGGCAGGTGGTTTTCCTGGGCAATATTCACGGTGAGTTCACTTTGCCGGAGGCGATGTTCTCATACATCCTGCGCCGGGAGCTCACCATTTACGGCACCTGGAACAGCAAGGTGACCCCTCGCGGTTCGGACGAGTGGACACGGGTGCTTCGCTTTATGCAGCAGGAGTTGCAGCTGGATCCGCTAATAAGTCATCGCATCCCGCTGGACGACGGTCCTACTATGCTGGTGGCAATGCACCGGAAATCCGAATGGGTAAACAAGGTGGTGTTCGTGAATCCGGCCGCCGGCGACAATACCGGATCCGGCGGGCACAGTAAGAGGCCCCGCAACAACAAAGAAGCATCTGTATGAACATCGAGCTTGGCATCAAGAGCGATCCCATAGAGTACCGCTACAGCTTTGAGTGGCTGTTCGCGCTCATGGAGCGCCTGAATCTGAAACACATGCAGCTTGGAAGCTTCTTTGAGATGTACACCCTTCCGGACCGGTACTTCACGCGTCTGCGGCGGATGGCCGCAGACCACGGTGTGTGCATCGGTAGCTGCTTCAGCGCTCACCGGGAGCTGGGTGGTATCCTCTCTGCGGATTCGGACATACAGCAGGCCGCTATGGATGCCTACAGGAGGTTTCTGCAGATCGGCAAATTGCTAGGGTCCGATTCCGTCGGGGCGAGCATCGGAGCTGTTCCCCGGGACCGGATGGACCTCAAGGCAGACGGAATCTCTCGGGCAATTGCAGCGATAGAGGTACTCTCCTGGCGCGCCCGCGAGATCGGCCTATCCGCGCTAACGATGGAACCCATGTCCTCGCTGGCGGAGCCGCCGTCCACCCCTGAAGAGATCACGCACATAATGACGCATTTCGGGAGCTACCACTCAGCCCACCCGGAGGAAACGGTGCCGGTCTACCTGTGCGGTGACATCTCGCACGGCCTCGCGGACGCGGAGGGGCACGTGATACACACCAACCTGGCACTGTTTGAGCTGGGGATCCCCTGGATGTGGGAGTTTCACATCAAGAACACGGACGCGTTATTCGAGTCCACTTTTGGATTCGACTGCGAGTCGTGCGCCAATGGCATCGTGGACTTGGCCGAGGTCTCGGGCGTCATCGAGCGAAATGCCGGGCGCTTCCCTCGTCTCACCCCCATTGGCTACCTGGAGATCAGCGGTCCCAAGCTGGGCCGAGACTATTCCGACCCTCTGCTGGGGACCCAGCTCACGAAATCCATCCAGGCCATACGTGAGCACTTTTCGGCCGAATCATGAAATGCGTCGCTGGCCGAGAAGGATAATCCTGACTAGTTCGGCAACGAAAACATCAGCTTGCGATGGACCGAGTCCGCAATGTCTGCCAAGCCTGCATCCATAGGAACAAGGATTGCACACACCGCATCAGTCTCAAAATCGATCGTGGTTCTTGTGAGAGCATCATTGCGTCATATCATCAGTACATCGAACGCTAAGTCCATTAGGTATGTCTGTTCAACGGTTGGAACCTTGCAATCGGATCGCCAATTCAATCACAATCAGTCATTTTTGGTCTTTTTTTGCTATTTTCTTTCGATTTTGCTTGACATCCAAGCAAATTGAGGAGAAAATGGCTGTAATAATTTCAACGAAGGAGGCCGATATGAAACGGGTCATTTCAACAATTTTGGCACTTATGCTGCTTGTGGCAGTGGTACCACTGTTCGCTGGCGGCAGCGAAGAGGCGGGAAAAGACGTCTACCGGGTGGGTGTTATCCCCAAGTTCATCGCTGAGGATTACTTCATCGCGTGTGAGAATGGATTTCGCACTGCCGAGGCAGAACTGGGCAATGTGAAAGTGGATTGGGTGGGGGACACCATGTCACAGACCTCCGCTGCAAACCAGAAAAATTACATCCAGAGTTTTATTGACCGTGAATACGATGCGATTCTGGTATCAGCCTTGGACCCAGAGAGTTATGCAGATACTCTCAGAGAGGCACGGGAAATGGGCATTGTAGTTATCACCTGGGATGCCGATGTCAACGTCTCCGCCCGTGATTTCTTCATCAACCAGGTTGATTTCGACGAGTTTGCGATAACAATTCTTCGGGGACTCGCTGATGAACTGAAAGATGACTACTCGAGTAGCAACAAAGCACCCGTGGCGCTGGTTTCGACCACAACGGACGCACCGAATCAAAATGCTTGGATTGCTGCTATGGTGCGTGACTATAAAAACAACAAGGATACCAAGTACAGTCACCTCTATGTGATGGCTGATTCGGATCAAATCGTGTATGCTGGAAATGATCAGGGAACGGCAGACGAAAAGATCAAATCACTGCTAATTGCCAATCCCGACATCGCGGGCGTCGTTGCTCTTTCTTCCAACACAATTCCTGCCGTCGCTTCAGCGAGAGACCAGTTGGGTTTGACTCGTGACATCGCGGTGACTGGAGGAGGCGTGCCCGAAACGCTCCGAGGGGACCTAGAAGCAGGCAGAATGGCAAGTGTCATCCTTTGGCAGCCGTTCGACCTTGGGTATTTGACCCTTCATGTCGCAGTGGACATTCTGGAAGGCAATACACCTTCTGGAGATCGATACAAGTCTCCGCTCAGCGGTACAAGTCAGGCTGTGAGCGCCGTGGATGGTGAACCTATGACATATGCAGAGCAGGGGCACATTATAAAGAGTGATAATGAGATGATTCTCGGACTTCCAATTGTATGGAACCTGAGGAACATCGACCATTTCAGAGGCTACCCGGAAGCAGACCACGGGATGGAATACTTCCTGAAAAAATAGGGCGGCTCTGTAGTCAGACGTATCACAGGACAATCATCCAGCTAAGTCAGTGGCTTGGCTGGATGATTCCACAAATAAATTGAAAAAATAACAAAGTGTTTGGTTAGAGAAGCGGTGGCCATGGAACGAAACGCAGTACTAACGATTGAAGCTGTAGACAAGCATTTCCCCGGCGTACAAGCACTGATAGATGTGAGTATGGATCTGCGCCAAGGTGAAATTCATGCGGTCTGTGGGGAGAATGGAGCAGGGAAATCAACCCTTATGAAGATCATATCCGGTGTATACCCGCCGGATCAAGGATCTATGACGCTTAATGGAGAACCGTACACCGTCTCCAATCCTCATGACGCCCACTCCAAGGGTATCGCAATCATATACCAAGAGAGCAGCCTCTTTCCAGATCTCACGGTCCTGGAGAACATGTTCATGGGACATGAAATAATGAGATCCATTCTGCCGTTTGAGAGCCCCTTCAAGATAATCGACCACCACGCTATGCGCGAGAAAGCGGAGAACGTTTTTCAACGTCTTGGTATGCGAATCGACCTGGATGCTGTTGTGTCAACACTCGGAGTGGCTGCCAAGCAGATGGTAGAGATTGCCAAGGCGTTAACGTTTGATTCTCAGATCCTGATCTTGGATGAGCCGACCGCCGCTCTCACCAGCAACGAGGTGGAAACGTTGTTCGCAACTATTCGACGGCTTCGTTCTGAAGGCAGGTCTATGCTATACATCAGTCACCGCCTGGATGAGGTATTTCAAATAGCAGATCGTGTGACGGTCCTTAGGGACGGTCGATGCATCAATACAGCTCAAGTGAAGGATGTTAACAGAGATCAACTCGTCTCGTGGATGGTGGGCCGTACACTCAGTAATCTCTATCCAAAGGAGATTCTTGAGATCGGCGATGTAATTTTAGAAGTTCGCGGGGTATGCCAGGGAGACCTTCTAAAAAATATCAGTTTCGAACTGAGACGAGGTGAGATCCTGGGTATCGCTGGACTGGCCGGCGCGGGACGAACAGAGCTTGCCCAAGCGATCTGCGGCCTCACCGATCCGGACAAGGCCGAGCTTATTATAAATGGTCACAAATTCCGGGTCACCGATTATCGCCGGACGCTGGAGCGTGGTATCGCCTACATATCGGAAGATCGGCAGGCGTATGGGTTAGTCTTGCCCATGACACTGAACGTCAACATCACGCACAAAGTGTTGAAAAAGATCACCAACGCGATTGGCATTATTGATCCCTCGCAGGAGCAGAAGATTACACGAACCTTTACCGATAAGCTCTCAATCAAACCTTCGGATGGAGACTTCATCGTGAACAATCTTTCCGGTGGAAATCAGCAGAAAGTCTCCGTGGCGAAGTCACTTGCCGTGGAGCCTCAGATCCTCATATTAGATGAGCCCACTCGGGGCGTGGACGTCGGGGCTAAGAGTGAGATTCATAGGATAATAAGCAATCTGGCCAAGGAAGGGCAATCGATTATTTTGATCTCGAGCGACCTACCGGAGATACTCGGAATGTGCGACCGCGTTCTGGTCATGAAGTTTGGCGAGATTGTTGGCGAGCTCAGTAGGGAAGAATTGTCCCAGGAGCGGGTGCTCAGCATGGCATTATAGTAGGAAGGAAAATGAAGCGAAATTGGACCGTCACGCAGGAGTTGTTGCTCGGCGCAATCCTCCTAGCCATTATTGTATTCCTGTCGCTGACAACGAATTTCTCGACAAGAAGCGGGATTTACAGCTTTATGCTGGATGTCAGTCCGACCGTCGTTGCTGCCATCGCTGTGGGAATGGTGATATTCACGGGCAACATAGACATCTCGGTTGGGACTATCAGCGGCTTCGTGGCCTACACGGCCGGGGCGCTCGTGAAGGCAGGGGCACCCATGATTCTCTGGGTGCCGGCCGCAATAGCCGTTGGAACGATCCTCGCGGGCATCAATGGGCTTATCACCATTAAGTTCAGAGTGCCATCGCTTGTCGCAACTCTGGCAATGAACATGGTACACATCGGAGCGTACGCAACATTTCTTCCACAATCCGGGTGGATTGAAAATCTGGGGCCCCGATTTACGTGGTTTGGCCGGGGCCGGTTCTTCAATCTCATTCCCTACACCTTTGTGGTCATGATCGTCGTAGCTATAGTCGCCATGTTCGTTACGAAGTACACGCGCTTCGGCAGAGCGTTATACGCGGTGGGCGGCAATCGGCAGTCGGCCATCTATAGCGGGATCAACCCGGACACGACCGTCATGAAAGTGTTCCTCGTAGAGGGATTCTTGATGGGGATCTCCGCACTGCTGCGTGCCATGACTTTGAACGAGGTCATGCCTTCGGTGTTCGTTGGTCGCGAGCTGTTCTTCATTGCTGCTGCTGTAGTCGGTGGGATAAGCATTTTCGGTGGCTCTGGAAGAATTATTGGGGCAGTAATGGGCGCGGCACTTGTCTATCTGCTGAGCATAGCAATGATCTACTACGGCGTTCAAGACTACTATCAGTTCGCTCTACAAGGAATAATAATCTTGGGAGCGGTTTTCATCACTGTGGCGGATTTCGGCAAAATCCGAAGGCGTCTTGGGCGCGAAAGCGAGCAGAGGGCTAGTTGAAATGAGCAACGGGAGGTCCCGAATGAGACTGAATAGATCTTCATTTTTCAGCCACCAGGCCATATTATTTTACGCGCTTTGTGCTCTCATCGTCGTATTCGGAATTCTTGAACCGGTCTTCTTTAAGCCGCGGGTGCTTCTGGATGCGACTGCAATTGTCGGGGAGATTGGGATCATGGCCATGGGCATGACCTACATCATTTCGACCGCGGGCATCGATCTCGGAGTGGGCTACAACCTACAACTGAGCGCCATCGTTTTCGGCGTTTTCTGGTTGTCCACAAGCAACCTCGCATTGTGTATTGTGGCGGCTCTGCTTACGGGGATTGCCGGCGGTGCCTTCAATGGACTCATCGTCTCACGGACCAGAATCCCGCCACTTGTGGTAACCCTGTCAACAATGTACTTGTACCGGGGTCTGTCAATGATCGTAGCTCGAACCATTACGTACGGAGGATTTCCTGCTAGTTTTCGCGCAATATCTACGACGAAGCTGTTTGGGTTTCTGCCGATCCAATTCGTCTACTTGCTCGTGATTTTCGTTGTACTGAACTATTTCTATGAGCGCGGCGCACTCGGTCGAAATCTAAAGGGCATCGGCTTCAACGAGAACGCAGTTATTTTCTCCGGTGTCAACACGCATCGTATCAAGCTGGGCATCTACACTCTCACGGGTTTGCTATGTGGCCTTGCAGCCCTCGTCTACTTAGGCCGGTTATCAGCTGCCAAGACAAGCATGGGCGACTATATGAACTTCGAAGTTATTACAGCTGTCCTGCTCGGGGGCACATCCATCCTTGGTGGTGTGGGTTCCATGAAGGGAACCCTAATCGGTGTTCTGCTGATTGGCGTACTGAAGAAAGGATTCAGTCTGCTGAACCTCAGTGGGAATATCTATAACTTCACTCTTGGATTAGTGCTGATCCTTTCTTTGATCGTTTTTGTCCTCGAAGAAACTCGAAATGCAAATTTGAAGGGCCGGCAAGTAATGTCTGGAGATGAAAAACCGGCTGTACTATAGTGCACGCTACACGCCGTCACTGACGGCTTTCTCAGTCGAGAAAAATTGAGATTTACAGAACGGATGAACACTGTCCGCATGAAACGTAGCACATCACGAGAACGATTGGGCACGTGTCGGTGTTGGAGCTTCCGCTGCACGACACCGACTAGGTGAAACACATGTAGCCGTCTAACGACCTATCCGAGTGGAAAAGGATGATACTTATGAACCGGAGGGACCGCACACTTGCGTCGATCTCACACAAACAACCAGATAGAACACCGTACACAATCGAGTTCACTAACGAACAACTGGAAAACACGGTGCAATTCTACGGAATGGGCCGTGAGCAGTTTGATGAATATCTCGCAAACCATTGCCTCAAAGTGAGCTACAATGGCGGCCATTTCATTGAACCAGGTATATTCCAAGATGAATTCGGAGTTGAGTGGGACAGAACGGGTATCGACAAGGACATCGGCATCATAAGAGACCTGAAGTTCTCCTCTCCGAGAGATACCACGTACTCTTTCCCCGAACCGGACTTGCAGCAGGTACGGGACAAGACGACTATCGCCCTCAAGGGCAGAGGAGATGCAGTCCTTTTTGGGAAAATCGGTACAACATACTTTGAGCGTGCGTGGAGTCTCTGTGGTCTTGAGAACATGCTTTTATACATGGCGTTGGAGCAGCAATTCGCCGTAGATCTTCTGGGGAGCGTGCTTGAGTACAATCTTAAGATTATCGATACTGCCCTCGAGTATGGGATAGACGGATTCTATTTCGGCGATGATTATGGACAACAGACCGGGCTGCTCATGAGTCCGGAGATGTGGAGAAAATTCATCAAGCCGGGATTGAAGGAAATGTTCAAACGCGTGAAAAAGAGCGACAAGATTGTTGCGCTGCACTCCTGCGGCGATATCTCTGCAATACTTCCGGACTTGATTGAAATAGGACTCGATATATACCAGACCGTACAGCCGGAGGTTTACAACCTTGCGCGTTTGAAGAGCGACTTTGGCGATGCGTTGTGTTTCTGGGGTGGGATCAGCACGCAACGCGATCTTCCCTTCGGCTCCCCGGAAGAATTGCGGGAGACTATCAGCACAACCCTGGACATCATGTCCAGGAATGGAGGGTATATCGCGGGGCCGACGCACCGTCTGCCTACAGACATTCCTCTGGAAAACGTGCACGTCCTCATCGAAACCCTTCGAGGTGAGTGACCGTGTGGAGCCGGGCTTTGCCAAAAGCAGCGGATCCGCAGCAACTGACCAGCGCCGAGCAGATCTGTTGGTATATGCGGCGTCTCTACGGGAGGGGCATGACGACCACGTCGGGAGGCAATATATCTATTCGGGGAGAAAACGATCTTGTGTGGATCTCTCCCACCGGCACGGACAAGGGAGTTCTCGAGCCGCACCAGGTTGCTCTTACGAATCTGCAAGGGGAAATGTACAATGAGTGTACACCATCATCAGAGACGCCCTTCCACCTGGAGATCTACCGGAGGCACCGGGGGATTCGATCAGTGCTGCACGCCCATCCAGTGGGACTTGTCGCCCTGAGCGTCAATCGGAGAACGCCGAATGTCATGATACTGCCCAGCGTTTACCGGGTATGTTCAGACGTCGCATTTGTTCCCTATGCACTGCCCGGCTCTACCGATCTTGCGGATAAGATTGTGTCCGCCATCTCCACAAACAGAATCGTAGCGATACTTGAAAACCACGGCGCCGTGGTCGCCGAAGAGAGCATTGGTAGATGCTTCACGATCTTTGAGACTATTGAGACCGCCGCCAAAATCACGCTCAAGGCAGCACAACTGGGTAACATTCACTACCTGGGCACTGATGAGCTGAAGTTGATCCCATCCGGCGCGCCGACTATAAACCGGGGTGAAACAAGACACCGAATCAGTGACGCAGAGCGCTCCCTCCGTACAAAGATGGCTGGCTTCGTCATTCGCGCGTATGAGCAGTCGTTCTTTATGAGCTCCATGGGCTCCATTTCCTGTCGCTTTGGCAACGGGTTCCTCCTTACGCCGCACGGAGTTGACAGAGCTTTGGTCGTGCCTGACGACCTGGTCTATTTCGAGAATGGAGTCCAATATGATGAACATCCCGCCAGTCGCTCCTTCGCACTCCACGCGGCAATCTACGAGACGAATCCCCGAATCAAGTCGGTGATTGTTGCGCAGCCCCCAAATGCCATGGCATTCGCCGTGACCGGACACCGGATGAACACGAAGAGCACTCCGGAGAGCTACGTCCTTCTCCGGGAGATCGAACTGCTACCGTTTGGTGCGCAGTACAGCGATCCACCTGCGGTCGCGGCTCGCATATCAAACGATGCCCCTCTGATCATAATCCAGAATGATTGCATCATTTCAACCGGCGGTAGCCTGCTGGAAGCATTTGACAGGCTGGAGGTAGCAGAGTTCAATGCGCGGTTCGAGCTGAATTCCATACCATTTGGCGGGATGAAAGGACTCACGGAGTTGCAGCAGATGGAGTTGCGAAAGAGGTATTTCTCGTGAGCCGAGACCCGACGACGCACACACTTGTGCTGGATATCGGGAAAACCAACAAGAAAATCGTCGTATTTGACGAAACCGGGTCTGTAGTTCATATAGAAAAGAGAGAGTTTGAGGAGGTACTCCGTCACGGTCTGCGGATTGAGCCGATGAAGGAAATCACGGAGTGGTTTCTTTCGCGTCTTAAGGTGCTCACGAAAGACTACCCAATAGCGACTATCAATGTGTCAGCTCACGCAGCAGCCTTCGTGCTCGTTGATTCTGACGGAACGCCATTGGCACCGGTGTTGTCTTACCTGAATGAGCCGGCGCCAGATGTATTCGCACAGCTCAAAGATATCGGGGGCGATCCTGAAGAGCTGTATCAAAACACCTGTACGCCGCGGCTCCGGCAATCTGTAAACCTAGCAATCGGTTTTATGAACGCGCAGCACTACTTTCCGTCCGTCGTTGCAAACGCGACGTCTGTTGTTTGTCTTCCACATTATTTTGTCATGCTTCTGACTTCAAAAAGAGTCGCAGAACTCACCTACCTGGGGTGCCATACCTATCTCTGGGACTTCGCGTGCTGGCGATGGTCTGCTCTTGCTGAGCGCATCGGGTACGCAGCGCTGTCGCCCTACATAGTACCCACTACCAATGACACCATGCGAGTGCCGCCGGATACGTCTGACACCCTCCATCTGGATCGTACAACGACTGTCATGCCCGGAATCCACGACTCCAACGCCTCGCTCGTTCCCTACATGATGGAGTACGGCCGAGCGTTCTGTCTCCACTCAACCGGAAGCTGGTGCGTAACAATGATGCCCTCGGTGGATACAAAGCTGAGCAAAAAAGAAATGGCGAGCTCGGTGTTCTACAACATTGATGTTGCAGGCCGACCGGTGAAGACTCACACCTATCCCGCCGGAATCATCCTCAACCGTGAACTCGAACGTCTCCCGGCGGAGTATCGCGGAGAGTACGAGCTTGCTATACTCAGCCGAATCATCCGAGAGCGAAAAGCATTCTTTCTGCCTTCACATGGTGAATGCACCCCGACGGTCGTCTTGGAGGATCAGCGGCTTGACCCCGAAACCTACCTTAGCCGCGTCAACAGCAGTGGCAAATCAGTTCGCGTCACTGCGGTCACTTACCATGCGCTCGTTGTGGCCGGACTGTCCTGCGCAATATGCACAGACCTCATTGGATTCGACCTCTCCGGAATCGAACACATCTTTGTGGATGGGGGATTCAAGCAGAATCGCTACTACCTGGCAGTTTTCGCTGCATTCTTTGCTGACAAGAAGGTCTACACAAGCAGCGTTGAAGAAGCCACGGCGCTTGGTGCTGCCTTGGTCCGTCACGTTGGATCGGAGGTCTCCGGATCCACCCTTTCTCGAGTGAAAAAGCGGTTTGCAGAACCCCTGTTCCTGGAAGCATCGCTGTTGGAATCGTACCGTACGCAATGGTGCGCATGTGCACCGCCGCGCACCACGCGATAAAAATTCAAAACCTGACTCACCGCCCGAAAAAGTGAACCGAATGCAAAAATGCACCGAGTGCCGCTATAGAATGCGAGACGTAAAGGCAACAGTAAGCCTTGTCGGAAGGCAGCGAAACAAACTGATTCGATGTGTTCGTTAGTTCCAATCGCTTACATCACATGTGCTTTTGGTAAACATCAGCCCGGCGATAGCCCCAGCCCATCCATCCGTACGGCTGCTTGTGGAACTGTTCATAAACTACCCTCAAATGAATACTCGCTATCGCCACTCCAGGTCTGCCGTCCATTTTATGAACAATTTCTCCTCCAGGGCCGACCAAAAAACTTCCACCGTTGAATCGACCAGAGTGATTCACAACTGCAATAAACACTTCATTCTCGGCAGCCCGCACTCGGGTTATCGATTCGTTATTGACAAACGTGTCGAAAAAACCGTCCGTGTCAGTTGCTAGGGGACATGCAATCAGTTCGGCACCAAGACTTCTAAGACAGCGGACTGTCTCGGGAATCTCTCGGTCGAAGCAGATCATTGTTCCCACCTTGTACGTTTCTGCATCAACACGCATTGAGCGCACAAGAAATTCACTTCCAGCTTTGAAAACCCCAGAGCCGGTGATGCTTTCGAAATCCCTGCAATGGACTTTCCTGTAATGACTCAGGATCTTCCCGTGGTTGTCTATTGTAATCGCTGTATTATAGATATTGGATTGTTTGTCTATTTCGGCAAATCCGAGGACAACATGCATACCGTGGGTTGCAGCTCTCTCTTTAAACGCTGCGATCATTTCACCGTTTACAGGCTGTGCTATCTGGAGCATCTTCTCCTTGTACGCGTCACAAAGGGGTGCGTAACCGTGTAGCACGCACTCGGGAGTGATAGCTATGTGTGCACCTTGTTCAGCAGCCTCATCAAGTTGAGCTATCGTTCTGCTAAAATTCGATTCCAGTTCCCATGCCTCTGTACGAACCTGGCACAGGGCAACTTTGACGAGCGGATACGCTGGATTGTGGATATCCGGTGTCTTGAGCATAAGCGCAATTCCCCCTAAAAGCAACGATCTTAAAATGGCTTATCGCCGCACTCCCCCTGCAATCTCCGGGATGCAGCGAGGGCGAGAAACAACTTAGCTGCTCCGCACAGCCGACAAATACTGTGGGAATCAGTTTCTCATAGCAATAGGATATGTTAAGCGAGAATCTGGATCTTCAGCAAGATTGCCAGGTACTTATCTCCAAGAAATCCTATTGGAAACACGCCCCCATGTCAATGCAACGCGGGCGACACCAGCGGGTGCAAAACACAATAACAATCCGCGCCTTGACAGAATATCAGGATCTTGCGATATTCTTCAAATCAAATGAAGTTGAGCAGCAGGAATCGCTCCACCTTTCTTGTTTTTTTGGGGTTGGGGTTCTTAATCGGTAGTCTTGCCTGGGAGGTCCTGGAACGGATCCTTTTAGCTATGGACATCGAGCTTGCTCTGGGGATTGGGCCCGTAGGATTCGATTTATCCGTCATTAAGCTGTTCGTCGAAGTCAATCCCGGTACTTTTGTTGGGGTGCTGGGTGGTATAGTACTTTTTCGCTTGCTTTAGGATCACCTACGTACAATGACATGAACCAGGAATGAAATAACTATGGAAACCATCATCTTAGCCTCCGGCTCGCCGCGGCGACAGGAGCTGCTAAACAGAGTACACATCCCGTTCAAGGCTTTCCCGCCGAACATCGACGAAAGTTTCGCGCACATTGACAGCGTTGAGCAGCGGGTAAAGCGTATCGCTTTACGGAAGATTGAAACCGTGGTCGAGGGATTCAAGCAAGAATCTCCGCGTTGGGTGCTCGGGCTCGATACCCTCGTGGAGATCGACGGGAAGGCGGTAGAAAAGCCCGAGGGAATCGAAGATGCCGAAAGAATTTTGAAGCTGCTCTCTGGAAAGGTACACCGGGTGTACACAGGAATCGGTTTCCTTCCATCCAAGGGCGATCCTGTGGATCTTAGGAGTGTATGTACGGAAGTGAAGTTCGCCAAGCTGAGCAAAGAGGAGCTGGACTTCTATCTGGAAAGCGGGGAGTGGTCCGGTGTCACCGGAGCCTACCGGATTCAGGAACGCGGTGCTTTTTTCGTCGAGTGGATCAGGGGTTCCTACAGCAACGTTGTGGGCTTGCCTCTTGAAACATTTTATGGCATTTTAAAAAGAAATAAATGTTCCCTGCAGTGAGTGATGATCTGTCTGCTGTAAGCAGATGAGCGGGAACATCATCTTCCGGCACTCAGAGCAGAATACAAGCACGCAAGTGGGTTGTGTTTTGGGGACGGTCCTGCCAGGACCGGTTCCCACTGCTTCTGAGCTGCACGAGAATGAGAGAAGGCATGTGATCCGGCTGCGGATCACGAGCAAGGAGGACGCATTTGGCAGTCGTAACTATGAAAAATCTGCTTGAGTCGGGTGTTCATTTCGGGCATCAAACCAAGCGCTGGGATCCCCGGATGAAGAAATACATCTTCGCCGAACGGAACGGGATCCACATCATCGATCTACAAAAAACAATCGTTTCCATCAGAGAAGCATTCGAAGCGGTTCGGAAAACCATTCTAGATGGGAAAGCCATTCTGTTTGTCGGGACCAAGAAGCAGGCACAGCAGGCGGTAGAACGGGAAGCTCAACGCTGTGGGATGTTTTACGTCAACAATCGCTGGCTCGGCGGCATGCTTACAAATTTTACCACGATCAAAAGGTCTTTGCTCCGTCTCAAAAAAATCGAGAAGATGGAGGTCGACGGAACCTTCGAGAAATTGACCAAGAAAGAGATCTCTCGCCTGGTTAAAGAACGGGCCCGGCTGCAGCGGAGTCTCGGCGGCATCAAAGAGATGAAGGATCTACCTGGAATCATCTTCGTTATTGATACACGTAAAGAGGCGATTGCCGTGGCCGAGGCCAAGAGACTGGGCATTCCCATCGTGGCTGTTGTAGACACGAACTGCAACCCCGAAGACATCGACTATCCAATTCCGGGAAACGACGACGCCATCCGGGCTATCAATCTCTTCTCCCAGATCATGGCCAATGCCGTGGTCGAGGCGGAGAACGAAGTCGGGCTGGAGATAATCGAAACACTTCAGGACGAATCGACTGAAGAGGACTTCACCACCTACGTGGGCAAGGAGGAAATCTCCGAGAAGGAGAAGTTCAAGGATGAAGAGGAGGTCGAGGGCGTCGAGACCGTTGCCGTTGGTGCATCGATCGGAAGCGGCGGCGAAGATGAAGAGCCGAAAAGCTTCACCGACAAGGATTACTCGGACTACAATCCCGAAGAAGAGGAGAGCAAGGCACCCGCCGATGAGGCGGCCGCGGTGAAATCTGTCGATCTGGCGGACGAGCACAATGTAGACGAAGATAAGCTATACGAAGAGTAGGAGATAAATGTGGATATAAAGGCAACAGATGTCAAAACACTGCGCGAGAAGACAGGCGCAGGCATGATGGATTGTAAGAAAGCTTTGATAAAAGCGAACGGGGATTTCACAGAGGCTGAGAAGATACTAAAAGAGCTGGGGTTAGCGGCAGCTCAAAAACGAGCGGACAGAGCCACCAAGGAAGGGCGTATCTTTTCCCGCATCGCGGACTCGAAGGGAGTTCTGCTCGAGCTCACCTGCGAGACAGATTTTGTGGCTAAAAATAAAGAGTTTCTCGGACTCGGACAGAAACTCACCGAGCTGGCATTAAAAAAAGGTGGCTCCGTGAGTGATGAGGAGTTCACCCCCGAGGTGCAGGATGCGGTAGGCAAAATCAAGGAGAATATCACCCTGAGGCGATTGCAGGTTCTCGAGGCAGATCCCAAGCATTTGCTCGTGGATTATATTCATGGGGAAGGAAAAATCGGAGTGTTGGTCAAGTTTGCGGTTTCCGATCCTTCGTTAAAAGAAAATCCCCGAGTAAGAGAGGTGGCTTTCGATCTGACGCTGCATACGGCAGCGTTCGCTCCTCTGTTTCTGAATCGAGACCAGGTACCGGCGGATTATATGAAAGAGCAGGAGGAGTTGTTCACAAAACAGGCAGAAAACTTGGGAAAGCCTGAAAAAGTACTGAAGGGAATCGCGCAGGGCAAGTTGAACAAGCATTTATCGGAAATCTGTTTTATGGATCAAGCCTTTGTCAAGGATCAGAATCTGAAGGTTTCCCAGGTACTTGAGAACCTGAGCAAGGAAATTAATGGAAAAGTAGAGATAAGCGATTATCTTTACTACAAAGTAGGAGAGGTGCTCGGGTAGCAAGATCGACGGTGAGCCTCCTCGGTAGGAGTGGAGGTTCACCGTTTTTTTTACGAGGTGAAGGAGAATGGAAAAGGTAAACAGAGAAACTGAAGAAAAAATGAAAAAAACAGTCAAAGCCCTCCAGGATGAATTCAAGACGATCCGTACAGGTAGGGCTTCGAGTGCCCTTTTTGAAAATATCCGAGTGGAATATTACGATCAAAAGGTGCCCCTGAACCAGGTGGCGACAATTTCCGTGCCCGAGGCCAGGCTGGTCGTAATCCAACCTTGGGATCGTTCGGTGCTCTCCGAGATAGAAAAATCCATCCAGAAATCCGAGCTTTCTGTAAATCCCAACAACGACGGCAAAGTGATTCGCATCAATATTCCTCCTTTGACGGAGGAACGGCGAAAGGAGCTGGCCAAGGTGGCTCGCAACATGGCGGAGAAGAGTCGTATCTCGATTCGCAATATTCGCCGGGATGCCAATGATGAATTAAAAAATCTGCAAAAGGCATCTGAAATCAGCGAGGACCAGTCCAAACGAGGACAGGAAGAGATCCAGAAGCTCACGGATAAGTACATCGAGGACGTGAACGCGGTGGTGGAGGCCAAAGAGAAGGAAATAATGGAAATCTAATGGCCACTGAAACGCCATCCCGCCTTCCGGAGCATGTCGGTATCATTATGGACGGCAACGGGAGGTGGGCAAAAAGACAGAAAAAAGCCCGAACAAGAGGGCATTTGGAGGGAGTCAAAGCTGCCAAGCGGATCGTACGAGCTGCCTTAAAGGCGAATATCCGCTACCTCACATTGTATACATTTTCAACAGAAAATTGGAAACGAACGGCTAAAGAAGTTTCCTATCTGATGTTTCTGCTTAAAAATCACCTGCGGCGGGAGTACAAGTTTTACAAGGAAAACGAGGTTCGGATTGTTCATTCCGGGCACCTGGGCCGTTTGCCTCAGGATGTGTTGCGTGAAATCGAGAGAGTAAAAGAGAAAACCAGCCACTTCAACAGGATGACCTTGAACCTGGCGATCGACTACGGTGGACGCGACGAGATCCTACGCGCCGTGAACCGGTTGCTGAAAAACGGAAGTAAAGGTGAAATAACTGAGGCCGACATCCGGCTGTATCTCGATCATCCTGAAATTCCCGATCCCGATCTGGTTATCCGCACCGGCCATGAGTGCCGGATCAGCAATTTCCTGCTCTGGCAGCTGGCCTATTCGGAGTTGTACTTCAGCTCAAAATTGTGGCCGGACTGGGGGGAAGAGGAGTTCTTGGAAGCGCTATCAACTTACGGCTGCCGCGATCGAAGGTTCGGAGCTCAAGAATCCTTGCCACCTCTTGGATCGGCAGCGGAGTGACCGGCGGCTATGACAAAAAGCTCGTTTCTCGTGCGCGTGGCGACTGTGGTTGTTGCTCTACCGCTTTTTGCCGTCCTGATTTTCTTCCTTCCGTTTTACAATCACCTGGCGCTTAATATCGCCGTGGTCGTGGCCGCAGCGTTGGGTTCCCGGGAAGTCGAGCTGTTTGCCAGAAAAAAAGGGGTTCCTGTTTTTCCTTATGTATTCACTCTGGCCGCTTTGATACCGGCAATCACCTATCTCGAAGTAGTCGGTGTCTTTGCTCCCCTTTGGAGCACGGCCGCTTTCTCAGGACTGTTGATCGTGACGTTTTCTCGCTTATTGTGGGTAAGAAGAGAGCAGGGACTACAACTGCTGATGCAGCAGGTTTCCACATCGCTGCTCGTGCTCATCTACCCGGCTCTGTTTCTCTCATTTATTGTTCGTCTCACAAGCCTAAAAAATGCCTCCCTGGTTCTCTTGTTTTTTTTCAGCATGAACTTCGCGAATGACATCATGGCTTATCTGTTCGGTTCGTTCCTGGGAAGGCGCTCGAAGCTGAATTATCCGGTGAGTCCAAACAAATCCATCCTCGGATTTGTGGCCGGATGTTGTACCGCTGTCCTGGTTGCCTATCTTTTCAGAGCGCTGTTCCCGCAGCTTCTGCCAATCGGCTGTCTGGCAACCGGACTGTTTGGAGCCTGCATAGGCATTCTGACTATCGCAGGGGATCTCGTTGAATCCGCGCTGAAACGCGCAGCTGCAGTAAAAGACTCGGGAGTGCTTATACCCGGCAGAGGAGGCGTACTCGACTCGATAGACTCCTGGCTGTTTACTGCTCCTGCATTGTTTTTTTTCTTCATGGGAATTTCTTGAGTAGGTTTATCATGTCAAAATCGCTATCGTGATATACTTTGTCATAGAAGGGTTTTATAGGTAAATTAAAAAAAATGAGTAATATTGGAGCAAAGAACAAAGTAATCATCCTCGGCAGCACAGGGTCGATCGGAACCAATACATTATCTGTCATCAGGAAGCTTCCAGACCTGTTCGAGGTTGAAGCGTTGTCCTGCCGGAGCAATCTCGCCAAGCTCGCCGATCAGATTGAGGAGTTTGATCCCCAAGCGGTAGCTGTCGCCGGTGAATTGAAAGACGAGGGGTTCAAGCAGATGTGCGACCGGCGCGGCGTACGGGTGTATCAGGGAAACTCCGGACAGTTGGAGATGATCGAGCAGATCGAAGCCGATCTGGTGGTAAACAGCATCACCGGATCCGACGGCTTGCTGCCCTTATTGAAAGCTCTGAAGGCAGGGCGCCAATTGGTCAACGCCAACAAGGAGTCGATCGTGATGGCCGGGCCTCTCATCAGGGAGACTTTGTCGAAGAGCGGTTTGACCCTAATTCCCGTCGATTCAGAACACTTTGCTATCTTCAGTTTGCTGGCCAAGGTACCGAAACCCTCTGTTGATAGAATCATTCTGACAGCCTCCGGTGGACCCTTTCGTGATCTGCCGGTCGAACAGTGGGAGACGATTCGACCGCTAGATGCGCTGAAGCATCCAAACTGGAACATGGGACCGAAAAACACAATCGATTCAGCCACGATGGCAAACAAGGGATTGGAGCTGATAGAAACCCGCTATCTGTTCGACGTCGATGTTTCGAAGATCGACGTAGTAATTCATCCCGACAGCATCGTGCACTCTCTGCTTCGAACCATTGATGGGTTTTATTACGCCCAGATCAGTCAGCCCGATATGCGAATGGTGATCCAGAACGCGTTGACCTTTCCCGAACTCCACCAGGCCGAATTTGGTACGATCGACTTGTTCGACAGGCAGATTTGTTTTTACCCGGTGGACTATAAAAAGTTCCGCGTGCTCCGTTGCGCTTATCAGGCTCTCGAACAGGAGGGAGCCTATCCCATCGTGTTCAATGCAGCCAATGAAGTGGCTTATCACGCCTTCATGGCTGAGAAGATATCCTTTGTCAGGATTTCCGAGATCGTCGAGGAGACGCTGAGTATCTCTTGGTCGCCGCCGGCTCAAACAGTTGAAGATATACTGGAGGTCGACCGAGCCGCCAGAGAAAAAGCTCTCTGTATTGTGAAAAACAAAGTGCGAGTTGTTTCCTAAGTGTGAGGATTTAATACGGTGATATTTACTATACTGTTTGGAATTATTGGCTTCGGGATCATGGTATTCGTCCATGAGCTGGGCCACTTTATAGCGGCCAAGCGGGTGGGCATCGAAGTGGAGACCTTTTCCCTCGGTTGGGGAAAGAAGATCGTCGGCTTCGACTACAAAGGCACCAACTACCGCATTTCCATGATTCCCTTCGGTGGCTACTGCAAGATGAAAGGCGAAGATCCTTATGGCCGCCAGGAACGGAGCGATGATGGCTCTTTTTTTGCCGCTCGACCGTGGAAGCGTATCGTAACCGCCGCCTCCGGCCCGGTGGCCAATATGTTGTTCGCCGTTGCAGTCCTTACCTTGATCTGGTGGATCGGATTCGATATCCGCACGGATGGAAACATAATCGTGCTGGCATCGGATTACAATTTAAATAGTATCTCCGAATCGCCTCCTGCAACCCGAGCAGGTTTGCAGACAGGTGACAGGATCGTCGCGATCAACGGAGAGGCAGTCCATAATTTCCAGGATATCCTCGAAAACGTGGCCACGGCCCCCAACGAGAGGCTCGTACTGACGGTACAGAGAGACGGTGGACAGCTGCAGGCTACCCTGGTCCCCGAGCTGGATCTCGACACAGGTGCGGGCAAGATCGGTGTTTACGCCTGGCGGGATCCGGTGGTGGACGAGGTTGAACCCGGAAGCCCGGCGTCTCTAGCGGGCTTGCAGCCGGGAGATACGATCGTAGAGGCAGCAGGAGCCCCGGTGCGTCACACCATCGATTTCTACCAGCAGCTGCAGAACGAGCCGAACTCCTTGGAGATACGATATCGCAGGGGCGCCGATCAAAGCGCAGCGACCATGATTGTATCCTACAATGAGCAGGGAATTGCAGATCTTGGATTGACATTCGAAGTGGAGGTGTACCCATCGGCCTCGGTGGGAATGCCTGGAGCCCTGGCAAGAGGGCTCGAGGAAAGCTGGGAGACATTCAGCCTTACCGTCAAAGGGATTGGGCTTTTATTCCAGGGTGTCAATTTGCGCAATGCTGTGGCCGGCCCGCTTCGGATCACCTACTATGTGGGGTCGGTAGCGAGGAGCGGTTTTAGCTTGGGCCTATCACAGGGTTTGGTATCCTATTTTCGATTTCTCTGTCTCCTGAGCATCGTGTTGTTTATCATCAACCTGCTTCCCATCCCCGGCTTGGACGGAGGGCAGATCCTGGTGTTCGTTGTCGAAATTATTCGCAGGAAACCGCTTCAACCTAAGGTCATTTCCCGTATCCAGATGATCAGTTTTTCCTTCATTATGTTAATCGCGGTGCTCGCTACCTTCAGTGATATCCTGTTCTTCATGGGGAGATAGGTGATGAAACGTCAGCTTGTATGTTTCTGTGAACATAGATTCGAAGCCGATATTCCTGTTTCCATTGATCTAGGCAAGGAACCGGAGTTCGAAGAGCAGATCATTAGAGGGGAGTTCCTCGACGTCCGCTGCCCTAAATGTGGGAAAGTGCTGAAGCCTGAGTTTCCTGTATTCATAAATGATCCCGCGGCAGAGAACAGCATTTTTTTCATCCCCGAGTTGGACCGAGGGCCGTTTTTCCGAGGTGCGCTGTCCTACAGCCTGCGGGATGCCAATCGGGTGGCCATCGGGTACGAAGAATTGGCGGAAAAATTCCTCATAAAACGCAGCAATCTTGATGATCGTGTCGTGGAGATCGTTAAGTACTATCTGCTGAGCAAGATCATGGAGGATTTCAAGGGCGAGGGGGAGGTGAAACTACTTTTCTCCAAGATAGAAGGGGACAGCGTGCTTTTCAACGCTCTGGGGCTCCGAGAGGGCGAAGTCGGGGTTTTAAAAGTACCTCAAGCCACTGTGACTAAGATCGAAGGTCAGTTGGAGGAGAAAAAGACCCAGGAACCGTTTTCAGAGATCCTCAAAGCACCTTATATCTCGATCAATAATCTTTACGCGGATAGTGCAGGGTGAAACGGCTGTACGTTTTAATAAAGTTATTTGTGCTTGTTTGTGCACTGCTGCCCGCCGAGCAGCGCTCGGCTTTTATACAGACGAGCCACCTCGGCGGGGTAACAGACCTGGTATACGATTTCGACAGACAACTTCTGTTCTCGGCCGGCGAGGACGGCACGGTACGGGTATGGAATCCCGCGGACAAGGAACTCCTGACCACGATCCGGATCTCCAATCGGCCCGTGCAGAGGATCGCAGTCCATCCGACGCAGTACCATATCACGGCAGTGGTGGGAGAAGGCATCGAGGCCGATACCTTGATCGGATGGGACTGGAAGCGGCAGCGACGGATCTTCATGATTGAATCCGACACTCAACTGCTCCACCTATCCTATTCACCCCAGGGTAAGTACCTGTTCTATACAAAAGCGGATTTCAGAAGTGTAACGGCCGTGAATCCAAAAACAGGGCGGGTCCTTCCCTATATGGGTAGAGGTTTCGGGATCGTATCGTATTTCACAGTGTCGCGAAACGAAACAAATATTATGACGTACGGGCCCTCCGGTACGATTACCTATCGCGATATTCGTACGGGAAACACGCTAAAACAGGTCAAAACCTCACCAAATCTGAGCCATATCCGGATATCACCGAACAATCGCTTCATTGCCGCCTCCACAGGTGAATATCTTACCCTCGTTGATGTACTGAGCGGAGAGACAGTTGATAGAACGAGAGCCGAGGGAATCAGAGATCTCTCCTTTACATCGGCAGGCAATGAGATCCTCGGCGTGGTTGAAACTGAATCGGGGATGGCTCTCAAGAAGTGGTACTTCGGAGGCAGATACATCATTGAAATCTCCTTGCCTCAGGAGAATAATTTTCCAGGATTGAGCAGGGTCGCTTGCGGCGATCGGGATATCTATCTTGTTGACGAGGAGGCTACAATCTGGTCTCTCTCCCCCGGTGCAGAGGAAGAGATCCTGGCGACGGATCTGCGCATGAAGATTTCCGACCTGGCCTTTCAGGGCAGCGCCTTGGCCGTCGCCAGTAGCGATGAAATCCGTGTGTTTGATTCTGATTTTTTCCTCGGCCGCGATGATGAGTCGGAACAAATGGATGTTGAAGAGCTTCGCTTCACCAATCCGTTTAGCGCTCCGGCAGGAGTGGAGTATCTGGACAACCAACGATTGCTGGTGTGGAACAAGAGCGAGGAGGAGGGCGGAATCGCTGTGCTGAATACCTGGTACGGTGGAATTCGTCAGTTGCCCATATTTTTCGAATCGCCGATCAAGCAGCTAACCGTCTCTCCCGATGGTATCGTGATGGTGGAGAAGGGCGGACTCTGCCGTGTGCTCGATCTGGATACCTACGCAACGGAGTTTGAATACCATGCACCGGGAATGAATAAACTAATCTTCACCTTCTCCGATACCCTCGTTGGTGCCAGTACCAGCCTCTCCGCCTTTGCCGGACCCTTGCTGCAGATCAATAGACGGACCGGAGAAACCGTTCCGGTCCAGGATTCAAGTCTCTTTGTCTACGATATTATATACGCTGGTGAACGGAACGGCGTATTGTACACCCTTGCTGTGGAACAACAGCGAAACCGAACGAGCACTGTTTTAAAGGCCCATTCCGGGTATAATTTCGAAAGGGCAAAAATCCTGGTTGAGTTTGCCGGCGAAGATCTAGGGGCAACGCTGGTCGCGGATGAACAGCGAAGTATCTACACATCCCTTGGGTCGCAGTCTGTGAGGGTTTTTTCGAACGGGATAGAATCGATTTTGGAGGATTCGGGTGAAGTCCCCAGACACCTGTACGTGCACAGCGGCAGGCTTTTTTCTCTGAACAGGGATTTCTCCATATCTGTTTGGGAAATTCGATCCCGCCGTTTCCAGTTTAACATCCACTTCTTCAGAGACGGGTCGTGGACCGCTCTCACCGCAGACGGGAGAGTGAGAACCTCCGAGGACGAGAGAAGAGAGCGAAGATAGCAAAGCTAGCAAAGCTATCACCTGTGTTTAAACGGGAGCTGATGCGGTACTTGGGCCTGGGCGTAGGCAGGGTGTTTTCAGTCGTGGGAGGGATTCGCCTTGACTTTGAGGATGCCTTCTGTAACAGCGCGTCTGATCTCCCGCAGGTAGGCGTTTCGTTCGCTGTTAACCTCGTACACCGTATCGAGTAGGGAAACACGGTAGCGGGGGCGAACCTTGTTCAGCGCGTAGGCTGCGATGTCAAGCATGCAATCCCGGCAGGTGCACAAATCCGGAAAGCGGGGAAGCTGCCTGGCGATCTCTTCGATCACCAAGCTTTCGGCTTCATTAACGAGGCTGTCAAAGTCGTAGCGGTCTTCCAGTGCCATATTCTGCGTTTCTTTCAGACGCTGTCTCCGCTCTTGGCCATGTTTTCGAATTTCGTGTATTCCGGAACGAAGGCGATTTTTATATTCCCGACCGGACCGTTTCTTTGTTTTGCTACGATAAGATCCGTTTCCACATTTCTAACACTGTCCTGTTCATCGTTTCCCGATAGTCTTTCCCTGTGAAGAAAGATCACCACGTCGGCGTCCTGTTCGATGGAACCGGATTCGCGCAGGTCTGCCAGGCTGGGCTGTTTGCCCTCACTTTCCCGCCGTACCTGGGAGAGAGCTATAACTGGGATATCCAACTCGCGGGCCAAGGCCTTGAGAGAGCGGCTGATCTCGGCGATCTGTTCATGTCTGGGGAGGTCTCTGTTTTCCGATGTAATGAGGGTAATGTAATCTATAAAAATCACCGCCACCCCGAACTGGTGTCTCATTCGCCGGGCCAGGGCTCGTAGGTCGAGAAGGCGCAGTGAGGGGGTGTCCTCGATATACAACGGAGCTTCATAGATCTTGCTCGCCGCCTCGGTCAACTTGTGAAAATCCGAAGGTTTCAAGAAACCCGAGCGCAAGCTATTCGAGTGGATCCGCGCTTCGCTGGCCAGGAGCCTCTGCATCAGAGCCATGCTTGACATTTCCAGGGTGAAGAAACCAACCGGGAATTTGTTGTGTATTGCCATGTTGGCAGCCATGGTGAGCGCCAACGCGGTTTTCCCCACTGAGGGTCTGGCGCCGATGACAATGAACTCGGAGTTCTGAAAGCCGCTTGTCAGCATGTCGAGCTCGGAAAAACCGGAGGGGATGCCGATGTAGGCATCCTTCGTATGGTAGAGTTTCTCGATGGCCTCAATGGTCCGCGAAACGACTTCCTTTGCAGGTTGAAAGCTGCCAGAATGCTGCTTGTCCGTGATCTCGAAGATTTGTCTTTCCGCCTCCTCGATGATCAACCGCACTTCCTGGGTCTCGTCGTGAGCATCGGAAACGATCGAAGCTGCAATCCGGGCCAGGCTGCGCCGAATGCTGCAGTCCTGGACAATCTGGGCATAGTACTTGACATTCGCGCTGGTGGGAACAGCCGAGGTCAAGCGGGATATATAGGCCGCTCCGCCACTGGCTTCCAAGAGGTTGCTGTTTTTCAACTCCTCGGTGAGAGTAATCAGATCGACGGCTTCGTTTTTGTCAAAAAGGTTGAGGATTGCCTGGTAGATACGCTGATGAGAGGTCTTGTAGAAATCCTCAGGTCGTAGATAATGAATAACCGTGCTCAGGGCTTCGGTATCCAGAAGCAGCGCACCCAGAGTAGCCACCTCGGCTTCTTGGTTGTAGGGAGGAACTTTATCTTTTAGGCCCGCCGTTGCCATGACCTGTGTTTACTTTTCTTCAGCCGCCTCGACGCCAACCTTGAGATTCGCTTCTTCTTGACCGTAAAGCCTTATCTTCACGGTATGGGCACCCACCATGCGGATGTTGTGCTCGGGAACCTCGATTCTCTTTCTTTCGATCGAGTATCCCCTCGCTTCCAGTTCTTGGGCGATCATCGCATTGTTCACAGAACCGAAGAGTTTACCGCTCTCTCCGGCAGGCATGGTAAAGACGAGATCTTCGCTTTCCAGTCTCTCCTTTATACTCATTGCCTCACGGCGCTTTTCCTCTTTGCGTTGCTCGATAGCCTTCCGGCGGCTCTCTAGCACCACGAGGTTTTGTTTTGTATAAGGTGAAGCGATCTTTTTTGGGATCAAATAGTTGCGGGCGTACCCGTTGGCTACTTCCTTGATATCTCCTTCTTCACCCAATCCGGCGATATCTTGATTCAGTATAATTTTCATGTTTTCAGGCTTTGCTCCTTTCCTCTCTCCGATATTTTAACCATATCTCCGATACTCCCAGTCCCGGAACCAGGACCAGGACAGCAAGACTGATCCGCGGGGTAAAAGCCGCAAAAATGATAATCAATATCAACAACCAGCGTAACCCCGCAGGGATTTTAAACTTTTTCAACAGAAATCGAATGATTCCCAGCCCGGCCACTCCATACAGAAACGCCATAATGAGCAGAACATTCCAGGCTACAATTTCAAGAAATCCGAGACGCACAAACAAGCTGCCAAGCACCACGGCAAGGCTTGCGATTAACGGCCAGATGTAGACATCGGGAAGCTTGAAGTTTGCTACCCTGCTCATACCCGGACTCTTTCCCAGCGTGCGGAAACCGATTATGGTTCCCAACCACCAAGAAAATGTGAGCAGGAGGAAATAGTCGAAAAGGAAACTGCGCAGCAGGAGTGTGCGGCTAACTTCCATTAAGGTTTCAGCTTGAAACAGACCGTTGCCTGGAACGAAACCGAACGTTTCGCTTGCACTGAGTGCACTGTTCATAGTGGCAGAGAGGCTCTCGAATAATTGCTGCAAACCCAGGGTGAACTCTTCACTGCCTCGTAGATAGAGAATCAACGGAACGGCCAGGAGTCCCGTAATTGCCGTTGCTATAAGCAGCCTGAGCACTCTGGGAGCTCGAAATCGCTCGAACTCCGCTGCAATCTCTGGCAATTGAATCACGATCAATCCTCCGAGCAGCAACACTACCGTCGCTATTTCCATGACGAGAAACGGAGCTGCCAACGAACCCTGATTCCCCGCGAGTAGGATAAACCGGACGGCTATGATCAGGGCAAAGGCCAGCCCAGCCGTCAAGGCGAAGCTTCTGCTTCCCTTCCTGATCAATACCACCTGCAGCGGGATAAGGAAAAAAACGAATCCCATGCCGAGATGATAGAGGAGGGTGGAAACGCCGGCCAATACCAATGCTTCGATCACGGTTATTTCTCGACAAATGGAAGAAGTGCTAGAACCCTCGCTTGTTTAATTGCTCTTGCCAGCTGACGCTGGTGTTTCGGGCATGTGCCTGTGATTCGCCGCGGCAGGATTTTTCCCCTGTCGGTAATGAATCGTCGCAGAGTGTCAGTGTCACGATAGCTGATCGAAATTTTCTTGCTGCAGAACTTACAATACTTCCTTCTGTAGAAGGGTCTGTATCTCGATCTGCCTCCCGGGCCCGGCCGCCGTCCGCCTCTGGGCCCGCCACCGCTATCCCTGTCGTAGCTTCTGCCACGTCTACTGTCCTCTCGTTCTTGAGTCTGTCCGGCTCCGGCCCGCCGCGGCCTCTCTCCCTCGCCGGCTTCCTCGATTTTCTTTTGGGGCTGTTCTCGGCTTTTCTCTTCAGGTTTTTGCTCCTCCTCAGCGGGTACTGCCTCGTGTTGAGGCGGGCTGATTACCTCAGCTTGGTCAGTATCTTTATCGCCCGAAGATGCACTCGTGCTTTCAGTTTTTTCTTGCTCGATGGGGGCTTTCTCCTCTTTGGGGGCTTTCTCCTCCTTGGGAGCTTTCTCTGCTTTGGGGGCCTTCTCCTCCTTGGGAGCTTTCTCTGCTTTGGGGGCCTTCTCTTCTTTAGGAGCTTTCTCCTCCT
>CAYMGP010000026.1:0-12347 GCA_964390045.1 uncultured Spirochaetaceae bacterium | reverse complement strand
TTGGGAGCCTTCTCCTTTTTTGGAGTCTCCGTCTTGGGCTCTTGGTCTTCCTTTTTTATTTCATCAGGCATTATTACTGTTCCTCCAATATCAGATTTCTAAAAGGGTATGTCATCGTCGAAGTCATCGGCTGTGGGAATATCCTTGGCTGGATACTCCTCGGAGCGTTGCGGCGCAACCCCGGAGATAGGCTCCTGGGCTCGTCCTCCCAGGAGCTGCACGTCGTTTATGAAGATCTCCACGCGGCTGCGACGCTGGCCATCCTGCTCCCATCTGTTTTGACGCAGCTCTCCGTGAATGGCCAGCTGTTTGCCTTTAACCAGATACTGGGAGAGAGCCTCGGCCCGTTTGCCCATCATGACGCAATTGAAGAAGCTTGCCTCTTCCTGCCAGGTGTCGTCTTTTTTTGTCCTACGATTGACCGCAATCGACAGGTTGGCGATGGCAAATCCCGTGTTTGTATACTTAAGCTCTGCGTCCCTGGTCAGTCGGCCGACCAGGACAACACTGTTGATGTCCGCCATTGTATGTCCTCCCGTTTCGTGTGGTTTAGCTACTGCTCTTTACGAACGAAGAGGTACTTGAGGATGTCGCTCCGAAGCTTGAAGGCTTTGTCGAAGGCTTGAATGTTTTCAGGAGCTGATTCTATCTCGTAGAGCAGATAGAAGCCCTTGTTGTTCTTTTTAATTTCATAGGCAAGCGCCCGCTCACCCATCTCCTCTTCTTTGAGAACCTTGCACCCAACTTCTTTGAACAGGTTCTTTACGAACTCCCTGCCTTCGGCAAGAAGCTCGCTTTCCGGTCGAAAAATTAGTACGGCCTCATACGTTCTCATTGATCCCTCCTTGTGGTCTTAATGATCCACCCCATTTCGGCGTGGATAAAGAGGCGATGCATAAGCTAACACATCACCCTTCCAAAGTCAAGGAGATCGAGGAAGGCACCGAAAATGAAAGGGGTAAAGCCATGACTCGCCGCGTGAACTATGAGGACAATATTTTTTATCTTGCCTTGATTTTCAAGGGTATCTCTGCAAGCCTCAAGCTCAACATAGATACGAACCTGTACAGGGATCGAATCGTAGAGGACATACGCTTTCTGGACAAAACCTCCTCGAACATCTTTCAGTCCCTGAAAGCCAATCATCTTATGATCGACAGACTTGCTCATATGAAAGGCTTACAGAAGCTCAACAGAGATATCATAGCTCTCCTCGAAGAAATTCTCGAGGAACGTATTCCCCTGGCCAGCTCACTGGAGCAGGATTTCGATCTCCTGCAGCGAATACAATCGAACAGAGAAAGCGAGCTTGCCCATATAAAAGAGATGGTTGTGGAACACAACAACGCCTCCCCCGATCAGGAGCAGATCGTTTCAGAGGAGGAATTCAAGTATCTTCTCTCATCGGAAGAAGAAGAGCAGGAGCCATCCGAGGACTAAGTTTTTTCTCCGAACAGATCCAAGGGCGGAGGTGGGGTGCCGCCCTCCCATTTGTTTTCCTCCTCGAGGGTGTACACCTTTCCGTAGAGTTTTTCGAAGAGAAAGTTCAAATCTTCCTGATTGATGTCGAGGAACTGAACCCCGAAATAGCAGCGTTCGCTGTCTTGAAACTTCCTGCGGATACGCGAGCCGATCACCATCGTACGCTCGGGGAATTTCACTGTGATTTCCATGTCTGTGTGAATAAGAAGATTCTGAGAAAGATCCGCCCGGGGATGGGCGAACAGCAGTCCGGAAGCACTGATGTCGATGATCGGAGCCTCATAGCGGCGCTCGGAGCTGCCGTCTGCTGTAAAGTAACCGCTGAGATGCAGGGAGTAACCCATCACTTTGGATAGATCGTATACATAGTCCACCAGATCTTTCTGTATTTTTTCTTTCCTGTCCTCTTTGTTGCATAGGTAGATATATCCGATCATGTAGGTTTCATAGAGGATGGGACAAAACAGTTCGGAATGAATGCGTTTCTTCTGTTTCTCGTAGAGTATATTTCCGAGTTTGCTGGTAATCACGTGGGGAGGGCGATCGAGAGCCTCCTCGTATTTCACCAAGTCTCGGCGGGTGATAACCCTTTGTTCGGCAAGGGGGTCGCCGACGGGAAAATCCTCCTCTGTCGAAGGGATCCAGAGCATCTTTCCCAAGGCGATCATGACTTTCTCTTCGTATTTCTCCGGGTATTTGTCTCTCAGCATCACGATGCGCGCCTCACTCACATCATCCTTTGTCTTTTCCCTAAACGCTTTGTAAAGGTTCTTGATGCTGGAGAAATCGAGATCCAAACGTGTATTGATATTATCCGGAGACAGCTCTACATATTTATTCGTTCTCGGAAAGTTCAACTCCACCTTTTGACCTTTGATCGAGAAGAAAACCTCAGCCCGTTCTTCGGTTTCGATTCGCTCGTATTTACGCTGGGGATTCTTGTATACACCGTCGGGGTGTGAAACTCTTATCCGCCCTTCTCCGATGTCGAGAATCACTGCCGAGAAGGTGTGGTAGTTATTCTGAAAAAAGAAGTATACCTGTACCTTTTCCTCTACCTTGAACAGCTCCGGGGACCCGCTGCGGATTTCCACTTCAAGAAAATCATCCTGTATGTTGATTACGGGCCCACCGACTTGTTTTCGCTGGCCGTGAATAATCAGCTCAACATCCTGCTCAATTAACGATTTGAAAACGAACTCTTTAACAATTCTTCCAACCCTGATTCCCATCTGAGTTACTCCTTTAAAGAACGCAGGCAGTTTTCCGTCTGGTCCTCCGGGGCTATGCAAAAGCGAACAGATCCGGGTTGCTTGCTTTCAACTATGAGAAGATAGTCTCCCGCCGCCAGCCAATACAGGGAGTCCCTGCCCTCGAGCGCTCTCATCTCGGGCAAATTATACACGGTGATAGTGACGGCGTCCTTTTCTTGCTTATGGATGAGGTAATTGCCTGTCTGGAGGATGCGCAGCTGAGCTAGCCGCGGTGTTTCTTCGATATTAAACTGCTCGATCCCGGCGCCAGGGTAGATTTGAGTCGGCTCGATCTTCTCGAAGCCCAGTGTATATGTACCACCGTCCGCCGCACTCTTTCCGGATATCCGTGCGTAGATACGGCGGATCCCCAAAAACAGTGGAATATAGGCGTTGTTTTGCCGACCGCTGTCGTCGTTTCTAAGGATCTCTCTTTCGTTTTCCGTGAACAGCGAGATCACCGTATCTGCCTGCAGACCAGTGGTATACACGGCATAGAATCCCGGTAAGGTGAACGATAGCTCAACCCAATCTTGATCTGCCGATAGAAGAGCCCTGTCCTGGGTGGAACCGGGAAATATCGACTTGGACTGCGCGAGGCTGTTATCCGGTTCGAAGCTGTCATTGCTTCTTCCCGTTAAATCGATCGTGAATATGTATGAACCCTGCACGTCGAAATCGTAGGCCAGAAGCTCCACAATATAGTATCCCTCGCCAAGAGAGGTCTCCAGTCGCAGGCTGCGCGCTCGTCGTTCTCCGCTTACCTCGAAGGGTATGTTTTCGCCTTCCCGGTACAGCAGCAATTGAAGATCGCTGTTTGTTTGAGTTTCCAAAACAACGGTGCCCTCTGCGGATTTGTAGAAGCGAAAACGATCGATATCTCCGGGAGTGATATAGCGCGCCAGGCTTTGCCTGCCGCTGGATTGAAGCTGGACTTCAAATCCTTCAGCCTCGTCGGGTTCAAACGGGTCCTCCAGCGGCTCTGATGCGGTCGCCAGAGGACCGCCGCCGAGCGGCTCTGAGCGAACGCCGGGCTCCGTCTGCTCGATTAGGGATGGCTCGAGCAGGCCGAGCAGCTGCGGTGTCGAAGGTATGTCCACCCTGGTGCCGCCGCCGAGCGATCCGTCAGGTTTGGTTATGCGGCATATGACCCGTACCTTACGCGAATACGATTGGAGCTCGCCGGTAACTGTGTAGGTATTGGCGCCTTGGGGCTGCTGAACGATTCTCGTGTTCCTGTATTCGGCGGCAAGGTAGAGCTCCAGCTCACTTTTCAGACGGTCGCCGAGCGTGACCTTGCCGTGCCTGTCTGAGAGGAATGGCAGGATGGTGAGATTCTGACCCTCTCTGTCAGGGATGATCCCTGTAAGAAATTCGCCGAGTTGCTCAACGGTCCTGTCGATATCCTCCAGAGTATCGGCGGATACCATGGCCGAGGAGAGCACCAGTACGAGTCCTATAAACAGCAAAGTGTGGTATCGCCTCATAAGCCGAGATCCTTGTCTACAGCCTGCATGGCAGAAACCGCTATGTCAGCAAACTCGTTGATGGCAACTCCGACTTTCTCGCAGAGCATGATGTTTTCCCTAGACACCTTGCGCGCGAATTCCTTTTTTTTCATTCTCTTGACCACCGAGGAAGGTTTCACGGACAGAAGTTTCTTGTCGGGCATGACCAAAGCGGTGGCTACGATCAATCCGGTAATGCTTTCGGCGCAGGTGACGGCGAAATCAAGAACACTTGTACGTGTTAGACCCAACCCTTCAGCATTGTGCGCCAACACAGCTTGGATAATCTGTTCGTCGGCTCCATTTTCCCGCAGTATCTCTTCGCTCTTTCGTCCGTGAACAGCCGGGTCTTGGGTGATGTCGAAATCGAGATCGTGAACCATTCCGATGACCCACCAGGTATCCGGATCTCCTCCCAGACGATCGGCCAGCCGTTCCATGATCGCCGCTGTCGCCAAGCTGTGTTTCTTGAGCCATTCGCTGGTGATGTATTGTTCTACGAGCTCTCTCGCTTGTTCCCGTCTCATGTCACTGTATCCCCCATCCATAGATAGACGGGTAGTATTTCTCCTCTTCACGGTCATACGCTTCGCTCAATTTTTCGAAATCGATCTGTAAATCGGATACGTACCACCTGCCTGTAATATCTGCCAGGTAGATCTCTCCCTCACTTACCCCGGGAGAGCCGAAGAAGCGGACGTTCATCCACGCTGTGGTTTTTTCGCCCGCATTTGTGTTGCTTTCCCCAACTGGTTGTTGCTTGGAGGTTGTTGTTATTGCGCCGATCCTGTATTCCTGGGGCAGGAGATCTTTGTCAAGATAGTATTGGATCGAGCTCTGCAGCTCTTCTGCTATACTGCTTTCCAGCGTATCGGTAAGCACGCGGCCCTCTCGCAATCCGTCGAGAAAGCGTTTCGTTACCTTGATGATCTCCCGCTCACTGCGGGATGTTTCAACCAGGCCTGCGAGAAGTCCTATTTTGAAATCTTCGGGCTGGACAGCATCCGAGCCTAAAGGCAACAGCCTCTGCTCTTCTGTCTGTTTCAGATTCGAAGCTTGGGGTTGGGCGGAAGGTTCAGGCTGCCTGGATTTAGGCTTTATCTCCCGCTTGCTGACCACCTCGTCCCGGCTTTGTTTGGCTGCCCCTTCCTCGACAGGTCTAGATTCGGCCCGCCTGGTTTCGGTAGTCGTCTCGCTATCACCGGTTCTGCGGGTACGTGCACAAAAGCTAAGACTCAATAAAAATAGTAGCAGGAGGAAAAGCAACCTTTTCATACTTTTTTTTTATCAGAAGTTGCGGAATTCGTCAAATGATACGGATGATACGGCGAAGGGGAGTTTGCCGCAGTGCAGTGGTTTGGATTATAGTAGAAGCGAAAAATGAACAGAACTGGATTGATATTGAATCACCTTGTTCAGGATTTCCACGATCCGATCAAGGACCCGGTGTGGAAAAACATTTCTCTTTCAAGGGCTTTGCTTCGGATTATCTGCCACCCTGCGTTTCAGAAGCTGAACGGCATCAAGCAGCTCGGACCCACCTATCTTGTATATCCGGGTGCCACGCATACCCGCCTAAACCATAGTCTTGGTGTTTTTCATCTGGCCAGACGCATGATGATACACCTTTTGACAAATAGCGACTCAGCGAAGAGCGGGGCAACGGCCGAAGCCGCTGGGACTGCACAGATAACCTTGGAAGGCACGAAGGCTTTTCTATGTGCCGCCCTGCTGCACGATCTCGGTCACTATCCCTATGCTCATTCACTGAAAGAGCTGAAGGTTCGCAGCCATGAATCCCTGACGGCGGAGCGGATTCTGCAGTCGGATCTTTCCCGCTTGATCCGGGACGAATTGGGAGTGGATCCCGGGTTGGTGGCGGCAATCGTGGATCCTGCTTTGGACTACGATGGGGATGGGGATCTATCCTTTTTTCGCAATCTTTTGTCCGGTGTGCTCGATCCCGACAAGCTCGATTACCTCAACAGGGATGCCTATTTCTGCGGGGTCCCCCACGGGACGCAGGATGTCGATTTTGTGCTTGCCGAAATCCAGCCCCATCCGCGAGGGTTAGCCGTGAGGGAAAAGGGCTTGAGCGCGGTGGAGAGCATACTGTTTGCCAAGTATCTGATGTACAAAACAGTATACTGGCACAAGACGGTCCGGATCGCTACGGCCATGATAAAAAAGGTTGTGCTGCTCGCACTCCAGGAAGGTGTTATCGAGGCGCAGGATCTGTACTGGCTCGACGACCATGAGTTTTACTCCCTGGTAAAGGAACATGCCTTTCCACCCTTCCAGCTCATCCAGCGGGTTTCTGAGCGCAGGCTCTTCAAGCTCGTTGCCACCGTGCCCTTCGATTCCGGCAACGACAAACACCGTATCCTTCAGGATCTCGATCATCGTTTGGTTTTCGAGGAGGAGCTTTGCCGGGAAGCCGGAAAACGAACAGGAAGAAAGCTCAGTCCTGAGAGCGTCATTGTAGATATCCAGGAACCAATCAACTTCGAGGTCGACCTTCCTGTTATTCGCACCGAGACTGCAGATCAGATCCCCTACCATCGCTGCGGCGGTGTGTTCGGCCGCGACAGCGCGGGAGCGTTTACAGGATCGCTGCGCAGTGTTTCCCTTATTGCCGAAGACGACGAACGGCTCATCGAGGCCCTGCGGGAGATAGTTGCGGTTTCGCTATTGGGGAAAGGACCGGCTTAGCATGTACAGTACTTCCACGCTTTCTCCCCGGGATGCGAAACGGGTGACGGTGTTCACTAAAAGGGTAGGCCGGGGCATTAACAGGCACCACATGATCGAAGACGGTGACGGGATCCTTGTCAGCGTTTCCGGGGGCAAAGATTCTCTGGCTCTCTGCCTGGCTCTAGTCGAGAGACAGAAATGGGTGCCGGTACGCTACCAGCTGCAGGGATTGTTCATCGACTGGCGTGAATATCCCGCCGGCAAGGAGAATCTTCGCCGTTTGGGCGAGTATCTGGATACGCTGGGCATCCCCTTTCGTGTTGTGGAAGCGAGCATCTTCCCCCTCTCCTATCAAAAGGCTTTTAACTGCTACATCTGCTCGCGCAACCGCAAGCGGATTCTATTCGAAGAAGCTCACAAGCTGGGAATAAAAAAAATAGCCCTCGGACATCACCTCGACGATGCCATAGAAACGACCTTGATGAATTTATTCTTCAGAGGGCAGTTCGCCACGATGATGCCCGTGCAGTCATTTTTCAACGGAGAAATGAAGATCATCCGCCCGATGTGTGAAGTTGAAGAAAGAGAGGTGAACCGGCTGATGAAGGTATATCCCCTGCCTGTATTCAGCCCCGGCTGTCCACGACAGAATAAAGGCCAGAGAGAGTTTCTAAAGGATATGATCAAGAGAGCGAAGAGGATCAACAAACATGTGAAAGAGAACCTTCACCGGGCGCCCGAGAGGATCAACTGGGAGTACCTTCCCGGCGTCGCCGCTGCCGACGACGGTCAGGATCGCCGCAAGGGTACCGGGACGGTTGAAGCGAATACGATCTTTGAATAGAGTAGAGCCCGATGAGAATCGCCGTGCTCAGCGATGTACATGCCAACCGGGAAGCCCTAACAAAAGTGGAAGAAGCGCTCGCCAACCTTGATATCGACTCTGTGATTTATCTCGGTGATGCTGTGGGATACAATGCCGACCCGGAGCACTGCGTAGGCAGGATATGCGCAATGACCGAGTCCCTGGTGCGCGGGAACCACGATAAAACAGTGGTCGAGCCGAAGAATTTGGAGTGGTTCAATGAGATAGCTCGAGAGGCTATTCTTTGGACACGAGCGCAGCTCAGCCGGGAGAGCCTCGAGCTGCTATCCGCATTTCCTCGCGGCCCGCGTCTGCTGTTTGATAGATATCTTGTCTGTCATGGTTCACCGATGGACGAGGACCTGTATGTCACCCGACAGAAAGATGTGGACAGAAGCTTCTCTTATATGGAGGAGCTCTGGCAGGGGGTGCGCATTTGCTTTTTCGGCCACACGCACGTGCCTTTGATCGTAGAAGAGCAGGGCCGGATTGTGAGTCCGCCGGAACGCTTTGCATTAGATCCGGGGCGTCGCTACCTTATCAATCCGGGCTCCGTGGGACAGCCCCGCGACAGGGTCCCGCTCGCCTCGTTTGGTGTGCTCGATGACGAGGATATGGTATATCATCACTACAGAATCCAGTATCCTGTTGAGGAGACTCAGAAAAAAATACGTGCCGCCGGGTTGCCCGGCATGCTTGCCGAACGGCTGGCGGCGGGATGGTAGAAGGTTTAATTTTATCAGCACAAGGAGAATGAAAATACCTGATTTATGAAGCATTCAAAGGTGATGGAAGAACGGATCCGCAGAGTACGGATTATTTTTAAGGAGCTGGGATACAAGCTCCACGAGACTGAGCGCTCCGAGGAGACCTACTCGGCGGGTTTTGAAAACGACGAGGGCATGCAGGGAGGGTTTTTCATTGACAGATCGAGTCGATTCGTTGAGATAGCCTATACCTTTTCTTTTTCACCCACGATGGCGGAATACGTGAAAAACCGCCTCGAGGACATGTTGAAAATAAGTTATGAATACGGTTGCTACATCAACCTTCAGACCACCGACGAGGAGATCGCCTTTTCCGTGTTTACAAAATTGTACTATACGGGTTTGAACTACTACTCCCTGAAGGACAGCCTGCGGGAGTTCGTACTTTGCATCCACTCTCTGACCGATCTTTTGGAGATAGCGGGCAGCAGCAGACAGTAGAGAATCGAAGGTTAGTAGTGTTCGGAGAAGATCCGGGTATCCTGGATTCTGCCGGGCGCGAAATCCTCGGCGAAGCGCAGAGCCTTGTGCATCACCGATTCCCCGAACTTCTTCGAGTTGGAGATTATGACGGCTCCGATTTGCGAATAGCGCCAGGAGTCCTGGAGATCGACCTCTGCTACCGATATTTTAAACTTGTTCTGCAGCCTGCGTTTGAGCGAAGTAACAATCTGGCGTTTTTCTTTTATCGAAGCGATATCGGGGAGATCGAGAACAAAGTGCAGAACAGAAACAACCAAAAATCAACTTTCCTCTGGGAAGATTTTCGATACACCGTCGAGGTCCAGTTGCAGTAAGTTCTGTACCTCTTCACTCTGAGTGCGGTCTTTCAATGTCAGATATTTTTCATTGTACAGCTCGGCCAGCTGGAATATATCGTCGGTTTTGTACTTCTCGGGAATCTTGACCTCCAAGTTGTAGTTGGCCTCTTTCAAACCCCGACGCATCACGTGGATGGGATCGCTGACTGTGAGGGCGAAGTGGGGGCTGTAGAACAGCAGATAGACCAGCACTATGAGAACAACGATAGCGAAGAATAGGATGCTATCCCGGGAGAGCTGTCTGACGTAGGGTCGCTGGTCGAAAAAAAGCTCCAGCTCACCCTGCGGCAGGTATCTGTAATCCCCCGCGGCGAAATTGCGCTGGTAGTAGCCGTTTCCGTACCGCGAGTACAGGGTTTGACCCCGGTACTTCACGATCAGCAGGGTCGGGTGGGTCGCTTGCAGGGTTTCGAGGGCCAGAACGAATTGTGCTGGGTCGTCGATATTCGCTTCCAGATGAGAGGCGATTTGTTCTTGACTTTCCGAATATGCCGTTTCCAACCCGTCCAGATTCAGGCGCGGGGAAAACACTGTGAAGAACAAGAGGGAAAACACCACCACGGTAACACTGATTGCGGTAATGGAAGCCACGTGACGCTGCGCCATGACCGAGGATACGTTCTTGATACGGCGGAAGATCTTTATGATCCGGAGGAAACGCAAGATCCGGGCGATACGGATCGCTTTGATTACCTTGAGGAGGTTCAGCAGACCTCCCATTCCCAATACGAGTCCCTGCCCGGTAAGCATGCTGAAGGCAAAGGGACCTGAGTTGAACATGAGCAGCGGCACCGACGCGAGGAAATCGATCCAGCCACGCTCTATCGTCAGATAGCGGCCGACCCTTCTTTCCATGATTGCGAAGTACAGCCTGACGAGGAATTCGACTGTAAAAAACAGATCGAAAAAGAACCCGGCCAGCAGGATTTTATCCCGCGAGCTTACAGTCCACTGTGATATCACCGTAAAATCTTCGAGAAATGTCTGTACGAGAACCAGCAGGATTGCAGCGATCACCAGGGATTCCAAGTACGAGGATAGAGAGCCCTTTTTGCTGCGAACGGGGAGGGAGGAGGATACGATTTCCTTACTCATAATTCAAAGCCTTACCATCCGCTCTCCGAGGCGTTTTTGTAGAACTCGTCGAGCATCTTGACATCGAAGCCGTAGAACTTGTAGTTCCTGCGGGCGATGCTGAACCAGCTGCGGTCCGGGGTGCTCGCTCCTCGGTCTACACGGGCAATCGGTTTAAAGTTCTTAGCCCGGCCGGAGAATATCGAGGCGATTCGGGCCGTGGCTTCGATCTGTTTGTCCTCCTCAAAGGAGACATTGCTGAAAACGGCAGCGCGGATCAAGGGGGGAGGAACTGCTCGCAGCTGCTCTTTCATATTTTCGAACACCGTTTGTGCAAATTGAGATTGAACAAGACCGGATTGGTAGTCCTGCTCTCCGCCGGCGCGGCCGACTGTCATGAGCTGGATACTCGGACGGAGCAGCATGGTCGTTTTTATCATCTGGTTGATTTCGCCGGCCTCAGGGCGCAGGCGCTGTACCTTGATGAGCTCGAAGTGCACGTATTGTCGATTTGCGAACGCTTTTTCCATATACTTTTCGGGAAACTGGTTCTCGAGAGCGGTGAACGGACCGGTCAGGGCTTTGCGCGCCTCGGGTTTCTGGAGCATCCGTTTCATGAACAACAACAGCTCTTCCCGGCATTTGTCTTCAGATATGGGATGCGGTGCAATTGAGCCGATAAAAGAAAGAGAGAGCTTCTCGTTGATGAGCTGCTCGATCCGGGGTAAAAGTACCGTATTCGTTTTTTCCACAAGGGCTGTGCTGAGCAGCGTCAGGATTTCGTTCCAGCCGCTTCCCGGAAAGAATTCAGGAGAGGTCAGGGTTGGGAGAAGAGTCTTGGCATTTGTATTTAGAAACTGGAGGATCTGCTCTTCTTTCTGAAGAGCGTTCAGGTTGTTCAGAGTCTGGTTGGATAGTAAATGATTTGCAAAGGCCGTGGCGCGGTCCTGAGGGGATGTCATTTCTTCTATTCTCGGTTCTGCCTTCGATTATCTCCCAATGTTTTTTTTAGCCTCTGATTGTGATACGTTACAGGCTGTGAGAAATATTCTCTTACCCTGCTTGCTTTTAGCTCTACTTTGCTCTTTTAACTATACACTCTACGGCCAGCAAGTGGTAAGCCCCGGCCCGCATTCGCAAGATAGCTCCGACCTATCGGCTCATGACGATTCCCTCGTACAGTCTGAGGTCGAAGCGTCGGAAGCCTTGTTCGAACTGGATATCGGCGACGCCGATGTGGATTTTTTTCTGGAAGGAACCTGGCAGGCTTCCCTTTTCGGTTCTACGGGATTCCTGATAGATCCCGCAGGGGCACTGATCTATCCATTCACGTTTCCCGGCTGGGAGTCGGGCCCGATTTTTCAACAGACTCCTGATCTCACCTTTTCGGTTTGGCTGCTAAACCGTTACTTCATAGAAGCCTCCGTGATCGGAGATTTTCTCGAGGAGGAATACAGCTACTTCGATCAGAACTACATTCTCATGGGCTATGTGGGAGCCGAGGGGGAGTTTCTGCAGCGATTGCTGATCGGAAGCCGGGACATCGGCATCGATCCCTTTCCCTTTTTGGAAGTACCGGAGCCGGGGCTCTCCTCCCTGGGCGCCGAAGCGCTCATGCAAACAGGCATCAGCGAGCATCAACTGCTTCTGCGCTACGACAACAATGAGACCGGCAGCCTCACCTTCATAGGCAAGAACCTGGTTTCCGAGCAGGTCATCTCTTTGGACGATTACATCCAAGGGCGCTTCTTCAAGCTTCCAGATGCCGGTGTGGACGAGGACAGCCTCGAGGTCTACATCGAGGATCCCGATGGTGATTATTCCGACGGCACCGGCCGCCGCTACCGACTGGCAACCGTTGATGATGCTTTTCTGGACAGCGA
>CAYMGP010000025.1:13703-46427 GCA_964390045.1 uncultured Spirochaetaceae bacterium | reverse complement strand
CAAGTCCTCTTCCGGGCAAAAAAGCAGATTGGCCTTTGGGCCGGTCTGCTTTTTTTATATCTGAGGGAAGAGGACTTGAAACGCAATCCCGGCGCGACCGTTTTGCCGCACGTTTTCAGTTCTCTACAAAGTGTATCCTGTGCTGATAATAAAATACAGCAAAGCGTCCGAAAGCGGATCAATCCAGCGTTCCCCGGTGTAAAATCCCAAATTACAGCCGGTACGTACGTTGAGCTTCCAGCTGCCTTTTAGAACGAACTCTAAATTGAGCCCGCCCGTACCTGCAATCCAACTCAGGGGATCGTCTTCTTCGGGGTTACCCGCCACAAAAAGAGAAAGGCCGGCAAAGGGAATCAATTTCATTCGCTTGAAAAGTCCGAATCGATAGCCATAAGACACCTCAGCTAACGCCAACCCGCGTATAAATCCCCAATATTCATAGAGAAACACGGTGCCCCTAGGATAGATAAACTCGACATACAAGCCTACGGGGACGTGCCTGCTGAAACTGTTGTCCGGTTCATCCCTCAGAAATCCCAGCCCGGAAAGCAGGCCAACACCTAAGGTGAATTGGGCCATTCGGCGCTGCCGAACTCGCTCTTGGAACAGTTCTCGAATCAGCTTGGGACAATCACTGTAAAGCTCCTGTGAATCGGCATATACCTTAGACACCTGATTCAAGGTCCTACCGCGTTCGATTTCGATCAGCCTCACTTCCAAAGCGAAGCCGTTCTCTGCGGCCTGGATCTTCCCAATGATGATCCGATCGGCACCGATTTCGGCCCCAATCCGTTTCTGATAGATTTCGTCCGTGCGCTCTTCCCGCCCGAACTCTCTTTCCCGTAATATCTGCTCTCGCTGTTTTCTATCGATTACTCGATACTCCTCGGTCTGACCTAATGTATAGGAAAGATAGTCAGTATACTCCTGCACCTCAGCCCTGGTGATATTTTCCGCTTCAAATTCCAAGACCGCCAGCACAGGCCGCTCGGTCTCTTGTTGAGCTGGTACCATTTCAGGAAACAAGCAGACACATAACAAACAGCAGAGAGCCGTTTTCAACAATCTCATGATCACGTCAAAAGCTTCTTCATCTCCGAATCCTTCGGCACGATGACCTGGGCAACGGATTCGACTTCCCCCGTCTCGACATTGATGATCCGTCCGAAGATCACAACCGAATTGGACATCTCGACAACAGTCCCGGTCACGATGTAGTCGGCGGCCATCAGCCTGCCGATCGATATGGCCTTGGTAGTATCCATCAAGTCCGACAGGGCCAGTTCCTGCTCTTCCAGCAGTGCGGCAAGTTTCTGCCGTTCGACGATCGTAAGCGTATCCAAACTGCCGATCTCGACAACAGCCATTTCATTCAACAAGCTAAGCAGCTCCGGTGCTTCGTGTCCTCTTGTCGTGAATCCGGACACCGCAACAACGCCGCCCGGCTTCACCGCCAAATCCAAAGTCATCTCGCGAAACAGATTGGCCAGGTGCTCCTGCAGCGGCCGTTTTTGAACCGACGGTACGATCTCCGTCTCTCCGGCTCGGTGCAGCACCTGCTGGGGCTCGAGTTGAAGCTCTTGGCCGAGTATTTCTACATAGTTGTCGAGAATCTCGATTTCGTCCTCGAAACCCTCACTGTCGAGCCGCAACCTGGCATTGAGAATTTCCTTTTTTAAATCCACGGTGATGTCCATCGCGCGCTGCATCTTCGAATTGATCGACTGTTCCAGCCGGCGTATTTCCGGGTTGCCGAGCTCTTCGTAGTCGACCGCGCCGCCCCGCTCTCGCCACAACGAATCCCGCAGCTCATTGACCTGATCGATCTCCGTTTTGCAGGAATAGTAAAGCTCCCCGACTATTTTCATACTCTGTGCGAAGTGCAACATGGTACCGGATCGCAGCACCATGGCGTCTGAAAATCCCGATACCGGATGATCGCTTTCCACTACTTCAACGGACAGCGAATATGGGCCCTGCTCGTGCCGCATATCATTCAGATCCCTGTAGCTGACCGAGAAGCGCAGCAGTTCCTTCTTTCCTGTCTGTTCCTGTCGAGGAAATCGAAACTGCACCAGAATCGTCTCGTAATCCCGATGGTGTAGAGTATCCTGGTGGTAATCGATCCTCATGCCCTGCACGTTGTTCTCATACCCCCAGGTGCCGAGGATTTCCACGTCTGTCAGGAACTCGAGGGCCATATCGAGCTCCCGCGCCACGGGTACAATCATCCGGTCCAGCTCGCTGCCGAACGTCTCCTCCATTTCCTCTCTATCCGAGATGAAACGGGAGCTTCCCCCGCCTCTCAATGCCAGATTGTTCATCAGCTCGAGATCGAAATCCCTGCCGACTCCAATGGTCGAGACATTGACTCCCAACTCCTTGTATCTCTCAGCCATTTCTAGGATTCCTGCAGATTCCCCTACTCCGTCTGTTAGAAATAAAACGCGGTTGGCATACTCGGTTCTGAAGTTCGCCAGGCACTGCTGGTAGCCCAGCTCCAATCCGGCGGTCAGGTTGGTGCCGCCTCCCGGCTCGATCGCCAACACCGCCTCCCGAAAACGAAGACGCTGGTCGCGCGATTTCATCTGCGTTGAAGGAAAGATAACCCGAGCCTGGTTATCAAATACGACCAGAGACACGAAGTCGATATCCCGCACTTTTTCTATAAAGATTTCGAAGGCCTTCTTGACCCACTCCATCTTGTCCTGAGCGCTCATCGAGCCGCTTTTGTCAATAACAAAGGCTAGGTTCATGGGAGGCAGCTCTTCAAAGGCCAGCTTCCTGCCCTGGATGCCTATATGCAGCACCTCGTCCTGCCCGGAAGCGGAGATCTGCTTGTGTCCGGTGTAAAGGGTTACACCGAGGTCCCCTTCCGGATCCGGATACTGATAATCCAGATAGGCGACGTAGGAATGGACAAGCACCTCCTGAGAGGGAACAATGATTCCCTGACCCGCCAGGTACTTTCCGTGTGTAGAGCTTGAGGCTGCCGCTGCCGCTTCTTTCTCTGCCCCTGACCAAACCGCAAGCGCTACGACTGCCAGTAGCGAAACTAGAATAAAACGTCTCATCACCTCACCTCCTTCTTGATGAACGTTATTCGCCGATACCCCGGTTATAGATCGCCACGACCTTTGTCGGTTTTTTGGGGGTCGAAAGTTTGGAACCCAGGAAACGAATACAGACACCAACGACGGCAGCACCGCCAAAGATCAGCAAGCCCCTGCCGAAGGCATCGGCACCCACATCTGGATCTACCGTCGCTCCTGTTATAGTCGCCAAACCAATTCCCCCAAAAATCAAAGCAAAATCTCCTATCCCTTCAATTAGTACACCCAAACCATAGGACAATCGTCGGAGTCGGTAGGTCTCTATCGCCCTCTGGAGCTCTGCGGAGATATCCGGCTGCGCCTCGATGGTTTTCAACAAATCCATGTAGCCCGAGAATTCGTTGTAGTATACCTCTCCCTGAAACGTATAACTGTGCAATTCTTCTTCCGTGTGGAGGAATTTTCGCGCAGTGTTGTAGTGAACCACGATTTCATCAACGAGGCGTCTGCTGTCCTCGAACAGCTCACCGAGTGACGCATAGATTTTCGGGACAACGTGAATCGTCTCTGCCGAGTGGCTGTCCTGCAAACGAATGCTTATTCCGTAGGACCCGTTACCCTTGCTTATCGCTCCAAACAGGCTTACTTCCGGAACGTAACTCAGAACGCGGTCACCCGCATCCACGATCCTGAATAATCCTTTCTTCTCGAGATGATAAATAAGAGTGTCGATGTATTCGCGGGCGTCAGCCTCCGCTATACCGTTGTTCTCAAAGGTCCAAATGGCGAGGACAGGAGAAGAAGCGGCTAACTCGGGCTGGATGGTCCAGACCAGGAGGAAGAGTAATATGACTGCTTGTATGGGAAATACACGTTTGGAGGGCAATCGGGCCGTAATACGGTTCATGAAAACACCTCCACCCGGAAATGTGCCAATCAGTTTCGTACAAATGATAGCGGAAATCAAGGGCTACAGATATTAGATTCCAACAAACACTTTTTTTCTACCTAGATAGAAATCCCCCGGCATTTCGGGCTACTATCTTTTCCATAGCCATGAAACGGCGAAGCCCAGCGCATTTGCTATTCCTCACCCTCATGCTCAGCGGATGCCTGGTAAACAAAACCCGGGAAGCGGAACCCGTACCGCCAGCCCCTGTCACAGAGGAAGCTCCGGAGACTTCTCTGCCGGCACCGGATGAAAGCGATGCCCTGGTGGTCGAGCCTCCCCAAGAACCTTCCCCACCGGAAATCAGCTACTACGAAGCGATTCGACAAATCTCGAGATTGTACCCGGACGGTCTCCAGCCACTGACAATCCGCGGCCGCATCCAAATTCTCCTCCATGACCTGGACAGCGATAGAAATCCAGAGTGCTTTTCCCTGGGGATTCCCTCCCACGGCCTCGATCCACAGGAGGCGGCTCGGCTCGACGATACCTCCCGGCTGTTTCAGGAGGACAGCACGGCGGTTGATTTTTCGCTGCTGCTGTTCGCCAACCATCAGGGCAACTTCCACTGCCTCAAGGTCCTGCCTCTCGGCGAGCGCATGGTCTTCGAACTCCTTAGAAAGACCTCTCTGTATACGAACAAAACTCTTCCTGTAATCATTTCCGTGGCTTTCCAGACATTGGAGGGTCGGGAGTTGGAGCTTCTCGTGTTCGACAAAGCAAACGGGCTTCCTCGCGCACGCCGCAGCCTCGCAGAGACCCTGGCCACCAAGTCCAGGCTCGAAGATATCGACGGAAACGGCGTCATCGACCTCTTTGTAAAAGAACGGGCTATGGAGGAAGGCACGGGGTTCGAGACCTTTCTCACCTGGTATCGCTGGAATGGCAGGGATTTTGTCGAGTACAAGACCCAGAACGTGGTACGAAACCTGAACGCCTTCCTGCTCAACGCCAAAGAGCTGATGCTCGCCGGGCAGCTGCAGGAAGCGGTACGCTTGCTCGTGGATCCAGCGGCGGTCAAAGCATTGCGCAAGAAAGGATGTGGGAACGAGGAAATCCTGATTCGGACCTTGGGCTTAGAGGAGCTCGGAGTCGAGGAGTTTCCACCGCTGCGGGAAGTGATCTTTCCCCAGGTTTTGGAGGATCCCTTCACTACAGAGGATCAACAGGGAATGTACTTCGCAATAACATACAGGATGATAGATACCAACGGAACTTCTTATATAGCAAACGCTCGACTGTACATGCTGCACAATCCCTTCAGAGAACGGCAGTTCGCCTTCGCTCCGACCTTTGATTGACAGGGGCCATCCATCCCTTTACAGTGAAGGCGAACATGTACAGGTATGTCATCGAAGGCAGTCATCCGCTCAAAGGAAAAATCAAGCCCAGCGGGAACAAAAACGCAGCCCTGCCCTGCCTTTCCGCAACCCTCCTGACCGATGAAGAGGTAGTGCTGAAAAATGTCCCTGACATCGAAGATGTGGAGGTCATGGTTAAAATACTCAAGGCTCTCGGTTCGAATGTGGAGAAAACCGGGGATCACACCTACCGCATCAAGACTCAGGATATCAAGGAATGCGCCATTCCCCTGGAGATGGCAAAAGAGATCCGGGCTTCGATTCTGTTTGCCGGTCCTTTGCTGTCCCGCTGCGGCAAGGTGACGCTTCCCCCGCCGGGGGGGGATGTCATCGGCCGTCGCCGGCTCGACACCCATTTTCTGGCCTTCAAGGAATTGGGGGCCAGGGTGGAAGTCGACGGGGTGTTCACACTTCAAGCGAACAAGCTGGTGGGCGCCGAACTTTTTCTCGACGAAGCTTCGGTAACAGCTACTGAAAACGCCATCATGGCCTCTGTACTTACCGAAGGCAAGACAGTCATTCAGAATGCCGCATCCGAACCCCACGTCCAGGATCTCTGCACTATGCTGAAACGGATGGGTGCGCGCATCAGCGGGATCGGTTCCAACATCCTGTCGATAGAGGGGGTCGAGAGACTGAAGGGCGTTGAATACAAAATTTCAACAGACTTCATGGAAGTCGGATCCCTGATAGGCCTGGCCGCGGTTACACGCAGCGAGCTGGAAATCGAGGATGCAGCGCCTCAATTCCTGCGTATGACAAAACTTGCCTTTTCCAGGCTCGGTATTCATTGGGAGACCGAGGGAAACACGATCCGGGTGCCTCCCGGACAGGATTTGAAAATAGTCCCCGACCTGGGTGGAATGATCCCGAAAATCGACGATGCTCCCTGGCCGGGTTTTCCGCCGGATCTCATATCGATCGCATTGGTGACCGCGACTCAAGTCGAAGGCACCGTGCTGATATACGAGAAAATGTTCGAGTCAAGGATGTTTTTCGTGGATAAGCTGATCGGTATGGGAGCCCGGATCATCCTCTGCGATCCGCACAGGGCTGTTGTCAGCGGGCCCTGTCGTCTCCAGGGTGCCGAGCTTGTTTCCCCCGATGTACGGGCAGGAATGGCCATGGTTATTGCGGCTCTCTGCGCAGAGGGCCGGAGCACAATAGCCAATGTGTATCAAATCGAACGGGGGTACGAGAACCTCTCCCAGCGCCTGAAAGACCTGGGGGCTCACATCGAACGGCATTCAACGGTCTAAGATCATAACCCCCGCTTTCTGCGAATGTCCGCATAGGCTTCGTTGATGAGCTTGAACTTCTCCTCGGCAACCTTTACGAACTCGCCCCCCAGGTTGTTTACCGTGTCCGGATGGTACTGGGAGGCCAGCCGGCGATACGCGCTGCGGATCTCCTGGTCCGATGCATCGGAGCTTACTCCGAGCATACGATAGCTCCTGCCGTCCTCCTCTTCAAACTCCGCCCGAATGGCCCGGTACCCGCCAACATCGATTCTCAATGTCTCGGCGATACGGCGGATGACCTGCTCCTCCTGGGGGGAAATACCCTGGTGATCTGCAGCGGCTATCTTGAACAGCAGCCGCAGCAGAAGGAGCCTGCCCGCCTCGCTCGAGGTGATCCGGTAGTAGCTTGCCAAAGCCTCGACATCCAGTTTGTCCCTTTTAACAAATGTTTCGTCGATGATCTTCTGAATGATGCTGTGATCTTCTTCGGAGTAGGGGAAGTTCCGCCTAAAAAAAGCCTTCAGAGCGTCGACCTGGGACGCGCGCACGTGCCTGTCGGCATTGGCCACGGCAATCGAAAGCCCGATAAGAGAGGCGAGGAAATCCAGCTGGGCAGCGGAGATGGAGTCATTATAGGAACCGGATCTGCCGGAAAGCCGGTTCATGGCCTGCCGCTCTTCGGTCGCTCTATCGTACAGATGACCGATCAGTCCCCCGAGAATCGTACCCATCGGACCTGCCAGGGAGCCGAGCAGCGCTCCTATAAGCTTTCCTTTGAAGGCCATTCCGCGCTAGTCCGCTCTCTGACCGGCCAGCATGATCATCACAACGAGAAGCAGCAGGGCTTGAAGTCCAAGAAATACAACCAGGGAAACAAAGAATGTCAAACGAAGCAAGACAAAAGCGAGAATTATCCGTTGAGCTTGAAGGTACAGGGAGGTGAAAACCACGCCCACGAGAGGAAACAGGGGCATGAATACCAAAAGAATCCAGCGAGGAGAGCCGGAAAAACGAGCGCGAAAACGCCAGCCCAGAGACACACAAAAAAGACTCAGCACGAGAAAACTGAAGGGCAGGAGCATCCTCCTGAGGATCTCCGCCGAAACGAAAGGCTCCAGATATCCATACTGTTCGACGCTGCCGCGCAGCTGCCACAGTGTGAAGAAACCAATGCTTGAGGCCGCGGGGGAACCGATGTGCGCCGCGTTCAGGCTGCTGAGCTGTTCGAGGTTCGGCGACAGGGCGAGCTCGTAGGGAAGCTCTCGGCTTCGCAGCCGCAAAGCGCCGGATAGATACCGAGGAAGCGACTCCTCCTGCCGGGAAGCTTTGCCAACTCCGTGCAGATTGATTCTGTATTTATCCCTGGCCTTTCCTTCACCTTCCTCCAGGACATATCTTGTTAGTTTTCCGTAGGGCGCATAATAATGAAAGAGCAAACCATCGTTGTTGAAGCGGGCCACTTCGATGTCTTTGCAAAACATACCCTCCTCACCGCTCACCACCTTCTCTATAAATACGACCTCCCTCTCTCCATCCTGGTTGTAGTTGAGAAAAAGCAATTCCATCGCACCGGGCATAGGATCGATGGCCCGGGCCTCCTCGAGGAAAAAGGTCTCCCGGCTCAACTCGGTCTGACTCTTCAGCAGGTAACTATTCACGTCGGCATCATCCGGATAGCTTTCTTTCAGCTCCCGGAAGGTATGGTAGGCTTTAAAAAATTCCTCGTTCACGAATTGCTCGTATCCTACTCGTTTTTTCTCGAAGAGCCGTTTCTCCTCGGCCTCCATCTGGCTCAGGTCCTTGCTCACGATCATCTCTCTGGCCTGGGCTGCGAGTCGTTGAGCATCCCTGCGGCTTGGATCGATTGTGAAGGCCAGATTCGCATAATAGTGGGCAGAGAAGTAATCCTCGCGCTGATAGTACTGCTCGGCCAGGGCAAGCAGCTCATAGGGCGCCTTACCCTCGGCGAGATCTTTGATCCGAAGATCTTCCAGCTCGTCGGCCTCTTTCTCTTGTTCGGCGGGAGCCTCGGCAATAATCTTCATCTGAAGATCGTCGACCAGCTCCAACACTCGCCTGTTTCCCCTGTCGATGGCCAGATAACGCCTGTAGCCATGCAGGGCCGCCTGCTCGTCCCCGGTCTCCAGGGCGGCATCTGCCCGTTCCAAAAAAAGCTCTGCCTGCCGGCTGAGAGAGGAAAATTGTTCCATGTTACTGTGGACAACGGGATCGAGACCGATGACCAGGGCTGTGTAGATCACGGCCAGAACAACGAAGGTGACGAGATGGGAGTTGACGATCCGGGAAAACGGCAAAGAGCCGGCTCTGGGACGGGGCGATCCGCCGCCCGGCAATAGAGAGTAAGCCACAGCTACAGAGGCTATCGTTACGGGAATACAATAGCGCATGAACAGAATAAAACTGTTCGACCAAACATAGGGCCACTGGAATACAGCCAGCAATCCCCCGGAGCCGGTGGGAAAGCTGAAGATCGAATAGAAGAAGAAGATCCCGTAGGAAATAAGGTAGAAGAGTATCAAGACTGTAAAAGGGCTGCGAACAATCTGCCTGCGCACTACCTTACTCCCCCTTCCAGCGATCGAAGGGAATGAAGAGAAGATCTATAAAGAGCAACACCGCCCCGAGAATGAGAAGGACCAATTCCGGAAGCACTTGTAACGCCTGAGGGTTGCTTAGAGCCTTGCCCAACTCCATGGCGATGCCTACTCTCATGAAACGGATCAAGGCAAGCAATCCTCTCATCGCCAGCAAGCAAAGGGCAAGGTTTAACAAAGGCCAGCGGGTCAGGCGGAACAACAAGCCGCTTCCGTAAAAAGCAATCACCAGTGCTATCACTGTGAAATAAAAGGCTACCAATGAAGCCTCATACATGTTCTGAAGCTCCCCATTGAGGAAGGTAAGATCGGAATACAATGAGTGAAGAACCGGGGTTTCCTCGAACATGCCGGCATATACAGGCTCGGAGCCTGTCTCCAGCGTGTAGCCAGGCATGCGCAGAATCACTTTGTCCGCTTCTGTGGAAACCCTGCCCTGCGGATAGTACAACAGACGCTGCTCGCTGCTCTGTCCTTCTACGATCATCACCGAGCTCATGGTCTGTTCTTCCAGCGCATCGAGATACAACACTTTGCTCTCTTTCCTGTTGAAAAAATGGGGTGCCAGGAAGCGGTAAGCGCTGGGCTGGGGTTCCGGGTCAAGGCCCTTTTGAAAACCCTCAAGCACCTGATATCCGAAAGCGAGTAGCAGAAAGGCTCCGGCCAGGGGAATAACGAGAGACAGCAAACGGCTGCCCGGTTTGATCGCTGTTCGAAGCAAGACGAATATCAGGGTCAGCAGCACGGAGGAGGGCAGTATCTCGATAAGGATGTGCAGAAGGCGGGCTTCTACGAGGCGCAGAGCCGCCTCATTTCCCTCGGAGTAGTTGCTTCCCCACAGGTTGAGCACGCCCAAAGCGAACAAACAGAGGAAAAGAAGGACAAAGATAAAGAGAAACAGCACGGGCAGTCGGAAGATATCCTTCACGGCCAGATATTCTACCATCGGACCACCCCGTTTGCAAGCAGCAGCAAAACCAGAAGCAAAACCAGCTCGCCTTGACCTTTACAATGAATATCTATACACTGGGCGCCAATAAATCAACAAGAATGATGGAGGGCTCGTCTCAATGAAGAACAAAAAACTCCTCATATGCGCACTCATTTTTCTTGTCATCCCGGTCCTGAGCGTGATGGCTGAGAGCGAGGGGGGACAGATGGGCATGATGTGGGTTACCTGGATCGGTTCGATTGCGGCACTGATCTTCGCCCTGATCCTGGCACTCTCGATTATGAAGAAAGATCCGGGCAACGAAAAAACCCGCAATATCAGCAAGCATGTCCAGGAAGGAGCTCTTGCCTACATCAAACAACAGTACAAAGTCGTAGCCATATTCTTTGTGTTTGTGTTCGCTCTTTTCCTGTTCATCTCTTTCGGGCTTGGCTTGATTTCCCGCTTCGTACCATTCGCCTTCATCACAGGAGGATTCTTCTCCGCCCTGGCAGGCTACATCGGTATGACGATCGCCACCCGCGCCAATGCCCGCACAGCCTGGGCGGCGAAAACATCCTTGAACTCGGGACTCCGCGTGGCTTTCTCTTCCGGTACCGTCATGGGGATGGTGGTGGTCGGTCTCGGACTGCTCGATCTCTCGATCTGGTGGCTCGTCCTGACGATCTTTGATCTACCGCCTGTAGAAATCCCTCCTATCATGATCACCTTCGGCTTCGGCGCTTCTTCTTTCGCCCTGTTCGCCCGTGTGGGCGGCGGTATATACACAAAGGCCGCCGACGTGGGTGCAGATCTGGTAGGAAAGGTCGAGGCGGGAATCCCTGAAGACGATCCCCGCAATCCTGCCGTCATCGCCGACAACGTGGGCGATAACGTGGGGGATGTAGCCGGAATGGGAGCCGATCTCTATGAGTCCTACGTCGGCTCGGTGATCGCCACCATGGCGCTGGGAGCCATTGCCTCTCTGCGGCTTCCGGGGCTTACAGCCTTGCAGGCGATCCAGATTCCCGTCACCATCGCCACCATAGGGGTCATCTGCTCGATTATTGGAACATTTTTGGTCCGGGCAAAAGAAGATGCCACCCAGAAGGTGCTGCTGGGATCGCTGCGGCGCGGTGTCTGGTTCTCGACGGTTGCGATCGCCGTTTTCTCCTTTCTGTTTATTTTCTTCACGATCGGCGTCGATTTCCTCGGTGTGTGGGGAGCCATGATCGTGGGTCTGCTCGCCGGAAACGTGATCGGGTACTTCACAGAGTATTACACTTCCGATCATTACAAACCAACGCGCGTCCTGTCAGAGCAGTCCCTGACAGGACCGGCAACCATTATCATCGGCGGCCTAGCCCTCGGTATGCTCTCCACCTTGATCCCTGTGATTACCGTTGTCGTGGCAACTTTGGCCGCCTTTTTCCTCTCAGGGGGGTTCGCCTTTCCTGGATTGGGGCTTTATGGAATCGGACTGGCGGCGGTCGGTATGCTCTCGACACTTGGAATCACCCTGGCCACCGACGCCTACGGTCCTGTGGCCGACAACGCCGGCGGTATCGCCGAGATGGCCGGCCTGGGCGAAGAGGTCCGCAACCGGACCGATGCCCTCGACGCCCTGGGCAACACCACGGCAGCCACGGGCAAGGGCTTCGCCATCGGCTCGGCGGCCCTCACGGCTCTGGCCCTTCTGGCTGAGTACGGCAACAAAGTCAAGGAAGGATTCATTCACCTCTTCTCCGATCCGGCCAGCTCTCAGGTATTCGAGCGCTTCTACGCCGGTCTGGTAGAAATCGTACGGGACACGGGAGGCGCTATACAGGATATCAGGCTGATCATCAATATTCTCGATCCCCGCATCATCATTGGACTGTTCCTCGGCGGTGTACTGCCCTTCGTTTTCGCCGCTCTATCGATGCGGGCGGTAGGCCGGGCCGCCGGAGACATGGTCAAAGAGGTGCGCCGCCAGTTCAAGGCTAAGCCGGGCATCATGAAGGGAAGCGACGAGCCTGACTATACGGCCTGTGTAGCCATATCCACCAAAGGAGCCCAGCGGGAAATGATTCTTCCTTCGCTTCTGGCCATCATCGCTCCGATTCTGATCGGCATCCTTTTCGGGCCCTTTACGGTGATCGCGTTGATCGCCGGCAGCTTGGCCACAGGTTTCGTGCTGGCCATCATGATGGCCAATTCCGGCGGTGCCTGGGACAATGCCAAGAAATATATAGAAAAGGGAGCCCACGGCGGTAAGGGCTCGGAGGCCCACAAGGCAGCCGTGGTGGGTGACACGGTGGGCGATCCCTTCAAAGACACCTCCGGACCTTCCCTGAATATCCTTCTGAAGCTGATGTCCATGGTCTCGATCGTGTTCGTCACGGTCTGCATCACCCTGAACAACCAGATCGTGGGGATTCTTCAGTAGAGAACCAAGTGCTGTGCAAATATTGGGGCTGGGGCCCAAAAGGTCTCAGCCCTTTTTTTGCCGGTATATCTCTAAAATAATGGAGATCTTTTCTTGCCAGTAGTAACAAAAAATTGTAAAGTAGACAGAACATGGAACGTGATGTTCTTGTGATAGATGATGAATCCTCGGTGGGCACGCTGCTGCGCTTCAATCTACGCCAGCGAGGATTTCATGTCGAAACGGCCTCCTCGGCCGCTGAAGGATACGAAATAGCCCGGGAGAAGAGTTTCGATCTGGTCATCCTGGATGTTGCCCTGCCGGGAATCGACGGGATCGAAGCCTGTTCCCTGCTCAAGAATCTCGACCACTACGAAGAGACTCCCGTGATCATGATTTCCTCCCGCTCGGACTCGGTCACCATCGATCAGGCAAAAAGAGCAGGTGCTGCCGATTACCTGGTTAAACCCTTCACCTTCGAGGAGCTGCTTGACCATATCGAAGACCAGCTCTCCCGCCCATACTTCGTTTAATTGAATTAATTCTCTCCGCGGTTGTATCTATAGACAACGGATGTACAGCTGTGAACATGGAACGGGAAATGATTCTGCAGACCAAGGGAGGCAATCGGGGGGGCATTTTCTCAGCTGATTCGCAGCAACGCCGGTCGAGCGTACCGAACAGCCTACAGGCTGCTCGGCAACGTGGAGGACGCCGCTGACCTCTGTCAGGAAGCCTTTTTACGGGCCTATCAATACATCTTTCGCTTTGACGAAAACAAACCCTTCTATCCCTGGCTGTACCGTATCCTCAAGAATCTTTGTCTCAACCACCTGAAAAGAAGAAAGAAGCAACCCTCGGCCCTCGACGATGCGGATTCCTGGGATAATATCTTTTCCACAACCTTGCCCGGCCCCGATGAACAACTTCTGAGAAACAAAGAGGTGAAGCAATTATGGCGGAGATCCTTTCTGTCCCCCTCGGCACGGTGATGTCGCGGCTCTACCATGCCCGCAAAAAACTAGGAGAGTGTTATGACATGTGAGCAAGCAAAGCTGCAGCTTCAGGCCCTTCTCGACAATGAGATAGAGGAGGAACAGGTAACACCGCTGATTTCCCATCTCGAAAGCTGTTATTCCTGTCGCAGCGAATACATCACCTTTCTGAAGCTGCAGAAGAAGCTGAAGGGTCTAGGCGTTCCCACGCCGCCCAAAGAATGGTTCGAGACATTGCCTAGAAAAGTGCTGCGGCGAACCACCAGTGTGTTCGGAAAGATCCTTTTCTTCGGATCCTACGCCCTGCTGCTCTGCTATGCGCTGTTTTCACTGCTCCGTGACAAAAATATGGAGCTGATCGTAAAGATAGCAGTCGCCGGCATCGTATTGGGATTCGTCGTATTACTGGGCATCACCGTAGCGAACAGAATCCGGGAAAATAGAGAAGACCGTTACAAAGGAGTTATGAAATGATACTTGTTACAACAGAAACTGTACCGGGGAAAAAAATCGTTAAAACCCTCGGTTTGGTTCGGGGCAACACGATTAGGGCTCGTCACCTCGGTCACGACTTCATGGCATTTTTAAAAAACGTGGTGGGCGGAGAGATCATCGACTACACGAAGATGATGGCCGAAGCCAGGGAGCAGGCTCTGGACCGTCTGAGCGAGGATGCCGCCAGCTTGGGAGCAAACGCCGTCGTGGCTTTGAGAGTCACCACCACCATGATGATGCAGAGCGCCTCTGAGTTTCTCGCCTATGGAACCGCAGTGGTCGTCGAACCGGACTAGGCGAGCAAGTATCCCTGACCGCGCACGGAGCGGATACAACCTTCACTGTCCGGAAACAGGCGCAACAGCTTTTTGCGCAAATTGGAGATATGAACGTCCACTACCCTGCTGTTTCCTCTGTTCGGCCTTCCCCAGAGAGCGTAGTACAGTACCTCCCTGGGAACCGGCTCACCCTTTGCCTTGAGGAGAAGACGTAATATCCTGGCCTCGGGGTGGGAAAGAGTGCAATTTTCTTTGGGACTGCGGATCTCTGTTCCTTGAATCTTGAATCTTCCCCATCCGAAAGCAAAGCTCCGATGAGGTTCCCCACAGAGCTTCGTTATCCGCCATTCCAGCTCCAGAAAGCTCCAAGGCTCTTTGAGGTAGTCGTCGCAACCGGCCGTATAACAACCTTGTAGAAACTCGAGGTCGCCGTAGGCAATCAACAGGCTACCTTGAGCTCGCAGACAGAGACGTTCGGCCTCCCCGAGAAGCTCGTTATCGAGGAACAGCAAGGCCGGAACGACGTAGGCATCAAATCGGTTTTGAGTTAGAGGAACTTCGGAGGGAACAATTAGAAACTGTGTTTTTTTACGGCTGTAGAGAGTCAGCCGCTCAACCAGCAGCGCATCCGTGCTTACCAGGTTGATCGACGGGACAGAGGAAGGGGAGGATTCAACTTTCCGATTTGTCTTTCTTATCTGTCTTGTCTTCCAACTGGGCCATCTTGGCCTTTAGGTCGTCCAGCAGCTTATCCGCCGTGGTTTCCGATCCTTCCAGAGCCTGAAACTGTCTCTCCAGGGAATCGCCTCCCGCCGAGGATTCAATCTCTCTCATGGCGTCTACTTCGGCTTCGATTCTCTCGACTTTTTCGGCCATGCGGTCGAACACCTCGAAGGCCGATGTATCGACCATACCGCTCATTGTATTCTGCATCCTTTTCTGGGCCTCGGCCCGCTTGGCCCTGGCAATGAGCAGGTTCTTTTTACGCTGAGCCTCTTCGATCTTCTGCTGCAGCTGCCGCAGGGTACCTTTCAGCTGTTCCACAGCGGTGTGCTGGGCTTCCCACTGAACCTGGTACTGACGAATAGTGCCTTCGTACTCCTGCTTTCTGAGCAGTGCCTCCTTGGCCAAGTCATCCTTTCCCGACTTTACCGCCAGCATCGCTTTGCGCTCCCACTCGTCGGCCTGTTCCTTGTTCATCACGATCTGACGTTCCAGTTTTTTCTCGTCCGCAATGGCCGCTGCAACAGTCTTCTTTGACTCGATGAGCTGCTCGTTCATCTCCACAATGAGTTGATTGAGCATTTTCTCAGGATTCTCAGCCTTGCTGATCATATCGTTTATATTCGACTTGACGGCTCGTTTGAAACGGCTAAACAGACCCATTTCCTCGACCTCCCTCTAATTCTGCCGGCGATAGTCACCCAGCACTTTGTAGTGCTGAATCAAGGCTAGTCCGATCGCTTCGAAGGAGGCCCGCAGTTCCTCGAGGTCCATAGTCTCGAGTTCCAGCGTATCGATCAGAATCACGTGGTCTCCTTCCAGCGCATAGGCTCCGTGCAGGAGATCCTCTGCGTTGAGGCGTAGCAATTTGTCATAAAGCTGCTCTCTCTGATTGTCCGGCAGATCCATTACCTTTACACGCAGGATTACCAGGGGTTCGGAGACCAATACGACGACATTTTCCAGTCCCTTTTCCTCGTCGTTTATCAGGAAGGTCTTGTCCCCGACCTCCTCGTAGCTCACGCCAAGATCAACCAGGTAGGAACGCACTTTCTCTTCACCGCTCATAGCTATCTCCTGTTGCCTCTGGAGTGTTTACTCTCATGAATCGCAGTCCGGACAGATACTAATTCGACTCTTTGGATTTCAACCCGCTATCCAAGTACCTTTAGCACATTGCCGTCAGCCAAGAAGCACCTGGCCGGCATTGTCGATCGCTAAAATTGTCTTACACTCGGAGCAGCGAAAACGTCCAGACTTGGTGGCCTTGAGCTTTTTGCTGCAAATCGGGCATTTGAAGATTTTGGGGAAAGGCCCGGCTTGGGCTCCCTCACCCTTCTGGGCGAAAAAGGCTACAGCTTCCTCGAGATTCTCTTTGATATTGAAAAACTGGGAAAAACCCAACAGTTGAAAGACTTCGTATACCTTGGGCTGTATTTCTAGAAGCACAAGATCACCACCGCGGGGCTTGACTGCCTTCAAGAAGGCGGTAAATGAACCGATACCGGTACTGGAAACGTAGTTCAGACCGGCGCAGTGGAAGACCAGCCGGGTGAAGCCCGACTCGATGGTCTTGGCCACACGTTTTTGGAAATAGTTGGAATTGTACGTGTCAATATAGCCGGTGAGGTACAGTACGAGACATCCGGGTACCTCGTCGATTTTCTGAAGACGGATCTTGAGGCTGTCGTCCTTTTCGTCGTCGAATCCCGGTACGATATCGTTATTCATCATTGTTACGCTACCACCGTCCAATTAAAGGTAATATTATACAATTAACGATTCCCTTGTCAAACAGATACTCAAGAATCATTATCTAGGTCTATTTGATAATAATCCCCGCAAGAAGTCCTTTCAACCCCAGAAATAATTTGAGCTCCCAGGTTTCGTATATTGTATCGGCCCGGATTTCCGTATTGACAACGCCATATTTAAAAAAAGAAGATGGTCCAGATGGACGAAAAAAATGCAAACGTTCGTATTGTCCTCGTAGAACCCCAGGAAAGCAAAAACATCGGCTCGGTGTGCCGAGCAATGAAAACCATGGGCCTGGGCGCACTGTACATCATCGGCGGAAAACCTGTCAATCGAGCCGAGGCACTCGTGACCGCTGTTCATGCCGGGGATGTGTTGGATCGGGCGGTGTTCTGCGGGCGGCTCGAAGAAGCACTCGAGGACACTGTCTTGGCGGCCGGGATCACCCGTCGCCGGGGAAAATGGAGGAAGTACTTCGCGTTGACTCCGGAGCAGCTCTGCGAACGCATCGCGTCGCTCGGGGATGCTTGCTGCGCTCTGGTCTTCGGCAACGAAGCATCGGGCTTGAGCGACGGCGAGCTCAGCCTCTGCCACCTTGCCGTTCACATCCCGAGCTCTTCGCGTTTCCCCTCTCTCAACCTGTCCCATGCCGTTCAGGTGATCGCCTACCAGATCTTCCGACAAACAGCGGCAGGGAAAAACGGCCTGCGGCCCTTCCATCCGATCTCCGACAGAAAGCTCGGTTCCCTCGTGAAGCTGATGATCGGCTCTCTGGAGAATATCGGTTTCTTCACACAGGGAGATCGGAGCGAGATGGCCGTTTTCCTGAGGGACATCTTGGGCCGTTCGGCCCTCGAGCGGCGGGAGGCCGAACGCTTGGCCGTCATCTTTCGCAAGATCAGCGGTCTAGTTGCAGGCAAGGCAGTCGACGGTAAGGCAATCAATCCTTGACCTGAGCAGCAGAAGCATCTAAACTTTGCCCTATGAAACGAGTTTTTCCAGCAGGGCTTCTGGCCGTGGTGATTCTTTTTTCCGTCTCACTTTCCGCACCGCTTTTCGCCGTGGATGATAGAGATTTCGACGCGGTAACGGATTTTTCGGTTACCATCAAGACTCTCAACCAACTTGATGAGACGGCGGCCGGAGCCTATGGACTGTTCGACCGTTTCCTGCTTCTCGACGGAACGGTATCCAATGTCCTGATTCTCGATGCCAACGAGGAGAGCTACCTCGTTCAGGTCGAGCTGATAGCCGGGGAATGGATCGGCCTGGAAGAGGTTCGCAGCTATTCCTGCTGGGTGGTTTTCGCGGGGCCTCGTTTCTTCCCCGTTTTTCCCCGCCGAGTTTCTCGAAACGCCCCGCCAAACATCATTACGACCAACGATCGGGTTCTGGTGGTCGCCAGGATCCTTCAGACAGTCGAGCTGGAAAACGGCGAAAGCGCCTGGGTTCTCGAGGGAATCCGCGTCCGTCCCCTACGATAAAGAGTCTCGCTCCTGCGCCATCCGCTCACGAGAAATGAATATTCCGCTGGCTGATTTCAGTTCCATCGGCTAGAACCGCAGCCCGCTCGATCACGTTGCGCAGCTCCCGTATGTTTCCCGGCCAGCCATGGGCCAGCAGCTTCTCGAGGGCCTGAGGATGGATCCTCGAAGCCGATCCGGCCTGCTGCTGCAGAAAATAGACGGAAAGCAGAGGGATATCCTCCTGTCTTTCTCTCAAAGGCGGAACGGAAAGCCCGAGCACATTGATGCGGTAGTACAGATCCTTCCGAAAACCTCCCCTGTCCACTTCTCTCTTCAGATCCCGGTTGGTCGCCGACAGAATCCGGATGTTTAGAGGAATTCTTTCGCTGCCCCCGACTCTGTGCAGCTCCTTGAGCTCGAGCACGCGCAGCATCGAGACCTGGGCTTTGGGCGGCATCTCTCCGATTTCATCGAGAAACACGGTTCCCCCGTTGGCCCGCTCGAAGCAACCAGCCCGGGTGGTGGCATCTGTGTAGGCTCCCCGTTCCGATCCGAACAGCTCGGTTTCCAGAAGCGATTCGGGAATGGCCCCGCAGTTGACCGCCAAAAACTCAGCGTCTTTGCGGGGGGAAAGGGCGTGAATGGCCCGGGCTACCAGCTCCTTGCCTGTACCGCTCTCACCCTGGATAAAAACCGGAGAATCCGCCGCGGCGAAGCGAACGATCAGGCTCTTCAACTCTTTCACCGCCCGGCTTTCCCCGACCAACCGGCCCAAAACCCCTGCGTCTACAGTGGGCACAAAGGCCCTCCATAAAGCGATGTTTTGCACAGCCCTCCTGATCGTGCCCTCGAGCTGCTCCAGGTCATAGGGCTTGAGAATGTAGTCGTAGGCCCCGGCCTGAATGGACCGCTTCACGAACTCCACATCACCATAGGCGGTCAGCATGATCACCGGCGGGGCGGCGGGCCGTTGGAGTATCTCATCCAGCACGTCGAGACCGCTTCTGTCGGGTAGATCGATGTCGAGAAGCACCACGTCGGGATCGGTCTTTACCAGTACCTCCAGCCCCTCGGCGGCGGACAGGGCGGAAAGCACGGTGTACTGTTCCTGCAGCACCATGGAGAGGATCTTCTGGGCCTGAGGATCGTCGTCGATGAACAGGATGCCGATCATTGCTTCCGTTCTCTTTATTTATTCGATCATAAAGGATGTACCGGGTCCTCGCAAGAAAATGTCATATACGGAAAGCAAATGTTTACATTTCTTACATAGTTGACTATTATGATCATCAATACTTGTCAAGGTAAGGAGAAACTGAAGAAATGACGTCATTGAACGAGGAAATCCTATGTAGGGCGATTCGGACCGAGATCAGAGCACGGGATTTCTATTCTCGTCTGTCTGATCAGATACAGAACCGTGGTGGGCGGCGGAAGATGCACGCTCTGTCTCGTAGTGAAGAACATCACAAAAAAATGCTAATCAGACGCTTTCGATCTCTTTTGGGGAGAGAATACAACCCGTCGATGGATCAGGATAGTACCACCGATGCTGGTGCGGAAGACCCGAACAGCCTGGGAGCACACGTTTTTACAGACCAGGCTTCCGCCATGGAGGTGGTCAGCTTTGCTATAGGCTTGGAAGACAAGGCCGCCCGCTATTACCTCGATCAGCTTAAAAATGTAGATGATCCAAGAGATGTCAGGTTGCTCAAGCGGCTGGTGCGTTTCGAGGCCAGACACAAGGACAGGCTTCAGGCAGAGTATGCCCGTCTGAATAGCTCATTTTACTGGGTTCGCGCGGTGTAATCGGCGCTCAGGCCGATCTTGCCATAAATTTCCTAATGGGAAGAAACAGCGCCACCAGAAACACAACCAGCCCGACCAGATGCACAACAGAGTCAAGTGTATTTCCATTCAGCACATTGACGACGGCCCCGTATCCCCAGGCGATAGCGCCTACAACCAGCATCGCCCACCAGGCCCATCTTTCCGCTTTGCGGAAGCCGGCAAACAGGATGAATAAAGCGGCTGCTATGATCACAATATCGAACACCATCATATGTCGGATGTGGGCCACAGATACCCGCATTGCCTCGGGTGCCAGGAACTCTTTGTAGCTCTTCCCGGTTATGGCTTGAAAATCCCCTTCCAACACCATGGTTGGTACGACGATGAGCACAATCGAGTATGCAGCAGCCAGCACCAAGAGTACAAAAAGGATAACCGTACTGATCTTTACCATGTCTGCCTCCTCATAATTTGCTATCCCATATATATAGTCTAAGCGATGAAGACGAGGAATATCCAACAAAATTGCGTCGGTTCGACGAATCGAGTAGAATGACAACCTTACGGAGGTAGGAGACAAAAGCTGTGGCGGACAAAGATCGAGACCTGACAAAAGAAGAATTCCTGAGCAAATACGAGGACAGGGTGAAGCCCTTCTACGAAGGGGGGCGATTCGGTGAGTTTGATGGTGCGGGGGGAATAAAAATTCGCTACGCGTGTTTCGAGAACAGCGATGAAACCGGTGCTCTGGTCGTGCTTCCCGGAAAATCGGAGACCTACCTCAAATACGCAGAGTTATTCCACGATCTTCAGGATCTGCAGCTCTCCCTGTACTGTATGGACCACCGGGGCATGGGGTTCTCGCAGAGGATCCTGGCCGATCGCTTGAAAATCCATGTCGATAGCTTCGACCACTACATTGAGGACGTAAAGACCTTCCTCGAGACCGTGGTCAAGCAGAGACAACACGAAAGGATTTTTCTTCTCGGACACTCGATGGGCGGCCTGGTCGCGGTGTTATATCTGGAGACTTACACAGAGGATTTTGGGGCGGCCGTGCTCAACGCGCCCATGCTGGAGATCGATTTCCATGCCCTACCCGGCTTCGTGGCACGGGCTGTGGCTCGGATTTTGGATTCGCCCGGCCGGGGTGAGGAATACGGCCCGGGACAAAAGAACCTGAAACAACCCTCGTTCCAACAAAACCAAATCACCCACAGCCAACCACGCTGGTCTTTATGGGAAGAATCGATCATCCCCGGTGTTCGGGAAATCCAGTTCAGTGGAGTGACCAACCACTGGCTCTGGGAAAGCATCGAAACCGGCCGCCGGGCGCTGCAGCGGGCGAAAGCGATCTCCGTACCTGTTCTCATGCTTCAGGCCGAACAGGACACGATCACGCGAGCGGGCAGTCAAAACCGTTTCTGCAGCGCGGTGCCGCTCTGCAGGAAGTTCGTGGTCCGCGGCGCCCGTCACGAGATCCTCATCGAACAGGAGGATATCCGCAGGGAAGCGATCGCCCAGATCAAATCCTTTCTGACCCATCAGGTTGAAAAGACCTGAAAGATTCAAATTTCCGGCAGAGCTTGTCCAGCCCTACCGGCCGTGCTACTATGGGCAGCATGGATCGGGCCAAGATCGTACTACGCTTTCTCGACAGGACCTTTATCACCAAACTGCTCATCCTGGCGCTTCTGTACTCGTTGCTGCCGTTGGCTGAAATTTTCCTGCTCATCTACCTCGGCGACCGCATCGGAAATTACTTCACCCTGGCTTTGGCCGCCTTCACCGGTCTGATCGGTATGCTGTTTGCTCTGCGGGGATTCCAAAGAAACTTGCAGCTTTTGAAAGTTAAAATCAAAAAAGGGGTGTTTCCCACGGAGGAGTTTATCACCCTGACGGGGATCTTTGCAGCAGGAATCCTGCTCCTCACCCCCGGTTTTATCACCGACCTGTTCGGGTTTATGCTCTTTGTACCGGTCATCCGCAGCGCTTTGGGCAGGCTCATCATCCGGCTGACAAGAGCCGACTTCAAAGAGCTTTACGAGTATATGAAGCTGTACGACTACTGACCCGCTCCGGCGCTAGCGTCTGAATATTTTTGCCAGCAGCACAACGAACCAAAAGTAAAGTACGGACAGTAGAGAGGAACCTTCGGCGGCCAGACGGCTGACCTTTCGTTTTCCAGAAAACATCTCGAAGCAGTCGCCTACCCAGATGGAAATACCGGGATTCAGCTCTCGACCCCGTCTCAAGATCCAAAGCTCCTTGCCGGGAAGGCCGCTGCCGACCATGAGAAACGAAGGAGAGGCCTTTTTTATGGCCAGCAGCACCTGCTTCTCCGCCTGCTTTTTGAAATATCCGGAAAAACGTCCCACCAGACGCAGCTTGGGATAGGAATCCCGCAAATTCCGTTCGGCTCTCTCGATATCCTCTTTTCTGGAGCCTAAGAGATACACGGTCCGATTGAGGCGTTCTGCCAGAGAGAGCAGCCGAATTGCGAAAGAAAAGGGGGAGAAACAGGTCAATGAAACCTTCCTCAACCAGCGGGTGGCGCGCACCAAACCGGGGTACACGGGCAGGACCAGAGAAGCCTCCCGAAGGCAGCGGCGAAACTCTGCGTCCCGCCTGCCCCTGAACAGGTTCTTCAGATTGAGAAACACCAACTGATGACGCTCGCCATCCACGAGAAATGATTCCACAGCTTTGAGAGCCTGCGCCTCGTCCACGCAGTCCACCGGTGTGTTTAGGATACGAATTCTATTTGTAGCTATATGGGCTTCCACGCTTTCCTCTCGAAAATCACCGCCTGAACTGCCGCTATTGCGTACAGGGCGGCTGTTTCTGTGCGCAGCACTCGGCTGCCGAGGGTAATAGGAACGAATCCCCGTTCCCTGAGTTGTCTTATCTCCTCATCGGAGAGACCCCCCTCCGGACCAATCACAAGTGTAACGATTTTTACATTTTTGCAAAGACACCCGTGCAGCGTGTCCGAACCTACCTCATCCTGATGAAAAAAGAATCGAGCCTCTTCCTCCTTGGGATCCTGCAGATCTTTGAGGACAGCGATCAGCTCGACGGGACTCTCGATGATGGGCGCGCTGGCGCCTCCGCTTTGCTGCAGTGCCTCCCGGGCAATCCGCCGCCAGCGCTCGCTCTTCCTGGCAATCTCCTGCCTGTCCTTGAGCCTGAACTCACTGTACCGGCTGAGCACGGGAATCAGCCGCCAGAGTCCCGCCTCTGTGGCCTGACGGACGATTAGATCCATTTTCCTGCCTTTGGGCAGGCACTGCAGCAGACGAATCCGCGGCCCTGGCTCTGCCGGTGCCGCAACCTCTGCCAGATCGAGCATGAGGAAGAAAGGGCTTACATCTTTAATGGTGCAGCGCCAGTGGTTTCCCCCCCCATCCGTCGCTGAAAAACTATCTCCCTCTCTCATCCTGCGCACATGCGCCAGGTAGTGATAGTCATTTCCAGCAATCTTCAGAGTATCGCCGCTGCGAGCCCCCTCGGGCAGGAGGAAAACCTTCATCAGGATACCGAAGCACGAATCCGGACCGGTAGGGAACCTCGAGTGCTGTCAATCACCGAGGTAGCGGACCGCTTCCTGGAGAACGATATCGTAGTCCAGATCATAAACAGGAGGATTGTTGTTCGTCCGGTTCAGTTCGTTTTTGATGAGGCGACGGATGTAGCGGTCGTCGAGCCGGATGTCTTTGCCCCCCAGCTCCCCGATAAAGGAGGCAACTGCCTTCTCCGAGGGGTCTGGGAAGCGGGCGACGAAATCCTTTATCAGTTCCTCCTCGATGATACGTGAAAGCGCCTGTTCCTCTTCCTCGCTGAGCTCAGGCTCGAGAACCGGCACATCCGGGCTGATGCCGATCTGGTCGATGTTCTTGCCCAGGGGAGTGTAGTAGCGCGACATCGTCAGGCGGAAACCTGCGTCACCGATGCGTTTGATCTGCTGCACCGATCCCTTGCCGTAGGATTTTTCGCCCATGATGGTAGCCCGGCGTGTATCCTGAAGCGCGCCGGCGAGTATCTCTGAAGCACTGGCCGAGCCGCGGTCTATCAGCACAACAATAGGAAAGTCGGCGGCAACAAGGGTGTTGCGCGAAGAAGCATAGAACACGTGGTTTTCCGCAGCCACCCGCGAGCGGGTGCTGACGATCGGACCTTTGGAGAGAAAGTAGTCGGCCACGTCGATAACGCTCGACAGCAGTCCTCCCGGATTGCTGCGCAGGTCGATGATCATGGCTCGGTAGTTGTTGTCGTCGAACTGGCGGATCGCATCTTCAACCCGTTCGGAGGTCAGGGGTGTGAACTGGATCACCCGAAGATAGGCGATGCCGTCGGGGATTATGTCTTCACGGACCGTAGGCACCTCGATCAGGTCTCGAACAACCCGCACGTCGAATTTGAGATTTTTTCCGCGTATTATCGTCATGGTGACCGAAGTGCCGGGATCACCTCGAAGCACGGCCAGCACTTCGTCGATGTTCATATCCACCACCGAGTTGCCGTCCACTGCGACGATCAAATCCCCGGCATTGACTCCAGCCCTGTAGGCCGGGGTTCCTTCGATGGGGGATACCACCTCCACGCCCCGATCGATCTTGGAGATGATCAATCCGACACCGCCGAAACGACCGGTGGTGGTGTCGTCCAGCTCCCGCATCTCTTCCGCGGAAAGATAGGCGGAATGGGGATCGTCCAGGGCTTCAAACATGCCCCGCAGCGCACCTTCTACCAGGTTGCCTGCGGTAACCTTGCTTTCATCTACATAGTTCTCCTGAACGAAGCGAAATACCTCGAAAAACATACCGATAAAGCGCTCGTTCTCTTCGTCCTGGTTTCCCGCCAACACCTTCGGAGCGAAGGTAAGGAGTACGATGATTGCGGCCAGGAACGCGGTCACCCCAATCCACAACGCCCGCTCTTTAAAGAGCTTCCTATTCTTGTTCATTAACAACTCCAGTAATAAAAGGTGTAGCATTGCTCTGTATTTGTCAACGTTCACTGACGTTCACTGACGTTCAACTCGGCATATTGACCTGGCAACAGCGCAGGGGCTAAACTGCCCGCGTAGTCAAGTAACCATGAAAATCCATCGGATTTTTTTTCTGCTCAACGGCATCTGGGAATTGCTGCGATTTCTACTCCTTTTCCTTGCGCTCGGGATCACCTTTCAGTGGACCCTGGTTTCCGACAGACAGGCCATCTTCTGGCTGGTCGTCCTCGGAAACGCGAATCTGCTGATGCCTGCCGCAGCGTTGCTGCTGTACATCGACGCCCGCCGCTTCCGCGTCCTGCTCAACTTGCTGCGGCTCGGCAAGCTGCTAGGCCTATTCTCTTCTGCGCTGCTTATCATTCTTGAACCTGTGAGCAGCGGCCTGCGCCAACTATCTTTGAGCTTTCTGCCCTTTGCCATCGCTCCACTTTCCATTCTCCTGCTCATAGCCGTCATCGACCTGGTGTTCATCTTCCTGTTGTTTTCCTGCCGAATTGAGCAGAACGAGAACGAGAAGCAGAACTCCTCTCTACCAGATTACAGAGTAACTGTTCTCCACAATTCCGCGATGCAAGAGGAGGAAAAAAAATTGTAACAACTTGCCCGGCGGAGATCGTTGTTCTAAAATGGTACGCATGAACGGCAACAAAATCCTCTGCATTCTGTTCGGCCTGCTGCTCGGCTGCATTTCTGTATTCGCGCTGGAGCCGGGCGATAAGGCTCCTCCCTTCGTCAACCTCGACCTAAACAAGAAACATGTGCTGTCAAAGAACTATCTGTGCAAGGGTTGGTTGATTCTGGATTTCTTCGCCACCGACTGCGAGGGCTGTAAAAAAGAGATTCCTGTTCTCGAACGGGTCCAACAAGAGCTAGAAGAGCAGGGCCTGAAAGTAATCGTCTTTGCTACAGACCCCCAGGGTACCGAGGTGGTGAACCCTTTCTTCAAGAGCAGTCCCACGGAGTTGACAGTGCTGCTGGACCACTACCAGGTGGCTGTCAAGAAGTACGGCGTCACTGATATCCCTTCGCTGTTCGTGGTGAATCCGGAAGGGGTGGTGGTCCACAAAGAGGTGGGGTACAGAGAGGATTTGTACGAATTCCTCACTGCTCTGCTCGCAGGTGGGCAACAAGAAGGATCTTGAAACAGGTCCGAACGTGAAAAAAATCCTGCTAGCCGCGGCTCTGTTTCTCGGTGCCGTTTCGCTGTTCGGCCAGGGGGACGGAGAGACCTCACTTACCATCCTCTACTCCTCTTCGTTGAATGGAAATCTCGACGGCTGCGACTGCAAGGGCGGCCCGCGGGGAGGCCTGGTCAAGCGGGCTGCTTGGCTGCGGGCCCTTGAGAAGCCGGAGGAGACGCTGCTGGTGGATGTGGGGGACCTGCTCGATCCCTTTCCCGACGATCTGATAGCTGCTGCAATATTCGACACATATAAGGAGCTGGGATACTCGGCCATAGCGCTCGGCGACCAGGAGCTGTCCAACGGCATCGAAGCGCTCCTGCAATACAGGGAGCGCTATCCCCTCATGGCCCACAACCTCACAATCTGTCCCGACGAAACCCGCTGTATCTTCTTCTCCACCACTCCCCTGATCGTGGAGAGAAAGGGTATTCGGATCGGGATTTTCGCCCTCCTCGATGAAGAAGTATTCGCTCTGTATCCGCAGGAGCTGAAGGACAAACTGAAGATAGCGGACCCCAAGCTCACGACCCGCAATATGCTGCAGTACCTGCGGGAGGAACAGGTCGGACTCAACGTTCTACTGTACCACGGGTCCTACGAAAACGCCCGCACCCTGGCCGAAACGCTGCAGGGTATCGATGTCCTGATCCTCGGGCATGAACAGCGTCTGATCGATGCGCACCGGATTGGGAATACGATCCTGGCCTCTCCGGGAGAGGAGGGAAACCGTCTTGGAATCCTTACCCTGAGCTTTGACTCGAGCAGAAATCTGAAGTTTAAGAGCAGCTTTCGCCTGTTCAGTTGGGAGAAAGACCCGGACGACCCTGCCGTGCGCAAGCGTATAGATGAATACAAATCGAGCTTGAGAGAAAGACTCAGCTCCCACTAGGCACTCATGCATCTGATTGCTCTGTTTCTTGTCTTGCTTCTCGGCGGAGAGCCGAGTCTCAGGATCACACCCTCTGAATGGAACTTCGGCCGCATCGAGAGAAGCGGCGGGCCGGTATCCACGAACATCACGGTCGAGAACCTCAGCGACGGGGAAGCTACAGTCTCCTTCATCAGCACCTGCGACTGCCTGGTGGTAGTTCCGGACGAACTGCGGCTCGAGGCGGGCCGGAAAGCCTTCGTAGAGCTCACCTTCGACCCGGTCGACGACTCGGGAGCCGTGGAAAAGGACATCGTCATCCGAACCACCCTCGAAGGCCTGCCCAAGGCTCTGTACCTGGTTCGCGGTGAAGTGGACACAGAAATGCAGGCTGCCTCAGAGTCCACGCCGCAGCCGTCCCCTGAATCCGCAGGACAGGTTTCGATCGAGCGGCAGAGCATCAACGCCGATTTTTACGCCTCCCCGGGGTGCCGAAGCTGTCAGAGGCTCCTGGAGCGCACGATTCCAAAAATCGCAGAATCGATCGAAATCTCCGTGGAGGTACACGAGCACAATATCTTGGATCCGGTGGAGTACCAACGCTTCGCCGCCGTTCTCGAACGCCTCGAGGAGCGCGAGCGGGCCTATCCCGCCCTGCTGGTCGGAAATACGCTGCTGCAGGGAGAGAGGGAGATCGAACAGGGGCTGGTCGAGGTACTGCGGGGGGAAAAACGGGGAGCCGCGGCAGCATCTATAGAAACGGAGCAGAAGGAGCCGGAATCCGGCGGCATAACCTCCCGCTTAACCCTGCTTCCCGTTCTGGCAGCCGGACTGCTCGACGGAATCAATCCCTGTGCCTTCACCACCCTGATCTTTCTTATCTCCGCTCTCGCTGTAGCCGGTCGCTCGCGCGCACAAGTCCTGCAAGTCGGGCTGTTCTTCACACTGGCCGTGTTCGTCACCTATCTTCTTATTGGCCTGGGATTCTTTCAGGCAATCCGCATGGCCGCGGTATTCCCGGTCGTAGCAGTGGCGCTTCGCTGGCTGCTGGTCGGGGTTCTGCTCGTGTTCGCGGCGCTGAGCCTTTACGACTACTTCCAGCTGCAGGGGGGCAAGACGGAGAAGGTGCTCCTGCAGCTGCCCAGGGCGATAAAGATGCGCCTGCATAGGGATATTAAGACGAGAGCCCGGGCGGCCGGACTGGCGGCAAGCTCACTGGTTCTCGGTTTCCTCGTTTCTATATTCGAGCTGGCCTGTACCGGCCAGGTCTATTTTCCCACCCTGGTTTACGTGCACCAGGTGCAGCAGGACCTCAGCTCCCTTTCATACCTGCTGCTGTACAACGTCGGTTTCATCGTGCCCCTGCTGGTTGTATTCGCTCTGAGCTACCTGGGAATCAGCGCAGGGGCTGTAACCGGGTTTTTTCAGCGCAGCATGAAAACAGTAAAACTTCTGCTTGCCCTGCTTTTTTTAGGGCTTGCAGTGTTGACTATTGTTACATAACAATCGAGCCATGTCTGAAAACTTCGTTGTACCTTTGAAGGGCAGCCTCGAACTCCAGATCAACGAAAACGGTTTTGAGGCCGCACTAGTTTTTTCACCCCATCCGGAGGGCGAGCAGTGGGACAGGAGAAAAGCTTACACCCTGCTCGAGAAAAATGGAGTGCGGGAGGGCATCGACAGCCGGGCTTTGGACAGTCTCTTTGACCCGGAACAAACCACGGGAAAGCGTTCTATCGTAGCGGCTCGCGGAACCCCGCCTCAGGAAGGAAGGGCGGCTCGCCAGACCGTGGCGTCACTTTCGATTCCCGATGACCTGAAATCGTATGAAGATCGTGTGATCGGAACCGAGGCCGCTCCCCGGGTTTTCGCGCGGACCGTGGTAAAGAAAAAGATCGAGAAATCAATTACGAAAAAGCCCAAGCTGCCCTTTCTGCCCGCCAAGGAGGAGAAGGAGGTGGCTTGGGTAAAAGAGGAGATCATCACGCCGCTTGAGCATCCAGGAGCGGAGCAGGGCAGAGGGTATGCCCACAAAGCCGATGTGATCGCCAAGATCTCCCCTGGCGAACGCGCACGAGCGGGGCGCAGCGTTCTCGGAGATCAAATTCCGGTCGCTCAGGCAGCGGACAATCAGGCTGGGATTTTCCTTGGAGAGGGATTGAAACAGGTCGGCAATGAAGTACGGGCGCAGGAGGCCGGCTTCTTCCGCTACGGAGAAAATTGGATGGAGCTTTTTCCTTTTTCTCCGCATGAACACAAGATCTACCCTTCACCGGACCGGATGACCTGCCTGCTCGATTTTGTCCCAGGATCCGAACTGGCTGCTGCTCCCACGGTGGATAGAGTCCTCGAGGAATGCCGCGAGCTTGGTTTTTCCGGCGACAGCCTTCTCGGCGAAGAGGAGGTAGCTTACCTACTCAGCCGGGCTCTTACCGACCATAGAGCGCTCAAAGGCGAATCGCTGAGCCGCGCCGCGGACAGAACGATTCAAATAGATATATCGGAGGACAAGCTCAACGCCCATCTGACGCTGAGCAAAGGGCAGGGCACGGGCAAGATCTTGAGCCTGAAAGAGGTGGGCGATGCTATTCGCCGACAGAAGCTAAAAGGAATGGATATATCCCGTGTAACCCAGGATATCCTCGACTTCCACCGCTCGACGGATGTATCCCTGGAGAACTACCTGCTGGTGCAAGCCAGAGAACCTCAAAAGGGAGAGGATGGCCGTATCGAGTGGAAAATTGAATTCTTCAACCACAAGCAGGTAGAGGCCATTAAAAAACAGACGCAGGAACGCGGCGAACAGTTGGAAATGGTGAAATCTATCGAGCAGTTCCCCATCGATATGGTCGAGCAGATGGCCGAGGTCGGGGAAAGGGCAGTGGTGGCTGAGGTTCACCCGGCAACGGTTGGACAAGCCGGAGTCGATGTTTTCGGTACGGTGCTCCCGGGGATCAAGGGCAAGGATGTAAATATAGACCTGTTTGAAAATTTGCAGAGGATCAGAAACGAGATCGTGAGCCTGGCAACAGGACTGTTGGAGACCGGCAGCCGAGAGCAGAGCCTGCTGCTTAGGGTGCGTTCCCACAGAGATCGGGAAATCCTGGTCAACCTTTCAGAAGATCGGATGGAAGCCTTCCTGACCGTGTTTCCAGCGGAGGGAACGGGAATCCCGATAGATGCCCAAGAGGTCGAGCAGGCATTAGCCGAAGCGGGAATCGGAAAGGGAATGATCGCCGAAACCCTGAGCGAGGCTGTGAATAAAGCGCAGAATGGAGAAAAGGTTGACGGCGTACCGGTTGCCAGGGGCCAAGAGCCCGAGCATGGACGGGACACGGATCTTGAGATCGTGGTGCAACAGGCCAGCGGCCAGAGAGTCACTGTGCACGAGGACGGTCGAGCCGACTACCGCAAACAGGACAAGGTCACCACGGTGGAAGCCCACACGCTCCTGGCCCGTCAGCCCGCGCCGACTGCCGGGACTGAAGGCTGGGACGTAACGGGCCAGACGATTCCCGCTCGCCACGGATCGGCCCGCTACGTGCATGTGGGGAAAAACGTAGACTGCCGGGAACAAGAGGACGGGACTCTGCTCTACTACGCAAAAATCAAGGGCGAGCTCGACTATCCAGGCGGCTCGATCGACGTACTTCAGGTTCATACAGTGCCGGGAAATGTCGGCCTGAAAAGCGGCAACGTGAAGTTTCCCGGCTCTGTGCGCATCCAAGGATCTGTACAGACCGGATTCAGCGTGATCGGCGAGGAGAAAATCTTTGTCGAGGAAAGCATCCAGGGCGCCTTGTTATCTGCGGGCGATTCGATCGAGGTGGGAAAGGGCATCGTCGGGGAGGGAAAGGCGGTGCTGCGGGCCAAAAAATCAATCAGGGCTCACTTCGCCGAGCAAGCCACGCTCCTGGCCGTGGAAAATATACGCCTGGCCAACGCCTGCCTTCGCTGCACGATCAAGTGCAACGGAAAGATCGTGCTGGAGTCGGAGAAGGGCAACATCATCGGCGGCAGGGTCTACTGCAAGCTGGGCTTAGAAGCGATGAACATCGGTTCCCAGAGGGAAATCGCTACGGAGATCTTCTTCGGTCAGGACATTCTGGTACAGGACCAGGTGGAGCGCGAGCTGCGGCATTCGCAGAAGCTCCAAGCCCGTAATGCCGAGATCGAACGGGCCATGAAGCACCTGAAGCCGGGCTCTGCCGAGGACTTGAAGAAACTGGAAAAACTGAGGAACGAGAAGCGACAAAATCTCCAGCTTGTCCAGATGCACTCCAAGCGCATCTTCATTCTCCAGGAACGCTACGAACAACATTTTCCATCTGAGATAACGGTGAGGGGCGTGATATACCCGGGAGTCGTGCTGAGAAGCCACGGGCGCCAGCGGCGAATAAAAACAGCCCTCCGCGAGGTCGTATTCTTCTTCAACACGACCACGGGCAGGATTGAAGAAAGAGCGCTGAACAGGTAAGGTATCCCCGATGCAAATTTTGAGCTTCATCTATTTCCCAAAATGGCTGCGGCCTGAGATCATTCAGGGGCTTCCCCTGCGCTGGTACGGACTGATGTATCTGGTGGCCTTCTTCGTGGCCTACCAAATAGTGAGAGTTCAGGTCAAGGAGAACAGTATCGGGGTACAGAAAGACGATGTGCTCAACATCTTTTTCTGGGGCATCGTCGGGCTTCTGGTCGGCGCCCGGCTGTTCGCCGTAACCATCTACGACCCTTCCGGTTACTACCTGCGCCATCCCTGGCAGATCATCCTGCCGCTAACGATTGTGGAGGGAAAGCTGCGCTTCACAGGCCTGGCCGGTATGTCTTACCACGGCGGTCTTCTCGGCGCAGTGCTCGCCATCATCGTCTACCTGCGAGTCAAGAAGCTCTCGATTCCGGAATGGGGCGACATGATCGTTACCGGTTCGGCCCTGGGCTACACATTCGGCAGGCTGGGCAATTTTATAAACGGAGAGCTGTACGGGCGAATCACCACGGTACCCTGGGGCATGATCTTTCCACTGGCCCAGCGCTTTCCGGCTTCCGAGCCCTGGGTACAGCAGACCGCCGCCGAGGCGGGGCTGGACATAAGCCAGTCGGCCATGGTCAACCTGCCCCGACATCCCTCCCAGCTATACGAGGCATTTTTTGAGGGAATCGTGCTGTGGGCCATCCTCTGGTTCGTCTTTCGCAAGCGCAAGCGCTTCGCCGGGCAGATGCTGGCTATCTACGTGATGGGCTACGGATTCTTTCGCTTCCTCATAGAGTACGTGCGTGAACCCGATGTGGATATCGGCTTTCCCATTGAGCTGGTAAAGCTCGGAAATCCTTATATACAAATCAGCGCCTTCAACCTCACGACGGGCCAGATCTTAAACCTGATCATGATCGCCATCGGGATCGGCTGTTACTTTTTCTTCATGACGAGAGCCCTGCGGCGGCAGAAGCAGGAAACCGCTAAGGAGCAGCGGCCGTCTGGAAGAAAGCTGCGCAAAAAGATACGCTGAAGCCTCTTGTCGGCGAGCAGAGGGATCAATGGTCTATACTATTATGAAAAAAAGGTATCATTTTTTATACAATCGCGGGCATTCGAGCTGAAAG
>CAYMGP010000025.1:10446-13603 GCA_964390045.1 uncultured Spirochaetaceae bacterium | reverse complement strand
GCCTCCATCGATCTCCAGGCAACGATGATACTCCTCGGAGGGGGCACCCTTTTCTACGTTTTCGCAGAGCGACTGCGCATAGAAGGTCGCACGGTATTCATCGTCTCGAACCTGACGATTATCGCCTCCCGGCAGCGGGACAGGGGCCGTTTTGTCCTGGGGCCGGTAACCCTCGGCATCGGGGCCATGCTGGCCCTGTTGCTGTATCCCTCAACAGCTGCAGCCATCGCGATCTATGCACTGGCATTTGGTGACGGATTCGCCAGCTTAGCTGGAAATCTTTTCCGCAGCCCCGCTATCCCTTTCACCCGCAACAAGAGCCTGGCGGGAAGCCTGGCCTGCTTTCTGGCGGTGCTGCTGGCCACCTGGCGCCTTACAGGGCGCTTTTCCATCGCCGTGGTTATCGCCGCGGCGGCGACGGCTCTGGAGCTGATTCCTATCCGTGATTTTGACAATCTTATCCTGCCCGTAGGAACAGGCTTCGTGGCTGCCAAGATTCTTCTTCTGTAGAGCTCCACAGCCTTATATTCCCAGATAGAATACAACCACCTGCCTGACAAACACCACCGCGCCGGCCACCAGAAGCACAAAACCCAAGACGATCGGTAGAGGAGCGACGCCCTGCTGCAGCAGCTCCCTTCCTCCGAACAGAAACACACAAGCTCCGGCTACCACGACAAAGCGGGAACTTCCCCGCACCCGGGCCGCGATCAGGAAATCGATAGTCATCACTACCGCCAGAATCGTGAGGATAAACAGGTAGCCCTGCCGATCTCCCAGCTTGTAGAGAAAGGTTGCTTCGTAGATGCTGGTATCGAGGGGAAGAATCCCGGCCAGAGTGAATGCCAGGACGACGGTGCCTCCTATAAGGATAGGATAGCGGGTGTACTTCATACCCGCCGCGTAGAGGCTGGAGGCCAGGAGACAGAGCAGGCCGAAAAAACGGGAAAACAACACTACCCTGGTAACCAGGACGGAGAGATAGCGGGGCAGTCCCAAGGCGGGAAAAAGCAGATTGCCGAGACGCCACACTTCCGGGCAGAGGGAGAGGCAAAACAGCATTACGAACAGCAGTTCAGGGGAATCCGTTCTTCGATACCGGGAACGCACGCCCAGGTTCATCAAAACGCTGATAAAGACAAGCGCCGCTATTCCGACCAGGGCATTGAGGCGCAAACCGGCCGGTTCGTCGGTCGAGAAGGCGAACAACCAGGCCGGCGCTGGCTCGGCCAAATCGCCGAGAACATCCGGCATTATATCGAGCTTGAAAATGAAGTAACTTCCTGCGACAAACAGAGCCAAATGAAAAAGAGAGATCACGATGCAAGAGACGATCAGGTTCTTACGGAAGCCGAGATACATGTGTCTATTTAATTCTATTTTTGCATTCTGGTCAAAACGCTTCTTACTGATCGGCAAGTGTCAAAAACTCTTCAGAAATCTGAGAAGTGTACGATACTGTCTATAGGAGTTCTTATGCGCACTCAAGCATTCCTGTTTGTTCTACTCTTCCTCTGTGGCGCTCTACTTTTTGCAGGGGACATAGCCACCTTTCAGAATCTAGGGTTTTCCCAGGACTCGAAGTACTTCATGTTTGCCCAGTATGGAGCCGAGGAAAAATCATCCCTGCCCTATGCTGAAGCTTTTGTCGTGGATGTGGCGGCCAACCGCTTCGCCTCAGGCGGAGTACGGAAGGAAACGTACGACCAGGCCATAGAGCCCGGGAGCGACGGCCGGGGCGCACTGTTCAACCTCCTGACGGAGTCTGTGGATATTAAAAAGCGCTACAACATAAACCACACGCTGACCGGACGACTGGTCTACATCCTGCTCGACGGGGCGGAACCCAAGAGCGAGCTCGAGTTCCGGGATTTTCAGGGCAAGAAGAAGTACCGTATCACCCTCATTCAGTCGAGCAAGGGCAGCGGTGACAGCGTAAAATCCTCGTTTCACCTTGTCGTTACCGTTGAGGAGCCCTCGGGACGGATCGCCAGCCATACCGTCGGGCTTCCCGACTACTGGCGTAAGGGGGTGAAACGATACAGGATCAAACAGGTGCTTCTGGCCCCGGACGACCGCTCCATTATCATGGTGATCCAGAAAGAGGAGCAGGACACCCTGGGGTCAAACATCCGCTACATGGTGGAGACTCTCCGGCCTTAGCTGCGATCCACAAAAGCAAATAACTCAATCAAACGATTCCGATGAATAGGGCTTTCTCTTGGTCACGATGATGAGAGGGATGATCTCGTAGAGCTTCTGTCGTTCCACGATGCGTGAAGGCCGGGCGCGAACTGTCACATTGGCATCGATGTCCAATCCCCATTTGAGAACACGGAAAGACAGCCCTGCCGTACCGCCGATTCCCCAATCCAGGCTCCCTTCGATCTCTATTATTGCTCCCTCGATGCCCAAACGAGCGGAGATCCACTTCTCGAACCAGTGCTCGACAGCCGGCATGAGCCGCCCATAGTAATAGCCAGTATCGAAAGAAATCGTATTCTGCTGTTTGATGATGAGAAATGTATTCCTCTCGTTCAATGCCGTAGTGAGGGTATGCTCGACAAATAGAGGCAATGAAACGAACGTTTCCTCCCCGTCTTCAAGAGGGAAGTTGACAGGATCGATGAACATGCGCCTGTCGAAGGCATAGCCGCCGTAGACAATGCCGACCTTGGCCTGGGTGTCGAAATTCGGTAGGACATCAAGTTGTCTGGAAATATCGATTACAAGCAGTACATGGACGGCGGGCCCGGGTTCAGCCCCACCTACCGTGTGTGAAAACACTTCCTGGTACCAGGCGTGCTGCACCCTGTGTGGATAGTGGTGTGGGAAACCACGGTGGCCGACAGTTTCACCCTAGATGCCAAGGTTCCCTACGGCAGTGTGGCGGTCAGTTTCTTGTTCTAGGCGGGCCTCTTGAAAGTCCGAGCTGGGGGCAAAAAACTCTGATCCGAATTGCCCCTATCTCTATATTCGAGGCTCGCGGAACTATACGACTATAGAACCTTTATTGGGGATTTGACTCTAGACTTTTTTATGTCTATAATTATGGTCAATGGGGTCTCGGGTCAGATACAGCATTATCTACTCTCAAGAAACGTATAAGCATATAACCGTTATCGAACGCAGATATCACCGACTCATTGAGAAGACA
>CAYMGP010000025.1:2139-10346 GCA_964390045.1 uncultured Spirochaetaceae bacterium | reverse complement strand
ATTATGAAAATTGCTTCTTTGGCAGAGGTAAAATCCAAATTCAGCACGTACTTAAAAGCGGCCAAAGAATCGGGTCCGGTAATCATTACCCGCAATGGAAAGGCCGTAGCCGTAATACTCGCACCGGTTGACGACGACGATTTGGAACGTCTTGTTTTGTCCCGGTCACCCCGCTTTCAAGCTTTGCTCAAGGAATCTCGAGATAGCATCAGAGCTGGAGAGGGTGTTTCGCGCGAAGAATTCTGGAAAAATGTGAAAGATCAAAGCGCCGGTCAACCCGATTCCGAAGGTTGACCGCAGCATCGGAACACGGTAGCGCACTCTGAACCTTGCGCAGAGTTCCAGATTCCCACGAATCCCAGATTCGGCGTACCTTGACACTCGCTTCTCAAGAGTTCTAAAATGCCACATCAATCAAACAGTACCCATTTCTACCTGTTGTTTAGGAGATGCGATCTATGGCAAAGAGAGCAATTAAGAATATAGGGATCATCACATCGGGAGGAGACGCCGGCGGCTTGAACGCCGTTATCCGCGGGGCCGCCCAAATGGCCCTGGCCCAGGGGATCAAACCCTACGTGATTCCCAACGGCTACGCGGGTCTGTACAACCTGCTCGACACGGAGAAGCTCGTTTTACTGGATGAATCGCGAATCGGTCATGTGCATTCCAGCCTTGCCGGTTCCGAAGCGGGACACTCGCGGGTGAAGATCTCCAACATTCCCGACGAGAACCGCTACCAGCGCATCGTGGATGGGCTGAAAAGGTTCGACATCGGCGGCCTGGTAATCTCGGGAGGCGACGACACGGGAAGTGTGGTCGTGGATTTGACCAACCACAACATCCCCTGCGTGCATGCCCCGAAAACCATGGACCTGGACCTGCAGACCTACTCGGTGGGCGCGGATTCGGCCATCAACAGGATCGCGCGCTTCGTGGAAGAGCTCAAAACCACGGGAATGAGCCACAACCGGATCATGATCGTCGAGGTGTTCGGACGCTACGCCGGGCACACGGCTTTTCGGGGAGGGCTCGGTGCAGATGCGGACTGTATCCTGATCCCGGAGATACCGGTTGACTTCGACGTTGTGTACAAGCACATGAAGAAATACTTTACAGCCAGGGTGAGGGAAAGCGATGTCCACGCCGGCACCTATTCCATCGTAGTGGCAGAGGGTATCACGGACGTTGGTGGAGCTCATATCTCCGATGAGACGGCCGGCAAGGATTCCTTCGGACATGTGAAGCTGGCCGGAGCCGGCAAGTACGTCCGCAGCCAGCTCGATGAGCGCATGAAAAACGACTCGGAAATAAAAGAGTTCATGAAACAAATGGGCATGTTCGTGCCTAAGCTCTACGAGATCCCCGAAGCGAGAGAAGTTCTGCCGGGACACCTGGTACGCTGCGGAAACACCTCCGCCTTCGACGTCAATTTCGGCAAGGAAGCGGGAGCGGCGGCCGTACGCCTGCTGATGGAAGGCATCACCGGCGTGACCGTGTGCAATGTTGTGGGCAGCGAGATCAACTACATCCCCACGGAGCAGGCCATCGTTCAGCGCCGCGTGGACGTAAATATGCTCTCGCTCTACGAAGAGCTGGGCGTGTGCTTCGGGCGAGAACCCGTTGAATACAAACCAAAATTCCGGGAAGAAAAAGCAAGGAGCCTACGCTACCTGTAGGTCGTATGGCTGAGCAAATCACACCGCGGAAAGAAAACTACTCACAGTGGTACGTCGACCTTGTCATCAGGGCCAAGCTGGCCGACTACTCACCCGTAAAGGGCTGTATGGTTATCCGGCCCCATGGCTTTGCCCTGTGGGAAAAGATGAAAGCGGCTCTCGACGGTCTTTTCAAGGAAACAGGACATCAGAACGCCTACTTTCCCATGCTGATCCCGGAAAGCTTTCTGCATAAGGAAGCAGAGCACGTGGAGGGCTTCTCTCCCGAGTTGGCCGTGGTGACACATGGTGGCGGCGAGCTGCTGGAAGAGCCCCTGATCATCCGACCGACCTCGGAGACGATCATCTGGAGCATGTACAAGAAGTGGATACAGTCTTACAGGGACTTACCCCTGCTGATCAATCAGTGGGCCAATGTTGTGCGCTGGGAGAAGCGGACGCGGCTCTTCCTGAGAACAACTGAGTTTCTCTGGCAGGAGGGACACACGGCCCACGCCACGGCCGAGGAAGCTCAGGAAGAGACGCTCAAGATGCTGATGGTCTACAAGAAGTTCGCAGAGGAGTACATGGGGCTTCCTGTGATCGCCGGAATCAAAAGCGAGAGCGAAAAATTCGCCGGGGCCGTGCAAACCTATGCCATCGAAGGGTTGATGCAGGACAAACGAGCTCTGCAGGCCGGTACTTCCCACAACCTGGGACAGAACTTCGCCAAGGCCTTCGACGTTACCTTTCAGACGAAAGACGGCACACTGGACCATGTCTGGGCGACCTCGTGGGGCACCTCGACCCGTCTGATCGGCGCATTGATCATGACCCACTCGGACGACCGCGGACTGGTGCTGCCGCCGCTGCTGGCCCCCATCCAGGTGAGGATCGTTCCTATCTTCAAAAACGAGAACAAGGCGCAGGTTCTCGGCTACGCCCGCAAGCTCTACGAGAGACTGAAAACGCGAGTCAGCGTGGACATCGATGACGAGGATCAGAACTCTCCCGGTTGGAAATTCGCCGAAGCCGAGCTTCAAGGTATTCCTATCCGCATCGAGGTCGGACCAAAGGACTTGAAGAACGATCAAGCCGTGCTGGTGCGCCGGGACACGTACGAAAAGATTCCCGTGGCCAGCGGAGAAATAGAGCCTCGGGTCACCAAGCTGCTCGAGGAGATCCAGAACAATCTTTTCCATCGCGCCCTGGCCTTTCGTAAAGCCAATACCCGCAGGATCGACGATTACGAGCAATTCAAGGAAGTGCTCGACGAGCAGGGCGGATTCATAGAGAGCGGCTGGTGCGGAAGCGCTGACTGCGAAGCCAAGATCAAGGAAGAGACCAAGGCTACGATTCGGGTACTGCCGCTAGGCCGCAGCGGCGGCGGGCACTGTATCCTCTGCGGGAAAGAGGCGAAGGAGCTTGCCGTCTTTGCCAAAGCATACTGAGGGTTGTACCGAGCCGCCGGCCCGCATCAGAGATCGGTGCCGGGCACTATCAATAGAAACGATCACCTTCAAGACTCCAGTTGTTGCTCTGCTCATCATTCTCATCCTGATTTTTCATGTGGGCTGCGGGATCCGTACAGCGGAGCAGGAGGAGGCTCGCCCGATCGCTGGACGGCTCTATCAGCTGCTTCAGGGCAGATTCAGTCTCATCGAAGAGGGCTCCGCGATCGCCCCGGTCCCGTTTCAGCCCTGGACCGTGCAGTCCAGAGTGTCGGATTTTTCGATCAGCGAGGACCGTGTCTATCTTGGAGTAAACGGCCACGGAATCGCCGAGCTCACCTTTGGAGAGAAGTCAGATCCCCGTTTTCTATATTTCTACGATTCTATGATCTTCGGCTTCCGAACGATCACTACATTGGTCCCAGAGGATGATGGCATTGTCTGCCATCTCTATTTCAACAAGCTTCTCAACGTCAAGAGCGACCGAGATCTCAAGCTGCAAGGAATCAGCCTGCTGCGCCTATCTCCCAGCAAAGGTATCTACGAATTCCTGACCCCTCCCTTTCAGGAAGCTCATCCCGAGTGGGAGGCGGTGGGATTCGTGCCGGAGGAGGAAGATCGTTTCTACCTGTCCTGGAAATACAGTGACAGAAATCGAGTTCTGTTTGCCTACTCAAAGCTCGATCTGAATGCAACGCGAGAACAGGAAGTGGACAGGCTCACCTTTCGGGAGTCGTACAATTTTCGCGATCTGGAGCGGGAAGGAAGCCCGGTTTCCCTGAGGGCACTTTTTGAAGAAGCTCGCCAACGGCTCGACAGCCCGGACTACCACACGGCCTACCATCTTAATCTCAGGCGGGAGAATCATTCCCTGATTCAGCGCTACGAATACCATCCCGAGGGATTCACCAGATCGGAGAAAATCCGCCTCTTCACCCTTCCCGTATTCAGGGCACAGAACCACACCCTCCTTCTCCTGCCGGAAGGAATCCTGCTCGCGGTGGAAGACGACACACCCCGGATCGAGCGCTACAGGCTTTCCCCTCTACCCGAAAAGACCTTCTATCGCGATTTTCTCCTTATGGGTGAATACCTGCTGGCCAGCTGGGAACAGCCGGCATTTACAGATGTAGCGGCTGCTGGAATTTTTATTGAAAAGATGCCGTTTTTCCCGTGATTGTGTGCTACAATTCGGAGTGGGAATGAGAAAAAAAATCAGCGTTTTTCTCATCATTTTCATGAGCTTCCTCCTTAGCGGCGTCCCCCTTCCGGCTCTGGATATCCTGGAACTGGACGGGGGACTTGTTTACATAGGCTCAACCGATCCTGATAGCGCCCCCAGCCCCCTCATACCGGCGATCGGCATGACCTTCCCATTGTCAAAGAAGCTCAGCATCTTCGACCTCGAGTCCTCGTTCCTGTTGACAGGTACCTACTACCAGTACGAAAACGACAGGGCCAGCCCTGCGGAACCGGAGCATAGGGACTTTGCCATGGTGTGTATACTCGGGGATTTTCGGGCCGTGTACAGATTTCTAAACCGCAAGTCCTTCAGCCTGGGCGCGGACTTCGGTCTGTCCGCTTTCCTGAGGATACCGATTCCGCTCTTTCCCGACGCCTCTGAAAACTTCGGCAAGACCTTGGCTTATCTCTACGCCTTCCGTTTCCTCTACCCGGAAACGGGGTTCTTCGGGACCTACAATATTCTGGAGAACATTGATCTGAAGCTTTCTCTGCGGGCCTACTGGCCTCTGTACCTGTTATGGGACGGGGAACAGCTTCCCTTTCCCGAGGGGCTGCTTGTCTCCGGCCTGATCAGCCTGATATGGCACTTGCCCGGGAATAAGTCTCAGACAAAGTCATAAGCCTCCACCTCCCCTGCTATCTGCTCGTGTTTGGCAACAAGCAATGATACAAAGGCAGAGGTAAGCACATCCAAAAGCACACCGAAGCTGATCATCAGGGACGCGATGGGTTTGAGGATCAGGTAACCCTCCTGCAGGCCGCCACCATAGATCCCGCAGAGGGTGGAAAGGGCCACGTAGGCTCCCAGCCCCGGCACGGTACCCAAAGCAAGAGAGACGAACAGGGAGAAAGCCAACGTCCACAGCACCTGAAAGACACTGATCTCGAGGCTGGAGTAGGACTTCAAAACGAGCAGAAAAGCGGCCCCGGCCACCAGAGCCGTTCCCGACCGTCCGAAAAGCGCAAACAACGGGTATACCGCCGAGCCCACCCGACGGGGCACACCCAGATTTTCCTTGCCGTGCTTGGCGAGCATCAGCACGGCCAGATAGTTGTCCCCGCTGAAGAAGGCCGTCAGGGCGGGGGCGGTGACCGCATACAGCCATTTGTAGGGATTCTTCCTTCCGCCAAAAAAATAAAGGAGAAGCGGAAAGATGGCGAACACCACCAAAGCACAATCGATAGCGAGAATGATCAGGATCTGCTTGAATAGGGCGAGCTCATACTGTTTGATCGTCATGATGAAGTAGGCCGTGATGACGATCATGGCGAAGCCGAACAACTCGCAGAGCAGGGAATTGATATGATAGAAGATGCGGTTAAGAGAATCTGTTAATTGGACCACCGGGCTGGTGATGCGCAGGTCGAAGGTCAGGTTGATGCCCAACAGGAAGGCCAAGAACACTACGGGCAGCAGGATGCTTCCCGAACCCACGAAGGACCGGAAGAGGTTCTCGGGAAACAGGGATAGAAGGATTTCCTTGAGCCCGGGCAGCTGAACCGCCACTTCCTGTTCCACGATGATCGGAATCCGCTCGGGACGGAACACGAGCACGGTGAGCATGCCCACGACGATCAACAGGACCGAGGATAACACCAGGTAGAGCACGGCACGCCCGTACACCCGAAATATCTTCTTATCCCGCTTCAGCTCGTAGGTCCCTACGACCAGGGCGAAGAAAACCAGGGGAAAGACCAGGTAGCGGCCGATCTGGATAACCAGCCTGGTAACATAGGAGAAGATCTCCATGGCCTTTTCCGTTCCGGGCAGAAAGATCCCCAGCAGAATACCGATAATGCTACCGATTAGAATCTTTGTCCAGATCTTCACCTGTGAGCCTCCCTAAGAGTTTAACACCCGACTTTATCCGATTCTCTCTGCTTTGGTCAATTGAGTGCGTTTGCTCTGCTGCGGGCGCATTGATCAGGATTCGAAATGAGGTATAATCCTTCTGTACATCAAACGTGGGAGGAGCGAGCAGTGAAAGGCATAATACTTGCGGCCGGGTACGGGAGCCGTTTCCTACCCGTCACAAAAACTGTACCCAAAGAGATGCTGCCCCTGATCGACAAACCTTCGATCGATTTCATCATCGAAGAATTCCTGCAGTCAGGGATCGAAGAAATCCTGGTGGTCAGCTCCCGGCGCAAGAAGGTGCTGGAAGACTACCTGGACAGGGAAATCGAGCTGGAGTACACGTTCAAGATGCAGGGAGCGGACAGCAAGCTCAACAAAATCCCGCCTCCCGAGGCCCAGATCTTCTTCGTACGCCAGAAGGAAATGCTGGGCACCGGCCATGCCCTGCTGACCACCTATCCCTTCATAGGGGACGAGCCGTTCATCGTAGCCTATCCCGACGACATCCATCTCGGCCCGGTCCCGCTCTCCAAACAGCTGATCGACACCTACAGGCAAACGAACTGCTGCGTGCTGGCCACGATCTACGATCCTCCCGAGATCCATCGCTACGCAACCCTGGCCGTCGCCGCTGACGGGCTGCACGTGACCGATGTCGTGGAGAAGGCGCCTCCGGGCAGGGAGGCGAGCAAAGAGGTTTCGATCGGCCGCTACCTCTACACCCCGGATATCTTTCCCCTGCTGGCAAAGGGCTGGAAGAAGCATGATCCGAAAAAAGGCGAGTACTTTCACATCCAAGCCCTGCGCTCCCTGGCAAAGGCGGGCAAGGTGGTGTTCAAACGCACAGAGGGCGAGCGCCTCGACACAGGCGAGCCCGAAGGATTCTTTCGATCGCTGCTCGTCTACGCCCAAACCGTGCCCGAGCTCAAAGAGACCTACGAGAAGTTTGTAGAGGAGCAGCGCGGGAAATAGGCAGCAAGAGCCTACCAGACTGTCTCGACATGCGGATATTCCAGTAGCCTCCGATCTGCTGTGACCACGCTAAGACGAAGCTTGCGCGCAGTGGCTACAATGATTCGATCGGCAGGATCCCGGTGTGGATATTCAGGTAGAGAATAGGCTTCTTCCATGATATCCAGGTCTATCGGTACGATCTGCCATCCGTTGATGTCGATATAACGGCGGAACCAGCTTTTCCAGTGCTGATCTATTACGATCCTTCCCCTCTCTGCCGCGCAGGCGATCTCGGCACAGCTGATAACAGACACATACGCCTCTGTTTCCGGATGAGTTAAGGCCCGCCTTCCATCGTTTGACAATTTCTCGGGCTCAGAGACAGCCCAAATAATGGTACATGTATCGAGTAGGTACGCCATTCTATCACGTCTATTCGTCGCCCAGCATTTCCCAACTATCCGCTGGGATGAACGGCTCTGTAAGATCGCCCTTTATCGTTACGCTGCCTCGGCCGCAACCCAATTTCGTTTTATTTTTGCTGCCCCGGCGAACAGGAACCACTTTGGCGATGGGAATGTTGTACTTTCGGACTTCAATTTCCTCGCCCTGACCGACGAGTGATAGGTATTCGCTGAGTTTGTTTTTGAATTCTGCAATGTTGGCTATCTTCATGGCTATAATGTAGACCAACTATCTGTAATTGTCAACTCCAGGCAGGCGATAGATCGTATAGCGCCCGGCTATCTCACGATAGCGGCGGGCTTCCTCCTGCTTGCCCCGCTTTTCACAGCCCTGCGCATAGATCCGGCACTTGCGCGCCAGCTCGCCGGCGGCCAGCTCCCGCTTGTTCCCCGTGAAAGTACCTGCCTCGAGGTTCAGCAGCAGCGCTCTGATGCGGAAGATTTCGATCTGTCCGTATTTCTCCGAGAGCTGGTCCAGATTTCCGCCCCGCTTGATCGTCAGGGGCTCGTCGAGATAACCCACCGGGTATTTCGCTGTCAGCCGCAGCCAGAGCTCGTAGTCCTCGGCGATCTCCAG
>CAYMGP010000025.1:0-2039 GCA_964390045.1 uncultured Spirochaetaceae bacterium | reverse complement strand
TCCACGACGATCAACTCACACGGTGAGACCCGCTGCCCGAACACCGAGTTCGCCGCTTGGGCGAGAAGGGCCCACCTCTCGTAGGTGGGAATGATTACCGATACAGAAGAATCCGGCACTCCTCAGGGGCCGAAGGTAACGAACTGGACATCGTCCAGGGCGCTACCGTCAGAAGCCTTGCCGCCGAGCAGGTACATCCATTTTCCGACTGCAGCACTGGCATGGTGCGCTCGGGCGTTTGAGAAATTTTGCAGTGAGGTGATCCAGCTTCCGATCTTTCCTTCGCTGTCGATCTCTGCGTATAGGACCGTGTCTTGAAAAACATTGTTCTCATCAACACCGCCGATGACGTACAGATACCCACCGTTGACCAGACAGGTATGACCGTAGCGGAATAGCTCGTCCGCCTGATCCTGTTTGGCGTTCTCCCAGTCCGAACCGAGAGAACCGTTGGAATATATTTCCGTACGCATCACATCGCCAAGCGTTCCTCCTGAGCTCAATCCCCCAATCACGTACAGGTAGTCCTGATAGGCTACACTGGTATGCCAGTAGCGGCCGGTGTCCAGGTTGGGGCCGTAGCTCCAGGTGCCCACGCTACCATCAGCATCAGAGTTGATGGGGGCGTATTCGACGGACTTGAAATAGTCTGCACCACTCGTAGATCCTCCGGTCACATATATATGGCCTTTATAGGCCACCGCACTATGCCACAGACGAGCGTTTTCCAAACCCTCTCCGGCGTTCGACCAGGAGCCCAGGGTTCCGTCCGCATCTACCGTGCTGTAGATCACGCTTCCCACGAGACTGCTGGGGCTTTCGAGCCCCCCGACCATGTACAGGCGCCCGTTGTAGGCGAAACCGGCATGGGCGGCACGGTCACTAGGAGGAGCCGAAGCGATCTGCCAGCCTGCCAAAGTGCCGTTGGTGTTGATGGGAGAGTACTGAACAGCTCCTACCGACACGGTGGTACTCCCGGTGTAGCCGCCAAACAAATACAGGGCGTCATTCACAACCGCAGCACTGTGATAGAATCTGGCTGTAGAGAAGGGGGTTGTAGAGCTCCAGCTGCCGATCTCCGGTGTAAAAGCCAGCACTGTGAGGGTCGTTTCGTCAGTGAGTTTTCCCATCTCGGCTCGAATCGTGGTCGTTCCTACAATGTGGGTGGTGACGAATCCAGGGGTGGGAATCGTGGCCACAGTGGGTTCGCTCGAACTCCAGGTCATGTTCTTGTTGTGCGTGAGATCTTCGGTCGTGCCGTCGTAATACGTCCCCGTGGCCACGAACTGGAGTTGGTTTTTCAGGAAAATCGAGGGATTTTGAGGAGTGATCGTCAGCTTTTGTAAAACCGGGGTCAGGCTACTAAAAGTGAAGTTCACCACGTAGGGAAAGGCGCTGGAATCGGCTCCCGGTTCATCTTCACTCCAGAAATAGGCAGTCACGGTACCCACCTCTGCATCGGTGATCACTATTTCTCCGGTCTCCTCGTTAAGCTGCATGTAAGTATCCGGCAAAGGCGTTGAACGGAAAAATACCTTGTCTCCGTCAGGATCGGAGAGATCGTTCACCTGTTCGATAGCCAGCTGATAAGAAAATGGTTTTGACATTCCAGCGCTGAACGTCGGATTCTCATCCGGGCCGGTTACCCGATAGGGCGGCTCGTTGTCGGGGTCCATCGGCAGAAGATACCAGTTGCTGAAATCAATCCCCCCGCTCAATCTCCAGTCTCTGAAGCGGGGATAGAGATTCTCTATGAACTGAGTTTCAGCCGGGTGCTGCCAATCCACAGGAACAAGAAGACCCCAGGGAAACCCGTTTTCGAACTGAAAGGTCGTTCCCGGCTCGTTTTTTTCAGTTAGACCGCCGGACAGAGGCTCATTGCCTATAAGATGAATGTCGTAGAATGTATCGATCACATAAAGATATGGATCGTACGGCGCCACGGCAACCTGATCCCGCTTCAGAGGAGGTGTAAACTCAACTGTAAAGGTTGTGATTTTCCCGATATCCTCCTCGGTGCTGCTGAAAAGTTCGATGAT
>CAYMGP010000024.1:0-46486 GCA_964390045.1 uncultured Spirochaetaceae bacterium | reverse complement strand
CCTCGAAGGCCGGGATGCCGGCTTTCGTGACCGGGATCTTCACGATCATGTTGGGGGCCAGCTGGGAGAAATGCACGGCCTGCTCCACGATGGCCTCGCTGTTGCGGTAGAAGCGGGGATCGGTCTGGATGGAAAGCCTGCCGTTCTTGCCCTTGTGCTTGTCGAAGACCGGCTTCAACAATCCCGCTCCCTTGATCGAGATCTCCTCCACCAGGCGCCAGCCGATTTCATCCTCGGTGGCCTTGGGCATCTCCTTGATCAGCTGGTAGATGCGCTCCTTCCACAGATCCATCTCTTTGTTCAGCACGTTGAGCACGATCACGGGGTTGCAGGTGGCCCCCACCGCTCCGTGCTCGATGGCATAGGTGAGCTCCTGCACCGAGGCGCTGTCGTTCCAAAGACAGGTCGGGGTGGTCTGGGTCATCTGGTGCAGTGGACTCTTGTATTTGTTGTCGCTCATTGTAAACTCCTCAAGATATTTAAGACGGACTCATCCTATGAAATGGAGGGCGACATGTCAATGAAAGGAGCAAAACCTTTTTTGCCTTGACCACATAAGATATTCTCGCTTTCAATGAGGGCAAGAAGTTTTGGAGGCGACAAATGAGCGCAACGCCTGATGATATGTTCAGCCTGAAAAATAAAATAGCTGTGATAACAGGTGGTGGTGGGGAGCTGTGCGGTACCATGGCGGAAGCCTTGGGTGCGCGGGGTGTGAAGGTGGCGGTGCTTGATATCGACGGCGCGGCCGCTGAAAAAAAGGTTGCAGTCATTGAGGAGCAGGGTGGAGAAGCCCGAGCGTTTGCCTGTAGTGTTCTGGATCCCGCGCAGCTTACCGATGTGTATGAAAAGATAGTACGGATCTGGGGAGCGCCGGACATTCTTATAAACGGAGCGGGCGGGAATAATCCCAAGGGAAGTACGTCTGTAGAGTTCCTGGAAACCGATACAACTGCGAGCGGCGAAGCAACGACCTTCCTCGATTTGGAGCTCGAGGGGTTTCAGAGCACCTTCGAGCTTAATTTCCTCGGAACCTTCCTGCCCACAAAGGTTTTTGTGCGGGGAATGATAGAAAGAGGTTCAGGGTCTGTTTTGAATATGGCCTCGATGAGCGCCATCACTCCCCTGACGAAAGTAGGAGCGTACTCGGCCGCCAAGGCCGCTGTGGCCAACTTCACCCGTTGGCTGGCCGTGCATCTATCGCACGCCGGGGTGCGCGTGAATGCCCTGGCACCAGGTTTTTTCATGACAGAGCAGCTGCGTTTCCTGCATATAAACAGGGAAACCGGAGAGCTGACTCCGCGGGCGAAAAAGGTAATCGCCCATACCCCGGCCGGCCGCTACGGGGATCCGCAGGATCTCATAGGAGCCGTGATTTGGCTACTCTCCGATGCGGCCAGCTTTGTCACGGGCGTGGTGCTGCCGATCGACGGGGGATTCTCATCGTACAGCATTTAAGGACCAGATACGATCGAGCTAAATAATCTGCTCTATCCGTTTTGCCAACGAGGCGGCGTCGAGGCCCAAGGCTTTCGCAGCTTCGGGTCCGGGGGCCGAGAGCCCGAAAGTTTCTATAGAGAGGATCGGGGGATTATCTGCAAAAAACCGCTCCCAACCGCTGCCGGCTCCGGCTTCTACTACGATCCGTTTCGCCTCCGGCGGCAGGATCTCTTCTTGAAAAGACAAATCCTGGTCGAGGAATAGTTCCTTTGAGAGCATCGAAACCACCCGGATCTTCTTTTCAGGGAATTGCTTGCCTGCCTCTATTGCTGTATTGACCTCCGATCCCGTTGCGATGATTACCAGTTCAGGAGGTTCAGGGCAATCCCTTACAATATATGCTCCCCTGCGGATTGTTTGCCGCCAATCCCCGTCTTGTTTTTCGTATACCGTCACCGCCTGGCGCGTCAGAACAAGGGCGGTAGGACCACAGGTGTGCTCCAATGCGATTCTCCAGGCAACATCTGTTTCCTGAGCGTCACCGGGCCGTAGGACAAGAGTGTTGGGAATGAGGCGCAGGGATGCCAGATGTTCGATCGGTTGGTGGGTCGGCCCGTCTTCGCCACACAATACCGAATCATGAGTCAATAGAAAAATTACAGGCAGTTTTGATAGGGCGGCGAGACGTATGGATGGACGGAAGTAATCTGAAAAAACCAGGAATGTCGAACAAAATGCCCGCAGTCCGCCGTGAAGAGCGATGCCGTTGGAAATCGAACCCATGGCATGTTCCCGTACTCCGAAATAGATCCAACGACCTTCAGGATGATTCTTGCTTACCTGCGCCAAATTTTCCAGGGAAACGAAATTCGGCATCTGCAGATCCGCCGATCCCCCGACCAAGTTTGGAAGCCGAGACGCCAGTGCACTCAGCACCTTGCCGTTTGCTTCCCGTGTGGCGATGGAGCTGTTGATTTCGAAATCGACGTACGGTATTGAATGCAAAAGCTTGTTGTCGGAATGAAAAAACTCCTGCCAGAGAACAGCCAGCTGTGGATTTTCTTTTTCCCATGAAGCGAAGTCCTCTTTCCATTTCTCATATTCTTCTTTCCATGGGCCTTTCAGTTTTTCCTGAAAATAGGCCTGCGCCTCGGGCGCAATATAGAAATCCCCGACATCCGGAACACCGAGTTTTTTTCTAGTGAGCTTGATCTCCTCGCTGCCGAGGGGTGACCCATGGACTTTGTGGGTGCCGGCAAACGAGGGCGAGCCTCTGCCGATTTCCGATTCCAGAACGATGATAGAGGGTTTTGTTTTCTCCTCTTTGGCTCGTTCAACCAGCTCTACGATTTTTTGAAGATCGTAGGCATCTCCTGAGAGAGTCTGCCAACCGCAGGCCTGAAAGCGTTTTTCTACATCCTCGGAGAAAGTGAGACCGGTTTTCCCGTCGATCGTGATATGGTTTGAATCGTAGAATACGATAAGCTTTCCCAATTCAAGATGCCCGGCCAAAGAAGCCGCTTCATAGCAGACTCCTTCCATGAGATCGCCGTCGCCTGCAAGCACATAGGTATAGTGATCGATAATCGGCCTGGCTTTCTTGTTAAAACGAGCTGCGAGCATCTTTTCCGCCAGTGCCATTCCGACTGCATTGGCCAGTCCCTGGCCCAGTGGACCTGTGGTTGTTTCCACACCCGGTGTGTGACCAAACTCGGGGTGCCCCGGTGTTTTTGAGCCCAGTTGCCTGAAGTTTTTTATATCTTCCAGCGAAAGATCGTATCCGCAAAGATGCAGCAGGGAGTAGAGCAGCATCGATCCGTGGCCTGCAGAAAGAACGAAGCGGTCACGATTGATCCACTTCGGATCGGGAGGGTAGTGGGACAGTATTTCTGCGAACAGGACCGCTCCTAACTCGGCGCAGCCGAGGGGAAGTCCCGGATGCCCGGAGTTCGCCTTTTGAATTGCATCTATACTCAACGTTCTGACACTGAGAGCAACTGCATTTATAGATTTCTGATTCATTTACTGCTCCTGTAGCAATGATTATTTGTTCGTCAATATAGCTTTTATGTATCTGTCTTTTTCGGCCAGCATCGTTTCAAAGACTTCGGCACCTTTGGATACGTGTTCTTCAATGCTTACGATTTGTTGGGGGTAAAGCAGCCCTTTGTCGAGTATGCTCAAGGTCTCCTTGAACGTTTCATTTGTGAACCCATATATTCCTTGGATATTCAACTCGGTGGTGACTACTTTCTGCATATCGATTTCAATTGTCTTTGCCGAGTTGCCGACCCAAATAACCTGTCCTTTGATTTTTGTCATCTCGAGACTTTCTCTGGCTGTCACCGATTCACCGACAGCCTCGAAGCAGATGTCCACGCCTCTTCCTCCCGACTGCTGTAGTACATTTTCGCTGGCATCCCCCTTCTTGGGATTCACTATCACATCTGCTCCGAGGGCCGCCGCGGTGTCGAGTCTGGTTTCACTCAGATCGCAGACATATATTTTTTTCGCGCCGTTCATTTTTACATATTGCAGAATACAAAGGCCGATCGTGCCCATTCCAATGATAGCAACCTCCATATTCTCGAGCGGCGGTGCTTGTTTGATCGCTGAGTGGGCGACAGAGAACGGTTCAACCATACTTCCAGCCACGAAGGATACATTGTCGGGAAGCGCAAAGGCATTGGTTTCTTTAACGGCAACCATTTCCGCCATGGCGCCGTTGATGTCCATGACTCCGAGGATCTCTTTATTCGGGCATATGTTTTGGGCTCCGGCTTTGCAGAACTCGCAGGTTCCGCAAAATTGAATAGGTTGTACACAGATCCTGTCTCCAACGGAAAAGCGGGTAACCTTGCTGCCGGTTTCCATCACGACACCGGAAAACTCATGACCCATGATCATTGGAGGGATTCTCCTGCCCGTGATTCCCAGATACCCGTGTAAATCGGATCCGCAGACACCTACCGCCCGCATAGCCACGAGCAATTGATCATCAGCGATTTTCGGCTCTGGAACATCCTCCCAGCGGAGATCCTTCGGTCCGTGATAAACGAGCGCTTTCATATACGCTCTCCTTTCTCGAGGAGATATTTCTGTACTGAATGCACGATACCTCCTGAATCCAGCCCGTGTTTCTTGAGAAGCTCATCCGCTGTCCCCGATTCGCCGAATGTATCCTGTACGCCGAGCCGCATCAGGGTGGCTGCTTTGGCTGATCCCTGCATCCCGGCAATGATTTCAGCCAAAGCGCTGCCGAGACCTCCATAGATACTGTGTTCTTCGATGCTGAAGATATACCTGTATTTTTGAGCCATGGATTCTACGAAGTCGATGTCCAAGGGTTTGATCGTGTGGAAATTCACCAATCCCGCTTCTATACCTCGTTTCTGCAATTCATCGGCGGCAGCCAGAACGTTGCCGAGAATCGGTCCGTAGGTGGCAAAGGCTATTTTTTCTCCCTCTCTGATGATTTGAGCTTTTCCAAGCTCAAAGTCGATGCCGTCGTTGATCAAGCTCGGCGTGAGGTAGCGAGACAGCCGGATGTAGATCGGACCCTGCCTGCTGTAGGCTGCGCGGATAATCTGTTCTGTTTGATTGCCGTCCGCCGGGATTGCCACCGTCATATTGGGAAGCGTACGCATCAACGCCACATCGAGCAGAGATTGATGAGTCGCACCATCGGGACCCTGAGTCAAGCCGGCACTTGATCCACATAGTTTGACGTTTGAGGATGGGAGGGCTATCTGCTGCCGTATCTGGTCGAAGGCTCGACCTGTAATGAATATGGCGAAAGAGTTTACAAATACGATCTTGCCGCAGCGCGCCATACCGGCGGCTGTCGAGATCATATCCTGCTCGGCGATTCCCATCTCTATAAAGCGGCCCGGATCAACCTCGGCAATGTTGTACGATCGTGTAGAGCGGCCCAGATCGCAGTCCATGGCCACTACATTCCCGTCTTCTCGGGCCAGTGCCGCCAGGGTTGCTCCGTAACGGTCTCGGGTTGCTTCTCTGTTATTCTCGGCCACGCCTGTCCTCCCCGCTCCTGTCGAACATTGACAGCTTTTCTTTTATCTCTTTTTCAGCCTGCTTGAATTGATCTTTCGTAAGGTTGAGGTTGTGGTACTTGAACGTATCTTCCATGAAGCTTATGCCCTTGCCTTTTACAGTGTCGGCGACAATCGCTATCGGCCGCTCTTGCTTGCCGTTTACCAGATCCAGTGCCTGACAGATTTCGGCAAGATTGTGGCCGTCGACATGAACCGACCGCCATCCAAAAGCGGACAGTTTTTCCTGTAGCGGTTCGATGCTCATCATGCTGTCTACCTCGCCCTGGCTTTGGAACCGATTGCGGTCGACAATGATACAAACATTTTTTAATTTGTAATGGCTTGTGCTCATGGCGGCTTCCCATATTTGGCCCTCCTGCATCTCGCCGTCACCAAGGATCAGGAAAATATTGAATGTCAGTCCATCCATCCTTGCAGCCAACGCTATACCGTTTGCGTAGGAAAGCCCCTGTCCGAGAGACCCTGTAGGTGCTTCAAGCCATGGCAGTTTCTTGATATCCGGATGTCCCTGCAGCCTTGTACCTACCTGCTTTATCGTCGGCAGTTCCTCGAACGGGATGATCCCCAGCATGGCCAAGGCTACGTACTGCGTTGGAACCGAATGTCCTTTGCTCATGATGAATCTATCGCGATCAGGACTTTTACAGTTCTCGATAGAATAGTTCATCTTGTAGAAGAAAAGAGCTGTCACTAATTCCACGCAAGACAACGAACCCCCGAAATGGTGTGCTTTTCCGTAGGAGAACATCTGAAGCAGATGCCAGCGGATCTGAGCCGCTTTCTTTCCGAGCATCTGTAGATTTTCTTTATCCAGGTTGATTTCCAATTCAGTTGCTCCTTCCCTTCATGCTTTCAATTCGTTTTCTGTTTTTTTTTGGCTTCCCGGTTTGAAAAAAAACTGCAAAAGGCTTCTCAGGGCAGCTTTTCGAAAAACTTCTTCACTTCTTTGTCGGAGATTGAAGGAATATCAAGCATCTGTTTCACTCCGGGGAAATCAAGGGTTGGCGCCAGAAGGTCGTTCGGCATGGAACGCAGTATTTGAATAAGCGGAGGATGAATCGCTGCCGATAGGTTTTCTACTATCTCTCTTCCTTTTTTTTGGAACTCTTTTCTGTGCGCAGGGTAGCCGGCACCCCACTCGACTCCGAAGAGCCGATCGAAGATGAATCCCAAGTTGACGTCCCCGCCCCAACCGTAATCCTGGTTCAGAGTCAGAGAGATGCAGTTCCCCCCGTTGATCTGAGTGAACAACCAGGCATCGAGAGGAGTACGAATTTGACCGCATAGTACATTTGGAAACTGCAGGGCCACGTTCAGGAAACCCTGCCCGGTGGAGCAGCCGCCCACAACGTAGTCGGCCTTTTTGAGATTCAGTACCAATCCGGCGAGTATCCCCGCCTGGATGTAATTTAGTTCCTGTTCGGATCCCTTTTCCTTCATTCCCAGATTTATTATATCGTGATCTCTGCCGTTCAGCGCTGAAATAATATGCGTGTTTTTATCAGCCGTGCTTGTTTCACTTATTACTGCGATTTTCATAGCTCTCCCTTTTATGTTTTTATTACAAGCTCCTGCTCGAGAAAGGCTGGGTCCCATGTGCCCCGAAAATCAACGTCCAACATATTTTCCAGCACAGCCGCTGCAGCTCCAATACAGTTTGCGTTTTCTCCAAAGTCAGCCAGGATGCATTTCGGCTGCCTGAAAACACCGAAAGTGTAGGCTCTCCTGCGAGCTGTTTCTTTTATCGAATCCAGAAAATGTTCGCCCGCCGCCGACAATCCACCGGAGAAAATTACCAGTTCCGGATTAAGGATATTGATGACATCGGCCAAGGCGATGCCTATATAGTTTGCTGCTTGTCTCAATAGCTCATTTGCCAGCACGTCCCCTTCTGATGCGGCTTCGGCTACAATTTTTGCAGTTATTTTATCGAGTTTGCCATCTACTTTGTCCTGGATAGTCGTCGCCCTTCCGGATTGTATCAGCCGAATAGCAGATGAGGCAATGGCTTCACCGCTGGCCACTACTTCCAAACAACCCTGATTGCCACACCCGCAAGTCGGGCCGTTTGGGATCACCGTCAAATGGCCAAACTCACCGGGAGTAGAGTTCAAGCCATGGTAAATTTCACCGTTTATTACTATGCCTGCACCGATTCCACGCCCGAGTATGATTCCCAATATATTCTTCGATCCCAGACCGACGCCGAAACGGGCTTGACCAAGGGTCATGCAGGATCCGTCATTCTCGATACATACAGACATGTTTAGTTTTTCTTGGAGAATCTTTACCAGCGGAAGATCGTTCAGCTCGGGCCAGTTTGGTGCTACCAGTCCCATGCCGCTTTCGGTATCTACCAACCCTGGATAAGAAATTCCAATGCCCCTGATTTTATTCCTTATCTTCGGGTTGGCGCTAAGATTGCGCTCCAGCAGATCAATGAGAGCTTGCACAACAGATTCGCGGGGAGTGTTTCTGGAAAGGGGGATGCGTTCTCGCTGGAGAACATTGCCATGCAAGTCGATAATCACGGCAATTGCTTTTGTTAATCCAAAGTCGAGTCCGGCTAGATAGAAGGCATCCGGATTGAATTGAAGCATCACCGGCCGTCTGCCCCGAGGAGATTCTGAAGGACCTATCAGGTGTACGATTTGCGCCTTTTCCAATTTGGAGACAATACTCGATATGGTGGCCGGTGTTAGATTCGTTTGCCTGGCAAGCTGTGCTCTGGAAAGTTTTTTCGCTTTATTTAAGGCGTTGAGGACCGCCAGGACGTTGCGATTTTTTAGAAAACGTGATGTTTGCACCTCCATGTACTTATCTTTCCTGTTGTAGATTGGATTTCAATACTCCTTTAGTATTATAGTAAATTATTAAAATAAACAAGAGAAAAAAGAGCGAAATTAATTGATTTTTTTCCGAAAATGCAGTAGAGATAATTTAAAATAAAATAATATTCGTGTTTGTGCTCGCATTTGTATTCGCATTCGCATTCGCCGGAAGGAGCCTACATTGTGAAAGCGTTAATTAACTACGATGAAAAACCGGGAAGCGTCGAGCTGCGGGAAGTGGACTCGCCGGTACCCGGACCGGGACAAGTCCTTATTAAAGTCGAAGCTACGGGAGTGTGCGGCAGCGATATTCATATATGGAAAGGGCCGGTCAGCTGGCAAATGAATCGTCCTTTGACGATGGGCCATGAATACGCAGGAACGATCGTGGAGGTTGGTGCAGGTGTGACTCGCTGGCAGGCAGGGGACCGTGTTACAGGCGAAACAGCCGCCGAAATCTGCGGCAGGTGCGCCTATTGCCGAACGGGCAACTACAACCTTTGTCCCGAGCGCAAGGGCTACGGCGCTCTTTATGACGGCTCGATGGCGGAGTACATGGTCGTACGCGAGGGTATTCTGCACCGGATACCTGAAGAGCTGACATTTGTCGAAGCAGCTCTTACCGAGCCCTCTGCGGTGGCCTTCAATGCAGTATATGTGAAGTCCAGGGTTGTTCCGGGTGATTTTGTGGTTGTCATTGGACCGGGAACGATCGGTCTAATGGTCCTGCAGATGGTAAAGCTTTCCTCGCCCTCGAAGTTAATTATGATCGGTCTTGGCAAAGATGAAGCGCGGATGAAAATTTCAGGCACTTTCGGCGCAGATCAGCTCATCTATTCAGATCGAGAGGACGCGGTCGAAGCTGTGAAAAAGTATGGCGACGGCCAGGGGGCAGATCTGGTCGTCGATGCGGTCGGCATCGCAGCCACAATAGATCTCAGTTTAAAGATCGTTCGGCCGAATGGCCAGATTACCAAGATAGGGTGGGATCCGAATCCGGTTGGAAGCAGTATCGATGCACTCGTTGCCAAGGCCGCCGCCATGCAGGGTTCTTTCAGCCATACCTGGACTACCTGGCAGCGGGTGCTATCCCTGGCCGCCAAAAAAAAACTCGATCGCGGCCCGATGATCAAGACCTTCCCTATGAGTGAATGGCTCGAGGCTTTTCAGAGCATGGACAATCTCTCTTTGGCAAAAGCCGTGTTGATACCCTAGACAAGCAGACAGGTGCAAAATGAAACAGGCAGTATTGGTTGCGCCGGGCAGAATTGAGTTCCGGGAGGTGCCCATCCCGCCGCCCAAGCGCGGGCAGTTGCTTCTCAAGATTATGAGCCTTGGGATTTGCGGCTCGGATATCCATGCGTTTCACGGCGAGCATAGACATGTAACATTTCCATTTGTTCAAGGGCACGAAGTCTCGGCTACGGTGGCCGAAATAGGGGTTGGCGTCAAAGGGTTCTCGTTGGGTCAAAAGGTTACGATCCAGCCTCAGATAGTTTGCGGGAAATGCTATACGTGCAGGCACGGCAAGTATCATGTCTGTGAAGATTTGAAGGTTATGGGTTTCCAGGCGCCGGGTTGCGCAAGTGAATATATTGTTATTGATGCTGCAAAAGTCCTGAGATTGCCGGAGGAAGTAGGCTTTGATCAGGGAGCGATGGTAGAGCCTCTCGCCGTAGCGGCGCACGCAACCAGCCGGACGGAAGAAATCTCTGGGAAAAAGATACTCGTGCTGGGAGCCGGACCGATCGGTAATCTCGTAGCGCAGACATTGCTGGCCCTGGGAGCCCGTTCGGTAATGATTACCGATATCAGCAACTACAGGCTCGAGATTGCAAAACGAGCAGGAATCCAGTACTGTATCAACCCGGTACGGCAGGATCTGGAACAAGAAATACTGCGTTCATTTGGAAAAGATAAGGCGGACGGGATTTTTGAATGTGTCGGGGTGGGTGATACAATCAGCCAAGCCGTCCAGATTTCCAGAAAAGGTACCGACATAGTCGTTGTTGGTGTATTCGGCAGTCAACCGCCGGTGAATCTTGGTTTTTTACAGAGAAAGGAGCTGCGGCTCATAGGTACCCACATGTACCAAGAACAAGATTTTAAAAGTGCAATTCATATGCTTGAATCCAAGGCAATCAACACGGAATTGTTGATCTCGGACAACTTTGCTTTCGCACAGTACCTGGAAGCCTACAAATATATAGAGAAACAAAAGGATCGGGTGATGAAAGTCATCGTCCGCATAGGAGATGCCGCATGACCAACAGGGATCTCATATTTCAGGCTCTCGACCACCGGGAAACCGACAGCGTCCCGATGGAGGTAGAGTTTCCAGATCTCAGCGCACTGCGGATGTTTATGCCCGACTATTCACAGCTGGCTGACTGGCGGCAGGCAAGCGCCGAGCGCATGAGTTTTTTGGGGAACTCCATTATTGACGTAACCCCTCATCACTTGCACGAGTCGCAGTGGGTACAGGAAGCACACAATCTAATGCGGGTGCAGATGTCGCCGAGTAACGTCGCCGCTGGATATCTGAGAACGAAGGAGATAGAAAACACAGAGGATTTCGCGATCATCGAGTTCGAGACAGGAGGCAGATGGAAGCTGCACAAGGATCCCTTCATACGTGAATACATAAGCTATCCTGTCAAAGAAGAGAGCGATCTGGAGAAGATATCCGCTGTGGAGGTAAACGATCCGTGGCGATACGAAGGCGTGCAGGAGAGTGTCGCCTTTTTCAAGAAAAAGGGATTCTTTACCAGTGCCGAGATCTACGGTTTTTTCAGCGGAATATGGTACAGATACTACTACGTGGTAGATTTTCTGATTGGTCTTCTGGACAACAGGGACTTTATAAAAAAAATGGTCGATCTGCTCGGCGCGATGAACCTTCAGGCGGCGGAGAACTACCTGAAGCTGGGCGTGGACAGTATATTTTTTCCGGATGATCTGGGGGACAGAAACGGCCCGTTGATTTCCCCGGATACGTACAGGGAGTTCTTCTTTCCCTGGCATCAAAGACTGGCTGAATTATGCCACAGCTACGGTGCCGTTTGTCATATGCACAGCCATGGAAACATAAATGAAATCCTTCCCCTCCTTGTGGAAGCAGGTATCGACATACTGAACCCATTGGACCCGGAAGATTCCATGTACCTTGCCGAGCTCAAACAAAAATATGGAAAGAAAATTACATTTTTAGCCACAACCCGCAGATCGATCCTGGGCTTGGACAGAGAATCGCTGGCCGAGTTGGTCAAAGATAGGGTTTCTACAGGCAGGAAAGGAGGAGGCTTCCTCTTGCATCTAGGCGGAATCACATCGCACGTGGATCGTGAAATTGTGTATCCCTATATTGAGTTGAGCAAGCAATTATGCGGTATTGTCTGAAATCAATCCTCCGGTGTCAGGACGATCTTCATTCCCTTCTTTTTCTCGAAGAGATCGAAGGCCTGCTTCCAATTTGAAAGAGGAAGCACATCCGAAATGAGAGGTCCCAAGCGAACCTTTTCCTCAGCCATTAACTCCAGCGCCTTGTTCCAGGCCGAACGTCGCTGGCCGAAGGAACCTGTTACTTTTATTTCCTTGGAAACAACTTTCTCGAAATCTATGGATATCGGCTTGCCGAATAAGCCAAGCTGAGTGTACTGACCGCGCTTGCGAATCGCGAGAAACCCTGTATCCACAGCTTTTTCATTTCCGGAACACTCGAATACCACGTCGGCACCGCGACCATCTGTCAAACTAGATACTTTTTCCAAGAGATTTTCTTTTTCCACATTCACTACATAGTCTGCGCCCAACTGCCTGGCCACGCTCAGCCGTTTTTCGTCGGCAGCCACGCCGCTTACCACCGTTTTTGCTCCTTGCGCTTTCGCAGTTTGCAGCGTCATTAGCCCGATGGCTCCCGGACCGGAGATAAGAACGATATCCCCTACGGTGACATGCGTCAGCTCCAGCACGCCATGGACGACACAGGCAAGCGGTTCGGTAAGTGCGCCCTCTTCGAAAGAGACATTTTGCGGCAGAGAGTGAACTCCTTCGGCGGGAACCACTGTATAATTGGTGAACGCTCCGTCGTACCAATAGCCTATGCTTTTTCTGTTACTGCAGAGGTTGGGAAATCCTGCTAGACAGTTGTAGCAGCTTCCGCATACTTCGAATCCCAGCTCCGAAACAACCCGATCTCCGATATTCCATTTCTCCACGCCTTCGCCGAGCTCGGCCACTACACCTGAGAATTCGTGGCCGGTGATCACGGGCGGATTTACCGCGATTACGATATCATCGTGATAAATATGTAAATCCGAGCCGCAGATGCCGGTCGCCCTGACGGCGATCTTAATCTGGCCCTGTCCGGGGTGAGGTTCGGGGACCTGCCGGATTTCCATGTTCTTGGGCCCTTTTTTGTATTTAATCAATGCTTTCATCAAGGTTATCTATCCTTTTGACTTTTCTTGTTGCCTGTTTCCTGTTGCAATGCCGAATGTAAAGCCGAATGTATTTTACTGCAATGAAGAATAAATACAAGCAGGATCGTTTTTGCTGATCGGCTAATAGATTTAGTACTTGACAAACGAGCTTAGGACAAAGAAACTGTTTTGCCGAAACACCACGATAAAGCATCGAACAGGAGAAAAAATGGATTTAGAAAAAACGCACAAAAATGCGGAAGACCTTTTTAGGATGGCACGCCTTCGAGCCTACCCGTTTGCAGTTAAAATGATAAAGGACAGCGATGAAATCCCGGAAGGGACGTTTCGTCCATTGAGAGACCTGGGTTTGCACATGGATCTCTGTCAGGGATTCGCGATGACCCGCTGGGAGGCAAAGCATGTCGCTATGCTGAAAGAAGACATGTGGTGCTTCGAACCGGTTGTGGGTTTCGGTCTTGCAGAGCCTCCCGAAGAGTTTCTCGAGGGTGATAATCGCTTCCCCGCTTCCATTATGGACAGGGAGGCGGCAAAATACTGGGCTCGAAATACCCTTCCGCGACTGGATACAGGGATCTATAAAGGAATCTTGTCCGCACCTTTGGATAAGTGCAAATTCGAACCGGATCTTTTTGTCGTTTACTGTGATCCGGAGCAGCTAACTCATTTAATGATTACTCAGAATGCGATCGACGGCAAAGACGTAGTTTGTTCCATGGCTGGACACGCCGCCTGTGTATATACGGTGGTCCCGGTTCTGCAAAATGGTAGACCTGTCGTTGCAGTTCCCTGTCGAGGAGACAGAAGAAATGCCATGACCCAGAACAATGAAATCATTTTTGCAGCACCGATCGAAGAGTTGGATGACTTTGTCAAGGCTTTGTATTATCTCGAAGACCACGGCTGGGGCTATCCTTGGCCTTTGGAGCTGCGTGCTGAAAGAAAGCTGACTGACAATTACGCGAAATTGGGGAAACTGATGGGGATGGATCTGCGTTGAACAGAGCGTGTAGATCAACCTGATCGTAGAAATGAACTCTTATAAACGCATCATGACGGCGCTTGAGGGCAATAAGCCCGACTGCGTTCCGGTAATGGTTTTCAACAGAGATTGGACCATGCATCAATTGGGATTTTCCATGCAGGATCTGATGTGCAATGTCCAGCGGTTTGTCTTCGCCCAGTATTATTGCGCGAGGGCCTTCGGATATGATGTTGTACAGGACGCCCATGGTATCAACGCCGAATCAGAAGCCATGGGCTGCAAGCTGGAGTTTTCCGAAGGTTTCAAAATAAAAATTACAGACCATCCTGTTAAGGATTATGAACAACACCTGGCAGAACTGAAGACAGCGGATCCACAAAGCGACGGCAGGCTTCCGCAACTGCTCGAACAAACGCGGCGCTTGAAGCAGTTGTGCGCCAACGAGTTTGTCGTCAATCCTTATATTCAGGCGCCGTTTCGCCAAGCTGCGATGTTGAGAGGAAATGATATATACAAGGATATCATTCGCAAGAGAGACAAGCTGTATGATTTGCTTGATATCGTTTTAAAAAATCAAATTATCTATGCATCGGCACTCGTGCAAGCGGGTGCCGATGTGATTTCCATATCGGATCCCACTTCTTCGGGGGATGTGGTGTCGCCACAGCAGTGGTTGGAAATTGGCTACAGATACATAAAAGAGTTGGTTAAACATATTAAAAAAACAAAGGTAAAGGTTTACCTGCATATTTGTGGGGACACAAACGATAGAATCGATACCTTCGGTTCCCTGGATCTAGATGGAATAAGCCTGGACGAGAAAGTAGACCTGGAACAGGCCAGAAAAAGACTCGGGTCAAAAATGTGCATAATCGGAAATGTAGGCACCACCAATTTACTGCTCAATAGTCCAGAGGAGATTGCAGAAGAAAGCCGTATGTGCATCGAGAAAGCGGGAAAAGAGGGAAGCTTTATTTTATGTCCCGGTTGTGGAATATCGAAAGACTGCCCACCGGAGAATATAACGGCAATGGTAACAGCGGCAAAAAGCTACAGGTATTGAACAAGAGATAAAATCATGGAAGAGCTGAAAAAACTCTCCGAGTTTATTGAGTCGGGGGAAGTCGAACAATCTGTTGATCTTGTACGTGCAATTATAGATAAGCTGGATACAAAAGAAATTATCAACTGTATAACAGAATCGATGAGAGAGCTGGGAGATCGCTTCGAGAAAAAACAAATATTCATTCCCGAGTTGCTTGTTGCTTCCGATGTTATCACCGAGCTCATGCCGATTATAGAACCCTATTTACAAAAGAAAAATATTCATAAACAGACTATTGTTCTGGGCACCGTGGAAGGAGATATTCACGAAATAGGAAAAAACTTAGTCGCTGTAGTGTTGAAAGCGGAAGGATACAATGTGATCGATTTGGGCACAGACGTCGGTGTTGATGTTTTTCTTCAAGCTGCATCGGATAAAGGGGCCGAAATTATAGGGTTGTCGACATTGATGACAACAACCATGCTTGTCCAGAAAGAGGTAATTGTCCGATTGAATGATAAAAATGTACGCAGCGACTATTTTGTTATAATAGGCGGCGCGCCCACGAGCCCGAAGTGGGCTGATACGATCGGAGCAGATGCATACGGTGAGGATGCGTTTTCCACGGCAAAGTATTTAAACGAAAGGCAATAAACACATTCCAGGCAATGATAGACAATCTTGACGGGATTGCGGTCGCACCTTTGATGGGATTACCGGGTATCGCTCTCTCGAAAACAACTATTAAAAATAATTTTGAAAATGCAGATGTACAATTCGCGAGCCTGCGTCTTCTTTACGAACGGTATCATCCCGCTGCCATGTTTACGATGATGGATTTGTCAGTGGAAGCGGAAGCCTGTGGCATAGAAATCATGAAGCCGGAAAACAGGACATTTTCAGTAAGGAACCATCCAATAAAAAAAATTGGCGATTTGAGGAATCTTATAAACCCAGATCCCTTGGTTGAAGGAAGAATGCCGGTTGCATTGAAAGTAGTACAGCAGATGAGCAAGCACTTCGACTGTCCCAATATTGCCTATGTAATCGGGCCCTTTACTCTGTCGTGCCTTCTGGCCGGAGCGAGCTATACCATTCGAAGTGTTTTGAAGGACAAGGATTTTCTGGCCCATCTTCTGCAGTTTTCAAAAAAAGTAATATATAGATTTGCAGAAGCGTTGGCAGACAGCGGCGCAAATATTATATGCATTTTGGAACCTTCTGCAGGGGCATTGTCTCCGCAGCAGTTCAGGGCTAACTCGGCGTTGTATATAAAAGAGATAGTAGACGGATTGGCCGTCCCCGTAATTCTGCATATATGCGGGGACACGAGTGTCTTAATCGATGAGATGCTAGGTACAGGCTGTCGGGGGATCAGTATAGATTCACAGGTAAGTGTAGAACATGCTTTGGAAAAGATGCCCAAAGACATCTATCTATTCGGGAACATAGATCCTGTAAATATACTCGCCTACGGAGATATTCCCGAAATAGATACCGCCGTCGTGCAGCTGAAAGAGATAGCGAGCAAGAGAGAGAATTACGTGATCAGCAGCGGTTGCGATCTGCCGATCGACACAAAGCTCGCTAACCTCGATCACTTTTTCGAGTGTTTCGCATTATAGTATATACAGGCAGCACGACCTGCGGAAAAACTTGACAAGCCTGGTATTATATGATATTCAGTAAAATGTATCAGCCGACAGATCAGAAACCCGAATGAGACGGGAAGACTATCTAAAGAGGAGGTGCCATTGTAAAGTAGGTATCTAATTTTGTGCTCTTTTCAATTTTTTATTCAAAGCATATTAAAAGCCAATAGGAGGCAAAATGAAAAAGACAGTGTTTTTGGTAATCGTTCTCCTCGTCTTTGCTGGGCTCTTGTTTGCAGGAGGACAGAAGGAAGTAGAGAAGGAGGCTGCCCCGATCACGGAGTTTGGTTGGCGCAATTATGAAGGTACAACCATCCGGGTGCTGGCCAATCGTCACCCATGGACGAACGCGGTCGAGCCGCTGATTCCCGAGTTCACAGAGCTCACCGGGATCGAGGTAAAGCTCGAAGTTTATCCGGAGGACCAGTTTCGGTCAAAGAGAGCCGTTGAGCTCATTTCGGGAGTGGCTGAGATCGACGTTACGATGCTCATGCCCATGCAGGGAGGACCTCGCTGGATCAGCGAGAAATGGGCTGTTCCGATCGACAAGTTCTTGGATGATCCTTTGTTAACCGCCCCGGATTATGACAGGGATGATCTCCTCGGCGCTGGCCTGGATTCGGAGATGTCCACCACTTACGCACCCAAAGGGGATGCCTACCTGTTGGGAATTCCCATCGGTGTGGAAAACCAGGCTCTCATGTATCGAAAGGATATTTTCGAGAAGTACAACCTGAGCGTGCCCAAAACGGTTGAGGAGATGTACGAAACCGCGAAGTTCGTCAACGAAAACGTGCCTGATATGGTGGGGATCGTGATGAGGGGCAAGCGGGCCGCCGCCACGTCCCAGTGGTCCTCCATGCTCTATACCTTCGGCGGAAGTTGGCTGGACGACAATGGTTGCCCGGCGGTTAATACACCCGAGGCTCTGGGCGCATTCAACATGTGGGGAAAACTCGCCCGCGACGGATCAGTCGGCCAGGAGCTGGTTGCCTACCACTGGTATGAAACCACTACTGATTTCTCCCAGGGACGGGCCGCTATGCACTGGGGTCCGTGTAATTTCAATGCCATCTATGAAAATCCGGAAAGCTCGAAAGTAGTAGGAAAGGTTGGCTACACAAGGATTCCTCAGGGTCCAAAGGGGGATAGTATTCCCTATATCGGAACCTGGGGCCTGTCGATTCCTTATCTCAGCAAGAATCACGAGGCTGCCTGGTACTTTATCCAGTGGGCGACCTCGAAAGATATGGTGAAGCGGTTGATGTTGGAGCACATGATTCTCGGAGGCCGAAAATCGGCCTGGGGGGATCCGGAGCTCGAGAAGTACCTCCCCAAGGATTTGATTGCCAGCTCAGTTGCCAGTCTCGAAGTGGCGAAGCCCTTTAATCCGCCTGTCATTCAGATTTCTGAGGTCCGCGATATCGTGGGTTCTGTAATTGTCACCGCAATTCAGGATGGCGATGTAGAGGCAGCGGCTGAAGAGGCAAACAGGCTCTTTGCCGAAGCAATCGGCAAGGGTGACGAATGTCGCTAATGTAGATCTGTTTCAGGGAGAGGACCTTTTGGTCCTTTCCCTGCTTTTTTTCAAAGTTATTCAATTCCAGTAAATATATAACGAAGGGTAATGTGAAAGCAAAGGTATCTATACAGAAGTTTTTGGAAGACAAAGCTTCGATTGTCATGACCGCCCCGGCGGTACTTTTTATGGCCGTCATGATAATTTTTCCCATTGGATTCACCTTGTATATTATGTTTTTTCGCTGGAGCGGAGGAGCGGCAAATCCGCCTCAGTTTATAGGACTCGGTAATTTTTTAAATCTTTTCAAGGATCCGCGCTTCTCGAATGCTCTAGTCGTGACGGTTTACATAACCAGCGTTGGCCTCGCGCTGCAGACGGTGTTGGGAACGGGCATCGCTCTGTTGTTGAATGAGTCGTTTGTAGGAAGAAAAGTAATCCGAGCTTTTCTGCTTCTTCCAATGATGGCAACATGGGTGGCCACAGCCCTGGTATGGCGCTGGATGATGTATCCGAAGCTGGGAGTTCTTAATTTTTTCCTGGAAAAGCTCGGGCTGCCAACGCTACTGTGGCTTTCAGCAAATGCTACAGCCGTACCCTCGATAATACTGATCGATACCTGGCAGTGGACGCCGTTGATAATCGTGATTGTGTTGGCCGGACTTCAGTCCCTTCCCAAAGAGCCCTACGAGTCTGCAAGAATAGACGGGGCTCACGGCTGGCAGATACTATTCAGAATTACCTTACCGATGCTGCGTCCCGTTATAGTTACGGCCATGATTTTGAGAACAGTGGATTTGATCAAGACATTCGACGTCATCATGTCAGCCAGCCAGGGAGGACCCGGATACAGCTCTGAAAACTTAAATATTTATATTTACAACACGGGTCTGTTTTACTTCAGAATAGGATATTCCGGTGCATTGCTGTTGATATATTTTCTAATAATACTGATTGTAACCTACACCTTGTCAAAACAGAGAGGAGAGATATCATTCTGACAATCACAGCTGGTAAACGAATTAAGTCTCTTGTGATCTGGATACTCATAGCAATTATCCTGGTTGCTTTTTGCTTTCCGATTTACTGGATGATTCTTTCCAGTCTAAAGACACAGGTGGACAACCTTTCCTACCCGCCAAGTTTTTTCTTCAAGCCTACTTCGAAGAACTACAGGGTAATCTTTATCCAGGAGAATTACCTGAAGTTTATACTGAACAGCACGATTATCGCTTTAGGTTCTGTGATTTTTTCCATTATTTTAGGTATTCCCGCTGCCTACAGCATTGTTCATTTCAAGCAGAAACGTGTGGGCTTGTTTCTGTTGTTAGGTCGTATCTTACCCGGGGTTTCGGTTCTAATTCCTTGGTTCGTCGTCTACGCCAGGCTAAAGCTGATCGACACCTACATTGGTGTGGTCATGGCCCATATGATTCAAATCTTTCCGTTGATCACGTGGCTGATGATCACCTATTTCAGCGAAATACCTTCGAGCCTGCACGATCAAGGCCTGATCGACGGCTGCTCGATATACGGCATACTGCAGCGAATCGTGATTCCTTTGAGCACACCGGGACTGGCAACAGCTTCGATCCTGGCCTTTATTTTTTCGTGGAACAATTTTATGTTTAGCCTCGTTTTTGCCCAAAGCAGAACAATGACCTTACCGATTGCAGCTTATAAGTTCATAGGATACGGCGAAATAGATTGGGGTGGCATAACTGCGGCCGCAACAGTTATTACGCTCCCGGTAATGGTATTAGGACTGGTTATTCAGCGCTGGATCGTCCAGGGACTTACCCTCGGAGCTGTTAAAGGCTGAAGCTCAAATCTGAGTTAGATTTCTTTTTTACCAGGAAGCCATCGTTTTTCAAGTTCGCAATACTCAGACCATTTGAACAATTTTTTGAACTCAGCGATGGACATCAACATCTGCTGCCAGCCTTCGATGCTTTCATTTTTTTTAAGATGCATGAGAAGATCTTTTATCGTTTTCGCTGCGCTCAATAAAAGTTCAGTCGGGAATATCACTAGTTTGTAGCCCATATGTTCCAGTTCCGAAATCGGGACCGGGTTGTTTCCCGATTCCAGTATTGTCGAGTAGTTGACCACACCGGGTGCCTTTATTTCCCTTGCTACCTGCCGCAGATCGTCGGGATTGCCAACACCATGTACAAAATGAAGGTCGGCGCCCGCCTCCAAATATGCGTTTGCCCGACGGATCGCCTCTGCCAGGCCGTGTCTCTGCAGCGCATCTGTACGTCCGATTATGAGGAAGTTCGGGTCCCGGCGGGCTTGTACGGCAGCTTTTATTTTTTCCGCGTGCTCCTCCATTGCAACTACCTGGGGTGTCCCGTCAGGTTTCCAGCGTTTGGGATTTAACTGATCCTCGATGTGGATGGCGGCAATGCCGAGTTTTTCGTATTCTGAAACGGTTCTCATTGTACAAAGAGCATTCCCGAAGCCGGCTTCGCCGTCCGCCACCACGGGAAGTCTTGTTGATGAGTCTATCCTGCCTGCCTGATACAGGGCCTCATTCAAAGAAAGAAAACCAAGATCAGGCTTTCCGATCAAGCTGGCAGCGGTACCAAATCCGGTAACATACATCGCTTCATAACCTGTCTCTTCGACAAGCTTGGCTCCAATACAATCACAAACTCCGGGAGCAACGACGATTCTGTTTTCTCTGAGGTATCCGGCAAATTGTTCTCTCTTGGGGGTCATCATAATGCTCCTTATTCAACAGGTTTCAGTATCGCTTTGACAGCCTTTCTTTCCTCTACGAGCCGATACGCTTTCTCCCATTCGGTTATAGGCAGAACTGTGGATATCAGTGGTTTTACAACAAGCCTTCTGCTGCCAAGCAATTTAAGCACACTGCGCCAGGTTTTCCAGGCGTGCCCGTAGGTTCCCTGTAGTGTAACAGACTTTGTAATAAGAAGGTCGAGGCTCATATTTACAGGCTGCGGTCCCCAACCGATTTTTGTTATCTGGCCCAACCGCCGTACCATATCAATGCTCTGTTTGAGTGTCAGGGCGCTGCCGGCTGCGTTCACAACCAGATCCGCCCCCAGTCCGTCCGTTACCACTTTCACAATTTCAATTGGATCTTCCTCTTGAGAATTAACTACAATATCAGCTCCCAGTTTCTTAGCAGTTTCGAGCCGGGTTGCATCGGCGGAAGTGCCGAGTGCGATTACAGTCCCTGCACCGGCGAGCTTGGCTACCTGGATGCAATTCAGTCCGATAGGACCCGGACCGATGACTACAACGGTATCACCTGCCTGGATTCTCGAGCGGATGATGAGTGCATTGTAGGCAACACAAATAGGTTCTGTGATTGCAGCTTCTTCAAAGGAAAGGCCGGGGGGGATTGGATGCAGGATTTCCTGGCGAACCCTGACAAAACGCGTGAACGCTCCGTCTACACCGTATCCGTAACCCAGGCGATCGGGACACAGATTATAGTCTCCGGATTTACAAAAAAAACATTTGCCGCAGACATAAGCGCTCGTTTCGCTGATTGCCCGCTCTCCTTTTTTCCATTTTGTAACTTCTTTTCCTGTCTGCGCGATCACACCGCAAAACTCATGTCCTTGAATTACGGGTGTATTTACTTTGTAAGTGAAATCACTGCGCCACATTTCTATATCACTTCCGCAAACACCTGTGGCTTTGACTTCAAGGAGAACATCATTATCCCCGATTTCCGGTATACCCACTTCTCGAAGCTCCACCATTTCGTTACCTTGACCGTACTTCACAACAGCGATCATAGAATCTCTTGAGTTCAAATTAGTTTTGCTTACTATATTCTTTTTTTTGGAGTAGTCAACAAACGTTATTGTATGTTAAATATTCTTTATATTATTTTGGAGGTCTACTCGTGAAAAATACGTCATCAAAAAATAAAGCTCAATGCGCAAAATGCGGTGTTCCCGATCAAGAGAAAATCTGTCTCACTTCGAAAGGAAGAGGTCCTGAGTTTTGTCCGACACTTCACGATAGAGAGGCTTGGGAACAGGCCAATAAACTGTTATCGGATTCCGATACTCGAGAGTTCGCCAGGCAGGCGTCTATCCAGGAGGCGGAGTGTTATATCAACAGAGACAAAAAACCTTTCGTAACCCATCCTGTTAAACCGAGGCTGCAGGAAATCATAGAGTTCGCCGGCAAGATGAAATACAAGCGCCTGGGATTCGTTTTCTGCGATGGTCTTCGCCGCGAGGCAGCTTCTGTTACCCGCGTGCTGGAGAATCAGGGATTCGAGGTGGTTTCGGTGGTATGCAAGGTAGGCGGGGTGCCCAAGGAAGAAATAGGAATCAGCCAAGAGCAAAAAATACAGATTGGCGAAGAGGAAACCATGTGCAACCCACTGGCGCAGGCCGAGGTGTTAAATAGAGCATCTACAGATTTCAATATTCTTATGGGGCTGTGTGTCGGGCACGACTCGCTGTTCTTGAAACACGCTAAAGCATATACAACCGTTTTAGCAGTGAAGGATCGTGTGCTCGGCCACAATCCACTTGCCGCTGTATATACTCTTGGTTCCTACTCCGAGCGTTTCTTGAAATACAAGATGCGATAGCGTTATTTGTCTTTCAAAGCGAAATATTTTTTTCGCATGGATTTTAGAAAATTTATTGATTCTATCATTTCCTCCATGCCATTGATGCCGTCCTCGATCGATATCCAGCCTTTGTATTCGGCTCGCGCCAGACGGCTGAAAATACCGTCGTAGTCGTTGAGTCCCTTTCCCGTTACTCCATGCAGTAGGTTTTTAGGATAGCCGAGACTTCCGTCGGGCGAGCGCATCTGTTCCAGGGAGGTGCCCGGGGCCAGGTACCTGTCGCTGGCATGCATCGTCTTCACTCTATCGATGACAGCATCCAGTAGTACCAGCGGGTCATCTCCGGCCACCACCGCATTGGAAGGATCGAACTGAACGCCGAAGCTCGCTGAATCTATTCTGTTTACTATGCTGAGAAATACATCCATCTTTTGAGCAAATTCCCTGTATTTCCAGTAACCATCCTTGAAATGATTCTCTATGACCAGGGTCACACCGTACTCTTCGGCTTTCGGGAGGCAGGCCTCGATGCAGGAAACCACCCACTCGACCGCCTGCTGTCTATCGATTTCGGGACGATTCTGTCCCGACAACGTTCTGCAGTACTTTCCACCCAGCTCGGCGATAACTCGTATCATTTCGATTTGATTATCGATCTCTTTGTTTCGCAGCTCCTTTTCCGGCTGGGTGAAGTCAGGAGAATAGCAAAGCATGGGAATGCTCATGCCGAGATTTTCTACGCGCTGTCTAATTCCTTTAAGATATGCAGAGTCAAAGGACTCGAAGAAACCGGAGTACATCTCCAGTCCGTCGCATTCAAGCTCTACGGAACGATCGATCCAGTCGAAGAGGCTCATTCTTGCCTCTGTAATGTCTTCGAGCCAACACTTCGGAAACGCAGCAATTGAAATCATTTTTATACCTTCTTTACCAGTGCAACAACTTCTCCGAGTTTTTCTTCGAACTCCTCGCCCGTAGCAAATCTATCTGCTTGAATGGCAAGAGGAGCACCGATTACTATCGACTGCGCGCCCCTTTTTACAGTTTCCAGTGCCTGGTCAATGGTCAATCCACCGACAGCTTGTACAGGGATACCTACAGAGCGTAGGATATCATCGATCTGATCCAAAGGAGAAATATTCTCTACGTATCTCCTTTCGTCGTAACCGATGTGATGAATGATCCAATCTGCACCCAGATCCTGCATTTTCACGGCGGCTTCGATTTTATTCGGAGCATTGAGAATATCCGCCATGACGTTTGCTCCGAGATCGTGGGCAACGCGCACCATCTCCTTTACCGAGGACCAATGCGCCTGACTCATGACAACTACATAATCCGCGCCGGCTTTGATCATCATCTCGGCTTCCAGTCCAGCACCATCCATTGTTTTTAGATCGGCTACTACCGGGTGCTTGGGGAAACGGCTTTTCAGTGCCTGAACTGCGCGCAGACCTTCAGCAAGGATGAGGGGAGTTCCGGCTTCAAGCCAGTCGATCCCCGCTCTTGTGGCAGCTTCTGCGAGTTCCAGCGCCTCTTGAATGTTTGTCAGATCCAGAGAGACTTGCGTATATATCTTCTTTTTATTTTTCATCATTTTATCCTTCTCAGCTATACCAGCCAAAATCGTTGATTGCCCTCATGATAGTCCAAATGTTGTACGGCGGGGCCTTGGCCGGAAGCTCACACCCCGGTGCGAGCATGAATCCGCCCGGGGCTTCTTTTCCTTTCTCCAAACACATGCGCGCCTGTTCATAGACTTGCTCTGCTGTTCCTGCCTGTATCGTCGAAGGGGGGATATTGCCCATGATAATGTCGTTTGGGAAATATCTCATGGCAGTTTCCAAATCAACTTCCTGGGATACACTGATGATCCCGGGATCGCCCATTGGTATTTTTGCCCAGTACGGATAGTTTTTGTTTTGTTCCCCGCAGATATGCGCGATGATGTGCCTGTAGCCGAGATTCAAAATACTCTCATGTAGTTTCTTTGTATACGGCATTGCGAACTCGGCAAACATATCCGGGGAAATGATAACATTTGAGGCAGTAGCATCTCCGACCCAGGGAATCATCTTATTTGTTCCGAATCGTTTTGCCAAGTATCGCGCCAGCTCGATCTTGAAGTCTGTTACGACGGCCAATAACTCATGTGCTAGATCGGGCTTTTTCAAAATCCATCTGCATAACCTGGTAACGCTGCAGAGATTTCCCGCGCCGACAAATGGGGCTTCGATGCCGAGCGTGTAGTAGCCGGAGGCGTTCTCGTGAAGTTCGGCAAAACGGGTGAAGTAAGGAACGAAGCCCGCCTGTTCGATGTCCGGTAGTTTCAATTTGTGTACATCATCTTCTGTCTCTACGGGAAAGCGTTTGATTGCAGGAGCCTGAGAAAACTCTCCTACCGGCCAGCTGATTTGCCCTCCGAACTCCCACGCGCCGAAAGATGCATATCCGAACAGAGAGAAATCTGAGAAATTATATTGATCGGCGGTAGCTTTTAGAGCGTAAAAACTCCTCTGCGGGTTGTTGTAATAATCCGCGATTGAGTAGCCCACATTCAAAGTAGCAAAACCTTGCGCGAAAGAGAAAAAAGGGATCCTATCGATCGCTTTCCTGTTGAGCAGTGATGATAAACGTTGCTCGGACGACATCTTTTCTTCTTTAAATACCATCTTGATCCTCCGGAATAATAGTGCCTGAAATACTATTCTTGATTTCGGTGCGCCTAATTGCCCTGCAGTATTTTTTCAGCCACTCGTGTGGCAACAGCCGCGTTTTCCGCATAACCATCGGCACGATACTGCTTGGCGATTTGCTCTGACAATGGAGCTCCACCGACTATTACACCCGGGGTGGGGTCAACGCACCCGAGAATTTCAATGGCCTTTGGGATAGCCAGCATACTTGTAGTCATCAAGGCGGACAAACCTACAAGATCCGCTTTGATCTCTCGCTGTTCCTCCCCAAATCGTTCGAGCTTTACATCGCATCCCAAATCGTGTACTTCCCACCCCGCTGCAGTGAACATGACCTTAACTAGGTTTTTGCCTATGTCATGTACATCGCCTTCAACCACGCCGATTGTCAATTTTCGTTTAACAGCATTTCTATGCGTTTTTAGGTGCGGTGTAAGAATGTTTAATCCTGTATATAATGCGTCCGAGCATAAAATGAGCTCTGGAACAAAGTATTGCCCTTTGTTATACCGCTGTCCAGCTGTTGCCATTCCCTCGGTCAGCCCGCAAGTAATTGCCGTATACACGTCGATCCCTTGTTCTAGAACCTCGTCGCATAGCTCCACCACCCTTTTTTCATCCATATTGCATACTGCTTCAGCGAGGCCTTCGAGTATCTGCTCTTTTTTTATCTCACGATTCACGAATTTTCCCTTCTGTCCATTTCCTGGTGCATAGAGTAATTATTTAATACTAAAAAATTTAAGAGTAATTTTCAGGCTTTGTCAAGATTGTAAGTGCTGAATTCAGCGTTTAGAAGCAGAGGAAAGGCAGAGATTAGTGGAGATCCCGAGTATCAATATCGCCATCGGTAGAGTATATTTATTTAGTAATTAACGATCTAACCGTTGTTTTAGAAAAAAACAAAGAGAACTACCTCGTTTGTGTTTAATTTTTAACAAATCCGGTCTCATTCTGCTTGACAGGGGGATTGTTATCGTGTAAGCTTGCCCTGAGTTTATATATTTTAATATTATACTAATTCTGCTGCTTCGCCGGTGCTGTGACCTGACAGTCAACAGGAGCGGCAAAGTAAAAAACCGAGGAGGTGTTTCATGTCTAAACTCACAAAACTCTTGCTGCTGGCTCTATGTATAATGCTTGCCGGTGTTTTCCTATGGGCCGGCGGGGAACAGGAAGCAGGCGCCGGAAAAGTAACGATAGGTGTCTCATTGCCCACTCAGGATGTAGAAAGGTGGGTGCGCAACAAAGAGAATCTGATCGCGGAGGCTGCGCGGCGAGGCGCGGAAATCAAAGTGCAGATCGCCAATAACGACGCCGCTCGACAGATCGCACAGGTGGAAAACCTGCTGACCGAAGGAATCGACGTCCTGATGCTGGCCCCACATGATGCGGAGAGCTCGGCAACCAGTGTCGAAGACGCCAAAGAAGCGGGTGTACCTGTAATGAGCTACTGTCGTTTGGTGGTAAATGCTGATCTGCATGCTCACGTGGCTTTCGACAATGAGCAGGTAGGCGAACTACAGGGAAAGTACCTGGCCGAGCATGTGGACAAGGGTAACATCATCGTCCTGAAAGGTGCCAAGGAGGATTTCAACTCCCTTCTTTTCTTTAAAGGGGCGATGAAGTATGTACAACCGAAGATCGACAGCGGGGCTTACAAAGTCGTGATGAACCAGTTTGTCCCCAACTGGCTGCCCTCCAACGCCCTGCAGATTGTGGAGGACGCGCTCACTGCCAACGATAATGACATCCAGGGCGTATTGAGCCCCAATGACAGCCTGGCCGGGGCGGCGGTCCAAGCTCTAGCCGCTCAAGGATTGGATGGCAAAGTCGTGGTTACCGGAGGAGACGCTGAATTAGCCGCCGCCAAGAGAGTGATCCAGGGAACACAAGCCATGACGGCATATAGAGAGCTGATAAGAATGGACAAAATGGCTATCGAAGTTGCTATTCGACTGGCCAAGGGACAAGATATCAGCGACATGGTTGGATCCACGATTGACAACGGTTATAAAGATGTTCCTGCCATACTTCCTGCACCGCAGATCGTAACCAAGGATAACATCGATGAAGTATTGATCGATTCCGGTTACCATTCTCATGCAGACTGTTATGGTGAGTAGTTGATTGCTATCAACTGATATACTCTGCTATAATCGTTTTCGTGCTATAAAAAAACATTGAAAATCAAGAGGGATGATCATTACGATCATCCCTCTGGTTCAATGGTAACGATCTGATGGGATGCCGTACATGAAAAATCATATCCTTGAGATGAAAAATATCACGAAAGATTTCCCGGGAATACGCGCCCTGGACGACGTAAACTTTGAGGTCGAGCGCGGAGAAATTCATGCGATCGTCGGTGAAAACGGAGCCGGAAAATCGACTTTGGTGAAGATTTTGAGCGGGGTTTATCCAATCGGTACATACGAGGGAAAAATTCTAATCAATGGGGAGGAGAAGGAGTTTAAAAACATAAGAGACAGCGAAAAAGCGGGAATAACGATTATCTACCAGGAATTGGCCCTGGTTAATCAATTGAGTGTCTGCGAAAACCTATTCCTGGGAAACGAAATTGCATCACGCGGGGTGATGAACTGGAGTAGGGCTTTTGTAGAGACAGAGAACGCTTTGAAAGAGATTGGCTTAGATCTCAATCCCGCAACAAAGATCTATGATCTCGGTGTCGGTCAGCAACAGCTTGTTGAAATAACAAAAGCGATTTCCAAACATACGGACATTCTCATTTTGGATGAGCCGACAGCTTCTCTTACCAGGGCGGAAGTAGAAAACCTTTTTCAGATACTGAGAGGCCTCAAAGCCCGAGGCGTAACCTGTATATATATTTCTCATAAATTGTACGAAGTTTTTGAGATTGCAGATACCATTACTGTTCTTCGGGATGGTAACTCGGTAGGGACACGAAAAGTTTCAAAGGTGGACGAGCACGAGCTGATAACCATGATGGTAGGCCGGGAGCTCAGCCAGATGTTTCCTCGCGAGGAACATCAAGCAGGCGAAGTGGTAATGGAGGTAAAAAACTGGACACTGTACGATCCTGAAATTCCTGATAGAAAACTCGTGGACGATGTAAGCTTCGTGGTCAGGCGGGGAGAAATTCTCGGTCTATCCGGATTGATGGGATCGGGACGAACAGAGCTGGCCATGAGCCTGATCGGTGCCTTCGGTATGCACAGCAGCGGTGAAATTCTTCTAAACGGAAAAACGGCCAACATAAAAAACCCGGCCGATGCGATAAAGAACGGCATCAGCTACCTATCGGAAGACAGAAAGGAAAGCGGACTGGTACTGTTGATGAGCATCAAGGACAATATCACTCTTGCCAGTCTTGATCGAATATCCCACAACGGCGTGATCAACGATAACGAAGAGATCCGGGCAAGCGAGGAGTTCGTGGGCAAGTTGAAAATCAAGTGTTCTTCTATCGAACAGCAGTCCAACAATCTAAGTGGTGGGAACCAGCAGAAAGTTGCTCTCGGCAAATGGCTTATGACGAAGCCCGAGGTTCTTATCCTGGATGAACCGACCAGGGGAATCGATGTTGGGGCCAAAGTCGAGATTTTCACAATAATGAACGAGTTAATCAAGCAGGATGTCTGCATCTTGATGATATCCAGCGAACTACCGGAGATACTTGGGATAAGCGACAGGATCCTTGTCATGCATGAGGGGAAAATCGCGGGGGAGTTCGACTGGAGAGAAGCTACGCAGGAAAAAGTAATGTACTGCTCAACCGGAAGGATGCTAAATGAAAGAAAGAATTGATCAGTCGCCCCAACAGGAAGCTACCGTAAAGAAGTCCAGTCCGCTGAAAGAAGCCATTATCAATTCGATCAAGAACAATGTGCGGCAATATACTATGATTCTTGCCTTGCTTGGAATCTGGATCATCTTCGCCATTTTGACAGGGGCCGTGTTCTTGAACGTGCGCAACCTATCGAATCTATTCATGCAGAGCGCTACGGTGGCCATTGTCGGGATGGGAATGGTGCTTGTTATCGTATCCGGAAACATCGATCTCTCCGTAGGCTCTGTGGTTGGAATTACAGGAGCGGCGATCGGCGCTCTGCAGGTGTACGGGGGATGGGGTACCGTCCCGACAATCCTTGTTGGTTTGGTAATCGGTTTGGTAATTGGACTGTGGCAGGGGTATTGGGTTGCTTATCGTGAAATCCCCGCTTTCATAGTGACTCTGGCGAGCATGCTGACGCTTCGTGGTGCGGTTCTCGGAGTGACACACGGAACGACCATCGCGCCTTTGCATAAACCCTTCAAAGCGATAGGGCAAAAATATTTACCCAAGTTGTTTCTCCAGGATGCCTCCTTCCATGACTTTAGTTTGATCATCACCTGTGTAATTATCCTTGTGTATATCATCCTAAGTGTAAGAAGGAGACAGTCGCGGATACGATATGGTTTCAAGGTGACCAGTCTTCCTATGGAGATCCTGAAAATGGCAGCGATCTCTGTGCTGATGGGGTTCGTCTTGTACATCATGATCAGCTATCGCGGGATTCCCTATGCCATCCTGGTGGTTTTGGTGGTGGCGGTAATCCTGACCTTTATAGCAAGCTCGACGGTATTCGGACGGCAGATTTATGCGATAGGTGGTAACAAGGAAGCTGCAAGATTGTCCGGGATCAACATCAAGAGACGTTTGCTGATGTTGTTTGTGTTGATGGGCATCTTGACCTCCGTCGCCGGAATTGTATTTACCGCGAGGCTTGGAGCAGCCACTGCTCAGGCGGGATTTATGCTGGAACTGGACGCGATCGCTGCGGCTGTGATTGGGGGTACGAGCTTCTCCGGAGGAATCGGGACTATACCCGGTGCTTTGATCGGCGCCATGGTTATGGCAAGTCTCGATAACGGGATGAGTTTGTTGAACCTCGATGTTACCTATCAACAGATTATAAAAGGCCTCGTTTTGCTCTTGGCGGTGTATGTAGATACGATGTTCAAGACAAAAAAATAACTATTTATGTCACGAAGAGGCACTATCGCTACTCTTATAAAGGAGTTTTGCAGATGAATGTGAAAAATAGCACAGTCGACCTGAACAAAGAACAGACAATGAAGTTGGCTCAGGAGCTAGGGTACAAGTATGAACAGGAATCCCATTACTGTCCCCAAGCTACTTTAGCGGCTCTGATGGACGTTTTTCATTTCAAAGATGACACCCTTTTTAAAAGCTGTTTTGGCTTTCACGGAGGAGGCGGAGACAGTAACGACGGTGCCTGCGGCGCCTTGGTGGGCGGTACAATCGCCATCAGTTACTTTTTCGGCAGGACACGTTCGGAGTTTGATTTTCGAATAGAGAACTGCCAGGCAACCGGGCTGGTTAAGCGGCTGCACGAATATTTCGAGGAAGAATACGGCGGTATCCGTTGCAGGGACGTGCACAGAAAGCTGTTCGGTAGAGAGTTTAACGTGTGGGACGAAGAAGATCTAAAGGTATTCCTGGATATGGGAGCACACGAAACCAAGTGTCCCGAAGCGGTGGGCAGGGGAGCTGCCTGGGCGGCCGGTATCATCTGGGAAGAATTGAATAGAGAAGAGCGGCTGAGAAGGGTGCGAGTTGACTATTGAAGCGCATAACTAGCGATTCACTGGGAGATATTGAATGAGAGCAAAAGGGTACATGGGCAAGGTTCTTCACCTGGACGTGGGGAAGGGCAAGAGCGAAGGTCGCCCGCTTTCGGATCATTTAGCTGAGAAATATATAGGGGGAAGCGGACTGGGCGCCAAGCTCCTCTACGACGCAACCACAGCGGAAACGGAACCTCTCGGCCCTGACAACCCTCTCATATTTTCGGTGGGTCCGCTAACAGGAACGCAAATTTACAATACAAACCGCTTCGAGGTCATCGCGAAATCCCCGCTCACAGGTATCTACGGCGAGGCAAACTGCGGAGGCTACTGGGGGGAAACCTTCAAAAAATGCGGCTACGACGCATTGTTTATAACCGGGAAAGCCGACGCTCCGGTTACAGTCGTACTGGTGGATGATGAGGTCAGAGTCGAGGATGCGGCATCTCTTTGGGGGAAGGAAACATTTGAGGTAGACCGCATACTCAAGCGCAGATACGGGCAATCCTCTCAGATTGCCTGCATCGGGCCGGCCGGGGAGAACCTGGTCAAGTTTGCCAACATCACCACCGATGGAACGCATGCTCGTTCTATCGGTCGCTGCGGTTTCGGAGCAGTGATGGGCTCGAAAAAAATTAAGGCGATCGTCGTAGCTGGAAACAAGGAAGTGAAACAGGCACATCCGCAGCAGCTGCGTACGCTCGTTAAAAAGCTCAGTGCCCCAATGTCGGAGTTTCGAAAATCAATGGGAGCTTACGGCACCTCCGGCGGCATGGAGATGTGCGAAGAAATCGGCAATATTCCTATAAAGAATTGGTTTCAGGGCTCGTTCCCCGAAGGAGCGAAAAAAATATCAGGGCAGAGGATGGCAGAAACCATTCTCACGAAGAACTATCACTGCGGGCGTTGTGTTCTAAGCTGCGGGCGAGTGGTCAGGGCTGCAGGCGGGCCGTATGATGGAGAAGAAATCGGAGGTCCCGAATACGAGACCCTCGGGTTGTTGGGCTCCAATTGTTTGATCGATAATCTGGAGACGGTCGCCAAAGCTAACGAGCTCTGTAATCGTTTTGGTCTCGATACGATATCCACAGGAGGGGTGATAGGATTTGCCCTGGAGGCCTACCAGCGGGGGCTCATCTCAAAGAAAGATGTGGATGGTCTCGATCTAACATGGGGAAACGAAGCGGCGGTGCTTTCCTTGATCGAAATGATCGCTGCAAAGCGGGGGTTCGGCGCTGTGCTTGCGGAGGGAGTGAGGGCGGCAGCCGAGCAGGTTGGTGGAATTGCCTCTGAGTTTGCTATGCATGTTAAAGGCCTTGAGCCGCCGGCACACGATCCGCGAGCGAAAATGACCGTGGCCTTGGGCTATGCAACCTCCAACCGGGGGGCTTGTCACCTCCAGGCCTTTACCCATGATTTCGAAGAGGGAGTCGATATTCCGGATCTTGGCTCTCCCCAACTTGTTGATCGGTTCACTCCCGTAGGCAAAGCAGAGAACGTATACAGAATGCAGAACCTGATGAGCATGTTGGATTCCCTGATCTGTTGTAAATTCGCCCTGTTTGGGGGGATGACTGTGGAACCGTTGACTGCATTCCTCAACTACGTCACCGGTTGGGATCTGTCGAGCGACGATTTCTTCACAGCCGGCGATAGAATCTTTACTATCAAGAGGATGTACAACGTGCGGCAGGGGATTTCCCGCAAAGATGATACATTGCCGCCGCGTATGTTGTCCCAAATAAGGGGTGGTGGTACCGATGCCCTACCTCCCTTGGGCCGTATGCTGAGTGAATACTATGAGTATCGGGGCTGGGATGAGTTTGGAATTCCCAAAACGGAAAAGCTCAAAGAACTGGCAATCGATATCTAATCTCCTTCCCCCCGGCTCTATTCTAAGAAACTGATGATCGAAGCCTTAACCCAAGCCGTTCGTGGTGGAAGACAGCAGCGTATACCGTTTGTCATTTGGAATACTGCTCCCATTGTCCTCGGGTTGTTGGGAGGCAAGCACGACAGGTTTTACTTCGACGCGCAGTTGAAGCTGCAATGCCAGTTGAAGATCCAGGACATGTTCCCCGATGCATTTATGCTTCCAGGTCCCTGGCCGGATTTTGGGGTAGCAGTGGAGACATCGTTTTTCGGTTGCTCCCTGCAGTGGACGGCCAACGATCCCCCATGGGTTACCTCCCATGTTGGAGACGTGAAAGAGATTCTTCATTGGAAGCCTGTGGACCCTGCTAAAGCCGGACTGGGTCCTCAGATGTTGGAACAGTACAGATACATGTGGAAACACATAGATGTCCGCTACGTTGAGAAGTACGGGTATTTAGAGGGACTCGGTTATTCATTGGGTCCATTGGATACGGCGGGGGAAATCTTGGGATACAGCAATTTCTTCGTGCAGTTGTATGACCATCCCAAGATCGTGCACAACCTGCTGCAGCAGATCACAGATTGTCTGATCCTCTGGTTGAAAGCTCAAGAAAAAGTAAACGGTACTCTGAAAAGGGTTCTGATCCCGGAGCATCTCTACGCCCAGGTGTCTCCGGAGCACTTTGAGGAGTTCTGCTTTCCGTACATAAAAAGGATATTCCAGGAATTCCCGAGTGCGATTCGCTTGTATCATAACGAGGGCGAGGCCTATCATATCTTGGAAAGAATTCCGGAGTTTGGCGCCGATATATTTCACTTCGGGACGGAAATACAAGAAACGAAGGAGCGAATAGGAGACAAAATCTGTCTTATGGGAAACCTTGATCCGCTGGGCGTGATGCTGTCAGGAGATGTTGACACCGTCACGGAAAGCGCTCAATCCTGTCTGAATACCGGGGCAAAGAACGGAAGGTTTCTACTCAGCACAGCCGGCGGCATGGCGCCGGGAACACCGGCGGAGAACATCCGTGCAGTTGTAGAGGTTTCCAAAAAATTCAGAGGAGTAGAGAATGAGTAGTAAAAAAGGCTTTGTCCCCCCAAATGAGATGCCTCCCCGACCGATCGAACATGTATTGGCAGGTCAGAAAGCAATGGTCACGGGAGCCAGCAAGGGGATCGGCGAGGCGATTGCAGTGGCACTGGCTCAGGCCGGAGCGGATGTCCTTGTAAACTACTACGGCGACAGGGAAGGGGCGGAGAGGACGGCGGAACAGATCAGCAGCTCGGGCCGGCAGGCGCTGGTCGTCAAGGCCGACGTATCCAAAGAAGATGAAGTCAAGGCAATGTTTCACTCGATGATCGATACCTTCGCACGTATAGATATCCTGATCAATAATTCGGGCATCCAGCTCAATGCCCCTGTTGATGAGATGAGCCTGGCGGACTGGCAGCGGGTGATCGATGTGAACCTGACGGGGCAGTTTCTCTGCGCCAGGGAGGCTGTGCGGGCGTTCAAACGTCAGGGCATCAATAAAGAGATATCGTATGCCATGGGCAAGATTGTCCACATCAGCTCTGTGCACGATATTATACCCTTTGCGGGGCACGTCAACTATGCCGCGGCCAAAGGCGGTGTGATGCTGCTGATGAAAACCATTGCCCAGGAGCTGGCCCCACTGCGCATTCGGGTGAACAGCATCTCTCCAGGTGCCATCCGCACTCCGATGAACCTGCAGAAGCTCGACACGCAGAAGTCCTACGAAGATCTCCTTACCTTGATCCCGTACAAGCGCATCGGCGAACCCGAGGATATAGCCCGAGCTGCCGTCTGGCTGGCCTCTGATGATTCCGATTATATGCAAGGGGCGACCCTATACATTGACGGAGGAATGGTGCTTTATCCCGGATTCGCTCACGGCGGCTGAGAGGGCGGGTAAGACTCATAAAAAAAAATGAATTGCATTTCTCGTTCGTAAATGATTTGATATAAATTGAAAACAATGAAGACAGCCTCTATTTTCATTTTACTGATGATCCTTCCCGTTTTATTCGTGTTTACCGAAGACTCGGAAAAAGAGGGCGAGGAGAAAATACTGGATGCGATAGAACAGATACAAAGCGAAGCCGAGGAAGAAGAGACAGAAGAGAGAGAAACAGAGGATGAGGGCAAAAAGGACCGAGAAAAACAGGAGGAAGATAACGGCTTCTGTGAGGCGTTTTGGGAATTATTTTTCAAGATACTTTTCGAGTATTCCTTTACAATGCGCTTTGCAGATTATCCTTACGCAGAGAATTCAACGTATTACTACAACACGTCGACGCTCCTAGATCCGGATGAGAGGAAGATCGTATCGCTTCAGCTGGCAACTGATTTTTCGTATCATTTCGATGGAACATTCGGAAATACAAATAGGGTCAATCTCCAATTGGCCGCCGTGCATGGCAATCTCTTCAATCAGTATATCTTTGCCGGCTCCACCCGGATTTCTGTTTTTTCAGTGAATGGGGGTTTTTCCTTTTTTCTACAGAATTTCCTTCTCAATGGTTATCTCGGGGCCTACAAGCTCAGTGCCCTCGACAGGTATCTGCTCTCCTTTGGATTCAGTTCCCAATTTTTCTTTCCTGCCGGTTTTTTCATAGATATCTACAATTTGAACTCCGGAGTGAATACAGTTCAATTCGTGCATTTATCTGTAAATCCGAACTACACGATCTGGCGATTCACCTTCGGAGTCGGTTACAACTACAACAGGTTCGTGAGCACCGTCTTTTCCGGTCCCTGTTTGAAAGTCAGCTTCTGGCTTTGATAGCCCGGCGGAAAGCGACTGCCGATTGTGAGGTATTGGAATGTACGAGCAAGCCGGCGATATTTTCTCCGCGCTCCATGAAGAGAATGCGGATACAGAGAAAATTGCTCGCGGCGTCGTTCAAAACAAGGACACGCTGGATCCGATCGTGGCCGGGATCACCTCCACAAGCGAGAACTACAGGTATAACTGTTATCAGGTCTTACTCAAGGCAGCGCAGCTGTCCCCGGAGCAGGTCTATCCGTATTGGGACGGCATCGCCGGGCTCCTGGACAGCGAGAACACCTATCACCGCTGCGCAGCCGTCTACCTCCTGCCGAACCTGATCCCCGCCGACAACGGGAAGAGGTTCGCTGAGATTTTCGACAAATACTTCGGCCTCCTCGATGACAAAAGCGTTATCCCGCCCTGCTACATTGCCCGCAATGTCGAGACGATCGTGTCCTTTAAACCGGAGTATCTGAGAGAAATCGTGGCTCGATTGTTGGCTATTGAGAGCACCGGCCATAAAGAGGGTCGCAAGGATCTGATCAAGGCGGATATCATCCAGGCTTTTTCGGCGATCTACGAAAAAGTGGATGACAAGCAGCGGATTCTAAAATTTGTTGAGGATCAGCTGAATTGCAGCAGCCCGAAAACCAGGAAACTGGCGAAGGAGTTCTTGGAAAAACAAAAGAGATGAAATGCAGAGCAAGCCCCTCGTTATTTGACATACCTCGAGAGGGGGAGCAGGCCTAATACTAAAGGATAATAGAAACACGAATAAGATCAGTCGACGGGCTCTTTTTCCTCTTCTGCTTCTTCCTCATCGATCTCTGCATCTTCCTCCGCTTCAGCTTTGAGCCCTAGATATTCTGCCACCAGGGCTTCCTCATCCTGCGGAGTTCTATTATGCTTTCTTTCTTCTTTGGCCTTTTTTTTCTTTTGTTTGGCCAGTTCACGACGTCGTTTCTGTGCACTGTATCCGGAGCGTCTAGACAAATCTATCCCCTTTCTGGATACGTCAGTATATATTTAACTGTACAGTTCAGTCAATTGTGCACACAGCGTAGCAGGAGGGTCGGTGGTAAAAACAATCATCAGAGACATGGCGGATGGAGAGCAGACCAAGGTCTCTCGGTTCATTGAGCATGTTTTTTCCGAGCATATAGATCCTCTGTACTGCGAGCAGGGCCGGAAAGAGTTCAGGCGGTTTATTGACCCGGAGGCGATAAACAAACGGCGGCGAGAGAATCATTTCCTGCTCGTGGCCGAGCACCCAAAGAGAAGGGACAAGATCATCGCCGCCATAGAGGTTCGTGAGTTCACTCATGTATGTCTGTTTTTTGTGGATACCGGGTTTCAGGGCAGAGGCCTGGGGCGGCAGATATTCGAGGCGGCCCTTTCGCGCTGCAGAGAGAACGGCGGCGGGCAGATCACGGTCAACTCCTCCCCGAATGCCGTGGCGGCTTACCGCAGCCTTGGTTTCCGGCAGACCGAACAGGAGAAGGAGCTGAACGGTATTCGCTTTGTACAGATGAAGATGAGGATCTAGGCTGTGACATCGATGATCCGATCGCTTATTTATTTATAATGAAGTGAAAGGTGTTTTCAGAAGCAGGAGGTACGATCCATGCGAACCAGAGGATTGGTAGTCGTTTTCTTGTTTTTCATTCTATATCCAATGGGTGTCGGCGCTCAGGATGTTTCCAGAGTATCAGGGGTGAAGGAAGTTTGTTCCCGTTTCCTTTCAGAGATCGTCGCTGGAGACTACAACGGTGCTTTTGCCTTTCTCAGGACAATGCCGAACGCGATCTCCGAGAAAGACTTCTCCGAGCTGGAGATCCTGGCGATCCAGCAGTCGAGCACGATCAGAAGTCTATATGGCGGGGTCGTAGATGTGGAGCTTGTAGAGGAAAAGCGGATTTCTGATTTTGCTCTCAAGCTGGTATACGTGGTCCTACGAGAAAATCATATCATCCGTTGGCGCTTTATCTACTACAAACCGGAGCAAACGTGGAGATTGAACTCCATCGCCTTCGATGATGAGATCGAGTCTCTGTTTTAGGCGGGATTTTACCATCCTGTATCACAGCTCTTTTACCATCAGAATCGTCCTACCGAAATGTTCGTCGCTCCGTTCTCCGGTACGTACATAGCCCATCTTCGTGTAGAAAGAAGCGGCAGTGATACTGGAGTTTACAGTTACTCTGCGGGCCCCTTCCCGCCTGGCCTGCTTTTCTATTCGCTCGAGCAGGGCCTTGCCGATCCCGCTGCCCTGTCTGTCCGGAGCTACGAAGAAATTGTACACCTCGCCGTTCTCCAGGCCGATGACCCCGTGGATCTTGTTGTTCTGTTCATAGATATAGATATTTCTACTGCGCGCGATTTCTGCCAATCGTTCGGGGGAATAGGCTGCAACCATGTGACCGATCACCTTCAGGTCGTAATCCAAGGTGTTGGTAACCACAAGAGTGTTTTGTATCAGGGCACTGACCTGTTTGAGGTCGGCCCGTTTGAGTGTTCTTATCATTGTCGATCCCGTTGCTGCAGCCCATTTTATCCGTTCTTTCAGCTTTTGGATATTCCAGCGGCCGGTTGAACGTCTGGACTGCCTGGAACAAAAAAGGAATTTATGCTAGGATTTTTTCTCTCGGAGCACTCCGCGGCCCCGCTGAACAAAGCGGTTTTGATATGTATTGGTGATGCGAAAGTATGGATTCAAAGAATACGGATTTTATCCGTGCCATTGTCAGAGAAGATATAAAAAAAAATAAGCGCAACGGACGCGTGCATACCCGCTTCCCTCCCGAGCCGAACGGATACCTGCACATTGGACACGCCAAATCGATCTGCTTGAACTTTGGCATTGCAGAGGAGTTTTCCGGCCTCTGCAACCTGCGCTTCGACGATACCAATCCCACGAAGGAAGACGTGGAATACGTGGAGTCGATTAAGGAAGATGTGCGCTGGCTCGGATTCGAGTGGGACGACAGGGAGTTCTACGCTTCTGACTATTTTCAGAGATTGTACGAATGTGCGCTGCAGCTGGTGCGGGACGGCAAGGCATACGTAGATAGTTTAACGGCGGACGAGATCCGGGAGTACCGGGGTACGCTGACAGAACCGGGAAAGAACAGCCCTTTCCGGGACCGCTCCGAGGAAGAGAACCGCGAGCTTTTCGAGGGAATGCAGGCCGGAAAGTACAGGGAGGGCGAACATGTTCTGCGGGCTAAGATCGATATGGCAAGCGCCAATATCAACATGCGCGACCCAACGATCTACAGGATTCGCTTCGCCAGCCACCACCGAACGGGCTCGGCCTGGTGCATCTATCCCATGTACGACTATGCCCATCCTCTTTCCGACGCTTTCGAGGGGATCAGCCACTCGATATGTACCCTCGAATTCGAGAACAACAGGCCGCTGTATGACTGGTTCCTGGAAAACCTGGGTTTCAAGGACGCCCCCCAGCAGATCGAGTTTGCCCGGCTCAACCTGGGTTATACGGTGATGAGCAAGCGCAAACTGCTCGAATTGGTGCAGGAAGGACGGGTGAGGGATTGGGACGATCCGCGCATGCCTACGATTTCCGGGCTGCGTCGCCGGGGCTATACGCCGGAGGCTATCCGGGCTTTCTGCAACCGGATCGGGGTTTCAAAAACAAACAGCACCGTCGACATCTCCCTGCTCGAGTATTTTATCCGGGAGGACTTGAACAGGCGCGCTCCCAGGGTGATGGCTGTTCTGAGGCCGTTGAAGGTAGTGATCGACAACTATCCGGAGGGAAAGGTCGAAGAGTTGGAGGCGGAGAACAATCCCGAAGATCCAGAGGGGGGAACCCGCATGCTTCCCTTTTCTCGGCAGCTGTATATAGAGCGGGAGGATTTCCGGGAAGATTCCCCCAAGAAGTATTTTCGTCTGGCCCCGGGAAGGGAAGTTCGTCTGAAGCATGCCTACTACATCACCTGCAATTCTGTGGTGAGGGATGAGCAAAGCGGCGAGGTTGTGGAGCTGCACTGCAGCTACGACCCCGAGACTCGCGGCGGCTGGTCGAAAGACGGACGCAAAGTACGGGGTACCCTGCATTGGGTATCCGTCGCTCACGCTTTGGAGGCGGAGGTCCGTCTGTACGATCAACTGTTCCTGGCGGAGAACCCCGGCGGCGAGGAAGAGGGTGGGGATTTCAAAGAGTATCTCAATCCCAATTCTCTCGAGGTCCTCGCAGGCGCAAAGGTCGAGCGGACTCTTCAAGAGGCCGAGGCGGGAAGCCGCTATCAGTTCCTTCGTCAGGGATATTTCTGTGTAGATCCCGATTCTAAGAAAGACAAACTGGTGTTCAACCGCACCGTGACTCTTCGAGACAGCTGGGCTAAAATCGAGAAATCATTACAGGGGGGATGATGTGAACTATCTCCACTATAAGGTCAAAGCCGGCCCGACAAAAGTCGTCAAGGTTTCCCTGAGCGACAAGGCGAATGTCCGACTGCTCGACACGCTCAACTACTACAAATACAGGATCGGCAAGTCGTATCAAAGCACCGCCGAGCATTCAGACAGGACAGCCTGCGCCTTCAAGCCGCCGCATCAGGGGGAGTGGCACGTGGTTGTCGACCTTGCCGATCAGGGTTCTGAGGTCAGGGCTTTCGTGGAGGTCGCGGACAGCGATCAGAAGATGTGATTCCGCGAATAGTTTGAGTTTTCATTTTTCCATTTGTTCGTTAATATTTGTTATCGGGGGATTCTATGGCGAACGTAAAGGATGAGTTGGCAGAAAACAAGAGAAAGCTCCGGGAGCTGATACGCGCGCGCTCAGATGCTACCTGCGCTTCCGTCGTCTCTTCTGAAATCGATGTTCGCAGAGAGACCGAGATCGAGGAGCTTGAAGAGGAAATCCAGCGGCTGGAGAAACAGCTGAAAAACAAGTAGAGATTTCACTTCTCTCTCTCCGGCATACCACCGAACCTCGTTATCCGAACACACTCGTCACTGGATAGTCTCAGCGTTGGTGAGGATATCCGAAATGATTTCGTAATGCCCAAAGGGGGGCATAAGACAAACGCCTTGAAAGAGACGCCGGGCTTCGACCAGCAGTTCTCTCGACAGGATTATTCCCTCTTTCACAGGATCGGCGGCTTCGCGCATGCGGCTGCGTATCTGTTCGGCAACTGTTATTCCGAAAACACGCTCGTGGAGAAACTCGGCGTGGCGAGCGGTGCGCAGAGGCAAAACACCCAGCATCACGGGCACGCCGGCTTTCCGCACCGCCCCTGCAACCTGCTCGAGAGCCTGCCGCGTGTATACGGGCTGAGTGACAACGAACTGAGCCCCGGCTGACACCTTTTCCTGCAAACGATCAGCCTGCAGCGCCATCCCGTTCGTCTCGGGGTGGGGATCAAACACTGCTCCTGTACAGAGACCGCTCTGCCTGGAAAGCTCGATCAGGGATAAAATGTCGAGATCTCGGACTGGTGTTGTCCGGTGGCGTTGCCTGTAGGCGATCATATCTCCCGATGCCGCCAGCACTGTGTCAATACCCAGAGCCCGTGCCCCCCAGAGCAGGCTGCGGATACTCAGAGAGTTGTGGTCCCGCGTGGTGCAATGCAGAATGGCCTGTTTTTTTGTCTTTCGGCGGAGCAGGGCGCACAACGCCAGTGCGCTCATATGCGGTTTTGCTACCGGATTGGTGGCCACACTGAATCCATAGAATGCAGTGGAAGGTAAGCCTGCCAGGGCGGTGAGCAGGGCCTGAGGATCCGGACCCTGGGGTGGTACGACTTCAACTGTTAGGACAAAGCCGGCGGTTAAAGCCTCGATCATGGATTTCATGCGGGAAGTATATATCATCGAGGAGTTCGGATGTCAATACACGGCGGGAGAGGATTACAAGGGTAGAGAAAACGGGTATGATGAACCGAATCACGATGAGAGGTTTCTCGATTTTTCTTGTCTTTTTCCTTTGCTTCTGGGGTGTCCCTGCGGACAATCTGGATCTACCCGTTCTCGGGCGTGCGGACCTCAACTTTTATTCGGCGATGACCTACTACGAGACAGAGGGCAGTCTGTTCACAGACGGTATCTCGGGTACGAGAAACAGGTTGGTGCGGATCGGCCTCGAGCGCGGCGAGGTCGAAGAATATTTCGAAATCCACAGGTTTTTCGGCCAAGTCGAGGGAAAGCTCGTTGTCGCGACCATCGATCGTGATCACATTTTAAAATATCATCTCGTCGACCCACTGATTTTGGGAAAACGGGGTATGCCCGACTGGAAGATCCCGATCGATTGGGCCCTGGTGGACGGCAGGAATCGAAGCTTCTACTCGGCCCGCGTCGATGCCAGGGGAATCTATACGCCCTATAACTTTGATCCTGACACGGACTCGCTGCAGTGGTTGGATGTCAAAGGTGTGCCCGCCTCGCTGAGCCCGGACACCCTGCATCTTCTCGTTCAGAATCCTGAGGGAGGCGAGATCGTGATCTGGAATATCGAAGATGGGTCGGCACGGGGCCGTCTGCGCAGCAATGCTCCGGCCGGCCAGATCCGTTTTCTTTCAAGCAGCGTGCTTATCGTGCCTCCCGAATATTCAGGTCAGGAACGCTGGCGAATCCACAACCTCGAGGGTGAAGAGGTCGGAGCATTAAGCTTCCGAATCAGGGGTGGCAGCCCTTTGTTTCTGTGGTTTTCTTCCGACCTGACCCGGGCTGTGGCCTGCCTGAGAGGTGCCTTGAATCCGGAAACCGCCGTGGTGAACAGCGAACCGTTCAAACGCTGGCTGCAGCTTCAGGGGCACCTCTTCGTTCCGGCAAGGGGGGTGTTGAATGACAGCCGGGTAAGGATTCGGGAGTATCCCACGCTCAGCGCCCGGGTGCTCGGTCATCTGGACAGGGGGCAGCGGGTGGCGGTTCTCGAACGCAGCGGCTTGCCGGTGCCGATCGACGACATGAATGACTACTGGTATAAGGTGCGAACCGATGAGGGGCTCACAGGCTGGTCCTACGGTTATTTCATCACACTCGAGAGGTAAGGTGTGGATTTCTACGAGCTGGCAGGAAGGCGACAGAGCGTACGCAGGTACAGCGATAAGATGTTGGAGCGTGATAAGATCGAGCAGTGCATCGAAGCGGCTCGAGTCTCACCCTCGACCTCCAATTCTCAGCCCTGGAAGTTTATAGTGGTCGATGACCCCGAGCTCAAATCCAAGCTCGCCCGGGAAACCGTGGCACCGTTTCACTCGTTCAACACCTTCACGGACCAGGCTCCCGTGCTGGTGGCGGTAATGACTGAAAAAGTAGGCGTCCGGTCGAAAACCGGAACGCTGCTGCGGGATACTGATTTCAGCCTGATCGATGTCGGGATCGCCGCTGAGCATTTCTGCCTGCAGGCTACGGAGCTGGGCTTGGGTACGTGTATATTGGGCTGGTTCCACGAGAAAGCGGTGAAACGGGCTCTCGGTATTCCTGGAAATACGAGGGTGCGTTTGCTGATAACCGTCGGTTATCCGGCGGATCCGGAAATCCGCCCGAAGCGCAGAAAGCCTCTCGACCAGATTCGTAGCTACAACCGCTACGAATGACTCGGCGCGTGCGGTGCGAGAGAGCTCTGTTGCAATGCCCCCGCCCTGCATTATTCTGAACGCGTGAAGATGAACGCGTGAAGATGAACGCGTGAAGATGAACGCGTGAAGATGAATATGAATATAAATGCAGGTTGAAGCTGAAGGAGGTGAGGAAATTATGTCAATGTCTTTGCGGAGCTCGGCAATAGAAGCGGGAAGCTCGATATCCCGACTCTATACCTGCGACGGTCGAGATGTCTCGCCGCCCCTGCGCTGGGACAATCCGCCGCCCGGAACGGAAAGTTTTGCTATGCTGTGCGACGATCCGGATGCTCCTATGGGCAACTGGGTGCACTGGGTAATCTACAACATTCCCGCCGCAGTGCGCGCCCTTCCCGAGGCAGTGCCGGCAGTGGCCAAGCTGGAGGACGGCACGCTTCAGGGCAAGAGTGATTTCGGCCGCATCGGCTACGGCGGACCCTGTCCACCGAGAGGAAAGCCTCATAGATATTTCTTCAAGCTGTACGCCCTGGATACGCAGCTGTCACTTTCCTCCGGTATTATAGAAAGCGCTTTGCTGAAAGCAATCGAGGGGCACGTTCTGGAAGAAGTACAGTTTTTCGGGACCTACGGGCGCGCCTGAGGATTTGTTTCAGCAGGTCAGGTGCAGGGCGGCTACCGCCTTTTTCCGGGTGCAGATCTCGTTGTACAGGCGCACCGCCTTCTCGGTTGGTTCGGCGTAGACCTCTATGCCCTGCCGCCGGATCTGCTCGGCCGCGGCGGGGCTGACCTTCATCAAGCCCGGTTTTCCTTTGCCGATGACCAGAACCTCAGGCTTGAAGAGCAAAACTTCCTCGAGGTCTTCCAGGCACAGATTGTGTCCTTCTTTGCGCCACCACGATGAATTCACCCGCTCGGGATAGATGATTACATCCGATTTGTAAGTTTTTCCGTCTACAGTTATCCTGCCGAATGTATACGTATCGATCATCGCCGGCCCCTTCCACAGAAAAAATAGCCCTTTGTCCGCAGGCGGTCAAGAGCGGGCCGGTCAGGGTGGATCAGTCAGGGTTCGTGGACAGGGTCCATCGAGATCGGGTATCGTACAGCGGTGGACCAACCTTTGAAGAGCTGTCACCGCCTCGTAATCTCTGATTCCAGAGACCTGTCCTGGATCGACGGCGAAACTGTAGATCTTGTAGTGACCTCTCCCCCCTATCCGATGATCGAGATGTGGGATCACTTGTTTGGCGAGCTGAATCCGGAGATCCTCAGGAAGCTGCAGCAGGAACGGGGCTTGGAGAGCTACGAACTGATGCACAGAGAGCTGGATAAGGTTTGGGTCGAGCTGTATCGTGTTTTAAAGAAAGGGGGCATTCTTTGCCTGAACGTGGGGGATGCCACCCGTACCCTTGGGCACGGCTTCCAGCTCTACCCCAACCACGCGCGCATCGTCGACAAGGCTGTAAACATAGGCTTCCAGGCGCTGCCCGAGATCGTTTGGAGAAAGCAGACCAATGCGCCGAACAAGTTCGTCGGTTCGGGCACCCTGCCGGCCGGTGCTTATGTAACGCTCGAGCACGAGTGGATCCTGCTGCTGCGCAAGGGCGCCCGACGGCGGTTTCGCACGCCGGAGGAAAAGAAGAACAGGTTGGCGAGTGCCTTTTTTTGGGAAGAGCGCAACTCCTGGTTCTCCGATGTCTGGGATTTCAAAGGAGTGCGACAGGATCTCGAGGGCGGGAGCCGGCGTAAACGCAGCGGCGCCTTTCCCCTTCGAATGAGTTGTTATTTTTGGTACAATTGATCAATATGTTTTCAGTAAAGGGCGACCTGGTGCTCGATTGCTTCGCCGGTGCCGGTACCACCATGCTGGCCGCAATGTGCGCAGCCAGGAATTCCCTCTCCGCGGAGATCGACGAGACCATGACCCCGGTGGTAGAAGCGGGGGCGCTCGACATCGCCTCCAGGGCGAATCGCAAGATCCTGCAGCGGCTGACGGATCATCAAGCCTTTATCGGGGAGTGCCGCGAGCGCGGCAGAGTGTTGAAGCATCGCAACAGTCATTATGGATTTCCAGTTGTCAGCGCCCAGGAACGGGAGATCCTCCTCAACTACGTGCGCACCTGTAAAAAGACAGGGCAGGGGCAATGGGAGCTGGAGTACCAGCCGGAGGCGAAGCTTACGATCCGTCTCTGAGGGCTTGCGCTTGATCTATCAGCTCAGGCCAGTCCGTGCGCTCCGGATAGGATACGGCCTCACAGCTGCGCAGCATAAACAGGCGGGCGAAGATCTTTTTTTCAGTGAGTCCTCTCACGGCCAGCGTGTACAAACCGAGCTGGCCCTCGTGCTCCCCCGGTCTGTAGCTGCTGTCCGTTTTGAAATCTATCAGATACAGCTGCTGACCGCTTTCGAATACGAGATCGATCTTGCCGTTTATGTAAAGCCTTGTCCGACCGTTAGCAAAAAGATGCAGGAAAGGAAACTCTCGATCGAAACGCTCAGCCCGGGCGGCGAGCGCTCCCAGCCTGGAGCCGAAGAATCCCCGGCACAACTGGACAGCGGCGGCCAGCAGCTGGGCTTGGTGCCGTACAGGGACGGCGATGCGCGACCAATCCGGTTCAGGCGGCGGGGCCGAGGGATCCCCGCTCCACAGCTCGAGTAGATGGTGGGTCAGGATTCCAAAAGGCTTCTCGAGGTTTTCCTCGGCCAGGAGGGAGTCCACCGCCAAGGCGGGGAGCTGCTTTGGCTGGATCACTTCCCCCCGTTCCCTGCGCCGTTTTTGCAGGATAGGGTCGAGATATCGGCAAAGCTCGCTCACGGTGATCTCCCGGCGGGCAGCCCGTCTTCTGATCGGCTGCCCCTGGTAAAGAGAATCGAGCTGCCCGCTCGCCTGCGGTTTTGACAGGAAGCCGGATGTTCTTTCCTCGAGCCAGAGCTTCCATGGCAGCGGCTCGATGCTGTGGAGATTCAGCTTGTACAAGGGGCTCGCTACGCTCGCTGTGCTCGCTACGCTCGCTGTGCTCGCTACGCTCGCGTTGCCCGCTGCGCTCGCTGCGCGCGGTTTCCGAGAGGACGGGAAAACTTCATTCTCAGACAGCCCCAGCGCGGTGAGAAGGAGATTCAAATGCGCTTTCGGGCTGCGGCGGTTTCTCGATCTGTGGGTTCCGGCCAGCACTAGATGATGCCGGGCGCGGGTAAGAGCCACGTATAAAAGACGTTTGATCTCGGCCAGCTCCTTTTCCTCGGTTTCCTCCCTGCCGATTTGAGTGAAATAATTCTCGGCGCCGAGGTTGATTGTGATCCCGAACCTGCTGGAGACGTAGTACGGTTCGGAGCGCTGCTGGCGGCGGCCCGTATTTCCCATGTCTGCGAGAACAACGATCGGAAACTCCAGACC
>CAYMGP010000023.1:43916-47004 GCA_964390045.1 uncultured Spirochaetaceae bacterium | reverse complement strand
CCAACGAGGATGTAAAAAAGGTGTATCTGGCCGGTGCCTTCGGCAATTTCATGGACATCGACAACGCCATAGCCATCGGTCTGCTGCCAAGGATCGCCAAGGATCGATTCATCCGCTTCGGCAATGGCGCGCTGGCCGGGGCCAGGGTCATGCTGTGCTCGAAGCAGAAGAGGAGCGATGGGGAAAACCTGAAACGGATCCTGGCGCACCTCAAGCCTAATGAGATCGAGAGTGAGAAGTTCCAGTATCTAGTGGCGGATAACATGTATTTCGAATCTTGACACTTCTCCGGCCCTCCGCTATGCTTTACCTGATCATATTTATCAGGTATTAAGCAACGGTTATGAAACAATATAACAAAACCATTCTTTTCCTTCTTATCGGATTCGTGCTGGCTGCCTTCTCCGGCTGTTCCGGGCAGAAGAGCCCGGAAAGCGAAGCCGCCGAGGCGGAGTCGAGCCGGGTAGGCACGTCCGCCATAGGCGGGGCCTATCCTTTGGTGGAAGGCCTTCACGTTACAGGTCAGCCCCTGGATATCGACATCGAAACGTTTCGCCTCGAAGTGTTAGGGGCGGTACAGACGCCCCTCAGTTTGAGCCTGGAAGAAATTCGATCCATGGCTGCTCAGCGGGAGTTCGTAGCCCTGGTTTGTCCGGGTTTCTTCGTCGATGAAGGTTACTGGACAGGTGTAAGAATTGGCGATCTTATCTCTCTGGCCGGCATCAAAGAGGAAGCCAATACGGTATCGTTCATCAGCGCCGACGGCGGTTACAGCGCCAATTTCAGCCTCGATGAGGTGAAAGCTGAGGGCATGCTGATCGCCTACGCTTTCGAGGACAAACCCTTTCCCAAAGTCCACGGCTATCCGCTGCGGGTGGTGGCCAAGGATCATCCGGGAAACCGCTGGGTAAAATGGCTCGGCAAGATTGTCGTACAGTGAGGTGGGATATTATCTAGACGATCCTGTCCGCATCCAGCTCTTCCGGCTTCAGGTGGCAGTAGACGAAGTGGGACTGCGATAAATCAACCCTGGGCGGAGGCGTAGTATCGCATATAGGTCCGATCTTCTTTTGACAGCGTCCGGCAAAGGGACAGCCCACGATTTTTTTTGTAGGGTTGGGAGGAGAGCCTTCCAGCCTGATCGTCCGCTTGGTCAGAGACGGATCCACTTCGGGAACGGCTGACAGTAGCGCTTCTGTATAGGGATGGTAGGGAGGAGAAATCACCTCATCGCGCATGCCGTATTCACAGATGCGCCCAAGATACACGACCATGATGTAGTCGCTGATATAGTTGATCACGTGAAGATCGTGGGAAATGAAAATGTAGGCTACCCCGGATTCGTACTGCAGGTCGCCAAGCAGATTGAGAACCGAGGATTGAACCGACACGTCCAGGGCGCTTGTAGGCTCGTCACAGATGATCAGATCAGGTGCGATGGCAAAAGCTCGAGCCACAGCGGCTCTCTGCATCTCCCCGCCGCTCAGCTGGGTTGCTTTTCGAACAAGGTACTCTTTGCCCAGATCGACTTTGCGGAGGATCTCTTCTATACGTTTTCGCCGCTCCTCCCGGGATTGTATTCCCAGCAGCCGCTTCATCGGCCGGCCGATGATGGTTTCTATGGTAAACGAGGGATTGAGGCTTCGACCCGGATTCTGAAAAATGAGCTGGATTTCCCGAAGCGTCTCTTTCGACCTCTTTTTCCAGGAAAGGGAGATGTCCGCCCCGTCGAACAGCAGCCTGCCCTTGGTCGGGGTCAGCAACCCGCTGATGGTATTTCCCATCGTACTCTTGCCGCACCCCGATTCTCCCACCACACCAAGCACGTTGTTCCGGTTCAGAGAAACCGAGACCCCATCCACAGCCCGAACCGTCTTGCCCCGGCTGCGGAAGGTTCTGTAGAGGTCCTCGATCTTCAAAAGCAACTCTCCCTGATCGCTTTGCCCGCCGGCGGCAGCCGTGGCGGCTGCGGCCCTGCTTACGGCGGTCGGGATAATCGACGTATCAGGTGCGTCTTTGGCGTATGCCCGGTCGCAGGCGGCGAAATGCCCGGGCGATCGCTCTTTCAGCCCGTATCGTTCCACGCAGCCGGGAGCCCGTTTCCCGCAGCGGTCCACAAAGGGACAGCCGTGCTCCTCCGCGCTGCGCTTGCGCACGTAGCCCGGAATGGTATTGAGACGAATCTGCTCCTTGACCAGTCCCGAGCGGGGGATACAGTTGATCAGGGCCCGGGTATAGGGATGCTGGGGACGATCGAAAATGCTTTTCTTGGGAGCAAGCTCTACGATTTCTCCGCGATACATCACCGCGATCCGGTCCGACACCTTGTTGACGATGCCGATATCGTGGGAGATATAGATCAGGGACATCTTGAAGCGATCCCTGAGATCCTTGACTAGATCCAGGATGACCGCCTCGGTGGTGACGTCCAAAGCAGTGGTCGGCTCATCCATGATCATCAGATCGGGGCGACACAGCAGGGCCATGGCGATACAGATACGCTGCTGCATACCTCCGCTGATCTGGTGGGGATAGCGTCTGACGATCCCTTCGGCATCCCCCAAATACAGATCTTTGAGCACCTGGATACTGGCTGCCCGGGCCTCGGCTTTGGAAACGTTCCTGTGAAAGAGGCTGACTTCATCCAGCTGCCACCCGATGGTTAGAGACGGGTTCAGCGATGAGTAAGGATTCTGATAGACCATGGCGATGCGGTTGCCCCGATACTCCCGCATCTCCCGCCGGCTCTTCTCCAGGAGATTTTCCCCCTTGAACACCACCTCACCGGTACTCGTTCCGTTGGAGGCCAGGTAATCCATGACCGCATAGGCCAGAGTGCTCTTTCCGGACCCCGATTCCCCGATGATCCCGATCGCTTCGTTTTCCTTGAGGGCGAGCGAGACGTCCCGAACGGCAACCACCGTGCCGTAGTAGGTTTTGTAGCTTACCCCAACATCTTTCAGCGCAAGAAGGCTATCAGGACTCATGGATCAGCACCTTGGAGACGAAGTCGGAAAACAGGGAGATAGCGATTACCAGGGAGGCGATGGCCAGGGCCGGATAGAGAACGGCCCAGGGAGTAATCATC
>CAYMGP010000023.1:21266-43906 GCA_964390045.1 uncultured Spirochaetaceae bacterium | reverse complement strand
GTAATCATCATAATGGACTTGTTTTCGATAACCATCATGCCCCAGTCCGGTGTCGGGGGCTGCAGCCCTACCCCAAGAAACCCTAAAGATGCCACCATCATGATCGAATAGGCGAAGCGGGCCGTGGCTTCCACGATGATCGGTCCGATCGTGTTGGGAAGGATTTCTACAAACATAATGGAGAAGTTGGATTCCCCCATAATGCGGGCGGCATCCACGTACTCGTAGTTCTTGCAGGTCAGAAGCGCACCTCTAGCAACCCGGGCGGTAGCCGGGATATAGGCGATGGATACCATGATCGTCAGACTCACGATCGTAGAATCCCCCAGGATGCCGAGGATGACCATGGCCAGCACCAGAGGAGGAATGGCCATGAGGATATCCATGATGCGCAGAAACACGGTATCTACCCGGCCGCCGAAATAACCGGCGGAGAAGCCAAGAATGACCCCCGCCAGGGTGGAGAACAGGGAGGTCAGCAGAGCCACGGTAAGGATCGACCGGCTTCCGGTCAGAACTCGTGCCAGGATATCCCTGCCCAGCGCGTCGGTGCCCAGCAGATGGCCCCCCTGTCCCGGAGCGGTCATCTGATAGTCGGTATCCAGCTGCGAATAGGTGAAGGGCACGAGCCCCGGTCCGAAAACAGCAGCCAAAATCCAGAAGATGACAACCAGGATTCCGATTAGAGCCAGGGGGTGTGCTTTTAAGAGAAATAGTACCCTCTTCATTGCTCGGCCCCCGCGAAACGTATACGGGGATTCAACAGCCCGTACAGCAGATCCGTGAGAAAGGTGGAGACGACAAAGATAAATGTGATAAACAGAACGCAGGCTTCGATCAGCGGTACGTCCCGGGTCTTGATGGCCGTCATGGTGAGGGACCCGAGTCCCGGATAACCGAACAGGGTTTCCACCACGATGAGCCCGCCGAACAGCCAGCCCATGTTCATACCGATGATGGTGATGGTCGGCAGCAGGGCGTTCTTCAGAGCGTGGCGGAAGATCACATAGGATCGGGGCAGGCCTTTCAGCTCCGCAGCCCGGATGTAGTCAGAGCTCATCACCTGGATCATGGAGGAGCGCTGCATCCGGGAAACGTAGCCGAACATCACGATCGTTACCGAAAAGGCGGGCAGAACCAGGATGTCGAGGTTGCCCCAGATACTTTCACCGATCGGGATCACGCTGGTGATGGGAAGTGCCTTGAGAACGACCGAAAACAGCGTGATCAGCAGCACCCCGGATACGAACTCCGGAAGGGCCATAGTGGCCAGACCGAAGAAAGAGATCACCGAATCGGTGAGCTTGCCACTCCTCACCCCGGCCAGCACCCCGAAGAAGATCGAAAGGGGCACGTAGAACAGCAGGGCGGTAAGGGCCAGAATCACGGAGTGAAACACCTTGCGCCAGAGAATCAGGTTGATGGCCACGCCCCGCATGTAGAGGGACTCCCCCAGGTCCCCCCGCAGCAGCCCGGCGAACCAGCGCAGGTAACGCAGGTAGAAGGGATCGTTCAATCCCATGGACTCACGCAATGCTTTGAGTGATTCGGGAGTAACGCTTTGCCCGAGGACCATCTGAGCGACGTCCCCGGGCATAATCTCAACGAGAAAAAAGATCAGTAAAGACATAGCGACCAGGGTTATGATCATAAACCCCAGTCGCTGTAATACTTTCCGCAGAAAGCTCATGCACTATTCTTCGAGGTAGGCGTACTCGTACTGGTTCATGAAGGTCGGCGGTTGCCGGTACTCCATCACCTCCTGCCGCATGGCCACAAAGAATGGAACCTGGAAGTTGATGACCGTTCCTCGCTCGTAGAAAGCCATCTGCAGCTCATCGTAGTAGCGCTGACGCTTGGCGTTGTCGACCTCCATGGAGATCTTATCGATCAGGTCATCTATCCCCGGGTCGTTCAGGTGCGATTCATTCCACGGCCCATCAGAGCGGTAGGCCAGTTTCAGGAGCATCGACGGATCGACCCTCGGCCCCCAACCGGTCAGCAGCATGGGCCCGTTCATCCAGTACTGGGACAGGTACACGTCCCGGGTGTAGCCTTTCAGATCCAGGTCGAAACCCGCCGGAGCGGACAGCTCTTTAAGTGCCTGGGCCAGTTCCTGGCCGTAGGGGTGATCCGAGGCGTAATACATCTCCACGGTCAGCCCGTCCGGATATCCGGCCTCGGCCAGAAGCGATTTCGCCTTGTCGATGTCCCGGCCGCGGAAGGGGATGTCGTAGTACTGAGCCATGATACTCTGGATGGGCCCTTCGTTGTAGTAGACATCCTTGCCCAGTTCAGCCTGGCAGGCCGCAGCTAGCACCTCTGGGTCTATGCAGTACTTCATGGCCAGCCGTACACGATTGTCGTCGAAAGGATCTCTATCCGCCGCCATGGCAATGAAGCGGTAGTCCTGGTAGGGAGAGACAATCTTGAAGCCTTTGGCTTCGAGGTTGCGCTTATGGATCGCGTTGATGAAAGGACAGACATCGACCTTGCCCGCCTCCAGCATCGAAACACTGGCGTCGATGTCCGGTACGAAGTAAATCCGCAGCTCGTCGACCTTGGGCAGCCCTGGATTCCAGTAGTCCTCGTTTTTCACCAGGAGAGCGGATTCCTTGGGTACCATCTGCTTCAGCACGAACGGTCCGGTGCCCATGGGCTCCATCTCTCCCTTTGACGCGTAGTCGTATTCGGAGGACAGCACGCACATGTGGTAGTCGGTCAACTGGTAGATGAAGGTGGGACGCACCTCGGAGAGATGCAGAACCACCGTGTAATCGTCCGGAGTCTCGATCCGCTCCACCACCTCGAAATCCGCCTTCTTCAGATGTCCCACGTCGGGATCCTGGGTGAGTTCGAGGGTATAGCGCACGTCTTCGGCAGTGAAGTCGCTGCCGTCGTGAAATTTCACTCCTTCGCGCAGCTTGAGCGTCCAGACCTTGCCGTCCGGGGTGCTCCAATCCTTGGCCAGAGAGGGAACGAGTTCTCCGGTTCCATGTTCGAGCTCGACCAGGAAATCATAGATCGAAGCATTGAGTGACAGAGTCTGGCCGTCCCAAACCGGCGGGAAGATCAGCCCAGGCACCTGGCTGGCTTCGCGGATGATCATCTTCTCTTCCACAGCTTGCTGTCCGCCTGCGCCCAGGTTCATAACACAGAGGAGCAACAGGGCTGCGGTCAACACGGTACATACCTTCTTCATAACAACTCCTTTATTGTTTATTTAATTTGAACCCTATATACTTTTTTTAATTGTGTCAAGAAAAAGTATTGACAACAAAATATTTTTTGTCAAATATTCTACATAATCACGTTGAGTTTACCATCTAGATATGCAAAAATATATTTAATTGAATACAAAATGAGGAAAAAAGCTTGTATTGACCTGAATCAAAATTAACGATATGCTCTAACAACAGAACTGTACTCGACTCTGAAAAACGGAGATACGGAAACCATGAGAACAGAAAGAAGCGACGAATTGCTGGCGAACATTCGGAGAATCATTCGGGCGGTGGACCTGCATTCCAAGGTCCTGCTGAAAAAGTATGGTCTGACCGGACCACAGCTTATGATTTTGAAAGAAATCGGAAAATCGAATCAACTCAGCGTCAGCGAGATCGCAAAACATATCAGCCTCAGCCAGGCAACGGTGACCAACATTCTCAGCCGCCTGGAACAGCAGGGCTTCGTGACCCGCATAAAAGGACAGAGTGACAAGAGAAAAGTCTACATAGAGGCTTCGGAAAAGACGCGGAAAATCCTTGACAGCAAGCCGAGCCTCCTGCAGACGGAATTCGTTAACCGCTTCAATCGCCTGAAGGACTGGGAACAGTCTCTGCTACTGTCTTCCCTTCAGAGAATTGCTTCGATGATGGATGCCGAAGATCTGGATGTCGCTCCTTTTCTGTACAGCGATTCTCTGCACGAGCCATATAATGCACCAGAGGCAACGAAATAACAGGTAGACCGGATTGCCGTGAATATGGTATCTCTCTTTCATGAGTTGCGCAGCATTCGCATTGTTGCTGACTAGCCTGCTTCCTTTATCACCGTCGTCGTTGCAGACCCCGGAAATCCTCGAGATCCATCGCTGCTATGAGCGCCTCCGTGACGCGATGTACAACGAGGGACCAATCACCCGCATTGAAAGCCTGTACCAGCAGGCGCGTTCCTGTATCGATGAGGCTTCACTGGACTGCGAGACCCACAACTACTGGCTCAGTCGAGTGGAATATGTTATGGGCAGGGCGTATCAAGTCTACAACAATAAAAAGGATGCTGTATCCCACTATGAATCAGGTATCGAGTACACTGAGAGCGCAATGGAGGGAGGCGAGTTCAGCGAAGGCTGGAGGATGATGAGCGAGAACCTAAGCCAGCTCTGCCTGCAGAAAGACCTCGTCTATATAATCAGAAACGGTCCCAAAGTGCGTGATTACGCAAAAAAGGCGTTGGATCTGGATCCGAAAAACGTGCCGGCTCTGATCATCCTGGCAGCCGGTAGGATCTATCCACCCGTTCTATTTGGAGGCAATCCCAAAAGGGGAATCGAGCTGATGCTCGAAGCTCTGCAGATTGGGAGAGCTGAGAAAGACGATCTGTTCAATATCTACTCGGGTATCGGCGTAGCCTACAGCAAGCTCGACAACAACGAGCAGGCCATGATCTGGTTCGAAAAGGCGCTGGCGATCTACCCGAACAATCGCTACGTAAACGAGGAGTACAAAAAAACCTTGAGATAATCCCGAGTCGGAGATTGAACGCTTTTCCCTCCCCCTTGACAAACAGAAACCGCGAGTTATCATGAAGCGTATACCATGCAACTAGTACACAAAGAAATACCCTATCGATTTCTGCAACATCTCCCCGAAGGCATCAAGTTCATCCACAAACATGGAAAGGAGTTTCTCGTTGTAGAAGAACTCTACTGCCCGAACCACCACAGCCTCATCGCCGAAAGCGTATGCATTCACGGTCAACCTTCGGTCACTATGAAAATCCGCCTTGGAGGCCAGGAAGGTCTTCTGTTTGTCGATGCCTTTTGGGGAAGCCATGCCAAGTTGTACAGTTTTATCCCCAAGCTCGACGAGGAGCAGCCTCTTGTGGAGGCGTTCTGTCCGACCTGCGGTGTGAGCCTTCTCATCGATGAGACTTGTACCTACACCGATTGCAACTGCGAAAAAAACATCCGCTTCTATCTGCCGGGAACGAAAAATCGAATCCTGGTCTGTGCCAGGCTCGGGTGCCCGGGACATCTAATGGACATCTCGGATTTGCCTCACAATTTGTCGGAGACCGTATCCGAGATAAACTACTTCGGCGCCGCTGTAGATGACTTCTTCGAGGGAATCTGAGGAAGCCCGCCGCTATCGTCTAACGACAGCAACCAACCATTCGTACAAATACCAATACATAAAAATAAAAATCAGGAATGGTTATGTCTGAAAACTACGTCGAAATTGAAGCCGCGGAGTGCAAAGGCTGTCGCCTGTGCGTGGCCGCCTGCCCCCGGCACTGTCTGGCTATTGGTTCGGAATTGAACCAGCTTGGTTACCAATACGCTCGCTTTGAAAATCCTGACTGCACAGCCTGTGGCTTTTGCTACTACGTGTGCCCGGAGCCGGGCGCGATCACTGTACACAAGGAGAAGGGGGGCAAACGTGAGCAGTAACAGACGCCTGGTAAAAGGCAACGAATCGATCGTATCCGGAGCCCTGTTGGGAGGAGCAACGCATTTCTTCGGTTACCCCATCACTCCGGCCAGCGAGATCGCGCATGCAGCAGCTCTGTACTTTCCCATGGCCGGCAGGAGCTTCCTGCAGGCTGAATCCGAAGTGGCCTCTATCAACATGCTCTACGGGGCGGCCGCCGCCGGCGCCAGAGTGATGACCGCTTCTTCCGGACCCGGGATCTCCCTTATGGCAGAAGGCCTGTCCTACATCGCCGGAGCGGAGCTTCCCTGCGTGGTTGTCGATATCCAGCGGGCCGGGCCCGGTCTGGGCAACATATGGCCCGAGCAGAGCGACTACAACGCTGTGGTTAAAGGCGGAGGCCACGGAAACTACAAAAACATCGTGCTGGCTCCCAACTCGGTACAGGAGATGTGCGACTGCGCCTACCGGGCTTTCGAGCTGGCCGACCGCTACCGGATGACCGCGTTCATACTCTCCGACGCCTATATCGGCCAGATGATGGAACCTGTCAGCCTGCCGCAGAAAGTGAAGCAGGACAGGCGCAAGGACTGGGCTCTGTACGCAGACCGGGAAAGCCGCCAAAATCTGATCACCTCGATCTTTATGAACATCGTGTCAATGGGAGCCCACAATATAAAGCTTCAGGAAAAGTACAGCCGGGTAGAGGCCGAAGCGGTAGAGTTCGAGGAGATCGAAACAGAGGACGCGGAAGTGATCCTGGTGGCCTTTGGAATATGCTCGCGGATCTGTCTGACAGCGATGAGCGCCCTGCGCAAAGAAGGCGCAAGGGTCGGCTTGTTTCGACCCAAGACTCTGTTCCCCTTTCCCAAAGAACAGATAGCCGAGCTTGCCTCTCGATCGAAGAAGATGATCGTGGTGGAGCTCAACAACGGTCAGATGGCCGAAGACGTGGAACTGGCGACGCGCGGGCAGATCCCGATTCTACGCTACAACTGGTACGGCGGAACCGTGCCCACGGCCACGGAGCTGGTCAAGCGCATCCAGGGGGATATCCATGATTAAGTACAAGAAGCCCTCAGCATTCTACGATACTTTCGAACGCAAGGGTCCGGGACAGAAGGTTACCCACTACTGTCCGGGATGCGGACACGGAACGGCTCACAAGCTGCTCGCCGAGCTGATAAGCGAGCTCGGCATACAGGACAGAACAGTCATTTGTTCTCCCGTGGGCTGCAGTGTGTTCGCCTACTACTATTTCGACACGGGCAACATCCAGTGCGCCCACGGCAGAGCCCCAGCAGTCGCTACGGGTATTCGACGCAGCTTGAAGGATGCAATAGTCATCGTATATCAGGGTGATGGAGACCTGGCTGGAATCGGTACAGCCGAAATCATTCATGCCGCCAATAGGGGTGAGAACCTCTCCGTATTTTTTATAAACAACGCGATCTACGGTATGACGGGTGGGCAGATGGCGCCCACCACGATTCTACGGCAAAAAACAGCCACGACTCCCACGGGCCGCTCTCTGAGCAATGAGGGCCTACCCATCGTCATGTCTGAAGTGATAAATGCCCTCAAGACACCTGTCTTCATAGAACGGGTTTCCCTGGCCGACGCGCCGCGTATACTCAAAGCCCGTCGCGCCTTCAAGAAAGCCCTGGTCAACCAGATCGAGAAACGGGGATTCTCCTTCGTCGAAGTGCTCTCCCCCTGCCCGGTGAGCTGGAAAATGAGCCCACTGGAAGCCCGCAAATGGCTGATCGAGAATCTAGAGCCTGTATTTCCCGTACGCAACTTCAGGGATCTCGAACAACCACCGGTTGAGGCCGACGCAGCGAGCCCGGCAAAGAAGATGAGCGACAGCGACCTGCTCGATCTGTTCTTGACGGAAAAGGAGCCGGAACTGCAGTCCCGCAAGGGCAGGGTGGAAGACCAATCCGTGAAAATTGCAGGTTTCGGCGGTCAGGGAGTCATGTCCGCCGGAATCCTGATGGCCAACTGCGCCATCCACGAGGGTTTGAATGCTACCTGGCTTCCCTCCTACGGTCCGGAGATGCGGGGTGGAACGGCCAACGCCAGTGTTGTGATCTCGGAACAGCCGATCGGCTCTCCGGTGGTGGATTTCCCCAATGTCCTGATCGCCATGAACGGCCCCTCCCTTGACTCCTTCGAAGACAAGGTAGCCCCCGGAGGTTTGGTCATAGTCAACTCCTCTTTGGTAAGCAGCAAAGTCACACGCAAGGATGTAAAAACTGTTTACGTCCCGGCCGTCGACATCGCCAAGGAACTGGGATTCACGGCGGCGGCCAACATCGTAGTCCTGACAGTGTATCTGCATGTGTCCGGTGTGTTTAATGTTGACACCTTGAAGCAGATCATCCCGCTGTCTATAAAACGAAAACAGTATATCGAGGTTAACTTGAAAGCGGTGGAGGCGGCCCTGCGCTTCTGTGAAAAAAATTGAAGTAGAGGATACCGAGATGAACATCACGGTGCTGTACAACAATATATCGCACAGCCCTGGTTGTATCTGCCAGTGGGGTTTTTCCTGTTTGATCAGGGGCGCCAAAGAAACGATTCTCTTCGATACAGGCGGCGACGGCAGAGTGCTGCTTCGCAACATGGAATCGCTCGCTGTCGATCCAGAGGAAATCGACTGCCTGGCTCTCTCTCACGGCCATGGGGATCATACGGGAGGGGTCGGAGAGCTGCTCCCCCACCTGAAACCCGTACGCTGGTACATCCCGAAGAGCTTCGCAGGGCGCTTCCGCGATTCTCTGCAGCTAGCCGGGCATACCGTGGTTCCCGTGGGCGGGTCTGTAGAAATCTGTCCCGGGGTCTTTTCCACGGGCCAGCTCGGCAGCATGATCAAGGAACAGGCACTGATCCTGGAAACCGCTTCAGGGCTGGTGGTGATCACCGGCTGCGCTCACCCGGGAATCGTGGAGATGACCGAGGCCGCTCGCTTCGCTCGCTCCGCGCGCGCCGAAGGCGCGCAACGCCCGCAGAAGGTTCATCTGATCCTCGGGGGCTTCCACCTTATGTCCGACTCACAACACGCTCTGAGCAGGAAAATCGAGCGGCTCCAGGCGTTGGGTGTGGAAAAAGTTGCCCCCTCCCACTGCACCGGCCAAGGGGCGATGCGACGCTTCGCCGAAACCTGGCAGGAGAACTGTATCTCCTCGGGCTGCGGCGCCCGGATACCGATTTCCTGAGGCGCACTCGCCCTTCTCTGCCAACCAGGCTCAGAAACTCAGCTTGCAGCGCAGGAATACGGCCGGCTCGGTGATATCGAATTCCCCGAGCTCGCCATTGTACTCGCTGCCCGAGGAACCGTAGAACAGCATCGCTCCCAACCCCACCTCGAGATTTCCATAGGGCTCGCCGCTGATTTCAGGGATGAAAGCGAAACTTGCGTCGTTGAGATTGACAACCCCAACGCCGCCGACCTTGAAATAGTCGAAAAAGCTCCTCTCCAGATAGAGGAGCAGGTAGTCCTCAGCCAACACCATCTGCTCACCGAAAAGAAGCTTGCTTACATCATAGGCACCTGAGTTTTTTACCCCGGGACCCTGGTGATAGTACTCTACCCGGGAGTCGATTTCTAGCCCCGAAATGAAATAATCGAAGCCCACGCAGACCTCCAGCAGGTCGGAGATATCCTCACTCTCGAACGACAACTCGGTCTCGGCTTCATTCCAATACTTCAGCGCAGCCTCGCCGTACACGCCGAAGTCCCAGACAGCGCCCACCATGTCGATACCGATATAGTGGATCCTCCGGTAGCCCTCTGTTAATGTCAAAGCCACCTCGCGTATCCAGCTGGCGGAAAGATCAAAAGAACCGACGATTCCCTGGAATTTCAATCCGAGGGGAAGATTGGCCCAGTATCCGTCAGCCTGCAGGGCGGTGGGCTTGTGGCTCTTATCCTGAAACGCAACGTATCCTTGCAGGGATAGCATTCCATCGAGAAAAGAAACGCTCGGCACGACGGCGAATGTGCCCGGTGTCTCTTCGGTCACACTATCCATAAAAGGTGCGGCTGCAACCCGCGAGGTCGGATTGAAAAAATACCCCGTTCCCCAGGCGATGGGCAACTTACCGAATTGAACATCAAAACGGCCGAAGTTCAGCGAGCCCCAGAGATGTTCCACACTGATAGACTGAACAAAATCCTCCGTCGGATAGTCGGCCTGGGTCTCGATTTCAGGGTCGGCTTCTGTACCGGTGGCGGGACCATCCAGCGGAGATATACCAAAACCCTCGTACACAACCCACAGATTTTGGTTGCCGATCGCCGCATTGTAGGCCAGCTCGGCGTGGAAGCTCAAATTGTCACCGGGATTCCAGTCTCCCTTGAGCCGGCTGTAGAGAATGTTCCCGTAGTCCGAATCGCTGACCTTCCAGTCGTCGGCGTACAGATTGGCGTTGAAGAAATTCACCACGTACCCGTACAGGCTGAAGGTCTGTTCGTAGAAATCCTGAGCCATGACCGGAACGCCGAGACCGATCAGGCAAACAACCACCAGTATTATCTTCACGTACTTTGCTCTCATCACTTTCCTCCTCAGCAGCGAGCGCAGCGAGCGCAGCGCGACCGCGGGTATCTGTGGCTACTTGTAGAAGCGCGTCGGATTGAAATATTTCCCGTCGATCGGTACGTCGTGCTGCATGGCATGGGTGATGATCACGGTCATGCTGTTCTTGTCGTAGTTTTTCATCACCATCCGGGTAGGAACATCCCGGCCCCCCAGCTGCTTGATCTCGCTCATTTCGAGATCCTTGTAATGACCTTCGTCTTCCGTGTAGAACTCGATCTTGGTGCTCAGGTATCTCTCCTTATCCACGGCAACGAGGATCCTGCTGTACACAGAGTCTCGCTTCTTGGCTGTGCCTTCCAGCAACCACTGCCGGGAGTCACTCTCCAGGACGCGGAAGCCATACTTCTCCTCCCAGTTGCCGGCACTGAGGTCCTCGTAGCTGAAATCTCCGCCCACACCACGCACCGACTGCTTCTTGCTCTTGCCGGCGATCTTTCTCACCCTGCCCGTGGAGGAGAAATAGACCCACTGGTCATCTCCCTTGCTCAAGATGCTCAGGCCTTTGATCGAGCGGGGTTCGATGAACTGCATGTAGGTGTCTTCCTCGCCCTGGCTGTAGCTCAACACCTTGAACTCCCGGACATTGCTTTCGTCCCGGGCATCGGGATACACGAGCATGCTCAGCTCCGCCTTGCTGGTCTCTGTCCGCTGTTTTTCCTCAACGGTACGGATGATTTCCAGGGCGTCTTCTTCAGCCCAACCTGTAAAACCCACAGTCAGAACGAAGACCACGGTCAACAGTAGGACAAAATAATTCTTATTCATGAGACACTCCTCTCTCTTTCGAGATATCTTGCTTTATTATCTGCCGTGTTTTTGCGAGCGTCGAAACGAAGCAGTGCCGGCAGCAGAATCAACGCGGCGGCCAGACAGGAGGCGATTCCAACAAACAGGATCGCTCCCATAGAAGTGATCGAACCGAAGGAACCGATCAATCCGAGAGACCCGAATCCGATCATGGTAGTAAATGCAGAAAGGAAAACACCTTTCCCCGTGTACCTGTACACGGCAGCGATGTCCTTCTCCACCCTGTAGCGGTGGGCCAGATGGATACCGAAATCGATACCCATGCCTATAACCAGGGGAATGACCGCGATATTTATGGGATTGAGCTTGAGACCGATGAGAGGATAGATCCCCAGCATCCAGATCATTCCCACGACGAGTGGTAAGACGGCAAACAAAATGTAGCGAATACTCCGAAAACTCAAGGCGAGAAAAGCCACCACGGCAAGGAAAATCAGCAGGGCCGCTTTCTTGGATGCACTACTGATCTCTTCCATCCAAGCAATCCCGAACTGGACGGAGCCCGTGATTTCCGGAGAAATTTTTTCGAGGGTCGCGCTGAAGCGCTCCATGCTGCCCAAATCGCTGAGAAGTCCCGGTTTTGGGTAGATCATCACGAGATTCCTGGCCCCTGTTTCATCGAGAAGCCCGCGGCCGATCGAGGGTGGAAGATCATTCACCGTGATTTTCCTGTCTACCTCGGACATAGCGCCGACGATCCTGTCCATCTCCCGGGCAAACTGAAGGTCGAGCCGGCTCAAACGCTCGGCGTAGAGATCCGGGTCCTGCTCAACGAGCCGAATCAGCTGCTGAAAGACCTCGTCTCCCGGCTGCCCCACCTCGGCGCCGAAGATTTCCCGGATCATCTGGTTACGTTTTTTCAGTATCTCATTGTCTTCACCCAATCCGGCCACAGAGAGATCTCCGATCTCGATGACATTCCACTCCAGTCTCTGGATCTCGTAGGCGAAAGACTGTACATCGGCTGGGGAATAATCGATCCGCCGGTAGCGGGCCGGCATTCTCCGGATCTTGTCGATTTCAGCAAGCCGCGCTACCTGCTCTCCGTCCTCGGGGATAAACGAAGCAATGGAGCGGACCTCCGCCACCATGGATTCTTTCTCCAGGGCTTCGGTCAACTCTCGCGCCTCTTCCAGGCTGTCGGCCACCACCATCGATGGGAAAGGTGTGACGTCGTATTTGTCCATGACCTTCTTGTACTGAATGATGGAAGGCATGTTCTGAGGTTCGAGCTTCATGAAGTCGGTCTCCATCCGGTTCAGATAAACCGCTGCGGCCAACAGACCGGCGGAGATGAAAATACCGGCGGCCAGGGTGCTCCAGTGATGCCTGTTGGTGAACCTGCCCGCCGCGGCGAGAAAACCGTAGTCGATGTTGGGTATATGGGAACGCGAGACATCTTTTTTACCAAACCACAGCAGGAGTGCCGGTAAGATGAAGATCATGGCCAGAAGACACATGATGATCCCCAAACCCATCACGATGCCGAACTGGGCAAACGCCTTGGATCCGGTAGCAGCGAGAACGAAAAAGGCGACAGCCGTTGTCAGGGCCGCCAGGATGATTCCCATGCCGGCCTTGGTGTAGGTGTTGCGCAGAGCGTCTTTCGGGCCAAGCCCGTCGCTGCGAAAGGTCGTGAAGTTTGTCACCACCTGAATGCCATAGTCCACCCCCAGCCCGATCAACAGAACGGACATGATACTTGTCAGCATGGTAATCTCGCGGATGGTAATACCCAAAAGACCGTAGTTGAACACAATGCCGAAAACGAGGGTGACGAGAATGAAAAGAATCGACCGTATCTGATTGAACGAGAAAAGGAACAGCAGCAGGATCAGGACCAACGCAACCAGGGCCGGTACGAGCATGTCGAAGCCCATGGCCTCCTGCTCATCAGCCTGCATTGCCACATCGCCGGTATAACCGACCGTTACTCCGGGAAACCGCTCTTGAACGATGTTTTGAACGTTTCTGATTTCCGCAGTCATCTCTGTACATTTTTCGATCTCTATAGCGTTGAAATTCGGAGAGATTGTGAACATCAGCATGGTGTTGTCCGGGCTGTAGGCGTACAGGTCGCCATAGAGAAAGGCCTCGGCCAGGTTCCGGCCCTGCGCTTGCAGGGCAACCGCCTCTGTATCGGCGAGGTACCCCCGCAACAGCACGAAAAATCTCTCCAGCTGGCCGAGCATGGCCACCGCCTCGGATTCCTGCTTATTCGTTTCGATCTCTTCCTCCGCCTCAGAGCCCGTGTAGGTCTGCTCGAAGGAATCGTTCAAGCCGACGAGGAAGGGAAGCAGATTAAGCGCGGACAAAGTCTTGCGGGTTTGCTCCAGATCATCGGCTTCCTGCAGCAGCAAACCCCACTGCTGCACAAACTGACGATCCAGTTTGAGATCGATGGTGTGGACATAACGCATAAGGCGCGGATTGGCTCGTACCGCTTCGGCATATGCTTCGGCGCATCTGGCCATCTCTTTGCGATCGTTGCCCTCTATCGTTACGATCACGGAAGTGCCTCCGAAGAAGTGTTCGTTCACTTCCTCGAAACTCTTCACCTGCGGATTATCCTCGGGCAACAGATCCTTGATCTGAGTCTTCACCTCTATGCTGCTGGCAGCCACGATGCTCAGGATGAACAACACCAGCCCCACGATTGGAATCACCCTGTGGTAACGAATAACAAAATCCGCCAACCCATTCATCAGCTTTAGTTCAACACGCACAACACACCCCCCTTTTTCGTTCGGCCTGTACAGGGTGCAGAGCCTGCACCCTGTACAGGCGAACGGTATCCCGGTTCATATACGGTAATACCGTGCGTTTCCATCGCAACCGGCCAAAAGTATGGTTGGGGTATGGTTCTTTCATCCCGTCTCTCTCACCTGCGTACAAAGGAAAGCAGGGCCGGCAGCAGCACCATGGTCGCGATCAGGCAGGTGGTGATACCCAGGAATAGGATAGCTCCGATCGAGGCGATCGATGGGAAGGAACCGATCAGAGCCAGAGAACCGAAGCCGATCATCGTGGTCAGTGCCGAGAGAAAAACCGCCTTCCCGGTGAACAGGTAAACTGTCTCCAGATCCCTTTCGACCCGGAAACGGTGCACGATATGGATCCCGAAATCGATGCCCATGCCGATGACCAGGGGAATGACGGCTATGTTGATTGCATTGAGCTTCAAACCCAGCAGCGGGTAGATGCCCAGCAGCCAGATCATTCCGGCCAGTAGCGGCACGGCCGCCAGGATGGCATAGCGGAAGCTGCGAAAGGTGATGACCATGACCGCAAAGACAACCAGGAAGATAAACAGGGCGGCCTTTTTCGAACCGGTCTCCACATCCTCAGACCAGGTCACGAGCACCGGAACCCAGCCGGTTATTTTGGGCGAGATCTGAGCCATCCGCTCGTTGAAGCGAAGCATGCCCGCCTTGTCTATGGTTGCTGATTTGACCGGATAGGCGAACACGAGGTTGCGGCTCCCCCCCTCTTCGAGAAACTGCTTGGCGTACTGCTCCGGCAGGTCCTGCAGCTCGATCTTGCGATTCACCCGGGACATGGCCTCTACGATTCCGTCCATTTCCGCGGCGAAGCTGCGGTCCAGACTCGTGAGGGCGCGGGCTGTCACCACCGGGTTGGCCTCGATCAATTGAATCACCTTCTGAAACACCTCGGCTCCCGGTTCCCCCACCTCGGCGCCGAATATCTCCCGGATCATCTGGTTGCGCTTGGCCACGATCTTGTTGTCTTCTCCCAGGCCGGCCACGGACAGATCCCCGATCTCAATGACGTTCCACTCCAGGCGCTGGATCTCATAGGCGAGCGCCTCCAGGCGATCGGGGGTGTACGAATAGCCGGCGGCATAGCGGGAGCCCTGGGCGCGAATTTTCCGGATCTCATCCAGCCTGGCTACCTGCTGGTCATCCGAAGGAATGAACTGTGCCACGGAACCGACCTCGGCAATGAGAGATTCCTTTTCGAGGGCTTCCTGCAGCTGTCGGGCCTCCTCCACCGAATCAGCCACGGCCATGGCGGACATGATATTAATGTCGAACTTGTCCAGAACCTTGTTGTAGGTCTTCATCGAGGTCATCTGCGCGGGCTCCAGCTTCATCATGTCGTACTCCATACGGTTGCCAAACGCTGCGGCAAACAAGCCTCCGGTGATGACCAAGCCTACAGCCAGGGTTACCCATTTGTGCCGGAAGGTCGTCTGTCCCAGCCGGGCGAGGAAACGGTACTCGATCTTGGGAATCCGCGCCCTGGCCGGATCCCTCTTCACGAACCAGAGCAGCACCGAGGGCAGGATGAAGAATTGGGCGATAAAACAACAGAGGATTCCCATCCCGGCCAGGATCCCGAACTCGGCCAGGGCCTTGGACCCGGTGGCCGCCATGACGAAAAAACCGATCGCAGTTGTCAGGGCGGCCAGGAAGGTACCCATACCGGAGCGAACGTAGGTACTGCGCAGCGCCTCCTTGGGCTCCAGACCGGAGGCCCGGTAGGTCGTGTAGTTGGTGACCAGCTGGATACCGTAGTCGATGCCCAGACCGATCAACATGACCGCCATGAAGCTGGTTAGCATGTTGATCTCCTTGAAGGTGACGCCCAGCAGTCCGTAGGTATAGAGAATCCCGAAAATCAACACGATGAGGGCAAACACCACGGAGCGGATCGGATTGAAGGAAAAAATGAACAGCAGCAGAATCACCGCCAGGGCGACCAACGCCGGCACCAGCAGATCGAAGCCCATGGCCTCCTGCTCGTCCGCTCCGACGGCGACTTCTCCGGTATAGGCCACGATCAGGTCAGGATAAACCTTCTGAATATCTGTACGGATCTTCTTGATTTCATTGGTCATGTCGATCATCTTCTGGATGTCGTCGACCGAGAAATTGGGCAAAATGGAGAACAGCAGCATGCTGTTGTCCGGGCTGAACCCGTACAGCTCCCCGTACAGAAAGGTCTCGGCCAGCTGGTTTCCAATCGTTTCCGCACCGGAGGCATCAGGATTTTCCAGGTACTCCCGGAGCAGTCCGAAGAACGCCTCCAACTGGTTGAGCATGGCTACCGCCTCGCTCTCCTGCCGATGAGTCGAGATCTCCTCCTCCGCTTCCTCCCCCGTGTAGGTCCGCTCAAACGAATCGTTCAGGGAGGTGAGGAAAGGAAGCAGATTCAGCTCGGCGAAAGTATCCCTGGACCGCTCGAGGTCCTTGGCCTTCTGCAGCATCAGGCCCCATTCGGTAACGAACTCCCGGTCCATCTTGAGGTTGATGGTCTTGACGTACTGCATCGCCTCGGGGCTGTTGCGTACCGCCGCGGCAAAGGCTTCGGCGGCTTCGGCCATCCGCTTCTTGTCCTGGCCTTCGAGGGTGATCATCAGGGACATGCCGCTGTTGAAGGCCTCGTCGATCTCGTGGATGCTCTGAACCTGCGGATTGTCGAAGGGCAGCATATCCTCCATCTGGGTGGTCACACGGATGTTTTGGGCGGCGATCGCGCTCAGGACGAGCAGAACGACCGCCACGATAGGGATGATCTTGTGCCAACGGATCACAAAATCGGCGATTCCCCCCATGATCTTTTGTTCGAGTTTCACACTTTCCTCCTCATTCTCGTTTCTCGCTAATCCTTCACGTCTTCGGTATCTTGAACCGAACTCCTGTACCTGTTAGGTAGAACGTCCGGTTGAATTGCAGGACAAGAATCACAGCTAACTCCTCCGCTTCAGGACGCGTTCCCGGAAGTACCAGAGGAAGCCATCGATAAAGGCCCTGCGCGATTGTTCCGCTTCGAAGCCGTATCGCTCACACCACATGTCGCAAAACACCGTGTATCCGACCAGGGGAAGGGAGAGCATGAAAAAAGCCTCGTGCATGCCCGGCAGATCTCTGTCGAAGGCCTTGACCATCTCGATGTTGTGCGCTTCGGCGCTGGCCACGACTTCCCGGGCTGCGGGAGACTGGAAGTTCCACAGCTCGAGCAGGGGAGCCTGCTGAGGATTCTTGATTGACTCCATCAGCAGAATCGTGACGATTCGCCGGTTCTGCTCCATGAAATCGATCATCTCCCCCATAACAACGTCCAGCTTTTCCATAAAATTCGCCGCATAGCGCTCAAAGAAACTCTTTTTGAAGGCAACCGCTCTGGACACGAAGCTGTCGAGCATGGTCTGCAGGACCTGCTCCTTGTTCTTGAAATGATAGTAGATCACTGATTTTCGTATGCCTGCATTGCGGGCGATTTCCTCGATTCCCGTGCCCGCGAAACCCTTAGCCGCAAAGAGCTTCTCCGCCTCGACCAGAATTCTATCTTTTGTGGATTTTATTATTTCCGCCCGCTGTTGCGCTTTCATCCCGCTTTCCGTCCTCCATCCGCACTCTGTTTGTTCTATCGAACGTTCGGTCTAATTATAACACCAAATAAAAAAACCTGCAACTCTTTTTTTCATTTTTTGTCGTGGGATCGCCTGCTTGGAACAAACAGAAACGGAGGAAGGCGCTCTTAGGCTCCTAGGCGGGAAGCTCCTCGTACCTGTCCCAGAACCTCAGAGCGATGTACTTCACATCCAGCTTGAAGAAGAAACGGATAATCTCCCCCGTATACTTACGGTCCGGACCGGATTTCACCTTGAGCACGAAGCTGGCCTCTTTGCCCAGATCTTCCGAGGACACTTTCTCTTCATCCACAGCTGCGATTTCAAACAGGGCGCCGTCATCGGAGAAATTGACAATCTGGGTCTTCACGTTGAGATCCTCCACCGACAGGGTTACGGGAGTTTTTATCTCAAGGCGCTGTCTGTCTCTTCTATCCAACATCTGGTGCCTATGCTACCTGGAACCGCGTTGTTTTGTACACACTCCGAGAAAAAAAATTGCTCTCGGAAACCAACTTTCAACGACGAGTGAGCGTCTGCGGCTCAATCACCGCCTCCCGTTACCCAGCTTCTCAGCTTCTCGTCCACTGTTCCGTCGGGAAGCACGTAGTCAGGAGAAACGTATCCTTCCTGCTCAAACCGCTTTTTTCGAATGCAGTTCCTGCCCCCGTTCAGGCAGTAGTTGTCGATCCAGCTTCTGTCCAGCAACCCGGCCTCGTATGCTCTCTTCATACCTGATGTTTCATTGTACCAACGACATACATCCTGTTTACTCATCGGCTGCCGGCCTCCTAATTTGGATTCGGAATCTTTGTATTCCGGCTGATCCCATCCCCGCTCACCCTGTAATACTGTGCGTGCGCGCAGGGAATGCACAACCGCTTTCCCTCCCTGTCCACTGTTTTACTACCCGTGACACTCTCGCCGCAACCCGCGCACAGCACGCTCTCTGTTGGCGGAGCATGTGGGGGAATCTCAGCCCGTGCCGGCGTGGTTGTGAACAACCGGGTATGCTCGACCTCCAACAATTTGAAACTCGCTTCCAAAGAAACCTCTTCAAACTGCCGTACCCGAGCATGGTCCCGGTTCCGGCTAATAATCACCTCATCGAAGAGCTCTTTATATCCCGGCACCCGCCCGTCTATGTACTCTCTGTAGTCGGCCTGCACCGCGATACGAATCCCCTGCCCCGTTCTATCCGAAAGAGTAACGGCGGTTTTCCCGAAATCCAGATATATCAAACCGTTGTTGCCGAAGGTGCACCCGGTGACAAACTGGATTCCGTCGCTGAAACAATAATTCGTCTCGACTACGGCAAGAAGCTCTTCCCTACCGCCGGAGGCGAACAGCTGCGACAGCCGGATTTCCCGCATTTCAGCCAACGCATGGAGGCCGTAGACGGCGGCCATAACACCAAGAGAAATCCCGGGGCAGAAATGTCCATGGAACTGTCCGGCCTTGAGGAGCAGAGCCTTGAGATCCCTGTTTTTCACTAAAGGAAGGAGAGGACTGCGCGGATGCCGCCTGATGAAATCCTCCTCAACCTCGCCCTCGTCCACTCCGTCCAGCCCCGGGGTGTAGGGTTTTAAATCCAGCACCGGGGTTCCGTCCAACGCATCCAACCCCCGCACGACAAGCTTCCTTCCGTCCCGGTTGAGCAGCTCTACGGTGGTCAGACCGATACCTCCAGGCCGCCTAGGGCTCCTGCTGGCAAACACCCCCAACTCCCTACCCTGGTAGCGCCTGCCTTTGAGCGTATAATCGCTGCTACGATGAAAATGGAAAAGAACTTGAATGTATTGATTCTCTTCGATACGAAACAAACCCTCTTCAAATCCTTCGTTGATGAGGATCGTGCTCTCATGCTTACGCATTTCGAAGGGGTCGGCGGACTCTTTGAATCCGCTCTTCACAACGCCGATCTCTTGTATCTGTGCCACGAGACTCTACTCCCTGCCTATAATGAAATCTCCGCTAGGCAACCGAGACGAGATTCGTGTTGTCTTCTCTCGGCGGCGCCTTGCTTTCCTGAGAGTATATCGCCTCGAGGACTCAGGCAACCACCTCGTAGCCCTGATCTTCGATTGCAGCGATGATCGAGTCCAGGGACACACGGGCTTCGTCGAAATCAAAGCTCGCCGTATTGCTTTCCAGACTGACCTCCACTGCCGATACCCCGTCGATCGAGCCGACGGCTCTGCTCACCGCCATCTTGCAGTGATCGCAGCTCATACCCTCTACGTTCAGTGTTTTCCTGCTAGTCATAGTTCGACTCCTTTCTCGTTTTGATCCCTGCTTCAACTTTGAACCGTCTCAAGCTCAGAGAATTACTTACCACCGAGACAGAGCTGAAAGCCATGGCTGCCCCGGCGATAATGGGATTGAGCATGCCCAGAGCGGCAAAGGGTATGCCGATCGTATTGTAGAAAAAGGCCCAAAAGAGATTCTGTTTGATCTTTCTCACAGTCTTGCGGGACAGCTGGATTGCCGCCGGCACGCTCATCAGATCTCCGTTCATCAGGGTAATGTCCGCCGACTCCATGGCTATATCTGTTCCGGTGCCCATGGCCATCCCGATATCGGCGGTGGCCAGAGCCGGCCCGTCATTGATCCCGTCTCCAACCATCGCTACTGTTTTTCCCTCGTCTTTGATTTTCTGCACCATTTTTGCTTTTTGCTCAGGGAGAACCTCGGCCATGACGTTGTCCACACCCACAGCGGCAGCGATGGCCGCGGCGGTTCTGCGGTTGTCTCCTGTAATCATGATGACCTCGATACCCATACCTCTGATGGTCCGGATGGCCCTTGCCGAGCTCGCCTTGACTCGGTCGGCGACGGCAAACAGCCCAATCACCGTTCCATCTACGGACAGCAGCATGACGGTCTTCCCCTCACCCTCCAGTGTGTCGCGAGCCTCGGCCGCCGCGCCTGTACCCACACCCGAGCTGCTGAGAAAAGCATCCGTGCCGACCAGGACGGTAAGGTTCCCCACAAGCGCCCTGACCCCCCTGCCGGGCTCTGCATCGAATTGCTCGGGATCCTGAATCTGTCCGAGCTCATGCTGTCCGGCTTCGAACACAGCCCTGCCCAAGGGGTGCTCGGATCGTTTCTCGGCCGTAGCAGCCAAACGCAGTATCTCGGCGCGTGTGCTTCCATTCAGGGTGACCACATCTGTCACAGCAGGCTCTCCCCTGGTAATCGTTCCCGTCTTGTCCAGGACGATTGCATCGAGCTTGTAGGCCCGCTCGAGGCTTTCGCCGCTGCGGATGAGGATCCCGTTTTCCGCTCCCTTGCCGGTGCCTACCATGATTGCCGTGGGCGTGGCCAATCCCATAGCGCAGGGACAGGCGATCACCAAAACGGCCACAGCGCTTATCAAACCCATGGCCAGGTTTCCCACAGCCAGCAGCCAGACAAGAAAGGTAAGGATCGCCACCCCGAGAACCACGGGTACGAATACAGCTGCTACTCTGTCGGCAAGCCGTTGGATCGGTGCCTTGGAGCCCTGAGCTTCCTCGACCACTCGTATGATCTGGGCAAGTACCGTGTCTTTGCCCACCTTGGTCGCCTCGAAGCGAAAAGCACCAAAGGTATTGATCGTGGCGCCGATCACAGAATCGCCCGCTTTCTTCTCCACAGGGATGCTTTCGCCCGTGATCATGCTCTCGTCCACGGTCGAAACCCCCTCGATGATCCGCCCGTCAACAGGTATCTTTTCGCCGGGGCGCACGAGAACGATCTCACCGGTCCTCAGATCGGTGATCGGGATATCGGTTTCCACTCCGCTTCTCAGCACCCGTGCCGTTTTAGGCTGCAGCCCGATCAATCGCTTGATCGCCTCCGAGGTCCTGCCCTTTGCAGATGCCTCCAAGAGCTTTCCGAGAAGCACGAGAGTAATGATGATGGCCGAGGCTTCAAAATACAGATCCGCTGTCCCGCCCTCTGGCAGGCTGCGCAGAAAACCATTGTAGATGCTGTAAAAATAGGCGGCGCTGGTTCCCAGGGCTACAAGAACATCCATCCCCGGACTACCCGACCTCACACTCTTGAAGGCATTCTTGTAGAAGCGGTAACCGACAACGAACTGGACCGGCGTTGCCAGGATCAGCTGAACGATCGGATCGTGTAAAAACCTCAAGGCTTCGATCTGCAGCATTCCGGCGGCCATAGCCAGAAGCAGGGGAAAGCTCAACAGGGCGGCTGCAATGAAGCTGATGCGAAGCTTTCGAATCTCGCGCCGACGCAGTTGCTTCTCCCGGTCCGGAATCTCTACAGCAGAGCTCCGACTCTGCTCTGCGCCTGGCTCGACGACGGCCTCGTAGCCGAGATTTTTGATGGTTCGCTCGAAAGAATCGATTCCCACGGCAGCCGGATCGTAGGCCACGGTGGCCCGCTCCGTGGCCAGATTTACCGTGGCAAGCTCCACACCCGGGATCTTGCTCAATCCTTTCTCTATGCGCAGCGCACAGGCCGCGCAGCTCATCCCCGAAACCGCCAATACCGCCCTCTCAGCCATAGATCCTCCAAATCACCGAGACATCCTGCCTATCGTTTTCATCAGCTCGTCGATGACCTCGTATCGACCCTCTTCGATCTGATCGACTACGCAGCTGCGTATATGCGCCTCGAGCAGTCCCTTGCGCACACCTCCGAGGGCTGCTTCCACAGCGCTGATCTGACTGAGGACATCGTCACAGTACTCATCCGTTTCAATCATCCGGGCAATTCCCCGGATCTGGCCTTCGATTCGCCGCAGGCGAGTCATTAAGTTTCCCTTAGTCGCCTCCGGATGGTGGGCTTTTCTTTTCGTTTGTAAGGCTGCTCTATCGGTATTCATCATATATACCCCCCCAGGGTATAGTATATTAAATATTATTATTTTGGTCAAGAATAATTTGAAAGCAAAGATTGGTCCTCTGCTTATTGACAACAACCCGCCGCTGATGGTAAAGCCTCATCAAGGAATGATCGACTATCATCTGCACACCCCCTTCTGCCGTCATGCCCGCGGCACAATGGAGGAATACGTACAAAGGGCTCTGGAAAAAGGCATCGAGGAGATCTGCTTCACCCCTCATATTCCCCTGCCGGATTTTCCCCGCGGGGCAGCCAATCTGCGCATGGACCCGGAGGAGTTCGATAGCTATCTTGAGGAACTTGAATCCCTGCGCAGCCGCTACCGAAGCACTACGATTC
>CAYMGP010000023.1:0-21256 GCA_964390045.1 uncultured Spirochaetaceae bacterium | reverse complement strand
ACTACTACCGGGGCTACGAGGGGTATCTCGCGCGTTTTCTGGCTCGCTACCCCTTCGACCTGGTGCTTCTTTCGATTCATTTCATTCGTGACTGGCCCGGAAACAACTGGCTGTTCGGCTTTGACTTTCCCTCGAAATCCCTGTCCCAGATCTACGGCGAGTATTTCAGGGAGCTGAAAAGGGGCATTGCCACCGGGCTGTTCGACTGTCTGGCGCATCTCGATCTGATCAAACAACCGGGGCACCCCGTGATGGAAAGCAACAGAAACGATATCGAGGAAATACTCGATCTGTGCAGTCGTCACGGGATGAGCATCGAGGTAAACACATCCGGCCTGCGAAAACCGATTGGCGAGCTGTATCCCTGCCGCCGGATCATCTCCCTTGCCGTGGGACGGGGTCTTGCCCTGGTGACGGGGTCCGACGCCCACGACCCTACAGCGGTGGGCTACGCTTTCAGCGAGCTGCACTGCCTGCTCGAGGAATTACGGGGCAGCAAAATCGCCCGCTATCGCGGTCGCATCTTGCAGAAAGAAACGGCCGTGCAGCCGTGAGCTCGCCGTCAGGTGAAATCGTTCCAGTATCTGACCAGTAGCTGACCTTGACGCGAGCCGCATTCCGACATATCGTCTTTTACCAAGCAACGAATGAAGAACAAACACGAAAAGCTGCGTGGTGCCAAGCCTGTCAATCACTGGGTCAACATCATTACCCTGCTCTATGTTGAACCGCTTGTGCGGCGCATATTCAAGCTCCAGGCTGTCAACGCTGAGGTTGTCCCACACACGGGTTCCGGGATCATTGTCGCCAACCACGTAAATCTGCTCGATCCGCCCTGGATATACAGCGTGGTCAACAGGCCCGTTCACTTCGTCGCCACGGAGGAACTGTTCCGCAAAACGATACTCAGCGCCGCTGTTCGTTTGGTAGGCGTCTTTCCCATTCGCAAGGCGGCTCAGGATTTCCAGTCGGTGAAGAATATCATCAATCTTCTCAGGCAGGGGGTATTGATCGGCATCTATCCGGAGGGCAGCCGCAGCTGGGACGGCACCAACAGCCCCATCATTCCCACGATAGCCAGGCTCATCCGACGCATGAGGGTGCCCGTGTACTCCTGCAGGGTCGACGGCGGCTATCTGCACTTTCCTCGCTGGGCGGCGAAGATGCGGCGACCCATTCCCGTACGTCTGGTTTTCAACAAATTGTACGGGGGGGATTCTCTGCCGGGTTCGGACGAAAAGATAACCTCCGATATAGCGGCTGCGATTCGCATCCGGGATTACGAGCTCAAGATACTGGAACTCAAGCGCCGCGTCTCCGGTCTGGCCCTCGGTATAAACAGGATTCTCTACCGCTGCCCCCACTGCCGGAGCCTGGAAAGCCTTAAAGCGGTCGAGCCGAAATCAACCAACCTGGTTGAGTGCCAGAGCTGTTACTCGACCTGGAAGGTAGATCTAGGAAGCCGCCTTACCCCCGTTGATGACCAGGGTAATGCATCGGGAGAACCCCGGACCGTTGCCGAGTTGTACAAACAGGTCAAGGCCATGCCGCTGAACACGATTCGTTCGAGTCTGATCCAGCTTGAAAGCGGTGAAAACCTCTACCTGGTTAGCCGGCCCCACTTCCTCTATCGTGAAAAACTTTATCCCGATCTGCGCATCTTCGGCTTCGGCAGAGCCTTTCTCACGGACAGACGCTTTGTTTTCCGGGGCCGGGTGAAGAGAAGGGGAAGAGTGCGTGTATCTGCGCCTCTCGAGGAGATCGAATCTCTCAGCATCGAGCCCGGAGACAAGCTGCACTTCATCTACCAGGAAATTCTATATCGGATTCCGATACACCGAGAAAGCGCTGCCAAGTGGTACGATTTTCTATCTCAGCTAGTAGAACGAAGAAAAGCTGAGGTCGCCGCAAAGTAGAACCACGGTCAGCTCTGCAGGCGCGTCTTGGCCCGGGACAGCTGTACCAGGTGATCCCTCTCCTCGTTGATGATCGGCTCGATTACCTCTTTATGCCGATCCCCGAGGAACTCGCTGATATCTCTCTGCAAAGCAAGCTGTTCCCGCTCGAAGCGCATGGCCAGGGATACGAGCTGTACATCACTCGTCATGTCCTCGATTCCCCGACCGGCTTCGGATTGACCGCCGCCGGCAACGAGCGCCTCCAGGTAATCTACATACTCGTCCGGATACTGCTCGGTATCGGGCAGATCCTTCAGCCCCTCGAGCATCTTTTCGAACCGTCTCTGGTGCTCTTTCTCTTTTTCGGCGAGCTGTGAAAACTCGGCCTGCAAGCCCTTATCCTGCGCTCTGCCTGACATCGAGCGATAAAGCTGCTCCCCGCTCCTTTCATCGATGATGGCAACCCGCACCAGCTCACGAATATCAAACCTTCGACTCATGGCGCCTCCTTTCATTATTTGAAAAGTAAGCTTTCGCCGCTTGCCCCGTCAAGGTCTAGAAACCGGAACCTGCAAATCGCTACGGGTTACTTTACCCAGTCGGCGAACAGCTCTTCCAAGCTGCACCGGCAGGCAGCTTCGGCAGCGGCCTGAAAGGCCGCTGTATCAACCAACTTCCACTCGAACTCCCGGCAGTACTGCAGCAGAAAGCTGTCGAAGCGCTCCTCGCCCATTCGCTGGAAGAGGGCTTCTATGAAAAGAGGACCCCTACCGTAGACGATCGCTCCGTACTCCTTCGGTGTGTAGGCGCTGACCGGCCCTCCAATGGGTATCTCCGCCCTGCCCACCCGATCCCAGCGATCGATAAACGAGCGATAAAGACCCCCGGCTGCCGACTCTCCATAGCGGTCTCCATAGTAGAGCCAGGTACCGTACTGGGCCAGGGCTTCGTCGATCCAGGGCTCCATAATCTGGTCATTGCCCACCGAAGAGTAAAACCACTGGTGAGCCACCTCGTGGGCCGTGGTGGACTCGAGCAGCACGGATGCGGAAATGCCCGAGAAGACTTGAGAAAGATCGTAGAGGCGACGGGCGTTGAGAATGATCGCCGGGAATTCGAGCCCGAAGGCGGAGAAAGGAATGCTGACCAAGGTCAGGGAGGTATAGGGATAGCTGCCGAAACGTGCGCCGAAGCTGCCCAGGGCAGCGGCAGCCGTGGCCAGGACCAGCTCGGAAGCGGCTTCGGCGTCGGCCGGGGCGAAGCTTCTGATCACGGTCCTGCCGACGGTTTCCGTCTTGATGGCAAGCTCCTCGGCCAGGGCCATGTAAAGATCTCGGGCCGGACCCAGGGCGAATACGATTTCTGTACGTTCGTTCGCTTGCCTGCGGCAAAGCTCGACTCCTGGAGCGGCGAGGCTCAGCTCGGATGGCATCGATACTTGAACCAGGTAAAAGCTCACCTCGTTGTACAGGAAATCACCATACGGCACGGGCAGGGGATGCTCCCAGCCGGCAAAGGCGGTTATCATGGGGTAGGCGTAGGCCAGGGAGAGAACCTTGCCGCTGTAGCCGAAACCGCCATACTCCCCCTTTTCCGTCACCGGCACAGAAAGCCTGAAGTCGACGGTCAGTTCGAGGGACCGCCCGGATTCGAGCCCCTGCGGCGGTTTGACGATCAGGCGGCTGTCATTGTCTCGCAACTCAGGGTCAAGCGAAACACCATCTGCCACAACCGAGCCGACATCCGCCTTGCCCGGTGTCAGGTTGGCATAGAAAAACAGGGGAATCTCCTCGATCGCATCCGGCTCTCGATTCGTATAGCGTATCCGCGCCCGGGCGTCGATATCTGTCAGGGTATCGGCGACGTTCAATCGCAGATGGTATACGGTGGCAGCGGACAGCTCGGGGTGCTCGGCCAGCTCGTCGTCCACCAGACAGCCTTCGAACGGACTCAGGTCCGTCAACGAGTAGCTGTCCAGGTCGACGAACTCCTGTCGTTCCAACTCCCGGCAGCCGGACAGCAGCAGGAGCGGCAGAACGAGCGAAGCGGTCAGGGCGAGTGGAGTGCGCACGAGGCGTCCGATCGTCGGCAGAGGCCGCATTCAGGAAACCCCTTTCCTTTCTATTACGACGCAATTATAATGCAAGGCCTGACTATATGTACAGAAAAATAGAAGACAAGGTCCTTAACAAGCTGAAAGCCATCGTGGGCGAAGAAAACCTGCTTACAGACCCCGAGCAGATGCAAGCCTACGCCCACGATGAGGTAGCCGAGCTATGGCACGAGCCGGAGGCGGTGGTGCGGGTAACTTCCACGGAGCAGGTTTCAAAAATCCTCGAGCTCGCCCAGGCCGAACGCTTTCCCGTGACCCCGCGCGGCGCCGGTCAGGGATTGAGCGGCGGAGCAGTCCCCGTTTTCGGAGGACTGGTACTCTCTCTGGAGAGGATGAACAGGGTCGTGGAGATCGATGAAGAGAACCTGATGGTCAGCGTAGAACCGGGCGTGATTACAGGCGATCTCCACAGAGAGGTGGAAGCCGTAGGGCTTTTCTACCCCCCGGATCCTGCCAGCCTTGACTCCTGCTCGATCGGCGGCAATATTGCTGAAAACGCCGGGGGACCCCGAGCCATCAAGTACGGAGTGACCAAGGACTACGTCTGCGGTCTGGAGGCGGTGCTTCCAGACGGGCGGATCATGGAGATGGGCGGGAAAGTCGTGAAAAACGTAACCGGCTACAACCTGATCCAGCTGCTCGTAGGTTCTGAAGGGACTCTGGCCGTGGTAACAAAGATCCTGCTTCGCTTGCTGCCAAAACCGAGACAGCGCGTGGATCTTCTCGTACCTTTCAACGATTTTCGCGCCGCCGGAAAATCCGTGTCGGACGTCATCAAAGCCCGCATCGTTCCCGCGGCTCTCGAGTTCATGGAAAGGGACAGCGTACTGGCCGTGGAAAAACTACTAGAGAAAGAAATCCCCTTTCACGAGGCCGCCGCTCACCTGCTCATTACCCTGGACGCAAACGACGAAAACCAGATCGATGCGGATTACGAGCGCATCGGCGAGATCTGTCTGGAAAACGGGGCCGTGGATGTACTGGTGGCGGACAACAATCAGATGCGGGAGCGCCTCTGGGAAGCCCGCAAGATGATCATTGAGGCGCTGCAGAACTTGAGTCCCCAGCGCATCATGGACACCCAGGACGTGGTGGTCCCGCGCACCATGCTTCCCGAGCTTCTGCCAAAAATCAAAGAGATTGGCCAGCGCTACCAGCTTCACGTCATCAATTTCGGCCACGCGGGGGACGGCAATGTGCATGTAAACGTCATCAAAGACGTACCCGAAGATCTCTGGAAGGATCAGGCACCCAAGGCCGCCGCGGAGATCTATAACCTGGCCGTGTCCTTGGGGGGGATGGTGACAGGCGAGCACGGCATCGGCCTGACCCGCAAGAGTTTCCTGTCCTTGGGGCTCGATTCAGCCCAGATCGAAATGATGCGCAAGATCAAACAGGACTTCGATCCCAACGCAATCTTGAATCCGGGGAAAATCTTCAGTTAACGTTTCAGCACATCACGCAGAGCTTCGAGCAGCTTGTCCACGTTCTCTTCCCGGGCTGTATGGCCCATCAGACCGATGCGCCAAATCTTTCCTGCCAAAGGTCCCAGGCCGGCACCGATCTCGATCTTGTGCCGGCTGCGCAGGGCGGCCCGAACCGCCGCATCGTCCACTCCTTGGGCAATGGCCACGGCATTGAGCATCGGCAAGCGATTGGGCTTGTCCACGATCAGCTCCAGCCCCAGCGCCTCCAGTCCCTGGACGAGTTTTTCGTGTACCTTCCGGTGGCGGGCAAAAACATTCTCCACACCCTCTTCCATGACCAGAAGCAACGCCTGATACAGCCCGTACAGCATATTGATCGGTGCTGTGTGATGGTAGGAGCGCTTCTCGCCGCTCCAGTACTTGGCGATCAGGCTCATGTCGAGGTAGAAGGTCGGGATCTTGGTGCGGCGGCTTGCGATCGCCCGCAATGCCGCGGCTGAAAACGTTACCGGTGAAAGCCCCGGCGGGCAGGAGAGACATTTTTGCGAACCACTGTACAGAGCATCGACTGACCAGCCATCCACATCCACTTCGACACCGCCGAGGCTGGTCACCGCATCGAGCAGATACAGGCTCTCAGAGCTTTTCAGGATCTCTCCGATTTCCTTGGCCGGATTCCGCACACCTGTAGAGGTCTCCGCATGCACCATGGCCACGGTCTTGTAAGTCTTTTCCCGAATCCGCTTCTCAACGGCCTCCGGCTGGACCGGGGTTCCCCACTCGAACTCGAGCACCTCGACTTCCGCTCCCAGGCGCTCGGCGATCTCCCGCATGCGCAGGCCGAATACCCCGTTGATAAGGATCAAGATCGAATCCCCCGGCTCGACGAGGTTTACAAGACAGGTTTCCATGCCCGCCATTCCCGTTCCGGAAACAGCCAGGGTGAGATCGTTGCCCGTCTTCATCAATTTCTGAAGCAGCCGCTTGATCTCGTCCATGATGCGGATGAAGTAGGAGTCCATGTACCCCAGAGTGCTGCGGCTGAGCGCTTCGTACACAGCCGGGTGCACGCTCGACGGCCCTGGCCCCATCAGCAATACCTTTTCAATTCCATCTAGCATGTTTTTCATAGCGAGGCCATTATACTCGCCATGGTCCGGCTTCTCAACCACGCTCCTTCCGATTCAGGGATCAGACAGGCGGGCGATCACCAGCTTGAATCCTCGGGAACACAGCTTGTACAATTGTACGGGTAAGCCTGCAGAAGCAAGCGCAGGAGGGAGATGCCCTATGAAACTCGCCAGCCAAGACCTGGTGTTCAAACCGGTAACCCTCGCGGAGTGGGAGGATCTGCAGAGGCTGTTCGGGCCGAATGGAGCTGATGGTGGCTGCTGGTGCATGTGGTGGCGCATCAAGCGCGCCGAGTTCGAGCGTAATCATGGAGAGGCGAACCGCAAGGCCATGGAAGCGATCATCCGCAGCGGCGAGGTTCCGGGCCTTCTCGCCTACCATCAAGGCGAGCCCGTGGGCTGGTGCTCGATCGCCCCCCGGGAAGCCTTTCCCGTGCTCGACCGCTCTCCGGTTCTCAAAAGGGTAGACGATCAGCCGGTGTGGTCGATCGTGTGTTTCTATATTGCCAGAACCCGGCGCCGGCAGGGCCTGACGGGACTGCTGATTGAAGCTGCGCTGAATTATGCCCGCGAAAACGGGGCGAAAATCGTCGAGGCTTATCCCGTCGATCCCGAGACCGGCAAAGTGACACCGGAATACGCCTTCACCGGTCTGATCGGCACCTTTCGCAAAGCTGGCTTCAAGGAGGTTGCCAGGCGTTCCAACCGCCGGGTGATCCTGCGTCGCCTTTTGTAGCAGATACTTGGACTTAGTTACCCACAGCGCGTATAATCAGCCCATGAAACTCAAAGAGATCGAGGACAAGATTGACGGGCTCGAGTCCCTGGAGACCCCCAATCTCTACGGGCAGGACTTTCTTTTGACCTGGGACAAAACGGATGCGGAGATCCAAGCCGTTCTTGCCTTGGCTGAAATACTCCAGTCGCTGCGCGGCGAAAATATTTCCCCCCGGATTTTCGATTCCGGAATGGCCGTGGCCATCTTCCGTGACAAATCCACCAGGACGCGCTTCAGCTTCCTCAGCGCAGCCAACCTGCTCGGCCTGGCCGCCCAGGACCTGGATGAGACCAAGAGCCAGATCGCCCACGGCGAGACGGTGCGGGAGACGGCCAACATGATCTCCTTCCTGACAGAGGTCATCGGTATCAGGGATGACATGTACCTCGGCTACGGCCACACCTACATGAAGGAGGTCTCCGCCGCTGTTCAGGAAGGACACGCCCAAGGAGTGCTGCCCCGGCTTCCCACCGTGGTCAACCTGCAGTGCGACATCGATCATCCAACCCAAACCCTGGCCGATCTTCTGCAGCTCGTGCATCACTTCGGCAGCCTCGAGAAGCTCAAAGGAAAGAAAATCGCCATGACCTGGGCCTACTCCCCTTCCTACGGCAAGCCCCTTTCGGTGCCCCAGGGTGTTATCGGGTTGATGAGCCGGCTGGGCATGGATATCGCCCTGGCCTATCCCGAGGGCTACTCTTTGATCCCCGAAGTGGAAGCTCTAGCCGAAAAGAACAGTGCCGAGTCTGGAGGACGCTTCAGCAAGTCCCACTCTATGGGTGAAGCCTTCACAGATGCCGACATCGTTTACCCGAAGAGCTGGGCTCCGTACCAGGTGATGCAGCGTCGCACCGAGCTGCTCAAAGCAGGAGATAGTTCCGGTCTGACGGAACTGGAGCGGGAGTGCCTGGAGACAAACAAGAAGTTTATAGATTGGGAATGCACGGAGAAGCTCATGCAATCAACGAGGAAGGCCCTCTATCTGCACTGCCTGCCCGCCGACATTACAGGAATAAGCTGTGAACAGGGAGAGGTTGCCAAATCTGTATTCGAGCGTTACCGCCTGGCCACCTATCGGGAGGCGGGATATAAACCCTACGTGATTGCCGCCATGATCTTCCTCGCAAAGATCGCCAATCCCGCCCGGGTATGCACAGACATTCTTAAACGGCGGACAGCCAGGATTAGATAACGGAGCAACGCATGGAGAAAAACAAACGATCGGGAGCGCAAGAGGTGTTATGGGACCTCAGCGATCTATACAGCGGCGGTGAAGATCCACAGCTGGAGCAGGATCTGAAAGATGCATTGCAGAGGGTTGAACGCTTCGCTTCGAAATACCACGGCCGGATTGCGGACCTGAGCGGATCCGAGCTGGCCGCACTGCTCAAAGAGTACGAGCAGATTCTCGAGACATCGGGAAAGGCAGGTACCTTTGCCTACCTCAATTGGTCGACCAATACAGAAGATGCGGCCAGAGGCGCACTGCTTCAGAAGCTGCACGAGCATTCCTCTCAGCTCCAGCAGAAGCTCCTGTTCTTTGAGCTGGAATGGGCAAATGTCGAGGAGAGGAAGGCTCAAAAGCAGATGAGCGATCCGGCCCTTGACCACTTCCGGTTCTGGCTTGTGCTGGCCCGGCGCTATCGTCCCCATCTGCTTTCAGAGGCCGAGGAAAAAATCCTGGCGGAAAAAGAGATAACAGGCAGAAACGCCTGGGTCCGCTTCTTCGACGAGGTTCACAGCGGCGCCCGCTATACCCTCGGCGACGAGAAGCTTCCCCAACAGTCTATTTTGAGCAAGCTATACGAGCCGGAGCGCGGCGCCCGGGAGAAGGCTGCCGAAGCCTTCACGGCCGGCTTGAAGAGCATGAGAAGAGTGAGCACCTATATATTCAACAACATCCTCGTGGACAAGGCATCCGACGATCGTCTGCGCAGCTACCCGCTGTGGATCAGCTCGCGCAACCTTGCCAACCAGGTCGACGATGCAACGGTGGATGCCCTGGTGACCGCGGTTACCAAGCGCTACGATATTGTGGCCCGTTACTACGACCAGAAAAAGAAGCTCCTCGGTCTCGAAGAGTTGTACGACTACGATCGCTACGCCCCCCTTCCCGCCTCCAGCCGCCGGTACACCTGGGGCGAGGCCAAGCAGGCGGTGCTGGATGCCTATTCAGGCTTTGCCGATCCGGCGGGGAAGATCGCTGAAACCTTCTTCGATAAAAACTGGATCGACGCCAGCGTCCGGCCGGGCAAGCGGGGCGGTGCCTACAGCCACGGAGCCGTACCTTCGGCACATCCCTATATCTTTATGAATTTTCAAGGAACGCCCAGGGACGTGATGACCCTGGCTCACGAGATGGGCCACGGCGTTCATCAATACCTCTCCCGCAAGCAGGGAATCCTATTGGCGGACACACCTCTGACGATGGCGGAGACCGCTTCGGTTTTCGGGGAGATGCTCGTTTTTCAGAAGCTGATGGCCCTCGAGAAAGATCCCCGAGCTCGTCTGTCCATGCTCGTACAAAAAATAGAGGACACATTCGCTACCGTCTTTCGCCAGACCGCGATGAACCGCTTCGAGGAGGCCATGCACAACGCCCGCCGCAGCGAAGGCGAGCTGACCCCCGAGCGCTTCGGTGAGCTGTGGATGAAAACCCAGAAAGAGATGTTTCAGGGAAGCGTCACCCTGACCGACAACTACAGCATCTGGTGGAGCTATATCCCCCATTTTGTTCATTCCCCCGGTTATGTGTATGCCTACGCTTTCGGCGAACTGCTCGTATTGGCTCTCTATGCACGCTATCTCGAGACGAAGGAAAGCTTTCCCGAGGCCTATCTCAAGCTGCTCGAATCGGGCGGTTCGGACTGGCCCGAGGAGCTGGTCAAGCCTCTCGGTGTAGAGCTCAAGGAATCCGCCTTCTGGGATCGGGGATTGGGAATGATCGAAGAGCTGGTGCGACAGGCCGAAGCCCTGGCCGAGCAGGCGAGCTGAACGAGCACGTGGAGAGTACAGAACTGCTCAAAATTCATCCCCGCGATACGGTGGCCGTGGCCCTGCGCGACTGCCCGGTCGGGACAACCTGTAGCAGCGAGGACGGCGAGCTGAATGTTCGGGAGCTCATCCCGCGCGGTCACAAGATCGCCCTCGTTCGGATCGAGCAGGGAGAAATTGTAATAAAATACGGGCAGCCGATTGGCATAGCATCGCGGAAAATCGAACGCGGCGATTGGGTCCACACGCACAACCTGCAGAGCGCGCTGTCCGGGACGCTTGAGTTGAGCTACAACCCGCCGTCCTCTGTTCCTAATACGCGACCGAGCGCTCGGCAGAGCGTGCTCACCTTTCGCGGCTTTGAGAGAGCCGATGGACGAGTAGGTATCCGCAACGAGCTTTGGATCGTTCCCACGGTAGGCTGCGTGAACAGCCTGGCTGAAACCCTGGCGCTCCGCTTTCGCGAACACCTTCTCCGCGCCCGGCGGCAGGGCGGCATCGATGATGTTGTTGCCATGACTCACCCCTACGGCTGCTCGCAGGCTGGAAAAGATCTCGAAAGGACCCGCAGAATGCTGGCCGCCCTGGTTCGCCACCCCAATGCGGGCGGTGTACTGGTGCTTGGTTTGGGCTGCGAAGACAACACGCTGGCCTCGTTCCGGGAGCTGCTCGGGTTTCCCGAACGGGGCCCCGAACGGGCTCCGCGCCGGGTCCGCTTTCTCAGCGCCCAGGAACAAGGCGACGAAATTGCGGCCGGACTACAGGCTCTCGGGAGTTTGCGGACCTACGCCGACCAGTTCGAGCGCCGCGCCGTGCCGATCTCCAAGCTGCGGGTCGGTCTGAAGTGCGGGGGTTCGGATGCCTTCTCCGGACTGACGGCCAATCCCCTGGCCGGGGCATGCGTGAACAGGCTTGTCGCGCTAGGGGCCGGGGCCGTGATGACGGAGGTTCCGGAGATCTTCGGAGCCGAGCAGCTGCTCCTCAACCGCTGTGCGAGCACAGAAATATTTGATAAAGGCCTCGACATGATCAACAGGTTCCGGAGATTTTTCATGGATCACGGCGAGCCGATCGATGACAACCCCTCCCCGGGAAACCGCGAGGGAGGCATCACCACGCTGGAAGAGAAATCTCTCGGTTGCACTCAAAAGGGGGGAAGCTCACAAGTGGTCGCTGTACTCGACTACGGGGAGGAGGCCACAGCTGCGGGATTGAGCCTGGCAGAAGGCCCGGGCAACGACCTGGTATCGGTATCCGTGCTCGCCGCAACCGGCGTACAGCTGACGCTGTTCACAACGGGCAGGGGCACGCCTCTGGGCTCGCCGGTTCCTGTAATAAAGATAGCGAGCAACAGCTCTCTGGCTGAGAAAAAAAGGCATTGGATCGACTTCGATGCGGGCACGCTCCTCGAGGGAGGCTCCCACCGCGAAGCTGCGGATGGACTGTTCGATCTGATCGTTCAAGTGGCTTCCGGCGCGCGCACGGCCAACGAAACGGGCCGTTACAGGCACTTTCTGCCCTTCAAGACAGGGATCACAGAGTAGGGGAAACCGCTCCTAGCCGGCCAGAGCCAACAGAACGCCCGCCGCGATGGCCGAGCCGAGCACCCCGGCCACGTTGGGTCCCATCGCGTTCATCAATAGGAAATTGCTGGGATTCTCCTTCTGGCCCACCTTCTGCACGACCCGGGCCGCCATGGGTACCGCCGAAACCCCGGCCGCCCCGATCATGGGATTCACCTTGCCCTTGGTGATCACGTACATCAGTTTGCCGAGAAAAGTTCCTGCCGCTGTGCCGACCACAAACGCCGCCAGACCCAGGGTAATGATCGTGATGGTCTTCAGGGTGAGAAACTCGGCGGCCGACATCTTGGAACCTACGGCCACACCGAGGAAGATGGTCACAATATTGATAAGCTCGTTTTGAGCGGTCTTGGACAGCCTGTCCACCACGCCGGCCTCCCGGAAGAGATTTCCCAACATCAGCATCCCGATCAGCGGCGTGGCGGCGGGAACCAGCAAAGCGGCGGCGATCGTGGACAGAACCGGAAAGAGGATCTTTACCCGTCGGCTCACAGGTCGTACCTCACTCATCACAACCATGCGTTCTTTCTTGGTGGTGAGAGCCCGGATTACAGGAGGCTGGATGATGGGAACCAGAGCCATATACGAGTAGGCGGCCACAGCGATCGGACCGAGCAGGTGTTCGGCGAGCTTGGAGGTCAAATAGATAGCCGTCGGGCCGTCGGCCCCGCCGATGATAGCGATCGAGGCGGCCTCTGCGAAGTCGAATCCCAGAGCCTTGGCTCCCAAAAGGGTGCCGAAAATTCCGAACTGGGCGGCCGCGCCCAGGAGAAAGGTCTGCGGCTTGGCCAGCAGAGGCCCGAAATCGGTCATGGCTCCGATCCCCAGAAAGATCAGAGGAGGAAAAATCCCGGAGCGGATACCGAAGTAGATGTAGAAGATGAGCCCTCCCTCATCCTGGATGCCGGAAAGGGGCAGGTTCACTAGAATAGCTCCGAAACCTATGGGAACGAGGAGCAGAGGTTCATACTTTCTTGCTATTCCCAGATAGATCAGCAGGCCGCCGATGGCAAGCATGATGAGGTTCTTGTAGCTCAGGGCGGCAAAACCGGTGGAAGAGAAGAAATCGACGATGATGTTCAGGATATTCATCCGCTCTTGCCCTTTTTACTGAATGATCATCAGCTGCTGGTTGGCATTGACGTTGTCTCCGGCGTTCACGGAAACCTCGGCCACAATCCCGGTGACGGGAGAGGGAACATCGATGTCCATCTTCATAGCCTCCATGACCAGCACTACCTGGCCTTGCTGTACCTGGTGCCCTACCCCGACCTTTATGTCTTTTACCACCCCTGTCATTGGTGCAGGCAGCGCCCCTGCAGCACCCCCTCCGGCGGGAGGAGCCGCTGCAGCCGGGACCTGGGGCTGCGGGGAAGCAACCTGGGCCGCAGGAACGACGGGTGCGGCGCTCCCGGCAGGTGTTTGCTGCCCGGCACCACCGCCTTCTGCCTCTTCTTCAAGAAGAGAAACACTGTAACGCTTGCCCTCGTGCGTCAGAGCCAGTTGGTCGCCGGTGCGTTCCACGGTAACTTCGTATCTCTCGCCCTCAAACTCAAAGCGAATCTTTCTCTTCATCGCTTACACTCCCCGCTTAGAAAACTTTCCCCCGGCAATCCAGGGATCGTAATGGTTTACTTCGGCATTCCAAAGCTCCGCGCTCGGACGCCCGCTTTCGCTCTCTTCGCCGGCCAGATAAACTGCCACCGCCGCCATCGCCCAGCGGGGTAACTGCCCGGCACCCTGAGCTTGGCCGGCCGATTCCTCATCCGGCTGCCTGCGTCCCTCGCGCCACATGCCGCCCGCCGGCCGCCGGGCAGACGAAAATATGCCTTTCAACGCCACCATCATCACACTCAGAGCACCGAGAGAGAGAAAAACAACCAGCATTCCGAGCAAGGTGGCGATTAGACTGTAGGAATAGATCTCTACGTTCATTCAGGATCCTCTTCGGCTTGGTCCCGTGCTCACAGCGGGATATTCCCGTGTTTCTTTGCGGGACGATCCTCGCGCTTGCGGATATTCATCTCCAGCGAGCGAATCAGCTCGATTCGTGCGTATTTCGGCTCGATAACATCATCCACAAACCCGTGCCCGGCGGCGATGAAGGGATTCATCACCTGGTCACGGAACTCCTGTATCTTTTGCGCTCGCATGGCTTCCTTGTCTTCGGCAGCGGCGATTTCCTTCCGGAAGATGATGTTGGCCGCTCCCTCTGCTCCCATCACCGCCACCTCCGCCGTAGGAAGGGCCAGAGTCCTGTCGTAACCAAGAGCTTTGGAGCTCATGGCGATGAAAGCTCCGCCGTACGCCTTGCGCAGGATCAAAGAGATCTTAGGCACCGTGGCTTCGGCAATCGAATAGAGAACCTTGGCGCCGTGGCGAATGATTCCACCGTGCTCCTGGGCTACGCCGGGGAGAAAACCGGGCACATCGACCAGGCTGATGATGGGAATATTGAAACAGTCGCAGAAGCGGATAAAACGAGCCGCCTTGTCCGAGGAGTTTATATCGAGGGCCGCAGCGTAAAACTTGGGCTGATTGGCAAACATGCCCACGGTTCGGCCTTGCATACGGGCGAAACCGACAACCACGTTGGGCGCATAACCGGCCTGAACCTCCAGGAAGCTTCCCCTGTCACAGACCGCTGCTATGAAATCCCGAACATCGTAGGGCCGTTTGGGATCTTCGGGAAGAAGCTTCTCCAGCTCGGGCGTCTCTCTGTCCGGTCCGTCCTTGCTATCCACCACGGGAGGCATCTCCAGATTGTTGGCGGGAAGATAGCTCAGCAGTAGACGAACCGTCTGCAGACAACTTTTCTCGTCGCTGAAGCGAAAGTGAGCGTTGCCGCTGATCGTGGAGTGCGTCGCCGCGCCGCCCAGAGCATCATGACTGATGTCCTCGCCGGTGACGGCTCGGATCACATCGGGCCCGGTTATATACATATTGCTCACCCCGTCGACCATGAAGATGAAGTCGGTGATGGCTGGAGAATACACAGCCCCGCCTGCACAGGGACCCAAAATCACGGAGAACTGGGGCACCACTCCCGAGGCCAGGGTGTTGGCCCTGAAGATCTTGGCGTAGCCGTTTAAGGAAAGGGTGCCCTCCTGGATCCGCGCGCCTCCCGAGTCATTGATCTGAACGAAGGGACAGCCGTTCTTCAAGGCCAGCATCTGAGTTTCGGCGATGCGCTCGGCATGCATCTCGCCCAGAGATCCGCCCAGTACCGTGAAATCCTGGGAGAAGACAAAGATCTGCCGGTCCCCCACCTTCCCGGTTCCGCTCACCACGCCGTCCCCGAGAAACTTCTTCTGACCGAGCCCGAAATCCGTGGCCCGGACCGTGATGTAGGGCTGCTGCTCGATGAAGGAGCCCTTGTCCAGAAGAAGGTCGAGACGTTCCCTGGCGGTTAATTTGCCCTTGCCGTGCTGAGCCTCGATTCGGCTCTCACCTCCACCTGCCAGCATCTGAGCTTTGTTTTTATGAAACCTGTCTATCGAATCCTTATTCCCCACGGGAGTCCTCCCGTCTTCAAAAAATATTTTCCCTGGTGCCTTGGAAACCGTCAGCGTGTGGAATCCATTCGATTATAAAGATGCCCGGTAAGAATGTCAAATTGCTTTTTGAATTCTAATTGATAAACTTAGCCGTTCTTCCGCGACTTGTTCGAGGCCTGAGACTTACCGTTGAGAAGGTTCTTCTTTATCGCCTCCAACCATTGGGCTGGATAGGGAACGCGAAAGGCCGCTTTCTCCTCCTTGCCCACCTGGTTGAGGAAACGTATCACCGCCACCGGTTGATGCAGGGCTTTACCCTTGTGCACATCTGTTACCCCGATATAAGTGATGGAGGATCCAGGGATAAACAGTTCTCTCTTGGCAAAGCGAGCCCTGTAGTAGATGCCGTTCTTGAGCAGCACCAGGGCACCGGCCGATCGCAGCGGTCCTCCCGGTTCCGATTCCAGGCCGTAGTAGTTCACCCCGAAACTGGTGATGATGATGTCGTTTTTGTCGAACTTGTCGGCGATGCGCTTGGTTTCTCGCTGACGCATGTAGGCGAGATAGAAGATGACGCCGAGAAAGAGCAGGGCGAAGATCAGATAGTTTGGATTGGCAAAACCTTCGAGGGCATTCACTTCAATTTGGAAAGGTAGCGTAAAACTCGACGTTTGGCAATACTGTGCAGGAAACCTTGCCTGCTGCCCATCTCGCGAAGGAACGATTCGGCGATCTCTGCATCGTTTCTCCCCTTCCGGCGAAGTCCCTGGATATGCTCAACATTGATTTCCAGGAGATGTTCCAGACTGTTCTGTTCTCTGCTTGCAGTAAGTAGTATCACCAACACTCCCACGCTCACCGCCAGAGCGACAGTAACAGCCAGATCGTAAGAGGGATCTTTGACAATAAACCTGAACATTGAGTTGGGATTTCCCGTATTAAAAATGCTGTATAGGGTAAGCAGCATGAACAGGCCCAGAAGAATAAAAAGCAAATAGCGAGCTGATCGTTTTATTTTCATAATAAATATCTAAGTATGAAAAAAGGTATGGGACGTTAACCATCCCATACCTATACTGTACAGAATCAAACGACGATTATTCAATAACCACTTTGCGCTCTTCGCCCACCGCCATCTGCTTCCATCCGGCTTCCGCCTTCTCCCAGGCTTCTTCGGTGGCTTCTCTCTCCCATACTTCCAGACCGCGCTCTTTGCGGCTGGCGCCGGGAATCACGTTGTCGAGGAAAATCGCTATGATTGCAGTAACGGACATACCGCTCATGAAGATAGCTTGCACGATATCACCGAGAACCTTGAACACCCCTTTCTCTGCCCAGGCAATCATGTAAGCGTTGGGATTTACGTTGGGATTGAATAACTGCGGAAAACTCAATCCGGCGAAGAAGGAGATACCGATGATGAACAGGTTGCGGGCATTGTTCAGATTGACGAACTGAAGGTTGGAGAGACCAACAGAAGCGATCATGCCGAACAGGCCCACATACATCGCGCCAACGACCGGTCCCGGCATCGTGGCCAACGCGGCCCCGAACTTGCCGATGAAAGGAATGACGAGCATCACAACAGCGCCGGCTCTAATCACCCGGCGGCTGGCCACACGGGTCAGACCGATGGCCCCGATGTTTTCCGAGTAGGAAGTGGTTCCGTTGCAGGTTTGGAATATGGAGGCAATCAGACAACCGATACCCTCGGCACCGAGTCCGCGGGTGATCATCTTTTCCGTAGGTACCGGAGCCTCAGAGATACGCGCGGCGGAGTAGTAGTCGCCGATGGACTCGATCATTGAGGCCAGATACCCGGCCAGCATGCCGAAGGACCCGGCCAGGGTAATGCTCGAAAGCTTCGGGAAACCCCACTTGAAGGGCACGATAACCCGCCAGTTGATCCAGGGAGCAGCCTTGATTGAGGCCAAGCCCGGAGTAAGATTGGCGGGATTACCTTCGGCTATCCAGCCAGCGGCAGTCCCAATTAGGGCTGCAAGCCATCCGGTTATGATTGCCAACAGTACCGGAAATAGCAGGAATACTCTGGACTTCCTGGCAAAGATCTGAGAGTACAGAATCAGCGCCGCCAGAGTGATAAGGGAAACGACCCAGTTCCCCGCCATGGTGGGGATCCCCAGGTAGTACAAAGCCAATCCGATCATGGCGATTGTCGGGGCGATGGCGATCGGGCTGATAGCCCGTTTGATATAGCCCATCAATCCGGTGTAGCCCAAAACAATCTCAAACACCGAGGCAAACATGATCGCAGCACATATCTGCTGTACCGATACCTGCCATCCCAGGTTTTGCGCGCTCACCATTCCGATGATCGCAAAGGTTGGCCCGAGGAACGAAAACGTTCCACCCTGAATGATGGGCAGCCGGTTGCCAATTGGGGACTGCTGAATCAGCGTGCACAGACCTGAGCAGAAAAAGATCGTAGAGATCAGCAGGGCCAGTTGGTCAGTGGGCATACCCATACCGCCGCCGACGATGATGGGAATCAGCACCGTTGCCCCGAACATGGTGAGGTACTGCTGAATCCCCAACAGGATTGCCAATCCCATCTTCGGCCGGCTGCCAAGAGGATAGATTACCCATCCCTTGGCTTCCACTTTCGCCGTGTCACTCATACTATAAACCTCCGTTCTATTTTTTTACGTACGCAACGCGTACATATCAACAAAAGCGCCCTCTTTTACGAGCAAAGAGCGGTGCCTTTGAATCCTAGTGCCTATCAGGGCAGCTGCCCGCAGATCTCCGAGTAGGTCTCGGGCCGGCGGTCCCTGAAGAACTGCCAGCCGTCGCGAACCTCCCGGATCTGTTCCAGATCGAGATCTGCGATCACCACCTCGTCGTGGTCCTCGCTTCCCTTGACAACGAGCTTTCCCCTGGGATCGCAGAAGTAGCTGGACCCGTAGAACTTGCCGAACTCCCAGGGCTTCTCGGTACCCACCCGGTTGTTCGCCCCGATAAATACGCCATTGGCCACCGCCTGGGCGGGTTGCTCCAACTCCCAGAGGTAGCGGGACTTGCCGTGCGTGGTGGCCGAGGGATTGAAGAGGATCTCCGCTCCTTTGAGAGCCAGAATCCGGGCGCATTCGGGAAAATGCCGGTCGTAACAGACATAGATGCCTATCCTGGCGTATTCGGTTTCGAACACCGGGAAGCCCAGGGTACCGGGCTTGAAATAGAACTTCTCCCAGAATGCCGGATAGGTATGGGGAATATGGACCTTGCGCATCTTGCCAAGGTAGCTGCCGTCCGTGTCGATAACTTGAGCGGTGTTGAAATACACCCCCTCCTGCTCCATCTCGTAGACCGGGACGATCATCACCATCTTGTACTTTTTAGATAGGGGCGCGAAGCGCTCGGTGATCGCTCCAGGCACCGGCTCGGCCGTTTGATACCACTTGATGTCCTGCTCGGCTGCGAAGTAGGGACCATGAAACAGTTCCTGCAGACAGAGGATCTGCACCCCTTTCTTGCCCGCCTCCTCGATCAAAGGAATATGCTTGGCGATCATCGCCTCTTTGATCTCTGCGGGGCTTCCTTCGTGTTTCGGATTGGATGCCTGTATATGGGCGCATTTGATAACTCTCGGCATAAATTACTCCTTACGCTGTATTACTCTGATGCTTGTTTTAGCTAAGCTTTGTGTCATCAATTGTACAGTAAGCTAAAATCAACCGTCAAGGCTTTTTCTACCGCCTGTACAAGCGTTGGCAGATACATCGTATCACAAGGTAGAATTTATTTCAAATATAAATTGGAATTAAAAATGATAATTTAAACTCTTGACGTTCTCTGTTTCTTGGTCATAATAAAGCTGTGCCAAAAAGAGGAATTCGGGTCATCGATCTGGAAGACTTCATGTGTCGCTGCGGCTCGACCGACTTCGAACGAATATCGGTAGAGGACAAGCCTACGGGCCTGACCTGCCGCGGCTGCGGGCGGCGTTATTCGGTAAAAAAGATCGAGAAGAGAGCCCGTTTGACAAATCTGCCCATGTCCTTCGGCTTCCGCAGCCTGTACTGGGACAAAATTGAAACTTCCGGTGGCTCACTCCAAGGAGTTACCGAGAGAGGATATGAAATCCGCGAGATCAAGGAGGAGGAATGAATTCTAACGAGCTGAAAAAATTGGATCGCCAACATGTCGTTTACAGCTGGAAAGCTCAAGGCCAGGTTGATCCCATCATCCTCGACCGGGCCGAAGGTATCTATATCTGGGACATGGAAGGCAAACGCTACATCGACGGCTGCTCCGGTCTGCTCAACGTGAATATCGGTCACGGCAACAGGCATGTGCTGGAGGCAATGAAGGCGCAGATGGAAAAGATCTGCTACGTGGGAACCATGTTCGGCACCGAGCCCAAAGCCAGGCTGGCAGAAATGGTCGCGGAGATAACACCGGCGGATTTGGACTACGTGTTTTTCACGAACGCCGGAGCCGAGGCGATCGAAAACGCAATAAAAGCGGCCCGCTGGTACACGGGCCGGCATAAAATCTACGCCCGCTGGCGGAGCTACCACGGCGCCACCGCGGGAGCCGTAACCCTTACAGGAGATCCCCGCCGCTGGCCTGCCGAGCCGGGTATACCGGGTGTTGTGCACTTTTTCGGACCTCACCCCTATCGCTGCCCCTTCGGCTCTCAGGATCCCGATGAGTGCGGCGAGAAGACCCTGGAAGTATTGAAGACCCAGATCATGCTCGATGGCCCTAAGACCATTGCCGCCATCTTCATGGAACCGATTGTCGGGACCAACGGCATCATCATTCCCCCGCAGAACTTCATGACCGGGCTGCGCCAGATCTGCGACGAAAACGGCATCCTTCTGGTCGTCGACGAGACAATGGCCGGCTGGGGCCGGGCGGGAAAATGGTTCGGCATTGAGAACTACGGCATCGTCCCCGATATCATTACCACTGCCAAAGGAATCACCTCGGGGTACGTTCAACTTGGTGCCATGATCTGGAGCAAGAAGGTATGGGACTACTTCTACGATCACCCCTTCACCGGCGGCCTGACCTACGCCGGGCACGCCCTTGCCTGTGCCACGGGAATCGCCAATATCGAGGTCTACAAGAAGGACAAGCTGATCGAGAACTCTGCGAAAAACGGAGAGTATCTCAACAGCAAGCTGCAGGAGCTCAAAGAAAAGCATCCCTCCGTGGGAGATGCCCGCTGCAAAGGCCTGTGGGCCTGCATCGAGCTGACCTCGGACAAGAAGACCAAGGCGCCGCTTGCAGGTTTCGCGGACTCGGTGAAGAACGTTTCGGCGGGGTTGACAAAGACGCTCTACGAAAACGGCCTGTATCTGTTCTCGAAATGGGACTATATCTTCGTCTCGCCGCCGCTGATCATTACAAAAGAACAGATTGACGACATGGTAGCTGCGATCGACAAAGGCCTGGATTATACGGATTCACAGATTTAACAGTTCCGGCGCGCTGCGCCCGGAGTCGGAAAATATAGAGAAAATCTTGTTCATCAGGGCGATTTTCTGCTATTTTCAGGGAACGCCTGTAGTTAAATAAAAGAAAACCAGAACAGGAGGAAAAGATTCATGGCTGAACAGCAAGATGCTGCAAAATACATATCGGAGCTAATCGCCCGGGCCCGCAAAGCTCAGGCGGTGATCGAATTCGCAACCCAGGAACAGGTGGATGAAATGGCCACTCGGGTTGCCTGGTCCGGTGTGCGACCCGATTTCGCCAAGCCCTACACGAAGTTCTGCGCCGAAGAAACCCGCATGGGCATTCCGGAGCATAAGTACGGCAAGCAGATGACCAAGGTCAAAGGGACCTTGCGCGACATGAAGGGCAA
>CAYMGP010000022.1:30145-50266 GCA_964390045.1 uncultured Spirochaetaceae bacterium | reverse complement strand
GTCCGGCTTTCGAAGGTGCCCAGATCTCCTGCGGGATGCGCGCCTTGGAAGGAGCTATCACAGGGGTGTCGATCTCCAAGAGCGGTGAGGTCGATATGCAGGTCGTGGGCGGTGGAAAAGCAAAAGGAATCTGCGGCAGCGGGCTTATCTCTGCGGTGGCCGAGCTGTTGGAAAGCGGGCTGCTCGATTCCAGCGGGCGTTTGACAGACCCGGAGGAGGTGAAGAACCAGCAGCTGAAGGAGCGTTTTTTCAAGCTGGACAAGATACTGGCCTTCGCCCTGTCTTCGGATTCCGGCGGCAAGGTGTATATCTCCCAGAAAGACATTCGTGAGCTTCAGTTGGCCAAGGGAGCCATCCGTACCGGCATCGACATGCTGCTCGCCGAAACGGGGGTGGCGGTTGGAAACTTGAACAAGATCCGCCTGGCGGGTAATTTCGGTTCAGGAGTGGATATCAAGAAGACGATCCGCATCGGGCTGATTCCCGAGGTTCCCGTCGAGCGGGTTGATGTTGTGGGAAACGCCGCCCTGCGGGGCGCCTCACTGGTGCTGGTTTCCCGGGAATACAGGGAAAAGGCTCGTTCGATCTACAAGAGATGCCGCTTCCTCGAGCTGGCCGCTAAACCGGATTTCCAGATCCGCTTCGCCCAATCTATGTTTTTCTAGGCGGTGTGTGCGGATCGTGCGAAACGCGCGATCAGGGCTTGGGTGTGTTAGAGGAAAAAAAACCGAGACGGGCGGGAAAGCGGAACCATTTGCCCGAGACGCGGCGGCCCCGCTCCTCCATCGTATCGAAAATGTAGTCAGCGAACTCCGCCTCTTTATCGGAGCGGGATTCGAAGCCGTTTATGAATACATTGCGTTGAGGGTTGCTGAGGAACAGCACCTCTGCCAGTGCCGAGAAGCCTCCCCGCAGGGCGCTCTCCAAGGGGGGCAGAACGGTTCCCGCCTCCTGATGAACGTCATTGATCATGGCCAGGCATCCCTGCTGCCTTGCGCTGTAGAGCTCGAGGATTGCTTTTGCCAGGAAGAGGGAACCCTTGATCCAGGTGTCCACGGCACGATCGATCGACTCTGTTGTGACCTCCTGAAGAAGCTTTTGTTCGGTCTCGGGATTCATCAGCAGTAGTGTTTCGTCAATCGTATCGTAGCGATTGATCGTTGTCAGAAGCACGTTCTTCGTCGAGATGGGAGATTTTCGATTCCAGTCTATCAGCAGCAGGGCCTCGTCCTCGGAAACCAGGGGAGTCTCTATTTCAGCCGCCGGGGGTCGTGTCGCCGCCACGCTGTACCCGCGGGCAAGGTAGCGTCGGGCGAGCTCTTCTCCCAGACGTGTTTGGGCATCGGTGATTAAAACAACTGAATTCATTGCACCAGCATCTTAACAATCAAAAAATCCGAGGTCAACTCACGTTGTGTTGCCAGAGTTGTGTTGCCAGGGCTGTGTTGCCAGGGCAGGAGGGAATCGCGTAGTATGGGTCGTGGAAAAATCCGACGTCCTTAAACTTACTCTGGTATCCATCCTTTGGGGAGGTCAGTTCATCGCTGCCCGTATTGCCACAAGCGAGGCTCTACCTTTCACCGCGGCCTGCCTGCGCTTCTCCATTGCCACGATCGCCCTGCTCGTGATTCACCTGCTTCGCGAGAAGCGCTTCGTCCGGCTGAGCCTGGGACAGTGGGGCTGGATTGTACTGCTCGGGATTTCCGGAGTGTTTTTATTCAACTTCCTTTTCTTCTCGGCCCTGGCAATCGCACCGGCGGGGCGCAGCTCCGTCGTCGTGGCCATGACTCCCGCCATGGTCTCGGTCAGCTCGATCTTTCTCTTTCGCGAGCGTTTCTCGCCGCTGCGCATCGTCGGACTCCTGATTGCCCTTTTCGGTGTGTCCTGGGCGATCAGCGGGGGCAACCCATTGCAGCTGCTGCGGGGAGGCATTGGCCGCGGGGACCTGTATCTGTTTGCAGCTACCCTATGCTGGGCTACCTTCTCTCTGTCGGGAAAGGTGATTCTGAAACGTCTCTCGCCCAGAGTGGCGATTACCTATGCCTGCCTGGTAGGAACGGCCGCCCTGCTCGTTTCTGCGGGAATCGAGGGGGGATTGCACCATGTTCCGCAGTTTTCAGCACGGGTATGGCTGAGCCTTCTCTATCTCGGTCTCTTTGGAACGGCCCTGGGATTCGTTCTATACTACGACGGAATTGGAAAGATCGGGCCGTCGAAGACCACGATCTTTATAAACCTGGTCCCGATATGGGCCATGGTATTTGCCGCAGTTATACTGGGTGAAAATATAACCCTGGCATTGGTTCTCGGTGCCGCTATGGTTATCGGCGGGGTGTTTTTGACAAGCAGGTTCTGATGCCTGTAGGTTTGTTGAGGGAGTATGAGAAAGCATGTATGAGTGATCAAGCGAGAATCCTGACCTTCGGTTTCACAGCTGACGAGCAAGCGCGGATCGACGAGAGCCTGGCAGCCCTGGGGGTGCCGCCGACGACCCAGATCAAGGCGGAGCAGGGGCAGGTCATGCTGAAGGATATCATCGAAAGGGGTACCGTGGGGCGGCAGCGATTCCAGTGCCAGGAACGGCTGGTCTTATTCCACAACATCTCCGATGCCGGGCTGCGCTCCCTGATTCAGATGTTCAAGGCAATCGAGGTGCCCCGTCCGATCTTCGCCGTGGTCACCGAAACTTCGATCAACTGGACCCTGGAGCAGTTGATGGAGCACCTGGTCGAGGAGAAGCGGGCTCACGAAGGCTCGACATAGGTGTTGGCCAGGTACCACTTCCCCACCTTGGCCATAGCCCAGGGCGCGTAGATCCCGAGGGTGATGACGGTCAGCAGCAGCTGCCCCCACATCAGGCCGAAACCTCTGCCGGCGGCTCCTTGAAAGCCTAAGCTGCCGATCTGCTCTTCCTCCCTGATGATCTTGGTACGGCTGCAGAAGTAGCGGTACAGCCTGATGTATGCCGCCGGAAAATAGACGCCCAGAGTAATCACGGACAGCAAAATCTGACCCCAGATCATCGTCATCGAAGCCCAGAAAGTGGTGTCCCAATGTACAGAGTAGTCTCGATAGTGGAGGTTGGTGATATACCAGCGATAGAATGTGTAGATGTAGGCGGCAATAAAGGCTAGGAAAATCAGCCATACGAAAGCGTGGGCCATAAATGCCTGAAAAGGATTGAGGCGCACGGGCGCGCCGAAGGTCGAACCTGTCAGACGGACTTCAAAGAGGGCCAGCAGGAGTATGGGAACAAGGAGGGTAACGAGCAGTATCACGAACAGCTTCCCCCCTCTGCCCTGGAAGCGAAGGGCTTCCTGTTTATACGATACCTCGCCGGTCAGGTAGCGGACGATCCTGGTTATGTACCAGGGGCCGTAGATTCCCACCGTTATAATGGAAAGAAACACGCCCAGCAGGTTGATTCCGAAGAACTTTCCGATCGATCCGCCGAAGGCAAAGGACTGCCCGTTGAAAGAGACAGCCGGAACGATTTTTCGAAGAATCGGAACGTAGAAAAGGATAATCAACAGGAACATGGCCAACGAAAGGAGAAGAGATAATACAACAGAGCCCGGAGCGGCCGCAGCATCGCGCCTGCCGCTCTGTACAGAGATGGCGATCTCCAAAATCAGCCAAGGGATGTAGAAGGCGATGAACAGGCTGAAAAACCGTTTCGCGTTCAGATTGAAGTCAAAGCACCGTTTCATTGTTACTCCTCCTCATCGTATTGAGATCCTGGAAGATTTCTAAAATCTCCTGCTTGTACCGTTGCGGTGCCTCGACGTGGCCCCAGCCCTGCTGCTGCTGCCAAAGGCCGTCGTAGGCGCTGTCGTGGTACGAGCGTATCAAGTGGGGTATCTCTTTGTCCTGAAGCATAGACTCCAGCAGCCTGGCCTCAACCTCGTTATCCAGCACGAGGATCTTTTCAAAGCTTGCCACTTCTTTCTCCCGCCTCGATTCTGGCTGCATTCTAAGCGATCTGAAGCCTCTTGTTTAGCCCCGTTCAATATGGCGGAAGCCTCTTGTTTTTGTTATCCTATGGCTCGATACGGCGGCCCAACGAGGATGGCCGTGGGAGAGCTCACGTGAAAGTAGAAATAGGACAGATCAACCCCAAAATCGGTGATTTTTCAGGCAATGCGGAAAAGATCCTCAATTTCATCTACAAGGCGCACAAGGATGGAGCCGAAGCGATCGTTTTTCCGGAGATGTGCATCTGCGGTTATCCGCCAATGGATCTTTTGGACCATGAATCTTTCGTCAATGCCAACCTGAAGACCCTGCGCCGAATCCAGCTGAACGCGCCGCGGGAAATCGGCGTCCTGGTGGGCTACGTGGACAGGAACCGGTCCGGTTCGGGCAAGCCTCTGCTGAACGCGGTTTCTTTGATCGAGAACGGGGAAATTCTGCTCACCCAAACAAAATCCCTCCTGCCGACCTATGACGTGTTCGACGAAGCCCGCTACTTCGAGCCGGCGGCAGGGCGGCAGGTTATCGAGTACAGGGGCGAACGTATAGGCATCGCCATCTGCGAGGACCTCTGGTGGGAGGCGGAACAGCGTTCCGCTCTACGCTACCCGGTGGACCCTGTGAAGGACCTGCTCGATCAGGGAGCCACCTTGATCTTCGCTCCTTCAGCCTCTCCTTTTCATTGCGGCAAGCTCGATATCCGCCTCTCCCTTTTGAAAAGCATCGGCACCTCCTCCGGTGTGCCCGTCGTGTACGTAAATATGGTGGGAGGAAACGACAGCCTGATCTTCGACGGCCGCTCCCTCGTCACTTCAGAGCGGGGCCAGTTGTGTTTCCTCGGCACCGGGTTCGAGGAGCAACTCGCCCTCATCGATACGAAAAATCCGGGCGCAGAGATCGCTCTCGAAGTGGAGAAATACCAGGAGATCGAACAGGCGCTGGTATTGGGAATCCGCGACTATTTGGGCAAGTGCGGATTCAAGCGCGTTCATGTCGGTCTTTCCGGAGGTATCGACTCCGGTGTTGTGGCCGCTCTGGCGGTCGAGGCTGTGGGGGCGGAGAACGTCACCGTGTTCGCCCTGCCGTCGCGCTACTCTTCCCAAGGCAGCCTGGACGATGCGGAAGCGCTGGCTGCGAACCTGGGATTGAAGCTGCAGAGTCTTTCCATCGAGAGGATCTTCGAAGCGAGCCTGCAGTCCCTTGATCCTGTATTCCAGGATCAGAGCGCCGACACAACCGAGGAGAACCTTCAGGCCCGCATCCGGGGGCTTTTGCTGATGGCGTACGCCAACAAGTTCCACTCTCTGCTGCTCACCACGGGGAACAAATCGGAGCTGGCCGCGGGCTACTGCACGCTCTACGGTGATATGTGCGGCGTGCTGGCCGTAATCGGGGATTTGTTCAAGACAGAGGTCTACGCCCTGGCCCGCTTTCTCAACCGGCAGGCAACGGTCATCCCCGAGTCGGTGCTCGGCAAAGCTCCCAGCGCCGAGCTGCGGCCAAACCAGACGGATCAGGATACCCTGCCGCCGTACGAGCTTCTCGACCAGATCCTCGAGCTCTATCTACTGGAGAACAAAACCTGTCAGCAGATCAAGGATCTGGGCTACGATTCGGGTCTGGTAAACGATGTTTTGAGCATGGTGGGGAAGGCGGAGTTCAAACGCCGCCAGGCTCCTCCGGTGCTCAAGGTCAGTGCTCGCGCCTTCGGCACGGGTCGACGCATCCCCATCGCTCGCAGCATTCACGAAATTTGTTGATTCGAACAGCTTCTCTGCACCGAGCAGTTGAGTAAACGGCAATAGTGAAGGATTATAGTTGACTATTTCACTCATAATTAATTAGCTTATTCGGGAGAAAGCTCTACTGGAGGACAGAGATTATGAGAAAGAAATTGTCTGCAATTCTTGTACTTTTGATATTATTGGTTGCCGTTCCTCAAGGTTTCGCTCAATACAACCGCAGCGCGGTGCTGTCTGTCATGCGGGGAAGCTACGCCCTGCTCGGGGAGATAAAAACCGCTGCCAAGTCGGATAACTACTACACGGCGGCGCTCAAGCTGATGGAGCTCGCCGAGGGCTTCAAGAGCCTGCAGGAGGTATCACCGCCCCGCGGATCCAAAGCGGAGTGGGACCGTCTTCACGGCGAAGTGGTCGAAGCGGCGTTTCGTGGGATCGGTGCCTGTGGAGAAAAAGACAAAGAAAGACTGGATCTCGAGATTTCCAAGATCATGGAACTGAATAAAGTGGGTCACTCCAAGTTCAGGTAAGAACACCGGGTTTTTAAAGAAACCCTTCACTCGAAGAGAAAGCCTGGGATTCGCAGTTCATGCGAGTTTTCAGGCTTTTTTTCCGCTTATTGCTTTGTGCACTGCTTCTGTAAATGTGTGCAGCTCAAATGGTTTCGTGATCACCCCGATCGCGCCTTCACCGAGGAAGTCTTCGATCGAACCGTTGGCTGTGAATCCGGTCATGAGCAGGATCTTTACCTTGCTGTCTATTTCCCTCAAACGATAGAAACAGTCCTTTCCGCCGATATGGGGCATGAGCATATCGAGGATCACCAGATCTATGTCTTTTCCCCGTTTTTCGAAAACGGAGATCGCATCGGCACCATCTTTAGTGGCCAATACCGTGTATCCGGATTCTTCGAGAGCCCTGCGGACCATCGCCTGGACCTGGGGATTGTCTTCGGCCACCAGGACCGTACCTTTGCCAACAGCCAGGTCCGGGGTGTAGGTCTGCGAGCTTTCCTCTATATTTTTACTTTCTATGACGGGCAGATAGATGTTGAGCACGCTTCCGGCGCCTTCCCTGCTGTGCACATCGATGAATCCTTCGTGATTCTGGACGATGCCGTAGACTACGGCCAGTCCGAGTCCTGTGCCGCCCTTCTCCCCCTTTGTCGTGAAGAAGGGCTCGAAGAGGCGGTCGATGTTGTCATGCGGAATGCCGGAACCGTTGTCCTGAACACACAGGCAGATGTAGTGACCGGGTTGGGCATGCAGAAAGCGGGAGGCGGAACGCCAATCCAGCTCTACGTTGTAGGTTTTAATCGTCAGCTCGCCCTGCTTTGTCTCTCCATTGGTATCCCGCTTGGCCAGGTCAGAGAGAACCGCATCTCGGGCGTTCACACACAAATTCATGAGCATCTGGCTCATTTGGGAGACGTTGGCTTTGATTCCCCTCAGCCCGGGGTCCAGATTTGTAGATATCTTGACCTCCGGCGGGAAGGTGTGCAGAAGAAGGTTGTAGGTTTCCTCGACGATCGTGTTGAGGCTCAGCGTTTCGCGCTTGCTCGAGCCCTGCCGGGTGAAGATACGCAGCTCCTGGGTAAGCTCCCGGCCTCGATCGGTGGCCGTTTTTATCTGCACGAAGTCCTGATAGGTCTTGCTTTCCTCAGGAAGTTCGAGCAGGGCCAGCTGGCTGTAGCCGCTGATGGCGGTGAGCAGGTTGTTGAAGTCATGCACGATTCCGCCGGCCAGTTGACCGAGAGCTTCCATCTTTTGCGCCTGCCTGAACTGAGCCTCCAGCTGCTTACGTTCGCTTACATCATAGAAAAAGGAAACGATACCAACCGGGACGTCCCTGGCATCCCGAATCATAGAGGCCGAGATGGCCACGTTGAGAGGCGAACCGTCCTGTTTGGTCGTGTTGATCTCTCCCTGCCAGCCGCCGCTTTCCGTCAGATTACTCAAGATATTTTCGCCCTCGTCTCCCCAGAATTGCGAGCATTCGCTGCCCAACAGCTGCTTGGCACTGCTGAATCCCCACATATCGACCAGCGCCGGGTTCGAGTAGGTGATTTTCCCTTCGAGATCGCAGAGGATGATCCCATTGATCGAGGTATGGATGGCGTGGTTCTTTATGTACAGCTCGCGGCGCTGGTGCTCCAGGGCCGTGGAAAGGGCCAACCGCAGCTGTTCCTGGTCGTTGAGAATCTGGCGCTCTCTTTCCTCCACGAAGCCGTCGAAGAGTGCACGCATGTAGGTATCTACGATATCGAACGCTGCTAGCAACAACTTACTCTTACCCGCATTGATGTTTTCGGCGCAGAAGCGATGAAGAGTTTGTCCAATCTCGAACAGAGGTCGTTGATGAAGGCCTTCAGTGGCCATGGCTTTACCTTGGGCGGAGACGGCTTCGATATCATGATTGGAAAGATAAGAAATGAAATTTTGTATATTGAGCTTGGCCAGTTCTTCAAGGCGTCTCGGGTGCAGGGTAAAACGATTGGCAAATGCTGAAGCTCTGAACACCTCTGATAGAGATATCTCCAATACAGAGAATTCTTTTTCTGTTATTAGCCGAATATCGTTAAACAGCTTATTCTTCTCGCTCATAAAATCATCAAAAAGAAATGTATACCACAATCATGTCAATGACCAAGAATTATTGGCTCGCTCATTAATTCTTGCAGGTATAAAGGAGGTCGGGAGTTACAGCTTGATAACTACTGTCTAACTTCCACTCGCAACAGTCAGTGTAGATGGATCATTTCGGTGCTGCTACTTCTTCAGAAAAGCACCTTTGAGATCCCCTCCGCCCATACGCTGAGCAGCCGGTTTGACTGCTGTCTGATCGATCTTGATCCACTCTGATAATGGCTGGAATCCCGGTTTTTCCAAAGTCCATTTGCCAATCAGTTCCTGCAAACGGCTCACAGTTCGCGGGTACACAGGTTGGCCTACTTTTTTATAAAAGTCGAGGGTCGCTACGTTTGCCTCTGACTCCTCCTTGTAATCAATATCACAGATAAAAAGTTTGGATCCTGTGTCGGCCCAGTCGTAGAGAATCTCCATAGCTCGGGCGATGTCTTCATCCGTGAGAAACCAAGCGATTCCATTGAAGCCGATGGCGGCCTTCTTATTTTTTCCGAAGATCTTGTCTGTAATTCCTGATTCCAACAGGGTTTCTGGCTTTCCTGCGTCGCATTCAACAAAACTAACATTCGGGTTCCCGGCCACAATTTCCTTGGCATAAGCAACCGTCAAAGGATCGATGTCGGAGTAGATGACTTTTGTTCCTTCGGGTGCTATCTGGTGAATGTGGTCTACCGTAGGTAAACCGGAAGCGAAGTCAAGAAAATTACGGAGTCCCTCGTCTAGAAGGCGACGTACCGCCTCTCCCAGGAACCAGCGAACCAAGCGGACCCACTGGGGCATCTCCGGCACCATCTGCAGAAGCTGTTCGGCAGCCTGCCTGTCGATTTCGAAATTATGGTTTCCACCGAGCAGATAGTCGTATATTCGACCGGCATTGGGACGGCTGGCATCGGCAATGCTGGAAATATCGTCATTGGGGCTCATCAATTTCCTCCTAGGCGTACGATCATTATAATAGTGGTGCAGAGGTGATCTATCAAGTACTTTTTAGCAATGCTGTTTTTCTATCTGCTACCTTATTATCGGATGCAAGCAGGCTCTGCGCGAGTTCAAGACGAAAACTTTAGATACCCGGGGAAGGCCTCGTGCAGCTTGCTCAGGTAGTAGAGCTCCCGCACCCAGGTGTGGGACTGCACCGCACCGAGGTCGGATGCGGCGGCTCGGTCCGGTGTATAGCAGGAGGTCCCCGGCGGAGCCTGCATGCAGAAACCGAAAAGCTGGCTGATCAGCAGGTCGAGGTTCTGCATCGGCTCGCCCTGTTTCAGGTTGCCGTTGAGCATGAGAAGAACGTAGGAGAGCTCGAATCCTCTGAAGAAGAGCTTGTTTTCCTTCAACGAGAGGTGAGTTCCGCCCACGGGATTGATCTTCCTGTCCGAGCCGGGGTGATTGAGATGCACCCAGGGCAGCAGGGCCGCGAAGTATCTGTCCATCCCTTTGACAACGTATCCCGCTTCGGCGAGGTGGATGGCTGCGTGGGCGAGTGAAAGAGCGGGCTCTACCTCCGTCACTCCCTCTTGCCAGCCGAGTAGCGGCAGCGTGGAAGGCGCTTCTTTGAAGTATCGATTTTTCAGCGCTACCACCGCCTTTTTGTAGACGTCTTTGCCCGTCAGTCTGTGAAGCTTGAGGAAGAGCTCGATGAGAGCGGCAGAGGTGATGCCCTGTCCGGTGGAGGAGAAGGAATCGGGAACGACGAGATCACCGAGATCCTCTATAGCCTGTCCCTCAGCGAGAAGGGCGTCGGCCATACGAGTCACGGCGTGGATATATCGGGCAGCCGGCTCCGCTTCGCCCCGGCGCTGCTCGGATAGTTCGATCAGTCTGCTGGCGATCTCGGCACTTCGGGCGAGAGGCAGGGCCGGCGGATTCTCGGGCCTCGGATCGCCGTCGAGCCAGGAGCGGCGGTCTAAATAGTAGGTAGGATAAAACAGGCCCTTTGGGTGCTGACCTTTGAGCGCGAAATCGGCCAGGCGCAGGGCTGTTTCGCAGAGATCCTTGTCTTCGGGAAGGTAGCGTCGGATCAAATAGGCCAGGCTGCAGCCGGCCAGAGCGCAAACCCTCTTCGAGCGCTTGTTTTTCTGCAAACCGCAGGTAGAGTTCTCCGCTATGAGAAACATCTGCAGGCAGTCCTGGATCTGCTGTTCTATGTAATCCTTGAAGTTTTTTCCGGGCATACTCCGAGGTCGGTGAAGCTTTTTCTCAAAACGCTTGAGGACTTCGGGAACCACTCTTTTGTAGATTTCTGTGGGGTTTCCCGTTACAGCATTGAGCCGCAGGCTGTAGTCGAAGTTTCCCTCGCTCTGAAAGCATGCCTGAGAAAATTCCGCCCTGCGGGACCTCTTGGCAGGGTTGTTGTCTAGCGGAGCGGCGCCTGGTATCAGCACCTCAATGCGAAGGTAGCTTTCCTCTTCGATATCCATATGTTTAAGGGCAACGCTACCGGCTTCTTCTTCCGTCCGCGGCGGATCGGAGAATATCAGAAAAGACTCGGGATCGCTGAACAGGTACAGACCGTTGGCACAAGCTGTTCTCGCACCGGGAGCCAGGATGGGCTGCTTCGACACAGCCATGCCGGCATGGAGGCCCGGAAACAGGTAGGGCACTTCGGCAGCGCTTGGAAAGTCGAGGCAGAAAGAGAGGGCGAAGGCACCCTCGGGAATGATCTTCCAGTTCCTCTCGACGGCGAAACCGTCCGGCCTCTCCGCAATATAGTCCCGGATTGTAAAGGTAAGGAAGTAGGCCACCACCGTATCACCCCGGCAGGTGATGCTCTCCGGAAGGCGCTCCTCCCCGTTCTGGTAGAGGCTGTATCGCAGCAGAAAAGCGAGAGGACCTTTTTCAATCTTGACGGTGCGAAAATCCGCTTGGGAAACCAGCATGATGTTAGCTGTACCATACCATGTCCCGGACGTTGCATCACCACCTATTGTCGTATATAATTGAACTGACTGAATGAACGTTCATTCAATTATTTTGATTCAGTAATCAAGGATGATGCCTGTTGGCCGAATGGCAGGCACAGGGGAGAGAGAAGGATATATGCCACGACCGAAAGACAGGGTTATGCGGCAGGAGATCGTCAGCAGCGCCATTCAGCTTTTCGGAGAAAAGGGATTCATAGGCACGACGATCAAAGAGCTCGCCGCTGTCCTGGGAATCGCCCCCGGGTCCGTGTACACCTACTTCACCAGCAAAGAGGAACTCTTCCGCACCGCCGTGGAGGAGGGCTGGCTGCGTTTTCTCGAGGAAATTCAGAGGATCGTGAGCGCCCCCAAACAGCTGAGCGAGCGTTTCGAGAGCATCATCGACTACTGCTTCGAGAGCCTCCGTGAGGCCCTGCCCCTGCTGAGGGGCATGCTCTTCGACGCCCGGCAGCGGCGGCTGCTCGAGGAGAACCTTCAGCACCTCTGTGATCTTCTCGAGGGTCTGATCCGGGGAGGACAGGATCAGGGCAGGCTGCGAACCGATGTCAGCGAGGAGCAGCTTCGCATCCAGATCCGGATCAATGTCTTCGGGGTCTTGAGCTCCATTGCCCTGGCTCAGGATGAGGTGTTGGAGCAGGAGATCAGCGCCGTGAAGTCCTCTGTCAAACACCTGTTCTATCACCGCTTGAAACTGGAACTCCGGCAGTGAAAAAACGTATCTGGGTTTCGATCATCGCGGCAGTGGCTTTGGGTCTGATTGCCTGGGCCGTCACGGCCAGAGTGTCGGCGAACCGCCGCGCCTCGCAGCAGCCCGATCGGGGTGTGTCTGTGATCGTAGCGACTGCCCGGGTAGGAACGATCGAGCGGGTGTTGAGCACCTCCGGTACATTGAAACCGATAAATACAGTCGCCGTTACCTCGAAGGTTCCAGGCCGGCTGGAGAAGATCCTGGTCGAGGAGGGCCAGCAGGTAGAAGAGCAGCAGCTGCTGGTGCGTATAGAGCAGGAAACAGCCCGCCTGCAGGTCGATCAGGCCTACGCCGCCTGGCGCGCCGTCGAAGCGCAATACGAGAAGGCCAGACGGGGGGTGCGCAAGGAGGAGCTGGAGAACGCCAGGGCCCTTTATGTAAAGGCTGGTAAAGATCTGGAGATGGCCGAAGAGAGTTTCCGCAGGTCCGAAGAGCTGTACCGCAGCGGGGCTCTGGCCAAGGCGCAGTACGAGGAAGCGGAGAGCGGGCTGCGGGCGGTCCGCACGGAGCTTGAAAACGCCGGCCGGACCGTTTCCATGCTGGAGCAGGGTGCCAGTCCGGAGGAGCAGGAGATGGCCCGCTCGCAGGCCCGGGCTGCCAAAGCGGACTACGAGCTCGCCAAGCTGCAGCTCGAGTATACAGAGATCAAGGCGCCGGAGCCCGGAATCGTGGCCCGGATTCTCAGCGACGAGGGAAACATCGTGGGCACCTCCACGCAGATACTCGTTCTGGTACAGGACAATCCCATCGAGGCGGAGATCGATGTAGCTGAAAAATACTACGGGCAGATCATCTCGGACCGCGATGAGGTAACGGCCCGCATCCGACCGGCCGCCTATCCGGGGAGCGATTTTTTCTCAGGGTCCATCTCCTCGATTGCCCCTACAATCGATCCGGGTAGCCGCACCTTCAAAGTGGCTGTGCAGATCGACAATCCTAAAGGACTGCTGAGACCGGGGATGTATGCGGAGGTCGATCTGGTATTGGAGCGCATTCCCGACGCCGTTCTTGTACCGATCGCGGCGGTGACCGAGAGGGCAGGTCGAACCCTCGTATTCGTAGCTACCGGTAGCGGCAAGGATGCACGAGCTTCGGCCAGGGATGCGTCTGTCGGTATCGCCTCACCCGGGGAGGTACAGATCGTTTCCGGGATCGATCCCGGCGAACAGGTTATCGTCGAGGGAAACGCCTTCCTCGAGAACGGCCAGTGGATCCAAATCGTGGAGAGGTAATGAAACTGCCCGGCATCTCCGTGAGACACCCGGTTACCACCTCCATGGTGTTTCTGGCCCTGTTTATTCTGGGCATCGTTTCCCTGTCCCAGCTCGGACTGGAACTGCTTCCCGACATATCCTTTCCGGCGGCTGTTGTTTTCACAGCCTATCCGGGGGTGGGTCCCGAGGAAATCGAGGCCAGCGTCAGCGAGCCGATCGAGGATGCGGTGTCGGCTCTCAACGGTGTAGAGAGCATCTCCTCCAGCTCCAGCGAGGGGGTTTCCATGGTCGTGATCAGTTTCTCCTGGGAGACGAACATGGACACCGTGGTGCCGGAGATCCGCGAGAAGGTGAACGGTATCGAGGGCGAGCTGCCCGAAGCGGCGGAGCGCTCGGTGATCGTCCGCTTCAACCCCGAGTTCCTGCCCTCGATCGTGCTCAACGTTTCTTCTCAGGCTCCCGGTTTGGAGCTGCGCCGCCTGGCCGAGAAAGAGATCGTGCCGGAGCTGGAGAAGGTGGACGGCGTGGCCACCGTGGAGGTCTACGGCGGAAGGACGGCAGCGCTGACCTGTACACTCGATCTGGACAGCATAGCCAAGCTGGAGATCCCGATTCCGCAAATCTTGAGGGTTTTCGAAACTGAAAATGTAAACCTGCCGGCAGGCTCGATTGACGTTGAGCAGCGCACCATCGTGCTTCGTGCTTTGGGAGAGTTTTCCTCGCTGCAGGATGTTGAAAATGTGCTGATCGGGTACAGGGGTGAGGTCCCCATCTATCTGGGTGAGGTGGCGGAGGTCAGACTCGGCCATCTGCCCAAGGAACAGCTGTTTCGCACGCTCAACGGCGAGGGAGTGCAGCTGGCTGTACGCAAGCAGCCGGGAAAGAACACAGTCGACATCAACAGGGAGGTGAACGCTCAGGTGCGCAGGCTCCGGGGTACGCTGCCCCCGTCTGTGAAGATAACGGTACAGTCGGATCAGTCCAGGCAGATCGTCAACTCGATAGGCAGCGTGGCCAGGGCGGCCTGGCAGGGAGGGCTGCTCGCCATCCTGGTCCTGCTGTTCTTCCTGCGCTCGATCCCCTCGACGTTGATCGTTTCCGTGGCCATTCCTGTTTCCGTGGTGGCCACTTTTTCGCTGATGAACTTCGCGGGAATCACGATGAACATCGTGTCCTTGATGGGCATCACCCTCGGCGTGGGGATGTTCGTGGACAACTCGATCGTTGTGCTGGAATCGAGTTTCAGGAAAACCCTTGCCGGGTTGGAGCCCGCAGAAGCGGCGGTAGTGGGAACAGAGGAGGTAGGCACGGCCATCACGGCCTCTACGCTCACCACCGTGGCCGTTTTCTTTCCCCTGGTTTTTGTCAGGGATTTCGCCGGTCTGATCTTTCGCGACCTGGCCTATACGGTCGCCTTTGCCCTGTTTGTATCCCTCGTCATGGCCCTGACCCTGGTGCCGGTGCTCTGCTCGCGTTTCCTGAAAAAGCCGGAGAGTCACTTGGTAAACGGAGGGGAGCTGCGGGACATCGATGTGAGCCTGGCCGACGTCGAGGTGCATACGGGGAACCGCGTTCTGGACGGGATCACGGCCCGCATTCAGCTGTGGCTGCGGCGTTTGGACGATCTGTACGAAACGGCGATCCGCTGGGCTTTGAACCACACGGCGGCTGTGATTGTATCGGCGGTGTTTCTGCTTCTGGGCAGCCTGGCTACCGTGGCCCTTCTCGGCATGGAGTTCCTTCCCGAAAATGACGAGGGCCAGTTCGCCATCTCTATGGAGACCCGGATAGGTTCTTCCTACGAAAAAACGGAGAGCAAGGTAGAGGAGGCGGAGATAATCATACGCAAGGTAGCCGACAAAGATCTGGAGTCGATCTCCTCCAGTATCGGTCGGGGCGGGACCATGCAGGGCGTGGCCGAGACGGGAAGCCACCTCAGCGCCCTGGAGGTCCGCCTGGTGGATAAGGACAAGCGGCGGCGAAGCATATGGCAGATGATCGAGCTGCTCTCCGAGCGGCTGAATCGGGAGGTGATGGATACCCGTTTCCGTTTCAAGCTCCAGGGAGTGGTGGCTTTGGCTTCCACTGTCACGGGGGATACCGAGCCAATCGTGGTGGAGATCAGCGGGGACAATCTTGTCCGTACCTCCTCCTACGCCCGGAGGCTGGCCGCCATGATGGAGAGCGTGAGGGGTGTTCGGGATGTGGAGGTCTCCTATAAAACGGGCAAGCCGGAGCTTCAGTTTCGAATAAAGCGCCGCGAGGCGGCCGACCTGGGCCTGAGCCCTCTGGAGATCGCCGCCACCCTGAGAACGGCCTACAAGGGTAGCAAGGTGTCGACCTACCGCCAGGGCAGCGAGAAGTACGACCTGTACATGATCCTCTCCGAGGCGGACAGGAACAACCTGACCGGTTTTCAGAAGCTGTTCTTCGTAAATCCAGCAGGCAGAAAGATCCCTCTGGAGAATGTGGTGGATGTAGTAGAGGGAAGCGGGCCCCTGACGATTGAGCGCAAGGACCGCAGGCGGCTGGTCACGGTGACCGCCGCCCTCACCGGCGAACGTGCCTTGAACAGGGTGATCCAGGACATTCAGGGAGGAGCCGAGGAGCTCGGGCCCCCTCCTCCCGGAAGCAAGCTCTCCTATACGGGATCCTACGAACAGATGCGGGATTCCTTCCGCAGCCTGCTGTTCGTGCTGGCCCTGGCCGTGGCCCTGGTATACATGGTGCTGGCCTCTCAATTCGAGAGCTTTCTCCATCCTTTCGTCATCATGCTTTCGGTTCCCTTCTGCATCATCGGCCTGGTGGTCGCCCTGATTGTAACGGGCACCACCTTCAGCATGATGAGCTTCATCGGGGCGATCCTTCTCGTGGGCATCGTCGTGAACAATGCGATCGTGCTGGTTGACTATATGAACAGGCTCCAGCGCCGCGGCCTGTCCCTGAGAGATGCGATCATTCGCGGCGGTAAGACACGGCTCAAGCCGATCCTGATGACCAGCTTCACAACCATCTTCGGCCTTCTTCCCATGGCAATCGGAATCGGCGCCGGTTCCGAAGTGCGGGCTCCCCTGGGCCGCGCCGTGGTGGGCGGTCTGCTCACCTCCAGTTTCGTGACCCTGATCCTCGTGCCCACGATCTACTGGCTGGTCGAGTCTCGTCTCAAGCGGAGGACCCGATGAGACCGGCCCGGCTGCTTGTATTCCTGGCGGTGTTGCTGCCCTTGACCGGGGCGCTCGCCGCCGAGCCCCTCGCTTTTGATCGGGCGGTGGAGCGCGCCATGGTGAAAGCCCGCATACTCGAGCTGGATCGAAATGCTCTGCGGCAGGCCACCCTGGCTCTCGAGGAGGCGAAACGAGCCCGCGGCCCCGAGCTCACCCTCAAAGCAGGGGCCGGTTATCTCAGCAATCCGGAGGTTATCACGGTTTCAGCCGGGCAGTTCCTCAAGATCCCTAATCCGAGCCCGCCCCCCACTGTTATAGAGGTACCCGCACAAGATACAACTTTTCCCGAAGATGCCCCCAACAGCTATTTCGAGCTCACAGTAAGCTTGGGCCAGCCTCTCTACACCTGGGGCAAGCTGAGGAACGCGGTACAGATCGCCGCTTTGGATGTGGGCATCCACAGATCCGAGCTTGCCGCCGGGCGCCGGCAGCTCAGGAAGGACCTTCACCAGGCCTACTTCTCCGCCCTGGTGGCCGAGCAGTCGATCGAAGTGCTCGAACAGATCGAGAGCCTGCTCGCCGAGATCCACGGGGACAGGGAGAGACTGTTCGAGCTCGGCCTGGTCAACAGGTTGTCGCTGCTGGAGATCGAATCGCGCCAGGCCTCGGCGAGAGCTCGGCTGGTGAACAGCAGGGAAGCCCGGCGAAGCGCTCTTGAGGCTGTCAGCCTGTATACAGGCCTCGATCCCGGGCAGATCGAGCTGACTTCCTGGTTTCGGGAGATCGACCCCGCCCTCGATGAAGATGCGCTTCGCAGTACAGCGGAGGAGGTATCCCCGCGGCTGAGCAGGTTAGCTCTCGAGCGGCAGAAGGCCGATGCGAACCTCGCCTTGACCCGCGGCGCTTCGGCCGGGCGGCCCGATCTGTCCCTGCAGCTGGGCTTCGAGGTTCGCGGGCAGGGTATTCCCTGGAGTGAGGAGAACTGGCGGGACACCTGGAACGTCAACCTGGCTCTGGGAGTGGCCGGCCAGGGCTTGCTTTTCGATTCGGGACGATCCGCTCTGCGTGTAGACAAGGCCGAGGAGACACTGCAGGCGGCCCGCGAAGCATTGGCGTTGAGCAAGCAGCAGCTCTCCCTGCAAACCAGGCGGGCGGTTGCGGAGGTTCGCGTGCGTCGGGCCGAGATCGAGGAGAGCAGGGCGGCGCTTCGGCTGGCAGAAGAGGCTGCCGAGAATGCCGGGCAAGCCTTCGACCAACAGCTGATCACTCGTGAGCGCTGGGCGTTTGTCCGCAGTGAGGCTCTGCAAATGAGGCTCGAGTACCTTTCCAGCCTTTTCGCCTTTGAGATGAGCCTGGCCGCTCTGGAGGCGGTGACAGGTTTTCACTGGCCAGGGGTTCAGTCTCTGCCGATCAACTAGATAGACACCGGGTGAAGGCACGCTTGAGCCTTGACTCCGGTACTTTGGGGAGGATAGGCTACATCATCGGCAAGTCAAAGAACAAAACAAGATATCTCTGCAAGGTCTGCCAGCACGAGGAGCCCAAGTGGCTCGGGCGCTGTCCCGAGTGCGGCAGCTGGAACAGCTTCGAGGAGAGGCTGGAATCGGGGCCCGCCAAACGAGCGTCGGTCAGCAAAGAGCTGCTTCCCCTGCCATTGGATTCGATAGAGACCCGGGAGGGCCTGCGCTTCGACGCTGGGATCGAGGAGATGAACAGGGTCCTGGGCGGAGGCATCATGAAGGGCTCGGTCACCCTGATAGCCGGTGAGCCGGGAACAGGCAAGTCCACCCTGATGCTTCAGTTGGCCGCGCAGGTTCGCACCGAGGGCAGGGTTCTCTACATTTCCGGCGAAGAGTCTCCCGGCCAGGTGCGCATGCGGGCCGACCGTCTGGGGATCCGGAGCAGCCGTATCGAGATCTTCTCCGGGACCGAGCTCTCAGCCATGCTGCGGGTCTGCGAACAGCTCAAACCGACCGTGATTGTAGTAGATTCGATCCAGACGGTGCACAGCGAAGACATTGGCAACGTGCCCGGCACCGTCAACCAGATCAAGCTCTGCAGCCAGGAGCTCATCGACTTCACGAAAAACCGCGGATCCGCCCTGTTTCTCGTAGGGCACGTAACCAAAGAGGGCTACATCGCAGGCCCCAAGGTCATCGAGCATATGGTAGACACGGTACTGTACTTCGATCCGGGCAGCGCCGAGATTCGCATCCTCCGCAGTGCCAAGAACCGCTTCGGCTCGGTGGATGAAATCGGGATCTTCGAGATGGGCGAGAAAGGGCTCGAGCAGGTTCAGAACCCGGCCGCTCTGTTTCTCTCTCACAGAGAGGGAGCTCAGCCCGCCGGGGTCGCGGTAGCACCTGTGTACGAGGGCTCGCGGATCCTGCTCGTGGAAATCCAGAGCCTGGTGGTGCCGGCCAAAGGAGGAGTGTCGAGGGTGTTCTCCGAGCGCATCGACTCGGCCAGGGTTTCCCGCATGGCGGCGGTACTGGAGAAGCATCTGAAGGTCAGGTTTTCCGATCAGGATATCTACGTGAATGTCGGCGGAGGGATGCGTGCCGGTGAGGTGGGAATCGATCTGCCTTTGAGCCTGTCCCTGTACTCGGCCCGAATCAACCAGCCGCTGCCGTCGCTTACCGCGGTGGTCGGGGAGGTCAGCCTTGCCGGGGAGGTGCACCCCGTTCACCATCTCGAGAAGAGAATCAAAACGGTGCAGGAGATGGCCTTCCTGCGCCTGATTCACCCGGATACCAAGGATCAAAAGCTCTCCCTGCCTGATTTTTGCCACTCTGTAGCGGACCTGGCAGAAGCGGCGAGAGCAGCATTCAGCCCATGAAACTTCGTTGTTTCAAACCCAGATTACGGTTTGCCGCCATCCTGCTCGTTCTGTCGCTGGCCGCTGCTGCTGTTTTCTTGTATGCCGAGCTCGATGAACCGCCTCAGGGCTCGGAAGGGCTCGACTCCGCGGCCGGACCGCAGCCGCTGGGAGGCACCGAGACGCCTGAACTCGGAGAAGACGCGTCTGGGGGCGCCGGTATCGGCGGTCCGGAGCGCAGTGATCCGGAAGAAACGGTGGTGATGGAGGAACTGCGCCGCGGACTGTTGCTCTTCGTTTCCTGGACCTTTCTTGTCGTCGGGCTGCTCCTGGTCGCGCTCACCCTGAGAAAGACCTACCTTTGGATGGCGGCGGTGCAGAAGGCCAAGCATCCGCCGACCCGCTATTTCAACCTCCAGCTCAAGGTCCGCGGTGCCGATGGGTCGCTCAGCATCCATAACTTCGACTACTATCCTGTAATCGTGGCCTCCAGCGGCACGGCGGACCTTCTGCTTCCCGGTCAATCGGGGGAGCAGAGCCGTTTTCGAATCGACTACGGTCAGGGCGAGGCCCGATTGACAGCGGATGCTTCCCTGATCGTCAATGGGGTTCCGCGAAAGCAGAAGAGCCTGAGACAGGGGGACCGCATTGTGTTCGGTTCCTACAGGCTTGATTTCAAGGACGCTTCTGTCAGGGAGCAGTCGGCACCGATGCCCGGAAAGCCGGTATTCGCCTGGCAGTTTCCCATCGTCGCCCTCCTGCTCGCCCTTTCGGTGCTGTTCAAGCAGGCCGGCACCGTGCCCCAGGATACAGTGCTGGCCAAGGCGGCCGAGCTGCGGGCAGTTGAGCAGCAGGCGGTTGAGTTTGCGGTGGCCAAAGCACCCGAGGCAGGCGAAAGAG
>CAYMGP010000022.1:0-30045 GCA_964390045.1 uncultured Spirochaetaceae bacterium | reverse complement strand
GAGCAGCAGGCGGTTGAGTTTGCGGTGGCCAAAGCACCCGAGGCAGGCGAAAGAGAAACGCCATTCATACGCAGTCTGCTGGCCGCTGTATTCAGAAGGGGGCCGGAAAAGCAGAGGATCGCCGAAACGGAAGCGGACAGAAAACTTTCCAAAGAGGAAGAACAAGCAGAAGTCTCCCAACCGCAGGTGGAGCGCGTTGTCCGGACGACCAGACAGGAACGACAAGAACAAAAAGAAAGACAAGATATCCAAAGCCCGGAACGTGTAGCTGCTTCAAAAAAGCTTGCTCGCCGGGAAGCTCCCGAAACGCGCCAGCCGGCAACAGGGCTTGAGGTGCCTTTGGTAACAACACTGGAAATTCCTACGCCGACGGCACCCAACGCGGCCGCAGCCCCGGAAAGCGCGGTAGACACAAGCCGTGATCGTGGTTCCGAACGAAGTAAGCTCGATCGTTTCGATGCTGCTCTTTCGACAGAAGAACAGGCACAGAGAAGCGGGGAGGCGAGCGCAATAGCCTCCCTTGCTCTTCGAAGCGCCGTCGAGCAGCCGCCGAGCCTGCAGGCATCGGTTCTCGGCACGGTTGCCGCAGTGGAGGAGCAGATAGAAGCTCAGCGCCGGACGCCGGATGTCGCGGCGCCGGATCGTGGAGATTCTCAGAAAACAAAATCGGCGGAGACGCTTTCGCTGCCCGCTCGAACAGAAAGTGAGATCGAAAGCACAGGCGCGAGGCGGGTCACAGTCGTTGCCGCTGCAGCGAGCCTTCCTGCCGAGAGTCGCCAAACCGAGAGTCGCCAGACCGAGAGTCGGCGGGAGGAAGGCCCGGCCGAGGACAGGCAGGAGGTAGTTGCGCGCGAGGACAAAGTGACGACGCGTAGCGATGAGGTGGCTGCGCGTAGCGATGCGGTGGCGGCGCGCGGTGATGATGCAGCGGCGCGCACTGAGAAACCAGTAACGCGCAAGCCGGTGGTAATTAGCCGCAGCCGCTCGTTGCCGCAACCGGGCCGGGTCAAGGTGCGGGTGGTGGCGCCGGGCCGGCCGATCGAGTTCTTCAAGGCGGACGTTCTGTTCATTCATGCGCATCCCGACGATGAGAGCATCGATTTCGGCACGCTGATGGCCAGGGCTTCACGCAGCGGCAAGCGCATCGCCACGCTGTTGTTCACCGACGGCGAGTCGGGTCTCGATCTCTATCCTCAGAGAAAGATAGGAGACATCTATCCAGCCCGGCCGCTGGAAGGCCGGGCCTTGTCCCAGGTGAGGGTGGTGGAGGCTACTCGCGCTTTATCGATTCTCGGATCGGAAATGTACATCCGCTGGGGCTTGCGCAACCGTCCCTACAACACCCTGAAGGATGTGGTATCCACCGAGGAGGTGATCGAAGGCTGGGGCGGCGAGGAAAAGCTGCTTGCCGAGCTCGAAGAGATCCTGGAAGGTTTCCGACCTACCGTCATCGTCTCCCCGGACGAGCACTCCAAAGCCTGGGAACACTTCGAGCACGAGGCTGTTGGCTATCTGGTGAAGAAGGCAATCGGCAGACTACGATCCACGGGACAAACCTACCTGAAGGGTTACCTGGTCTCGGTTGATCCCTATCAGAAAGACAGGTACTCAGAGCTCATAGGAATCGAGGCTCTGGACCATGATCCCCAATCGGATTTCCCTTACAGGTCGATACAGGCCTCGGCGCTCAAGGAACACGTTACCCAACGGGATGCAGCGCTGATCGGGGTCAGCAGGCTGTCCAATCTGCCGTTGGAGTACTACAAGGTGATGTACTGGGAGCTTTCCGGCTCCGTGCAAGGATATCTGAAGTAAACAGCGATATTTGCTAAGTCTCGCCCCGAGCCGGTTGTGATCAGGCAGGTGCGCTATTGCCGCCCAGCAGGGCGGCGATTCCCTCCTCTGTGGCCGGACAGATCCCGCGCTCCGTGATCAAGCCCGAAACCAGCCGGGCAGGGGTGACGTCGAAGGCGTAGTTGGCCGCCTGACTTTCTTGCGGCACGATCAAGACCTCGGCCGTTTCCCGCCCGCCCCGAAGCAGCCCGCGAACAAAACGCACCTCGTCGGCGTTGCGCTGCTCTATCGGAATTTCAGCGATTCCGTCGCGGAGCTTCCAGTCGATGGTGGAGGAGGGCAGGGCCACGTAGAAGGGTACAGCGTTGTCCCGGGCCGCCAGGGCTTTCAGGTAGGTGCCGATTTTGTTGGCCACATCGCCGCTGCGGGTCGTCCTGTCGGAGCCCACGATCACAACGTCCACCTTTCCATGCTGCATGAGGTGGCCTCCCGTGTTGTCTACTATAACAGTATGCGGGATCCCGGCCTGACCAAGCTCCCAGGCGGTAAGCCGGGCCCCCTGGTTTCGGGGCCGGGTTTCGTCGACCCACACGTGCAGAGGAACACCCTTGCCGCCGGCTGCGTAAATAGGAGCTGTGGCGGTACCGTGGCGCACGCAGGCCAGCCAGCCGGCATTACAGTGGGTGAGCACCTGTACCTCACTTTTCTTCCTTCTATATATATCCTCGATAATGCCCAATCCGAACTCGCCGATCTTACGGCAGCACTCGATGTCTTCAGCCTCGATTTGCCGAGCCGTGGCCAGGGCTGCCGCTGTTTTTTTCTCAGGATCGCTGATCTCCTGCAGAATGCCGAGCTGGCGCTGCAGCGCCCAGGTGAGGTTTACTGCTGTGGGGCGGGTGGCTGAAAGCCGCCGGGCCGCTTCGGTCAGCCAAGAGATCCCTGCAGAGACCTCCGCCTCCCGGCAGGCCAGATACAAGCCGTAGGCAGCGGCGACCCCGATCAAGGGAGCCCCCCTGAGATGCATGTCCTGAATGGCCGTGCACATCTGATCGAGCTCTTCGATCTGCTCGATGACCAGCTTGTGGGGCAGGGCACGCTGGTCGATGATGTGCACGTGCCCGCTTGCTTCGTCGAACCAGATAGATTGTAGGTTTTTTTTCATAGCTCGCATCATTCGATCGTAATGATTTCGTAATGATAGCGGAAGTTCGTTTGGTTGATAAGCGCTTGTACTTGCGTGTATTCTTCTCAATATGGGTAATCTCGTTTGGATCGAATTGGACGGAGGGGCTCCGGATCACAACCTGCGGGAGCTGCGCAAGGGATTGAGTCGGGGAACCGGGCTCTGTGCCGTAGTCAAAGCCAACGCCTACGGGCACGGCGTGAAGAAGATGGTGGGCCTGCTCGAGTCGGCGGACTGGTTTGCCGTCAACTCCCTCGAAGAAGGCATCGAGCTTCGGGAGCTTGGAGAAAAGCGGCCCATCCTGATCCTCGGCCATATATCCCTCGGTTGCTTGGAAGAAGCGGCGGCCCACGGCCTCGATCTTACAGTGTACAACCGGGAGACCCTCGATGCACTTGGCAGGCTCGACCACGAAGCTCTCGGGATGGATAAGAGCCCGCTGCGCCTGCACCTGAAGGTGGAAACCGGCACGGGGCGACAGGGAATCCTGCCGGACCAGATCGAGGAGTTCGTGCGCCGGCTTCAGGAGGTACCCGGGGTCAGGCTGGTCGGGGTGTCTACCCATTTCGCCAACATCGAGGATACCATGAACCATGGATATGCTCAGTACCAGCTCGAGGCATTTCATCGCGTCTTGGAGATCATGAAAGCGCTGGATGTCAAACCGCAGCACATTCACTGTGCCGCAACGGCTGGGGCGATACTGTTTTCCAAGACCCACTTCAATCTCGTCAGGGCAGGAATCGGGATCTACGGGCTCTGGCCATCCCGGGAAACCTACCTCTCGACGCTCCTGGAGCAGCGCCCCGTGCCGGAGCTGCGGCCCGTGCTGACCTGGAAGACCCGTATTGTCCAGATAAAGGATCTTCCCGAGGGCAGCTATATCGGCTACGGCTGCACCTATAGGGCGACCCGGCAGATTCGCCTGGCCGTGCTGCCTGTAGGTTATGCCGACGGCTACGACAGGGCGCTGGGTAATACGGCGTATGTGCTTATACGGGGAAAGAGGGCTCCCGTTATCGGCCGGGTATGTATGAACTTAACCATGGTCGATATCAGCGATATCCCCGAGGCGACGTTCGAAGAAGAGGTCGTGCTGTTGGGAAGTGACGGGGAGGAACGGATCAGTGCGGAGACCATGGCCGAATGGGCCGGAACAATCAACTATGAAGTGGTGACCCGGATCAGCCCGCTGCTGCCGCGGCGGGTAATCACTTCCGAGGATTAATTCGGAACACCGAATACTACAGCCTCAGAATATTCGGTATTATGAAGATATCAGTCGCGATCGTAGATTGCGATCTGTGGTCTGGGAAAATTACTCGAGACCCACGAAAACCTTTATGTACTGAAGCCGCTCGTAATACTCAGGTTTTTCGCTGAGCTCCATGCACATCTTGCCGCGGAACTCCTCTATGGTTTTATAACCCTGCTTGTCCATCCAATCCCCCAGCTCGCCGAGCATCACTCCGATTCTTTCCATCCCCTTCTGGTAGAGGTTCGAGCAGACCTGTACTGCCTGGGCTCCGGCCAGCAGCTGTTTGATGATTCCTTCCCCGTCATGGATTCCCGTGGAGGCGGCCAGCTCGCAGCCTACCTGCGTGGACAGGATGGCGATCCAGCGCAGGGCAAGATATATCTCGTCCGGTGAGCTGAGGTGATAGCCGGGTTTTAGCTGGAGCTTTTTGATGTCGATGTCCATCTGGTAGAAGCGGTTGAACAAAACCAAAGCGGAAACGCCGGCATCGCGCACGGCTCGAGTGGTCTGTGGTAGAGAGGTGAAGTAGGGACCGATCTTGGCCGCAACAGGCAGCTCCACTTTGCGGGCAACACCCTGCACGATACTGACATATGCCTTTTCTATCTCCTCGGCGGTGTGCTCCGGATCTGTGGGGAGGATGGCGATATTGAGCTCGATGGCATCGGCTCCGGCTTTCGCGATCTCCAAAGCATAGTTGTTCCACCATTTCGGAGTGATGCAGTTCAGGCTGGCGATCACCGGGATGGAAACAGCTTTCTTTGTCTTAGCTATCAACTGCAGGTACTCTTCCTGACCGAGGCGCATGCCCATTTGGCGCACGTAGTCAAAAGCCTCCGGGTGGGGATAGGGCCAGGATTCGTCCTCGATCGCCTCGGTCTGAGCTTCGATTTGCTCCTCGAACAGGGACTTGAGAACCACGGCTCCGGCTCCCGAATCCTCGCAGCGTTTGACCTTGTCCACCGTGTTGGTCAGGCTGGAGCTGGAGACGATGAGCGGATTTCGCAGCTCCAGGCCCATGTAGGTAACTGATAAATCGGCCATGGCTACCTCCTTGCAGGATAGTTTTTTTCAGGCGCTGTGGCCGGTGATCTCACCGGCAGGCACGTCGTGGCTGCTATCGATGTGAATCTTGCCTTTTTTGGAAGATATTGTCAAAGTCCCGGCCGGCGTTTTCGCCCACCAACGACTGAAAAATGCAGAACCGTTGTTACTCGTCTGTGCAATCGCAGATCCTGCCGCCGGTGATGCGCTTGAGCTCCTGGAAGCTCATGGGCACCCCGGAGCTGTCCGTGCCTGCCGCCGGATAGATCGTTTCGTATTCCTGCAGATGAGTATCTAGTAGGATCTCGATACCCTGAATTCCGAATGGGCATACGCCCCCCGGCTGAAAGCCGGTGGCCGCGGCCGTTTGCTCCGCGTTGGCCATGCGGGTCTTCACCCCGATCTGTGCTTTGAGCTTGGCGTTGGCTACCTTACGATCTCCCGGGCATACAACCATGAAATAGCTCCCGTCCTTGCTGACGAAAAGCAGGCTCTTGGCGATGGCGCCCACAGTTACAGCCAACTTTTCGGCGGCCAGGGCAGCCGTCGGCGTGCTTCCTTTTTCGAACTCGATGGCCTTTAGGTTGTTGCTATCCAGTACGCTGCGAACTCTGTCGGGTATCATGTTTACTTCGTTTTCTCTTTTCAGGATAGAGAGGTGATCTCTTCACGAACACGGGCGTAACCCGGCTTGAGGATATCGTAAATGATCTTAATCCGCTCGTCGTGATGGATGAAGGCGGATTTCATGGCATTGATTGTAATTTTTTCCAAATCCCGCAGGGTAAGGTTGTAGTGATTGACGGCCAGCAGCAGCTCTTTTCCCAGGGTAGTGTTGCTCATCAGCCGGTTGTCGGTACAGAGAAAAACCCTGAAATCATTCCTATAGTAAATGGGGAAGGGATGATCGTCCAAAGAGGCGGAGGCGCCGGTGTGGATATTGGAGGAGAGGCACATCTCCATAGGAAGTCGTTTGTCCCGAATGAAGTTGGCAAGGGAACCCATCTTTTCGATGCGGTTTCCCCGGATCGACATGTCCTCCAGCAGACGCGTGGCATGCCCGATGCGGTGAGCGCCGCAGTATTGAATGGCCTGCCAGATCGACTCCATTCCGAAGGCCTCGCCTGCGTGGATCGTAATGTTGAAGTTCATGCGGCGGATGAACTCAAAAGCATCGAGGTGCTTCTTCGGGGGGTGACCGTGTTCATCTCCGGCCAGATCGAAGCCCACCACGCCTTTCTCCCTGAAGGCGACGGCCAGCTCCGCTGTTTCCAGGCTCACCGTCTGATTCCGCATGGCACAGAGAATCAACCCGTACTGCACGCCTGTTTTCTTCTTGCCTGCCTCCAGGCCCCGCAGGACCGACTGCACCACCTTCTCGAGGTTCAGCTTTCCCTGGAGATGTTGTACCGGGGCGAAACGGATCTCGGCATAGACGACATTGTCTTCTGCCAGGTCTTCGATCATCTCGCAGGCGATACGCTCCAATCCCTCCTCGTTCTGCATCACCGCCAGGGTGGTATCGAATCCCTTTATGTAAAGACCAAGGTTTTTGCGATCGGCTCCTCTGTGAAACCAGGCGGCAAGCTTATCAGGATTTTCCGTGGGAAGCTCGACGCGAAATTTTTTCGCCAGCTCCACGATGGTTGCAGGCCGCACGCCCCCATCCAAATGGTTGTGAAGCTCCACCTTGGGAAGCCTTTTTATCATCTCTTCGGTAACCATGCAGCCATTCTACTGTCAGCCTTGAAGAAACACAAGGCTTCACAAGAATCGGGTCAGACTACGACCGGGTCAGACGGGGATCGGCCGGGGATGGATTTTGATTTGCGGGGGTAGCGTTGGAAGAACGGGCTCAACGAAGCAAAGAAGTAAGATAGGGGATCCCGATAAATGTTCCGAGGGAGCTGCCAATGCTGGAGAACAAAAACACGAGCAGAATGTGTGTGATCCTGTTTTTGAAAAATCCTTTGAATGAGAGCAGATCCTCGGGGAGGTTCTCGAAGTCCGTCACCCTCGGTTTGCGCACCGTGGCCTCGATGAGCCCAGTTACCAGTCCGACACCGATCGTCGGATTCAGCGATGTAATCGGAGCTCCGGCGAAGGCCGCTACAATCGTTATCGGGTGGGCAAAGGCAAGCAGCGCTCCGATGGCGGAGAGGGTACCGTTCACCAGAATCCACTTCCACATCATCGCGAGACTGAGCTGCAGGCCGGAGCGGAAAAATCCGGCCACGAGCAAGCCTATAATAATGGCAGGGATTATATAGGGAAGGATACGGGACACTTTCTTGCGTGGGGGGATAATCTCCAAAGATGCCGTATCGTTTTCCAGCCTGCCTGCTTCGAGAGCCTCGAGGTTTTTGACGATGCCCTCGACATGACCTGCGCCGATGACCGCTACGATTTTGTTTCCCTCCGCATTATAGATTCTGGTGGCCAGATAGCGGTCCCGTTCGTCGATAAGCACCTCTTTCACTGAGGGCAGGTACGAGGCCAGCTCGTCCATCATATTTTGAAAAGTACTCCTGTTCTTGAGCCTCTCGATCTCCTCAGGGTCGAGTTTCTCCCGGGTAAACACCGAGCTGAGCAGGGCGGCAAGCAACTTATTCTTTCCCCAGAAACTGGAGCGCGACCAGGCGCGGCGAAGCGTCACCTGTATGTCCCTGTCACAAAGGCTGAAGGCAATGCCTTCTTCCTCGCAGGCTCGTACCGCTGCCAGCATCTCCTCCCCGGGAGATACGCCCATCTCCAATCCCAAGCGGCGTTGAAACGAAGTCAGGGCCAGGTTGGCCAGCAGGAGAAATCCCTTTCGCTCCCTCAACACCTGTCCGATGTTGAGGTTCTGCCAGGTTTTTTTCTTTACCAGAGAATTGTAGCGGGCTTCATCGATTTCAATGCATACCCTGTCCGGCTGCTCCTCCTGGATGACTTCCCGGACCTCGGCCACGCTGCGGCTGGACACATGGGCCGTTCCTACCAGGATGATCTGCCTTTCGCCCACGGAGAGGTGCTGCACCGTCTCGCTTTCAAAGTTTATTCCCGCTTTTTCTTCCTCACTCATTTTCCTGTCCTGATGTCTTGGTCGCGCACCGGGGATCCGCCACCGGGGGTCCGCCTGAGTGCCCTCAACCTTGGCAGGTTCTCTAAAAAAGGGCAAGGCGTCAATTATAGGATTTTAACACTGCCTCTGCGATCTGTATTTCCGGCACATCGGGACGTTCGATCTGGCGCGCCACCTGCAGATAGCGAAGAGCGGTTTCTACCCTGTCTTGTAGAATCATCTGGGAGGCGATATAGAACAGCATGCGCGCCTGGATGAGCTTGTTCTTTTCACCGTTGGCGCGATTCACCGCGTAGGTCTCCCTGGCCGGGTTGATCAGATAACGAGCGATCTCCCGCTGCCAGGAGTCCTGAGAGAACCTGCTCAGCTGTTCGCTCAGATATCTCTCGCTCTCCTCCTTCTTGCCTTGCTGCTTGAGGCTCAGGGCGGCCAAAAGCGTGTAGGCCGCTTCATCCGGCTCGTAGACGCGGGCCCGCAGGAAGCCATCCGCGGCCGCGCTCCAATTTTTTTCCATATAATACAGCACGGCTAAAGGAGCATGGGCGAAGTAGTACTCCGGATTCAGCTCCAGCGTTCTCTCGTAGTCCTCGATCGCCTGCTTCCTGTCGTCGAAACGTTCGCTGAGGCCGGCTCTGTACACGTAGGCCAGGAAGTTCTGGGAATCGATGCTGATGGCCTTGGAGAAGTCCCCGAAGGCTTCATTCCATTTCCGCATCCGTAAAAAGTGTTTTCCCCTGTCTATATAGTTCCAGTAGAAATCCGGATCCAGGCGGATCGCCTCGCTCAAATCCTCTACAGCGCCCTTACGGTTTTTGAGAGCAGCCTTGGCCCTGGCCCGGTCGCTGAAGTTCAATGCATTGGCAGGATCGACGGTCAGGGCCCGATCGAAGCTCAGAACAGCCTCTTCATAGCGCTCCTCTTTCAGGTGAACGATCCCAAGACCCCGCAGGGCTGCCGCATTCGAGGGGTCGCTCTGCAGTGCCAGCTCGAAGGATGAGCGGGCTTGCTCATAATCTTCAGCCTCCAGCTGCAGGGTGCCCAGTGCGGCCAGTGCATCCGGATTCCTGCCGTCCAGTTCGATAGCCATCTGCAGATACTTTTTTTCTTCCTCCTGCGTTCCGGAAACCCGCTCCAGATAACTGAAGGCAAGAAGCAGATCAACGGTTGCAGGGGATCGGGAGCGTAGCTTCTCGAGCTCCAGGCGCGCTTCCTCGTAGCGTCCGGCTGCTACGAGGAGCCGTGGAAAAAGCAGCTCATCGCGCGCAGTCACGTGATAGGTCTCAACATAGCTGCGGTATTCAGCCAGGGCCGATTCGGCGTCTCCGGCTTCGAGGTACTCTTTGATGCTTTCGTAGGGAAACTCGGGGGGCTTTTCCTCTGCCGTCCTGCTTTTGCTGTTCAGCCCGGCGCAGCCTGAGAAAGCAACGAGCAGGACGAGAAGGGTAAAAACGGAAATAGGGTAGTTCACGCTGTTTTTGATGTCCGGATTTCTTGTTTCACAATTCATAGCATATCGCAGTCTTCGAGTGCAACTCCACGCTGCGTTGAATCTTTGAATACACGATGATAGAATGAAGCTTCCATGAAACGAAGGTTATCTCCTCTATATTATATAATCCCAGTGATTTATGTAGGCGTCATCCTCTTCTTTATATTCATGCAGTTTCAGGCCAGAGAGGAATTTCAGGAGAAAGTGGGCAATCTCTCCGTCAGTGGGGCATATGCTAAAGCCCTCGGCGGTGGACAGAATATGAAACAGCTCGAGGTTCGTTTCCACGACCTGCAGATGGAATTCAGCCAGTCATCCGGGTTGACTGCGGATCTCGCTTCGACTCGAACCAAAAGGTTTTCTGTGGAATCATTCAGCCAGTTTCCAGACGGTTTCGAGATCGAGTTCAGTGATGATACCGCTTTGCGCTTCGCCGTGGAGGGGGAGCTCGGTGAACGGGTGGTTGTCAGACCGATCGTACCCGATCCGCTTCGAAGTATGCGCGCTCTATCCCTCCCCTATTCTATTCTTGGAGGTGAGGTTCGGGTCGTGAAAGGAATTGCCCTGCTGGAGCTGAAGGGACCGGTGGGAACCACGTATCTCTCCCTGCCCGCCGGCTCGCAGATCGATACAGAAACAGGCATGTTGAAAGTAAACATGGAGCAGGGACAGGCGGAAGATACCATTGTGCTGGAAAGAGTTCTCGGAAACCGAGATCCATACCTCTACTGGTTTTCTCAGGATTTTCCTCTGATAGAAAACGAACGGTTCGCTGACGAAGTCGAGCTTTACTTGAGCAAATCGTATAGGTATTGGAACAGTATTTTCGTCAGAGATCCGGGCAGCAGGCGGGTGATCGGGGAGCTCGGAATCGCTCTGATTTCCGAATCTATAAAAAGAGGCGAATATCGAAAAACGCTGGCTGTGATTGCCAGGGATCTCCGCAGGATACTGAGGGAAAATACAGACAATCCCTCTCTCTATCAGAGCGCCGCCTATCTGGGAAATCTGCCTTCATTTCTTTCGGCCCGTCAAAACGAAGCAGCCCAAGAGATAGAACGAATTACTGCATTGATAAAAACTGCGGATTTTTCCGTGTTTGAAACACCGAGGCTGCTGGGCTTTATTGTCAATCACGCCCCCTTCTCCCTGGCCGAAGAGGTGTTACGGCTTGCCGACAGCATTCAGATCGAATCGGCCCCGATCGCTACCCTGGTACATCTGGTGGACGTCTACCTGGACGCCATCAGTTTTCTAGATGTTGGGGAAGCTTATTTCGCCAGGGTGACCGAGATCATCGATCACCATATCTTGCCGTCGATTTGCAAGACCCGTCGGGGATTGTTTTTTGTCGAATCGTCGGTGGGCGATCGGAAAGAGGCGGATGTGTACATTTCCACGCTGGCGGGAGCGATCTTGAGACGCGCCGGTGACAATCTGGCAAATGAGTCCTACCGCTCGGTAGGGCGGAATTTGATATTCGCCGCCCTTGAGCTTTCCGATCCGGAAGGCTTTATACCTTCTCGGGTGGTGATTCGGGATCGCGAAGCCGAAGCTGCCGGCGAGCTTGTGGCACCGGAACGGATCTACGAGCTGATCCCCAATACCCACTACTCCCCCCGGGAGTATCCGCTGTATGCGTACCTGTACCCGGGAAGCTGGATTTGGACGGCTTCGGTGCCGTCCGAGATCAAGATCGATGAACAGCAGTACCGTTTCTTTTTTTCCTTCCCGAAGGGCCAGACCCATTACCTTTTGATTCAGGGGGTCGATCCCATGGAGTCGGTGATCATGCATGGAATCCCATGGAAACCGGATCCGCAGTACTTCAGCTACACAGACGGATGGGTCTACGATCAGAGCAGCCAAACTTTTTTCGCCAAGATTACCCATCGCAGCGAGACAGAAGAAATCGTAATCAACTACTGAGCCGCCTGTCGGGATTGCCCGCAACCTGTTTCTGTCCATATATTGAAGATATGGAACACAGATAAATAGTGCGCCTAAACAGTTTACATACTGCCGTGCAGTCAATATAATTTCTGTTTTGACGATTAACCATGAGAAAAACGCCGGAACGAACGCTGCTACGGCTCCTCCATCACAACTGGAACCGAAGAACCCTCAAAACCGTGTCCTACATCTGTGAACACTTCCTGTTCAAGGGCTGCTTCAGCAACGTCGAGGTCATTGGTCTGCAGAAGGTAAAGGAAAAGGCTCGCGCCGGAAAGCGCCTTATCTTTGTACCGGATCATCAGAGCGAGTACGATTGGATTCTGCTGCAGAGCAGACTTTTCCTGGAAGGCATCAAGACGGTCATTCAAGCCGGAGACAATCTTTTTCTAGGGCCTCTGGACCCTATCCTGCGCGGTTGCGGGGCTTTCATGAGTATCAGGGAATCGCACTCTTTTTACTCCAGCCATTGGCTGTACAACATGCTCATGAAATATCTGGGAAAAAGACCGATTGTAATCGATCGGGACATGTACAGCAGACTGTACGTGAAGCTGCTCAAACGTATACTCGGTAGAGAGGGCTACAACTTCCTCGTGTTTCCCGGTTACGAGACCGATCCGTATTCCGGGGAGGTGAAGTACGGACGTTCATACTCAGGCCTGTTCAATCCCCTGTCCCCCTTTGTCTTCATAACCTTATCCAAAGTCCTTCGAGAATTGGGGATAACCGACGCGGAATATATCCCCGTGTCTGTTTCCTACGAACGAGTGCCCGAAGATATATTGTTCCGAGAGTTCCGGGCAAAAACTCGCAAAAGAAAGTTCGCCAAGTACATTTACGATCACTACTATACATTTTTTAAGGCTCCCTTTTCCAAAGAGCTTCATCAGGAGAAATCGAGGGTATGCATCAAGCTTGGGGAGGGTATACCCGCAGATTACAGCATGCGGGCCCGGGAGTTTGCAGAAATAATCCGCCACGAGATCGGAAAGCTGGCCCGGGTGTACGAGAGTACCCTGCTGTTCCATTCGGTGAATAACAAATACACCCTTCCTAAGAGAGAATTGAAGGAGAATGTGCTTCGGAATATCAGGAAACTGAAACACATGAAGATAGATTGTTCTCCGCTTTATACCGAATCGCAGAAGTTGTATTCGCTCGATGTGATGCTGAAAAGAGTGGAAGATATCTTCAATTTCCAGGTCAAGCCGATTGTCGCGCTGAAAACATACCTGACTCTGGAGCACGATAAAAATGAAGTGTTCGTCCACAATCCTCATCTGGCCGCATATTATGGAAACAAACTGAACTATATTCTTAAAAAAACATAGTTACGGGTAGAAAATACCTGTTCCTGCGGTGTTTCGTACATAATGAAGGTCTTTCTGAGAGATTTCGCACGCGTTTTTTATTCGCCTCATATATGCTGAAATATATACTATGCGGGATTGTCTGGCTTGGTTTCCTCGTTCACTGGACCGACGGGTCGATTCCGAATTATTATTCGGGATGGCATCCAAGATGGAAGATCAATATATATAGAAGGAAATTCGGCGATTCTTATGAGGAGTATATAAGAAACGTCCCCATGTGGAATATTTTTTGGAAGCTCAAGAATTGATTGTCCGCGTCCTCACCGCTACGAATAGGGAGAATACGTGCGCAGAAGTGTATTGAGAATCCTTTTGATCGTCTTCATTGTCCTTGTGACTGTCGGCTGTGATCAATTGACAAAGCATATCGCACGCTCTTCTTTGAAAAATCAAGACACAGTCAAATTGCTCGGGAATGTTTTCGTGCTCACCTACGCCGAAAATCAAGGAGCTTTTCTCAGCTTAGGCTCAAACTGGCCTGATTATTTAAGAAGAATACTGTTCGGGATTCTTCCCCTGGCGGCGATTATTTGCGCTTCTATTTATATAGTAATAATGCGAAGATTGAATCTACTACAAACCTCCGCCCTGTCCTTGATCATAGGTGGCGGAGCCGGGAATCTAATAGACAGGCTGATATACGACGGTCTGGTAGCCGATTTTATGAATCTCGGTGTTGGCAGGCTTCGCACCGGGATCTTCAATTTTGCAGATGTTTTTCTGATATCCGGGGCAGCCCTTTTCATTTTATCGCAGAGATGGAGAAACAATAACTTATTGAGGAGGCAGTGATGGACAGGGATAGCGAATACAGGCTCGGAGGGACACTGTCGATAGCAATCGGGGTGTTGTATGTGCTGCTCGGGGTATCTTTTTTGCTATCTCCTGCATCGGGCTCGCAAGACTACGCCACGGTGCTTCCAGCGTTTGCAGACCAGCCGGGTACCTACCTGCTGTACGGGATTGCAGCCGCCTCGATAGGCCTGCTGGCCATCGGGTTTGTCCCGGCGTTTTCCAAGTACGCAGGATCTGAAAAATCAGCCTTTCTCAGGTGGATGATGTATCTAGGTCTTTTGGGATTTGCCGTAGAAGCGGTCGATCAACTGCGCTCTTTGAATCTATTGCCTTACCTGTCTCGGATGTATGTGTTTGGTGATGAGAACATCAAATCGGCGGTGCTGGCTTCTCAACCACTACGCTTTATCGACACTTTATGTATTTTCCGTTTCGGTTTTGTCGGGCTTTGGATTGCCGTTGTGAATATTCACTGTTTGAAATCGGGGAAGCTCAACAGAGTCCTGGCGGTAATCGGTATACTGGGTTCTGCTCTCCTTGTGATGACGATGATCGGGAATCTGAGCGCATCATTTATAGTAATGGCAGTGGGAGCCGCGGCAGCGATAATCGTGGCACCGATCTGGTACATCTGGACAGGGGTATCTCTATTGCGCGGGAAAACCTAGATGTCACGGCGATGGCGAAGCAGGAAGTTTGGTTGGTTATCAGGAAAAAGGGATCCGCTGTCACAGGCATTTCCCTGAGTGATGCCGTTGAAGAGGCGATCTGCTACGGTTGGATTGACGGTGCGAAGAAGATACAGACACGGCAAAGACGAATTACAGAAGTTGTGCTCCGGGCCAAGCGAAATATCAAGCCGGGAGCTTAGAAAGCAACGTATACTATGAGAGGAGAAAGATAGATGAAAAAACGAGCTGTACTATTGTGCACCATATTCATCCTGATTATGGTGTGTCCGTTCCTCGTGGCAAAGGGGGATACCTTTGCCTTCCAATTCGGCATGGGTATCCAGGGTGCATTGTCTTTCCTGGAGGTGGGGATTGTGTCACCCACACTCGGCGACCAAGTGGTTCTCGGGCTGAAAGCCAGGGTGATGAGCAGCCTGACTTGGGCGACCTTCATCCATCAGAACGGTGAATCTGTGTCTTTTCATCCGGTCGTGGTCGGAGGGGTGCTTTCCTGCGGGGGAAGCAGTCCTTTTATCGAGGATCGCTTCAGAATGTATGGAGGTATGGATATTCTGCTGGGCTATTCCTTCACACCGTATGACAGCATCATCTACGATATTGGAAATCTTATAGGTGAGAATTTGACTTTCGCGCTTTGGGGATACTATGGAATAGAGGTTTTCACGGAGGAGAAGATATCGTACCTCTTGGATGCCGGCGGCGGCTACAAAAGCCTCAAGGGGGACAAGTCGAACTTATATACGATAGCGAGCAGTTGGTTGGGAAGTGGATTCGGTATCAAAACGGGAATGCGGTTCTATTTTTAGTAGTCCGGCGAAATGATACCCAGGGGAGGCGATTGCCATAAAAACATTCGAGTACACTCCAATCTTAGGCTGGTCGATCTCCAGATACGACACATACACGACCTGTAGACGCAAGTATTATTACCAGTACTACTACCGGTGGGACAGAGAGTACCCTCTAGAACTGATCGCCCACCTTCGATCGCTGGTGTCGGTTCCCCTGCAGATCGGTACGGTCGTACATATGTGTATCTCCACGCTGCTGAAACGGCTGTTGAAGGAACCCGACAGGCCCGTCGCTAGCCAACGCTTTTCCGAGTACGCCCGCCGGAAGGTGGCCGAGCAACACAGCCGGGCGCGTTACGCCGAGATTCATTATGGCGAGAAAGAAGAAGTAGACACGGAAGAGTTGAGCAACAATGTGATCGCCGCGCTGATCAATCTGATCGAGAGCGAGCGCTTTCAGTGGCTCTCGCGCCAGGCAGCCACTGCGACAATTCCCTGGGTAATCGATCCGGATGGCTTCGGTGAGACCAGGGTGGAGGGGCTCAAGGCGTACTGCAAGGTCGATTTTTTAATACCTACGAGGGAACATCTCCATATTATCGATTGGAAGACAGGGAAGGAGCGGGAGGAGAAGCATATCAGCCAGATGAGAGGATACGCGGCTTGGGCCGCCTATCACTACGATTTCCTGTTGGACGATATCACTACGACGATCGCCTATCTCCTTCCCGAATACAAAGAAGCGACGGTGGAGCTCAACGAGTACGACATGCAGGACTTTGCCACATTGGTGCGGGAACAAAGCAGAGAAATGCAGGCATTGTGTTCTGATGTGAGTGAAAACATTCCCTTGCCAAAGGATAAGTTTCCATTGACCCAGATCGAATCCATATGTGAGTACTGCAACTTCAGGAAGCTGTGCGACCGCGTATAGAAACCCCATTGCGTGAACAAAAACAGAATCGGCGTGCTTTGAGATCGGAGCGAATATAGTTATCTTGTACATTGAGTTACAATCATGAAAAGATTTATTTTGATAGATTTCGAAAATACCCAGAAAGTTGATATCGACCTTATCAATACCGAGGATACCGAAGTCACTGTTTTTATAGGCAAGTCCCAAAACAGGATACCATTTACTCTGGTCCAGAGATTACAGAGTCTTGGCGAGCGGGTACGGTGGTTGAAGATAGCGGGTGACGGAAAAAACAACCTGGATTTCCACATCGCTTACGAGCTGGGCCGACTACGTGAGAAGTATCAGCGAGATCTCTCTCTGGTTGTTCTTTCGAAGGACAACGGCTATGATTCTTTGATTCGCTACATAGCCGAATCCGGTATACCCGCCAGAAGAATCGCCAACCTTGCCGAGCTCTCCGACAATAATAGAAAACTGCCGACATCGAAATTCACGAATGGTATCGTGGCTAACCTGAAGAAGATCGATTCTCAGAAACGGCCACGGGCCAAAGGCACATTGAAGAAACATATAGAATCGCTGCTGAGAGATAAAGCCAGTGCGTCCGAGTTAGAGGAAATCTTGGAGGAAATGTTCATAAACGGAACCATTTCCGAATCGAACAACCGCCTGAGATATAAACTGTGAGCTCAACTTCCCTTTCCTTGACATCATGCGCTGAACGGTCTTAGTATCGCATACGAGCAAACGTGCATCAGGAGGGCATTATGAACAAAGTGAGGGTTGGTGTAATAGGTATTGGGTTCATCGGTCCTGCCCACATCGAGGCATTGCGCCGGCTTCCCGGGATCGAGGTGGTTGGTATCGCCCATTCCAGCGACGCCAAGGCGAAAGTAAAAGCCGAGGAGCTCGGAGTTGAAAAAGCGTTCGGGGACCACAGGCAGCTGCTGGAGCTCGAGGAGATCGATGCCGTACATATATGTACGCCGAACCATCTGCACTTTCCTCAGGCAAAGGATGCGTTGGCCGCTGGCAAGCACGTTGTTTGTGACAAACCTCTGGCCGTGACCGTCGAGGAAGCACAGGAGTTGGTGAAACTCGCAGAGGAGAGCGGAAAGGTTTGTGCCGTACATTTCAATATTCGCTATTATCCGTTGCTGGCTCATATTCGTGCCATGATCGAGAACGGCGAGCTGGGTGAAATATATTCGGTGCAGGGTTCCTACCTGCAAGACTGGTTGTTTTACGACACCGACTATAATTGGCGCCTTGAACCGGAGTACTCGGGAGAATCTCGGGCCATAGCCGATATCGGCTCGCACTGGATGGACCTCATGCAATACCTCACGGGCGGGAAAATAAGTGAGGTCTGTGCGGATTTCGCTACCTTTCACAAAATTAGAAAAAAACCGCTCAAACCCTTAGAGACCTTTGCGGGCAAGCTGTTGAAGCCGGAGGACTACAAACAGATCCCCATCGGTACAGAAGATTACGCCACGGTGATGCTGCATTTCGAAAACGGAGCGCACGGTGTTTTTACAGTCAGCCAGGTATCGGCGGGAAGGAAGAACCGGTTGTACTTCGAAATAGACGGTTCGAAGAGCTCGGTTGCCTGGGAATCGGAATTGCCGAACCAGGTGTGGATCGGGCGGCGCGATGGAGCCAACGAGCTGCTGCTGCGCGATCCGTCGCTTGTGCATGCGGACAGCCGGGAGCTGATCGGCTTTCCCGGCGGCCATAATGAAGGTTTCCCGGACACTTCCAAACAGCTGTTCAAACAGTTCTACGCAGCGGTGCGCGCCGGCGGTCGAGATGCGGCGCCGAAGTATCCGACCTTCCGAGACGGACTGTGGGAGCTTCAGCTTTGCGATGCGATCCTGAGGAGCAACAAGAAACGGTCCTGGCTTCCTGTGAAGTCTTGAAAGCGGCGCCGTTAGGAGAACAGGAGGTATAAGAAAATGATTAAGTTGGGATTTGTCAGTGCGGTGGTCGAGGATTTGAGCTTCGATCAAACTGTGGATCTTGCCGCCGAGTGCGGCTACCAATGTGTGGAGATGCTCTGCTGGCCGGTCGGCAAGGCGGAACGGCGCTACGCCGGTGTGACCCATATCGACGTGAGGAAGCTCGACGACCGCAGTGTGAAGGAGATCCGTGAAACCTGCGAGAAGAAGGGGGTGGCGATATCCGGATTGGGTTACTACCCCAACATGTTGGAGGACAGCCCCCAGGCGGCTTCCTACCGTGAGCATTTCCTCAAGGTGATCGATGCCTCGGCCAGGCTCGGAGTGGGCATTGCCAACACCTTCGTCGGTAGGGACCACACCAAGAGTCTCGAAGATAACTTCAAGCTTTTCGAGAAGGTTTGGCCGCCCATTGTAAAGCACGCCGAACAGAAGAAAGTGAAGATCGGAATCGAGAACTGCCCCATGTTTTTCTCGGCGGATGAATGGCCGGGCGGGAAGAACATGGCGATCAGCCCTGCGGTCTGGCGGCGCATGTTCGAAATCATTCCATCGCCGTACTTCGGGCTGAACTACGATCCCTCTCACCTGGTCTGGCAGCAGATGAATTACATCCGGCCGATCTATGAATTCAAGGATCGCATCTTCCACGCCCATATCAAAGACGCCAAGATCCTGCCCGACAAACTGGCTGAGGTCGGTATTTTGGCTACGCCGCTGGAGTACCACTCTCCGAAGCTTCCGGGGCTGGGCGATGTGGACTGGGGAAAGTATTTCTCGGCTCTAACAGATATTGGTTATAACGGCTCGGCCTGCGTCGAGGTCGAGGACCGGGCGTACGAAGAATCCTTCGAAGCACGGAAAAGCTCGCTGATCCAGAGCCGCAACTACGTGAAGCAGTTTTTGACCCTCGTTTGAGCAGGAGCGCCCGCAGCACGGGCAGCGGCCGCTCGGGATTGCCGATTTTCGAAGAAATCCTGAATTCCAGGCTGAATTCCGGGCTTGACAGGATTCTATATCATATATAATATAGCAAACAAGCTATGGATAACCCTAATAGGGTCGTCGCCAATCGCTATTCCCTCAGCCAACAAGTACGAAACCACATTCTCGCCAAGGTCTCGATTGGAGAGCTTGCTCCCGGAGACAAGGTCGTTGAAGCCCGAATCGCTTCGGAGCTGCATGTGAGCACCATCCCCGTCCGAGAGGCGATCCGCGAGCTGGCCGCCATGCGCGTGCTGGACTACGTGGTGCATCGCGGTGCCCGGGTGCGCGAGGTGACGGTTTCCGAGACAGTGGACGCCCTGCATGTGAAAGCGGTTCTGGAGGCGCTTGCAGCCAGGTTGGCTGGAAGGAAGCTTGAGCAGTGCCTGTCCGATCTGAGGGAGTACAGCAGCAACATCCAAAACGCGGCACTACGTCACGACTGGGTGGAATACCAGAATCAAAACCAGTTGTTTCACAGGCTTATCGTCGAGTCTTCCGGAAACCAGATTCTACTCAGCCTCTGGGACTCTTTGGCCTTCGATGTGCGCACCCGCTTCATTATGGACTACCTGCGCATCGTCAATCCGGTTGAGCTGGCCGGAGAGCACGAGGAGATCCTGCAGGCTGTCGAGGAACGGAATTTTGAGAGGGTGGCGAACCTCATCTCCTCCCACGCGAACAGGCTCGTGGAGTATCTGGAGGAGCAGCGCGCCGCCGACAACGCCGGTGTCGACAAAACGAGTGCCATGGTCTAGCAAATATTTAATAAAGGAGCAAGGAGTACTGTATGAGTGAGAGCAAGTACCCCCATCTATTCAGCCCGATCCAGATCGGCAATTTCACGGTGCCGAACAGGGTCTGCCATGTCCCGACGGACATATCTTCCGCCAATGCCGATGGCTCGATCAACCAGCGGGTGATCACCTACCATGAAGAGGTTGCCAAGGGAGGCTGCGGCTTGATTATTTGCGGGGCTTCCACACCGGATAAGAAGACAGGCCGACCCACGGTCACCTGTATCGCCGTGGACGAAGATCCCCTGATCCCCGGTCTCGCAGAGCTGGCCGAGGCTATGCACCGACATGGAGCCAAATGTTCTGTACAGATCCAGCATCCCGGCCGCCAGGCCGCCTGGCCGCGCAAGGACCTGATGTCAGCCAGTGATATGCTGGTGGATATTCCCGGGTCCGCCGGCCATGAGGTGGTTTACGCCGGCGCGGAAGCTCAGGGCAAGGCGATTCGCGCCATGACCATGGATGAGATCTATGACCTTATCGAAAAGTTCGGCGAGGGAGCCTGGCGGCTTCAGCAGGCGGGCTTCGATGCTGTCGAGCTGCACGGCGCCCACGGCTACCTGATCGCTCAGTTCATGAGCCCCTACGTCAACAAGCGCAACGACCGCTTCGGCGGCAGCTTCATGGGCCGCATGCTGTTCACCCTGGAGATCATCGACAGAATCCAGCAAAAGTGCGGTCCGGATTTCCCCATCGGGATCCGCTACTCCGGCGAGGAGTGGATCGAGGGCGGCCGCGACCTCGAGGAAAGCGTAAAAGTGGCCGAGCTGATGGAGGAGCACGGAGTGGCGTTTCTCGACATCAGCGCCGGTATCTTCGAAAAACCGGGCCCGACCATGGACCCGATGTATTATCCTCAAGGTTGGAATACCTACACGGCCGAGGAGATCAAGAAGCATGTCAAGATTCCCGTGATCACCAGCCACACCCTGCGCGATCCGGACTACTGCGAGAAGATCCTGGCGGAGGGCAAGACCGACATGGTCGGACTGTCCCGCCAGATGGTTGCCGATCCCTACTGGGCCAATAAGGCCAAGGCAGGAAAAGAAGAGGAGATCCGCAGATGTATCTCCTGTCTGGTCGGCTGCTGGCAGGAATCGCTGATGATCAGACGGCACATGCGCTGTGCGATCAATCCGGCCGTCGGGGATGAAAGGTTTATCGATTTCGGACAGGCCGATCAGAAGTACAAAGTGGCGGTCATCGGCGGCGGGCCGGCTGGCTTGGAAGCGGCCCGCATAGCCACGCTGCGGGGCCACAAGGTCACCGTCTTTGAAAAGAGCAATGAGATCGGAGGAGCCATTCTTTACTGCTGCACGGTTGCCGGGAAGAGCAAGATGCGCTGGTACGCGGACTGGATCCGCCGGCAGGTCGCCAAGCTCGGAGTCGAGGTGAAGTATGAAACCGTTCCCAAACCGGCTGATCTCAAAGGTTTCGATGTTGTACTGGTGGCTACCGGCAGCGAGGTTGTACGTCCCGAGATTCGGGGCATCGACTCGGACTGTGTCTGCACTTTTGAAGACGTGCTGCGCTGCAAGAACAAGAACTGCGAGTTCTGGCCGAAGAACGGAAAGCCCGAGCCTGTAGAGGTCGGTGATACCGTCCTGATCTGGGGTGACTACTACGGAGCGGCGGACACGGCCGAGAAGCTGGGGGTTGCCGGCAAGAAGGTGTACATCGTAACGGAGCAGCGAGAGTTCGCCGCTTGGATGGAACCCTGCCACAAGGACGTCATGGTCAAACGTTTCAGCGGAGGACAGGGCGAGGGACTGGTCAGCAAGACCTTCAAGCATCCGGTGACCATCATCAGTGAGTCGTCGGTTGTCGAGATCGCAAAGAACGGCGAGGTCGTTTTGCTCAACGGCAAGTTCGAGCGTTCCACCCTCAAGGTGGACAACGTTGTGCTGGCAAACGTGAAGGAAAACGATGACCTGTACGAGGAATACCTCAAAGCCGGGTTGCTCGTCACCAAGATCGGGGACGCCAAGAAGGTCCGCAACCTGCGCGGTGCGGTAACCGATGGTGCGAACATCGGTTTGACTCTCGACAAGGATGCGCAGCAGAATGCCAATGCGGAAATCGTGGCCAATCTGCCCACGGGCATACAGCTTTGAGCGGAAGGAGGTGGTGCACTGGAGGTGCGATGAAGGCGGGTCTTGAGAGAGAGACAAAGAAAAGAGGATAGAAGGAGGCAAGAACGGTACGGAAAAGAGCTATGGTTAGGTGCGAATAATTTTTTAAAGTGAAAAAAATTTTTAGAGGAGGTTTACGTATGAACAAGGTGTTAAAACTCACCTGTATTGCTCTGGTGTTCATGCTCGCTTTTACGTTTGTCGTAGGCGCGGCTGGACAGAAGGAAACAGCTGCCAAGGGACTGCCCGTCGTCGGGATCTCTACAGGCTCGTCCGGTACTTCCTGGCGGAACATCATGATCGACGCACTGGAAGAGGTTGGTACCGAGTACAAGGCTGCCGGGAAGATTGCGGATTACAAACTGGTGAACAACGTCACCAACGGTGATGCTACCGAGCAGGCCAACATACTCCGGGATTTCATTTCCCAGGGCGTGGACATCATCATGGTCAATCCCAACTCTCCCGATTCGCTCAACGGCGTCATCAAAGAGGCGCAGGATGAGGGAATACTGGTGGTTTCCTACGATGCCACGGTCACGGCGCCCGACGTGCTCAACGTCACCCTCGACCACTATGCCTGGATGAAGAAGAACGTCGAGTTCATTGCTTCGACACTCAAGTCCGGCAACGCCATCCAGATATACGGCCTCGAGGGACACCCGGCGAACGTCGATCGTAGAGCGGCAACCTATGATGTTCTCAAAGGCTACCCGGATATCAAGCTGATCGCCGATACCACAGGCTACTGGGATCAGACAAAAGCCAAGGAGGTGGCCACCCAGATCATCGGAGGCGGCCAGAGGATAGATGCGGCGATCGGTCAGGATGGTATGTCCTTCGGTATTCTTTCCGCCTTCCTCGACGCCAACAAGCTGCCCAAGGTCATGTTCGGCGATCCCGGTACTGCTTTCTTCAAAGAGTGGAAGAAGCTGCGAGACCAGGGGGCCGACTTCAAGGCCTGCGCGCAGCCCAACCCGCCGGGAATCGGCGGTACCGGTTTCCGCATGGCTCTGCAGCTGTATAATGGCAAGGAGTTCAAGTCCGGCATCTTGAAGGACAACACCTACTTCTACAAAGTCGGTATGTTCATCACGGACGAGAACTTCGACGAAGGCTGGCAGCTGCTCAAAGATAAACCGGATGATTACCTGTTGAGCGAAATCATGCCGGAAGACCAGGTAGTCGCCCTATTTCAATAGCAGCCGTTGATTGATTTGCAGAACTTTATTAGGGTTTAGGAGGCAGGTTGATCCTGCTTCCTAAACCCGTTTTTTTTGAAGGGAATTTCTAAAAAGCCGTGAAGGTCCTGGAAGCGACGGGAATTAAAAAACATTTCGGCGGAGTCGTGGCCCTGGCAAGCGCGAATCTGGTTTGCCGGCGCGGAAGGATAACCGGACTGTTGGGGGCCAATGGTTCCGGCAAGAGCACGATGTCCAAGATCATCACGGGTGTGTACAGCGCCGATGCCGGAGAAGTCAAGTTCAACGGCAAACCCGTCAAATACAGGAACCCGAATGAAGCCAGAAAAGACGGGATTGCCATGGTATTTCAGAACCTGAGCCTGGTGGCAGATCTCACAGTCTGGCAGAACATCGTATTGGGAGCAGAACACACAAAGGGGCTTTTTTTGGACAACAAGGCCGCGATGGAGCACGCGCGGGCGATCGTCGGTCAGCTCCTGCCGGGTTTGGACATCAGGAAGATGGTTCATGAGCTGAACCCCGGGGAGATGCAGATCGTAGAGATAGCCAAAGCCATTTCCGAAGATCCAAAACTTCTCATCTTAGACGAGCCCACAGCCGCCCTCGAACAGGCCCAGGTGAAGAGTCTCTTCGCTACCATGCGCAAACTGGCCGAAGAAAACGTTGCCATTGTTTTCACCTCCCACAGGTTGTGGGAAGTCATGGAGATATGCGACGATATCGTTATTTTTCGCAATGGAGAGAATGTCGGTAGTATCGACTATACAAAGGATGTAAAAGATCCGGAGAAGATAATCAGCTACATTACCGGCGAGGCGCAGAAGGCCAAGGTTGAGAAAAGCCGCAATGCATTGACAGATGAAATCGTGTTGAGCGTGAAAAACCTAAATTACGGCCGGTTTCTGAAAGACATCAGCTTCGAGCTGAAGAAGGGCGAGATACTGGGTGTCGGGGGACTCGCCGGGCAGGGGCAGCACGAGCTCATGCTCGCCCTGGCGGGCAACTATTCGGGTATCAGCGGGGAGGTGGAGCTTCACGGTAAAAAGATCAAGCTGACCCGGCCGGCAAATGCCATACAGAACAGCATCCTGCTCGTGCCGGGGGACAGACAGTTGGAGGGCTTGTTCCTCAACCACTCGCTGTTCACAAACATAATTTTTCCCAAGCTGGGGCTCAAGCGCCAGCCCCTGTTCACCCCACAGGGTAAATACAGAAAAGAAACTCAAGCGGTGGTCGATGTGCTTTCGATCGTAACCCACAATTTGGATATGCCTGTCAACTCGTTGTCGGGGGGCAACCAGCAGAAGGTGGTGGTCGGCAAATGGCTTTCCTTCGACACCAACGTGCTCGTACTGGCCGATCCCGCCAAGGGAGTCGATGTGGGAGCCAAGAGGGATCTGTACGACTACATCATCGGCCAGGTAAAGGAAAAGAGCATGAGCGTGATACTGTACGCGAGCGACAACGAGGAGCTGATAGAATACTGCGACAGGCTCATGATTATGTACGAAGGACAGATCGTCAGGACTCTCGAGGGAGAGCAGATCAACGACGACACGATCGTCGCGACCTCTATGCGCGTGCGCTGACAAAGGGTAATCGAGTGAAAAAAAACACGGCAGTCGACTCGGCTTTGAAAAGGCTCGTCTCCAACCCTGATTTTTCAAGACTGCTCATACTCATCGTCATGTTTGCGCTGACCGCCGCTCTGCAGAGAAACTTCTTTGCCATGAAGTCCATCGTCAGAAACATAAATTCCTTCACCCCGTTGATTTTATTGACGATGGGTCAGGCGGTGGTCATCCTTTCCGGTGGCCTCGATCTTTCCGTCGGCTCGGCCCTTTCCCTGCTGACCTGCGTTTTGACCTCTGTGATGCGGGAAGGCGTGCCGATTACAGGATTTTATGCTCTGGCGGTCGCTTTTATAGTTGCCATGGCAATAGGTGTGATCAACGGTGTCGGCATAGGGTATCTGAAGATCCCCCCGGTTATCGTCACCTTTGCCACTTCGTTCATCTGGCTCGGTATCGCCCTGTTCTTGAGACCGACGCCGGGCGGGGAAACTGTTGACTGGTTCCAGGCGTTCTACAAGATAGGCAATATCGAGCGCGCACCGGCGTTTCTCAAGGCCTTCGGAAATGTTATTCCGCCCGCCTTGATCCTGGTGATTTTAGGCTGCCTTCTTTGGTTTATCATCAGCAGGATGAAGACCGGACGATACATCTATGCTGTGGGAAGCAACAGCGAGAGCGCCTACGAGACAGGCATCAATACGGCGCGGGTCCAGACGCAGGCCTGCATGATCAATTCGGTCTTCGTGCTGCTGGCCGCCCTGTTTTTTGTGGGGCAGAACCGCTCCGGGGATGCGCGCATGGGAGATCCTCTGACCCTGAAAGCGATAGCGGCAGCAGTGGTGGGCGGCATTGCGCTTACCGGCGGCAGGGGAAGTGTTTATTTCGCCCTGATCGGCGCGCTCATCTTCAGCTTTGTAAGCAAGATAATATTCTTCGCCAATATTCCGAATGCCTATCAGACGCTTTTCGGCGGACTTATTGTTATCATAGCTATCGCCGGCTCGCAGCTCTATACGCTGTCCAGCCGCAGAGCAATGCAGGAGAGTAAACTAACATGAGAGCCTGGGCGGCGGTTAAGGACAGCGACGCGTACAATTTTTTGGATAGGTACAAGAAGCTGGTCATCGCTTTTGTGCTGATCATTTTTCTCTTCGTGCTGGGTGAAATCGTCGTTGAGACGTTCTTGAGCTTTGGGCAGATTCTGCTGACCATCAAGCTGGCCTCGTTTATCGCCCTTTTCGGTTTGTGCCAGATGGTAGTAATCGCCTCCGGAGGAAGCGGTCTCGACCTTTCTGTGGGTTACAACGCCACCATGACGGCCGTTTTCACGGCCGCGATCATGGACGGGCAGAACGCCAACCTCTGGCTGGCCGTGCTGGTGGCCCTGGGCCTGGGATTCGCCGTAGGTCTGGTAAACGGCGTGCTCACAGCCTATTTCAAGCTGCCCCCGCTCGTTGTCACGTTGGCCATGGCCAATATTCTGCAGGGTGTTATCAACGTGTACACGGCGGGCAAGAACATCACGGGCAGGCCTTCGCCCGTCTTACAGATAATCGCCGCCAAGTCCAGCGGCATGTTCCCCAATATACTTTTTATACTGCTTATTATCGTCCCGATCGTAATGGTCATCATGTACAAGACCAAGTGGGGATTGAAACTCTTCGGTTCCGGTTCCAATGAAACCGCCGCCTATCTGAGTGGTGTCCACGTCAGGATGGTACGCTGTACAGCTTTTATAATCAGCGGTGTGCTCTCTAGCCTTCTCGGACTGCTGCTCATAGGCAATATGGGTATTGCGTTCAAGGACATGGGCTCCAACTACGTCATGCCGAGCATCGCCGCGGCTGTCGTCGGCGGGGTGTCGCTGACCGGAGGGGACGGCAATTATCTGGGAGTGATCCTGGGCGCCATATTCCTGCAGACGCTGACCAATCTGCTCGTCGCCTTGGGCTGGGGCGACGCGGGAAAATGGACAGGATTCGGAATCGTACTGTTTGTTTTATTGATAATATATGTGAGCAACAGGCGCAGGAGATAGAAAATGCATAAGATCACGATGCTCGGAACAGGACTGATAGGGAGGTTTTACACCCTGACCCTGCACGCCAACCGCAGCCGCGACAAGGTCGCGGTGCTCTATTCCCGTTCGCAGAGCAGAGCCGAGGAGTCGGCCGCCGAGTGGGGGGTGGAGCGTTGGACCACGGATATGGTCGAGGCCATCAACGATCCGCAGACCGACGTGGTGGTCATCGGGCTTCCCAACGTTCTGCATAAGGAGGCGGTGCTTGCCGCGGCTAAAGCGGGCAAGGCGATCCTCTGCACGAAGCCTCTGGCTACCAATGTCCGGGATGCCAAGGAGATGCTCGAGGCCGTAGAGAAGGCGGGGGTCTTTCACGGCTACCTGGAAGACCTGGTATACACACCGAAGATGCTCAAGACCATCGAGTCGGTCCGCAACGGGGCTGTCGGGCGGGTGCTGTGGACACGCTCCAGGGAATCGCATCCGGGACCGCACAGCGCCTGGTTTTGGGACAAGAATACCTCCGGGGGTGGAGCGATCGTGGATATGGGCTGCCACTGCATCGAGATCGGCCGGGCCTTGATCGGCAAGGAGGTGCGTCCCCTGGAAGCTATGTGCTGGGCGGACACCCAGGTTCATCCGATCGAGGTCGAGGACAGCGCCATAGGGCTCGTTCGCTACGAGAGCGGGGCGGTCTCCCAGTTCGAGGCCAGCTGGAGCTTTCGCGGCGGCATGGACCTGCGGGACGAGGTGGCCGGAACGGACGGCACTATCTGGCTCAACCACTGGCTGCGCACCGGCTTCGAAATGTTCACGGATGTTGGGCAAAAAGGCTATGTGGCTGAAAAAGCCGAGGGGGAAAAGGGATGGCTGTTCCCCGTCGGCGACGAGCTGGCAGAGCTCGGCTACGTGCCCATGTTCACCGAGATGCTGGATGCCCTGGACAACGGCACCGTCGCGATGGAGACCTTCTATGACGGGTACGTGGTCAACGCGATCATGGACGCCTGCTACCGCTCCGTGGACTCCAAGCGCTGGGAGCCTGTGGAGCTGGAGATCTGGCGCGGCGAGTCAGGGGCGAGCAAGGGGCCCGGCTTGGTAGAGTTCGACGAGAACCACTTCCTGATAAAGGAAGAGCGCATGCCCGACGGCAGGAACAAGCTCATTCTGAAGGAAAAAGAGGGCGGCCGGATCGTTGAAAAAATCCAGTAGCGGCAACGATCGGTGCAGCGGCAAAAGCCTCTACCATTCCATTTTGCAGAGCGGCTATTACATCTGTCCTCGAGGTGTTGATTCTCTTGCCCGGAGTTTTGGCGGCTAGGCTGTATAGACCTCGAGAAACCGCCTGGCGATTAAAAAGCCCTGCTTGACTTTATCTACACTGCCCTCCCAGTTGGAATCTTCGTGCTCGATGTTCATGGCGCTGTCGTAGCCTATGTTGTACAGAGCCTTGATTACCTCCTGCCAGTTGACTCTGCCCATACCGGGAATACGGCGCTGCTGCACCTCTATTCCGGCGCTCAGAATCCCGTGCTGATAGCACATTTCTTCATCGAGATCCATATCCTGAGCATGAACGCAGAAGATACGGTCCGCGAAATCGTAGATGAAGCGGATGTAGTCAATTCTCTGCCAGATGAAGTGGGAGGGATCGTACAGGAGCCCATAATTCTCAGCGGGCACGATTTCGAGGCAGCGGCGGATGATGGCCGGCGAGTAGCTCAGGTTGTCGCCTCCGGGCCAGGTGTTGTGCCAGAGCATCGGGCAATGCTCGATGGCGATCTTTACGTTGTGGTCGGCTGCGAACTTTATCAGGTCGGGCCAGACCTTACGGAACTCTTCGAAGTGCCTGTCGATGGTCTGCTGCCAGTCTCTGCCAACGATAGCGGATGGCCTTCCCGTGAAGGTTCCGACGATACCGACACCGAGCTTTTCTGCGCCGACTATCACCTTTTTGAGGTGGTTGATCATCCGTTCCCTTACCTTGAGATCGTCGTGCAGAGGATTGGGGTAGTAGCCGAGAGCTGAGATCTCGATTCCCTTTTCCCGGCATCGTCCTTTGATCTCGTCGACGCTGGTCGAGCTCAGTGAATCCACATCGATATGTACGACTCCACCGTACTTGCGGTCTTTGCCGGCTCCGGCAGGCCAGCAGGCCAGCTCTACGGATCCGAAGCCGTTGTCCGAGAGAAAGCTCAGCACCTCTTCAAAGTCAAGGGAGGGGAAAGCTGCGCTCATGATTCCTATTTTCATAGTTCCTCCTCAGTTTCTATTCTTCTTTGCACGCGTCATTTTGGATCTTGATTAAAACCCGGCGCGAACGTGCCGATCTACAGGTCCGGATTGGGCATCATGAAGTCCCGGATCAGGTCAGCCAGTTGATTGCAGCCGGCTGAGAACTGGCGGATCGTGCGCACCGTGGGACCGAAACCGTCGAACTCCTCGACCTTCATCCCATCCGGTTCGTAGGCCCGGCGGAACTCGCTGAACTTCTTGGAAAGCTCGGCCACGATCTTCGGGTCCACAGGATCGCCGATGCGGTCTTTCACCTCCACGTCCGATGCGTTGTAGCGAAGCTGCCACTTGTAGGGCGGTGAGATCACCACATCCCCGCCGATGAACTCGCTCCAGTGCATGTGATTGCGGAAGGCCGCGGAGAGCAGGCGCAGGCGGTAGCCGCGCTCCTTGAAGATCTTGTAGGTCCGCTTGAAGATCGCCACCCCGGCCCACTCCAGGTATCCGGGATCGGTGATGATGCCCTCCTTGTTCATTACCACTTTCAGCCAGTCGTCGATCCGGCCCACCATGATGGTGCACACAGGGCCCATGGAGGCGATGTCCTTGCCCTCTGCCTCCCGGCGCTTCAGGCCCCGCTCCACCGCCTCGGCCACGGCCAGGCACTGGGGCGTGGAGAAGCACACCGTGGCGTTGATGCTCACCCCCCGGTAGGTGGCCTCCTCGAAGGCCGGGATGCCGGCTTTCGTGACCGGGATCTTCACGATCATGTTGGG
>CAYMGP010000021.1:0-51269 GCA_964390045.1 uncultured Spirochaetaceae bacterium | reverse complement strand
GTAGGTTGATTTTTTTCAGGATTTCTCCTACTTTTCTCACAGGCAGAGTCTATATTCTATAGATGAAATAATCTACCTCGGCGGTTATCCTCACCTGGAGGAGAGAGGCTGTACATAGGGGTTCTATACACAAAAAGGAGGCGTGCGTTATTTTAAGACTCTTCAACACCCTGGGTAGGGAAATTCAGGAATTTAATCCCATCGAGTCGGGTCGTGTCGGTTTGTACACCTGCGGACCCACCGTGTATCAATTTGCCCATATCGGCAATCTGCGTACTTATATATTCGAAGACCTGCTGATTCGAACACTGCGCTCTTTCGGCTATCAGGTGAAACATGTGATGAATATCACGGATGTGGGTCATCTAACAGATGATGCCGATTCCGGTGAAGACAAGATGTTGAAAGGAGCCCGGGAACAGCGGAAGAGTGTTTGGGAGATCGCTGATTTCTATTCGAAGGCTTTTTTTAGGGATCTCGAGTCTCTCAACATTCTCATGCCCGACATTGCCTGTAGGGCTACCGACCACGTGGCCGATATGATCGAGCTGATTGCCCGCATCGAGAAGGCGGGATTTACATACGAATCTGGGGGAAACATCTACTTCGACGTAGGAAAGCTCTCCGATTACGGCAAGCTTACCGGTCGAACCCAGAGCGAGCTGATGTCCAGTCTCAAAGCCGGCGCCCGCATCGCTGTTGACGCCAATAAGAGAACCCCTTTCGATTTTGTGCTCTGGTTTACCCGCTCGAAGTTCGAGCACCAGGCAATGCTTTGGGATTCGCCCTGGGGAAAAGGATATCCGGGCTGGCATATCGAGTGCAGTGCGATGAGCATGAAGTATCTCGGTGAGCAGTTCGACGTGCACTGCGGCGGGATCGATCATATCGCGGTTCACCACACCAATGAAATCGCGCAGAGCGAGGCGGCTACGGGCTGCAAACCCTGGGTGAAATATTGGCTGCACGGTGAGTTTCTCGTCATGGTAAAAGAGAAGATGGCGAAATCCGCAGGCAATTTCCTGACGCTGGGCTCGCTTCAAGAGCGAGGTTACGAGCCGTTGGACTACAGGTATTTCTGCCTCGGCGCTCACTACCGCTCGCCTCTGCAGTTCAGCTTTGAAGCCCTAGAGGCGGCCAGATCCGGTCACCGCAATCTTGTCGAGAGGATCTTGAGGCTGAAGGAGGAAAATCCAGGATTGCAGCCGGTGGGCCCGGAAGAAATTTCGGGGAAAGCAGACAACAGGCTGAAAGCGTTCAAGGAAGCTCTGGCCGACGATCTGAACGTAGCCAGGGGCCTGGCCGTATTTTGGGATCTGCTAAAGGATGAGTCGGTCGGACCGGGGCAAAAAATGGCGGCGATGGTGGAGATGGACAAAATCCTCGGTCTGGGTATCGAATCGATCGAGCCGGAACAGCTCGATCCCGGGTTGAGGTCGGAGGTCGAGGCTCTGATCCAAGAACGCGAGCGGGCGCGGAGGAGCAAGGATTTCGTGCGGGCGGATGAAATCAGGGAGCTGCTGGGCAGCAGAGGTATCATTCTGGAGGACACCCCGGACGGGGTTCGCTGGCGAAAAAAAACTTCTCGTTAGATTTTGTAACGTATTCAGTGGGTTCGTTGTTTATTATGGTGCGTGAGGGTTTATTTGATAAAGTCTATGAGTCCCTATATCCGGTTCTGTTTCGGATTGCCTATCGAATCACAGGTAACAGAACGCAAGCAGAGGATCTCTGCCACGAGGCGTTCATCAAGTATCTACAGCGGGAGGAACCTCTTCCGGACCTTGAGCAAACCAAATACTGGCTGATACGAGTTCTCAAGAATTTCTCTTTGAATTATGAGAAAAAGAGATCGAGAGAGAAGCGTGCCTACGGGCGTCTGCAGAAAATCACGAAAAAGTTTTCAGAAGCAAGCGACAACGAATTTTTTAAGGAAGAGACTCGCAATATCGTCCAGGAAGCTCTCAACAGGCTTCCCGCCAAGTTGAGGATGGTACTTGTGCTTAAGGAGTATGGTGATCTCGGCTACAAAGAAATAGCAAAAATAATGGGTATTAGCGAGGGGAACGTTAAGGTAAGGGCATTCCGAGCACGAGAGCGTTTGGCTCAGATGCTCGACGGTAAAATCGGATAGAAAAGAGAGGGATATGAGCTGTCCCACCCGGGAAATGTTATCCGCGTTTTTTGACGGGGAGATCGAGCTCCCCTGGTCCGAGAGAATCCGACGGCATCTAGACGAATGCGCGCACTGTCAAGCAGAAATAACCAAGCTGGAGACTTTGAGGCAGTTGCTACACAGCGACGAAGAACCGGATTTCAAGGAGAGCCTGGAGCGCACTCGTTTTCACCTCGAAACGACGGCAAGGCCTAAACTTGCAAGAAAATCCCCTTTCTGGCGGAATAAAATCAGCCTGCCGCTACCGGCGGCCGCGGCCATTCTGTTTGTCGCTTTGGCAATGGGGGGAATGTTGATCTTTCTCTCCACCAGGCCCAATTTCCCCTTCATGAGCATCACCCGGGAGCCTTCCGGCGTCACAGAGGTACAGGTGGCTGCACCGATAGAAGACCTGGAACAGCTGCTCAAGTCACTGGACAGGCAGTCTGTCAACCAGGAGATTCTGATAAACCTTCCCGAGGATACTCAATTCATCATTGTCGGCGAGCCCGAAATGGTTAGGGAGACCGAGCACAGCAGGAGAAGCCGTTGGTAAGACGTATTTGCATCCTGGTTCTAATTGTGCTTGGTGTATCGTATCTGGGGGCACAGGAAGACGACCTGGAGCGTTTCTTCCAGGATGAGAACCTGGAATCTCTGGTGGATGAGCTGCTGCAACTGCACATAACAGCCAAGATTTTGCCCGCCGATGAGCAGCCTGTGTGGAACTCACAAAGCAAAAAATTGACAATTCCCGGCCGCTCCGTTGCTGTACGTTTGGTCGGTCACAACATACGCATCGAGGTGATATTCACGCCTTATCAGGAACCGAACGGAGAGCTTCTGCTCGTTGCCCAGGGCCAGGTCTGGTTTTCCGAGGCTCCTGAAGCAAAAACGAAATATTTAACGACGATTCAGAGCATTCCAGTCGCGTGGGGGGAGAAGGTGCTGTTTTTCCCACTGGGTTTCTCAGACGAATTGGTCGAACAGAAAACCGTAAACATCCAGCTGGAGGTTGAAATTTTTCCCTTTCGAGAGCCCTTCAAAGCCCCTGTTGACTGATCATGGACGATCAGAAAAAAATCCCCAAACCGATTTTTAAACGGAAGAGTTTTCTCTACGTTCTTATCCTCTTCGGCATAGTCGTGGTCCTGCTGTTGAGCTCCCGTATGACCGGTCGTCCCCCAATCATCGAATCGATTACCCCCAAGATCGGCTTTCCCCAGGATGTAATGGTTATCACAGGCAGATATTTCGGCGAGCAGCGCAACGGCGGTGAGGTGGTGATCGCCGGCTACGCTCCGGTCTCTTCCGACTATCTGGATTGGAGCGACACCCGTATCAGCCTACGCATTCCCGAGGACGCGAGCTCGGGAATGGTACGTGTGTTTACCAAGAACGGAAAGAGCAAGGGATTGTTGTTTACAAACAAGGAGCAGATCCCGGTGGTACTTTCCGGACCCGGAAAACCCGGGCAGCCCTATATCAGCACTGTGGACCCGCAAAGCGGTTCTGTAGGTGCCTTGCTCACAATCAGTGGGATGAACTTCGGCCTGCAGCGGGGCAGCTCTTCCGTGCTCTACACCTGGATATCTGGAGATGCAACCCGCGAGTATACAGAGGTGGATGAGTCCTCGCTAATTCCCGCCTTCGAGTACGATCTGGACTACGAGCAGTGGAGCGATAGGGAAATCCAGGTGTGGATACCGGACGGAGCTTCTTCGGGACATCTGCTGGTGAACACGGACAAGGGTAGAAGCAACGCGGTGTATATGGAGATTGAAAGTGCCGCGGGCACCAAACTTTTCCCGGAGAAGAGAACCTATGCAGTACAGTATTCTCTGGAAATATCTTCGGTATCGGCGGATGGGGAGAACAGTATCTTCATTTGGATGCCCCAGCTGGTGAAGGCTCCGGAGCAGCGAGAGCTCCAGCTGGTCAGCGAGGAACCGGAACCGCTTTACGATGATGTGAACGGTGTCAAGCTTTTCGTCCTTGAAAATCTGGAGGAGGAGAACACCTATACGATTTTCCAAAGCTACATGGTGGACCGTTACTCGATAGAATCAAAGGTGAATATCTCCAAAATATCGCGAAATTATGACACCACGCGAAGACTGTACAAAAGATACACGGCCTCCGATACGATCGTGCCCGCGGTTCACGAACGGATCTTAAAAATCGGCTCAGCCGTCGTGGGACGTGAGCGGAATCCCTACCGCAAGGCGCGCGAGATTTACAAGTATGTTATCAGCCGTCTCAAGGTCGACCCGGAGCGTCAGGATTATGACATCATCAAAGCCGTGGATGAGCGTAAAGGTAATGCCCATATCTACGCCGTGCTGTTCTGCGCTCTGGCACGAGGCCAGGGAGTCCCTGCCCGGCCCGTGGCGGGTTATTTGATCGACAGGGAGCTACAGGCTGCCAGGCACTATTGGGCGGAGTTTTATATAGAAGGGGTCGGTTGGATCCCTGTTGATCCGGTTTTGGCAGAAGGCACGATTCGAGCGAACATTCCTCCCGAAATAGATCCCTACGTTTACTTTTTTGGTAACCTCGATTTCAACCATTTGGCGCTTTCCAAAGGTATAATCGACTGCAATCAGATGGACCCCGCCGGGCGGGCCGTGCAAAGGTCCGTGATACCCTCCCTGCAGGTATTCCACGAGGAAGCCACCGGCGCGCTGACCAGCTACAGCGCTTATTGGTCGGACCTGGAAGTCCTCGGCATATACTGAGCGGATCGTTCGACTGCCATAGAACGTTTCTAACAAAGGTAGGCTAGAGCTGGGCCTTGAGAGATCCCTCCTGGCGGGATTTTTGGATTTTCTCCATCTTTTTGGAATACTCGGCTTGCTTGCGTATTTCTTCGGAGTCGGAGGTGTAGATGTGGTTTTCCAATACCTTTACTTTTTTGTTCTCAAACAACTTTTGCAGAACGCTCTTGCCCTCTTCCATAGACATCCCGACCATGTTGATCAGCTCTTTGGGTCCGAAATCGAAGGTGTAGTCTTCGCCGGGAGCTGAGTGCACGCGATTCTTTTCCATTTCGAGCCAAAGCCTGTCGTAGAGCTTGCCCAAAGGATTGCTCATGATCGTATTGGCCAGCTGCCTGTAGGAGACCCAAATGCGTTCGGCCAGCAGTTGGGTAAGTCGTGTGATTAGCTGGGGTTGTGTTTGTACCATGCGCTGAAAATTAGCCCGGTTCACTACCATCACCGTGGTGTCTTCATAGGCAATCCCCGATGCCGAGCGCGGTTTGTTTTCCAGCAGCGCCATTTCGCCGAAGATGTCCCCGGATTTGAGCAGGGCAAGAAGTACCTCTTTGTCATCTACGATCTTGCTGACCTTGATCGTGCCCTTCTGGATTATATACAGCTCGTCACCCGGCTCTGCCTCGCTGCAGATCATCGTGTTTTTCGGGTATACACGGGTAAAATCGCTTTCCCCCTTCTCGAGATATACGGCCTTGGAGTAGGGGTGGATCTTGGACATCCGCTCCTTCGCGACATTCACATTCTCCCCATCGGGGCAATGCTGCAGGTAACGATAATAGGAATAGTAGGCCTGGTTGTACTGGCTCTGGCGGGCGTAATATTCTCCCACTTTGAATAGGTGACTGGGGTGTTCCGAGGCGGTGCTCTGGAAGGTCAGACGGGTGACTGCCTCGTCGAGGTAGCGCATTCTCCGTGAAAATCCTTGAATGATCTTCATGGCCACGGGAGCGTTTTTCTCTATCAGCATATCATACTGATCTCTGAGCACGGAGATCAGAGATACATCTGTCAGTGCTTGCGCCGTTTCTATATGACTGTGGGTGGACATGGTGGAGATAACACCGAAAAAATCCCCGGGACCAAGGATATTGCCGCTTTCTTCTTCCACAATGGCGACTTCCTTGCTCAAGCCCACCTTTCCGCCCCGGATGATGTAGAAGTTCGCCGCGTTTGGTTTGCCTTCTACAATAATGTACGAGCCCTTTTTAAAATTGACTAACGAAAGCTGTAAAGGATTGGCCATACCTTTTTCCGAGATACCGCTCCTCGTCGTCGCCCTATATGGCGATTTTCTATCGCTAGTATATGGATCGGTAGTGAGATTGTCAATGTTAACCCCGGAAACCTGCTTTCAGATTATTGCCAGGATTTCCTGGCCCGGCGATATGTCGAATGTTTTGGCCGCGCTTCCCTCTCTAACCGCGACCTCCAGAAACCCGGAGCTGCCTATCAGACAGAGGGCGTCCCCCACAGGCACATCTGAATAGGTAGTGCTCACCGTGTCGAGCTCAAAGGAGGTGCCGTGAATCGTGACGGTTCCGGTTGTCGTTCTCAATTTGTCGAGATCCTGAGCGTGCAGTGAGCAGATGCAGTTGCCGAATCGATCGATGTGCAGGATACATCCCCGGAGGCGGCGGTGGCCGGCGTCGCGGGTTGGAAAAACCTGGGGGATAACCTGCGCCTCGATCGGTCTGCCCCTGATCCACTCGCTTTCGCCGCGGGCGCAGAGAGCGGCTGCGGGGGCAAACAGATCCCTTCCGTGAAAGGTGCGGCTGCCGGTCGATGAGCCTGAAAAACGACCCGCGATCGCCTCTACGTTTAAAGAAAATACCTCCGCCCCCGTATACATCCTCAACAGCAGGCTTATCAAGCCATTGTCGGGGCCAATCAGGTATCTGTCCTGAATCCGAGCCAGAAGCGATTTCCGCTCGCTGCCTACCCCCGGATCCACCACGGCACAAAAGCTAGAGCCTTGCGGGAAGTACTCCCAGGCGCTGTAAAGAACATAGGCCGCGGAAAGTGGATCGTGAGGGGGTATTTCATGGGTCAAATCGACGATAGAAATCGAAGCGTCGACTCCCAGGATTACGGCTTTCATTACACCGACGTAGGCGTCTTTACCGCCGAAATCCGAGAGCAGGGCTACAATCTTGGTTTTCATACCAATTGGCAAACAATTCTATCATTCAGGACTTGGAATTGAAAGACAGAGGGGATCGTGTTACGGTTCAGAGGCATGAATACAGGATATGACCACCTACACTGGCGGGAACAAGAGTCGAAGCTTGTCAAACGCTGCAGCATTTTTGACCTCTACGAGTCCCAAAGGCAGTCGGCAAATGGACAGCAAGGAACGTTTCACCTTCTGGAATCCCGGGACTGGGTGAACGTAGTGGCCCCGATCGAAGATGGCGAGGGAAGGTCCTTTTTTCTCATGGTCAGGCAGTTCCGCCACGGTATCGAGCGAGTCACCGTGGAGTTTCCCGCCGGTTTGATCGAACCCGGCGAGCAGCCCGAAGAGGCGGCCCGCAGAGAGCTTGCCGAGGAGACGGGATTCCAAGCGGGAAAGTTGAAGCTGATCGGCAGGGTCGCGCCCAATCCCGCTTTCATGAACAATTACTGCCATACTTTTTGCGCCTCTGGCCTTCGATCCGCCGCCGAGCAGACGAGCACTGGCGGGCAGAAGTTGGATGAGTTGGAGCTGCTTGACGTGCTTCGGGTGCCTGTCGAGGAACTGCAGGAGCATATCGGAGAGAATCCCTACTGGAACGCCATGACCGCACTTGCACTATACTGGTATCAGCGCTCCGGTGTCGCGAGCGCTTGACGGCAAGGTTCGGAGCAGAAATTCGTTTTTTGGGGGTATAGAGGCGCCGACCGGATTCGAACCGGTGCATAAAGGTTTTGCAGACCTCTCCCTTACCCCTTGGGTACGGCGCCTTCAGAAAAACCGTGGCAAATGTAACAAAAAAGCCTCCATTTGTCCAGGGTGGCCGGCGTGCGGGCGCCCGGCCGAGGGCACTGCTGGTCTATCCTCCCATCTACGACTTCGCCCTCTATGATCTTTTTCTGAAACCTTTTGCACTGCTCCGTCTGGGAGCCTGGCTTGGGCGTGCAGGCTATGATGTTCGCCTGGTCAACGCTCTGGACTACAAGGATCGGCGCAGCATCGCTACACTGGGACAGCCAAAACGGGAGCGGTGGGGAACCGGGAAATTCTTCAGACAGGTGGTGGATAAGCCGTCTCTTTTTGCCGGGATCGAGCGCAGCTATGCCCGATATGGAATCGTCGAACAGAGCCTGGAGGAGCGCATAGCCAGCGAGCGGGCGGATGTCGTGCTCGTCTCGGCGGGGATGACCTATTGGTATCCCGGGGTCGTCGAGGCCATCCGGGCTGTCAGGAAGTACCATCCGCGGGCTCCGGTTTTGCTTGGAGGGATCTATCCGACCCTCTGCCCCGAGCATGCCCGCGAAGTCTCGGAGGCAGACTATCTGGTCAGCGGACCGGCCGCTGCCCGGCTGGAGGAAATTCTTGGAAAGCTTTCATTGCCGGCGGTTACGTTCAACGAAGATGAGGAGCCGGTGCTGCTGCCGGAGGCCAACTGGGAAGCGGCGGCGGTTCGTCTCAATCGGGGCTGTCCCCTTGCCTGCGCCTACTGCTCCTCCAGATCGATCGAGCCCAAGTTTGTGCCTGGCAATCCCGATTCTCTGTGGCGCACTGTCAGGGAAGCATACAGCCGCTACGGCACTCGATCTTTTGCTTTTTACGATGATGCCCTGCTGGCGCGCAAGGAAACCGCTCTTCTCCCCTTTCTCGAGAGCCTCTCCGGTTCAAATCTTCCTCTTTCTTTCTATCTCCCCAATGCCGTACACCTGCGCTTTCTCGATTTTGAGAGCGCGCTGGCCATGAAGCGAGCCGGTTTCAGAGAGGTCAGGTTGGGGTTTGAAAGTGCCCTGAGGGATTTCCATATCAACTATGACAGAAAGTTCGAACCGTCGCTGCTCGCCGACAAATTGGAGTATCTTTTGCAGGCGGGTTTCCAGGCTCAAGAGGTCATCGCCTATGTACTGGCTGGATTGCCACGGCAAGGAGTCGAAGAGGTTGAACAGTCAATCCGCTATGCAGCCTCGTTCGGTATCCGCGTACAGCTCGCCGAGTACTCGCCGACTCCGGCGAGCGCGCTTTGGCAGACAGCTCTGAAGTATTCCTGCTTTCCCTTGGCGGAAGATCCGCTTGTCCACAACAACACGATTATGCCCATGCGGTGGAAGGGATTTACTTTGGAGGACCTCCAGACCTGCAAAGATTTGGCCCGCAGCCTGTCGAGCCCTTCAGTTCATTCGCCGCGATTGCCCTGAAATCCTCGAATCCCCTTACCGGGGAATCAGTCCGCCTCGCCGTACTGGTCTCCTTTTTCGGGAACCAGACAGAGAAATCGCAGCGGCTCCCCTCCTGTATTGAAGAAACCATGAGTGATTCCCGCTTCGGCGTGAACCACGGATCCTTTCTTCAGCGGTTGCTCTTTGCCTTCGATCTTCACGACTCCGGAGCCTTCGAGAATATACACCACATGGTACCAGTCATGCCGGTGGTAGGGGCTGTTGGCGCCGGGTTCAAGGGTGAACTCTCGCAGGTATCCGTTGAAGCCGTCCCTCGGCCCTACGAGAACCTGTTTAAAAACCTGCTGCTTGCCCTCTCCGTACACGGGGTAGGGCTTGATCTCGGATTCGTGACGTACCATGCCTGCATATTACGCTATCCTTGCTTCAGATACAACAGTTACTAAAAATATAAAAAAATAGAATAAGTATGGATTAAACTTATAATTGAAATTAAAATTGAAATAGTATTAGAAAAAACGGCGGAGGATAAAATGTCCCAATCAAAGCAAAAACGTCTTGAACAGAAACGAGCGATGATCCTGGCCACTGCGGAAAAAGTCCTGATCAAGCGCGGGAAAAACGCGACCATGGGAGATATTGCGCAGGCTTTGGATATGGATAAGAGCTCCCTTTACTATTACTTCAAGGGCATTCCTGATATCCTCAATGCCATCCTCGATCAAGAGTACTATGACTTTTCCGTCAACATCCACGAGATCCGAACCGAGAACAAGACTCATATTGATGTTATCAAGGAAATGGTACGCGTCATTTTGAAGTTCTACCACGATAATTTGGAAATTCTGCTTATCATCCTGACGCGGATCTTTCCTCTCTTCATAGAAGCCGACAGCAGGGAAGATTCGAGGGCTATCAACAACTACATGGATAGCTACTGGGAAGCAAATGTGCTGATGCTAGAAGAAATCAATCAAGCCCTCGGAGAGGGCGAACTATCCAATACACTGAGTTCCGAAATGATTCTTCAGACCTTGCGGGGAGCTATTTTCGGTGTCTGCGCCGTGTGGCGTTACAACAAACCGGAGAGAGAAGAAATACCGAAGATCGCAGAGCAGCTTATAAATATGTACGTATAAACCTATGGCCGCTAAAAAAAACAGCAAACAAACGGAGAGGGTTTCGGATACCGCCCTTACCCCCCAGGAGCTGCCGACAAACGTGGAGCTTAAACGTCTGCTCGATATGACGGTTACCAGATTGGAAAACTGGAAACTCGAGGTCGAATCCAATCCCAATCCACGTATGGTGCACGTGCTGAAAAATATAATCGCCCAGATCGAGACCCTGACCGAGCTGACGGAAGCCAAGGTCAGCTACTCTTACAAGGCCCTCTCCCGCCAGATGTCGATTCTTGTCGATGAAGTAGCCAAGCTCAACATCGCCATCACCGATTCCCTGCTCGAAGACGATCTTATCGATGAAGCCGAGGAAGAGCGTATCAACCGCTCCCTCAGGCAGGTTTTTCAGGCCGCCGTACAACTAATCCGCATCGTACAACAGGCCTTCATGCTTCGCTATTCCAAGCTCGAGAAAAGCCGGAGTTCTAAGTAGCATTCCTTTCTTTGAACCGGAAGAAATCCGGGAAACAGAACACAGACTCAGAATAATTTTCACCGCTCTTGAAATACATTGACTGACCGATTATTCATTACTAATTTAGAGGTGTACAGAAATACAAAAAAAGAAAGGATGGACCATGATCAGCAAGAAAATGCAAGATGCACTAAACGAGCAAATCAATGCCGAGCTTTTCTCCGCCTACCTATACCTTGCGATGGCGACCGAGTTCGAGAGCAACAATTTCAAGGGCTTTGCTCATTGGATGGAGGTACAGGCGAAGGAGGAGACCGAGCACGCCAAGCGCCTGTACGATTTTGTCAATGACCGGGGCGGGCGGGTTACCCTCAAAGTGATCGCCGCGCCTCCATCTGAGTGGAAAACCCCTCTGGCGGCTTTCGAGGCTGCCTATGAACACGAACAGAAGGTGAGCGCAATGATTCACAACCTGGTAGATGTTGCCCGCGGCGAGAAGGACAAGGCCGCCGAGGTGATGTTGAATTGGTTCGTGGAGGAGCAGGTTGAAGAGGAAGCGTCAACCAGCGAGATTGCAGAAAAATTGAAAATGATAAGAGAATCGACCAACGGCGTGTTTATGCTGGACAACGCACTCGCAAAACGGGAGTAGGGCCGAAGAGTTTTTGGATTTCACGGCGGCAGGGAAACGTCCTGCTGCCATTTTCGTTTTACAGCTCTCTCCCTTGAAAAAAAAGAACAATATGTTATGATCGAACACGCATTAAACCCAATACCATGAAAGAGGGCAGCATTATGAAGAAGTATGTTTGTACGGTTTGTGGTTATGTCTACGACCCCGCCGAAGGAGATCCGGACGGTGGAATTGCAGCGGGAACCGCGTTCGAGCAAATTCCCGACGATTGGGTTTGCCCCGTGTGTGGAGCCGGCAAGGAGGACTTCGAGCCCCAGGATTGACTCGATTCTCAAGCCAAGATGAACCTATCGGGTGGGGAACAGTTTGTTGATGCTCCTCAGATGATAGGTTTTTTTATTCTCTTTTTTTCGATGACAGTGCTTTTTTTCATCCACAAGAGGACACCGCAATCCTACACTCAGCTTCGATCGGAGATTGCGATTTGAACATCAGCTTCGAGACACTGCACCCACTCTGCCCTGAGGCGGAGGAGGAGTTTGTCAGGGAGCACCTTTCCCGCCTCGAAGAACGCTACTTCCAGTTTTTCAACGAAGCCCAGATCGCCGAACATCTCGACTGCCTCCGAACTCTGTCCTCCGAGCGGCCCGTGCGGATACTGCTGCGTGCCCAGTCTCGGGGACGGCTGGATTGCACGATCCTGGCCTACGACTACCCCGGAGAGTTTTCTCTGATTACTGGAATCCTCGCTGCCTCTGGATTCAACATCCTGACCGGTGAGGTCTTTACCTATTCCCGTTATAAATCGAGCTCTTCAAAGTCCCGCAGCCGGGGGACAACGTTTGCCTCTCGCCTGCGGAAAAGCCGAACGATCCAGTCAGATCCACTGCGCCGGCGAAGAATCATCGACTATTTCTCGGGGACAGTATCCAGCCAGGTATCCCCCGAAGTGTGGGAGAACCGGGTACGAGCCCGGCTGATCGAGACTATTTCACTACTGGAGAAGGACAAGGTCGGCGGTTTCGAGATCGCCCGTCAGCGGATCAATGAGATGGTGGCCCAACATCTTTCCACGATGCCGCTTCCGGCAGAGGCCGTGCTGTATCCACTGCAGATAGAGGTAACTCCCGGAAGGGGAGGCAAAGACACGGTAACCGTTGTTACTCAGGACACACCTGTTTTCCTCTATGCGCTCAGCACCGCCCTGGCCCTGCGTTCGATTTTCATCGAGTCGATCCGCATTCGGACCGTCGAAAATCGGATCGAGGACGAGTTTTCATTCATCGATGCCAAAGGCAGGAGGATCAACGATTCCGTACGTCTCGACCAGGTTAAGTTCTCGGTGCTTTTGACCAAGCAGTTCACCTACTTCCTCGCCAGTGCTCCCGATCCGTACGCGGCTCTTTGCCGCTTCGAGCAGCTGGTGGAGAGCGTGCTGGCGCTGCCCGAGCAGGGAAGGTGGTCGGAACTTCTCTCCAATCCGCTGGTCATGAAAGAACTGGCCCGTTTGCTTGGGGCCAGCGACTATCTTTGGGAAGATTTCATCAGGCTCCAATATGAAACAATTCTCCCCATGCTGCAGCCTGCCCTGCGAGGCGAAAGTTTTTCCTCTTCTCCGGATACACTGCCCGAACGGTTGAGCAAAGCCCTGAGCGCCGCCTCGACGCTGAAGCAGCACCGCCGGATCTTAAACGAGTTCAAGGATAGGGAGATATACCTTCTCGAGCTGGACCATATCGTCAGGCCCGAAGCGGATTTTCGCTTTCTCAGTGAAGGACTTACCCGGCTGGCGGAAGTGGTGGTCAGCGAAGCGCTGCGAATGGCCTACGAAAGGTTGGTCGAGCGCTTCGGCGAGCCCCGGACCGTTGCCGGGCTTCCTGCCAGGTACAGCATATTCGGTCTTGGAAAGCTCGGTGGTGGGGATCTTGGCTATGCCTCGGATATCGAGCTCCTGTTTGTGTACAGTGACAGCGGCAGGACCGATGGAGCGGAGGCGATCGGAAACGGCGAGTTCTTCGATGCCTTGGTACGGGAAACCTCCACTTCGATTCGCGCGAAGAAAGAAGGGATATTCCATATTGATCTGAGACTCAGGCCGCACGGCGCCTCGGGACCTACGGCCTGCAGTCTGGAAAACTTTTGCCGCTACTACGGACCGGGGGGTGAAGCCCATCCGCTGGAGAAGCTGGCTCTCGTTCGTCTACGTTCCATAGGAGGCGACCGCGAGCTCGGCGAACAGGTGGAACGGCTTCGAGACGAGATGCTGTACACAGGCCAACCTCTCGACATTGCCAGGCTGAGGCAAGCCCGTCAGAAGCAGCTGGATGCCCGTACCCGTAGGGGCGAGCTGAATGCCAAGTTCAGTCCCGGGGCGCTGCTCGATTTAGAGTACGCGGTGATGTTTCTGCAGCTTTCCTACGGCGGGCAGCGCGGCTCGCTGCGTACCCCGTTCATCAGGGTAGCCTTGGATAGGCTCCAAGAAGCGGGGATTCTTGCAGCAGAGCAGGTAACCGGGCTGGTACAATCCTACGAGTTTTTGCGAAGACTGATTAACAGTTTGCGTATGCTGCGCGGGTCGGCGCAGGATCTGTTTCTTCCCAGCACAGAGGCGGCAGAGTTTGTTCATCTTGCCCGCCGCATGGGCTATCTGCAGGACGCGGAGCTGTCCCCGGCTCAGAAGCTGCATCTGGACTTCGAGACGCAAACAGCCTTCGTGCGGGCTTTCATAGAAACAACCTTCGGCAGGGAGAGCTTGCCGGTTCCCGGAATCGGCAATGTGGCAGATTTAATCCTATCCGATAATCTGCCGGCAGGACTGCCGGAGAGCATTTTGCAGCGGGCGGGTTTCGCAAATCCCAAGCGCGCCTATACAAACCTGCGCCGTCTGTCGGCAACCGGGGCCTCCCCCCTCTCCTTTGCCCGTTTGGCCGTGCTGGCGACGGACCTGCTGCGCTCTCAGCCTGATCCCGATATGGCCCTGAATAACTGGGAGCGGCTGTTGGGCTTCCTGAACGATCCGGAGGAGCATTTCGAGCTCCTGCTTTCCCAGCCCAAGCGCCTGGAGATCTTGCTTAGTATCTTCGCCGGAAGCCAGTTTCTGTCAGATTCCTTGATCCGAAATCCTGAGTTCTTCGAGTGGGCGACCCTGCCGGAGCACCTGCACGAGGTCCGTAAACGTACGCAGATCGAAGCTTTGTTCCGAGAGCTCTCTCGTTCGGCAGACAGCGACACGCGGTGGCGAAACGATCTTCGTCGCTTCAAGAGAAGGGAAGTGCTGCGTATCGGAATCCGGGATATCTGTCTAGATGCGCCGATCGAGGAAATCATGCAGGAGCTGACAGTGCTTGCCGAGGCTCTACTTCAAGTCGCCCTCGAGCGTGCCTGGGCTCGTGTATCGGTCCCGGAGCTGGCCGATCGGTTTTGCCTGCTCGCTTTCGGCAAGTTGGGAGGTGAAGAGCTGAACTACAGCTCTGATATCGATCTCCTTGCTCTCTGCACAGACTCATTGCCTCAGGACAGCGAAGGGATTTTTCGAACGGTTATGGAAACCCTGAGAGGTGACCTGGCGACCCACACGGAGGAAGGATCGGCATACAGGGTTGATCTCAGGCTCCGGCCTTTCGGCCGATCCGGGGAGCTGGTTGGTTCTCTGGCCGGTATTTCTCGCTATTTTCGCGAGCAAGCTTCGCTGTGGGAGATTCAAGCCCTGTTGCGGGCCCGGCCGGTGGCGGGGAACACGGCAGTGGGATTTCGCTTCCTATCCGGAATCAAAGCTCGTTTTTTTGAATCTCGCAGGGCCGAGACCATTGTCGCTTCTCTGGAGAAGATGAGGGATGCCAGCCACGGTAAAATCTCTCGCGGCATCGAATCCGGATCGAACATCAAGCTCGGTCCCGGGGGAATCCGAGACGTGGAGTTCCTCGTCCAAGGCCTGCAGTTGATCCGGGCTGGAGCAGGACAGCAAGCATTCTGCCGTGAAGATTTGAGCGGCAACACCCTCACCGCCCTGGAAGCGCTAAAAGGTTCCGGAGTTATTCCCCCTGAGGAGGCGGAACAGCTGCGCCGGGACTACCTGTTTTTGCGCAGAATCGAACACTACCTTCAGATTTTCGAGGACAGACAGACCCACACTCTTCCGAAAGATCCTACGCAGCTGCAGGCTCTGGCCCGCCGGATGCTGGGTGCGGAAGCAGGGACGCCTGAATTCATGAAGCGGGTCGACTCCTGTATGGCCCGTGTCGAGACTGCTTACCACCGCTTTTTGCCGGTCAAATCGGAACGTTGACAGGCGGGAGCCACAATTCCTAAGATACTATCATGAACGAGCTGGCCCGGGAGTTGAACTCCGTCCTCGACGGCACCACGGCAGGCAGCCTTCTTTCCGAGATGGGAAGACGCCTCTACTTTCCTCGAGGAATCGTTGCCCAATCAGCCGAAGCGAAGAGGCAGCCTAACCGTATCAACGCGACGGTCGGTATCGCCACCCGCGGCGGCGAACCCCTATTTCTTCCGTCGATCAGAGATCAGATCCCCGCATTGAAACCCGAGCAGATTTTTTCCTATGCGCCCACCGCAGGGATTCCGGAGCTGCGGGAGTTATGGCTGGAGGAGATTCGAGAGAAAAATCCCTCCCTGGCAGGGAAATCTACCTCTCTGCCCGTGGTGGTCAGCGGTCTCACACAAGGATTATCCCTGCTGGCCGATCTTTTCGTGGATCCCGGCGACCCGGTTGTGGTGCCCGACCTGTATTGGGGTAACTATCGTTTGATATTCGAGGTGCGCAGGCAGGCACAGCTGAAAACGTTCCCTCTGTTCGATGAAAAGCGGGAGCTCAACGTTGAAGCCCTGCAGCACACTCTGGACAGCGAACAGGGCGATAAGATCGTACTGATTCTCAATTTCCCCAACAATCCGACAGGTTATTCTCCCACCGGAGAGGAGGCCGAGCGGTTGCTGCACCTTGTCGGCGAGGCGGCCCGGTCAGGAAAACGGATCATACTCGTCTTGGATGATGCCTACTTCGGGCTTTTCTACGAGCAGGCGGTGTATCCCCAGTCGCTTTTTGCAGAGGCTGCGGATCTCGATGATAATCTCCTGGTCGTGAAGATCGACGGAGCGACAAAAGAAAATTTGGTCTGGGGCTTTCGCCTTGGATTTATAACCATGGCCTGCAAGGGATTGGAGCAGGCCCACTACGAGGCCATTACCGACAAAGTGATGGCTGCCTTGCGGTCTTCGGTGTCCAGCGCCAGCCGAATCGGTCAAAGTCTCGTGCTCGAGGCAATGAAAAGCCCGACCTACAGAGAGGAGCGGCGGCGCATCTTCGAGCTCCTCAAAGCCCGCTATCTGCGTTCCAAGGAGCTGCTCGAGACGCTTCAGGAACCCCTCGCCGTGTTGCCCTTCAACTCAGGTTATTTCCTCAGCTTTGATACGGGGCGGCTCAGCGCCGAAACCCTGCGCCGGGCCCTGCTCTACGAGCGGGGAATCGCAACTATTTCGATCCAGGACCGCTACCTCCGAGTTGCTTATTCCAGTGTGGACATAGACCAGCTGCAGGATCTGTACCGTGGAGTATACCGGGCGGCCTCTGATCAACAGCGAGCGGGGCTTCCCTGATAGAGACGGCCCTGCCAGGTACCCCTGGTTCCCAAGGCTCGCCGCAGGGCTGAAAGATAGGCGGGTTTGGGGCGGAAGTGCAGGGGCGCACCCAGAAGCTGCTGAGGGGTATCGCAGGTCAAGCGCATGATCACGGTCTCGGGGGGAAGAAGCTCGAGAGCGCGAATCGTGTATTCGAGGTGGCGCTCGTCGTTGGGCACCGTCAGCTCTCCGGCCAGATACTCGGTGAATAAAGGGCAACCCCGTGGGATATGCAGGTTGTGGATCTTGATTCCCTCAGGCTGTAAGGTTGCCAGATAACGGACGGTATTCAGTATTTCCGTCAGACCTTCTCCGGGAAGTCCGAAAATCACATGAACCGCTACCTTGATTTCCCTTTCTTTGCATAGCCTGTACGACCTGTCGAAATCAGCCACGGTGTGTCCCCTTTCGATCCGCCGCAAACTTGCGTCACTGGCCGACTGAAGGCCCAACTCGATCCAGACATCGAGCTCCCTTTCACGGTAGGAGGCCAGCAGGTCTGCTTTCCTCTCGTCGATGCAATCGGGGCGCGTCGATACGACCAGCTCCTCGAACTCTGCACAGTCCAGGCCGTAGTCGTAGATTTCTTTCAGCCGTTGGACCGGTGCGTAGGTACTGGAAAAGGCTTGGAAGTACAGAATGTACTTCCGGGCCGCATACCTGTGCTCGAGAAACTTCCGCGCATCGTCGATCTGAGCACGCAGGGACCGCTGCCAGTTGGATGATTGAACCTTGTCGGTTCCGAGGTAGGGAGCACGGGAACCACGTTCATCGCAGTACAGGCAGCCCTGCGCACGCCTGTCCTTCCCGCGGTTGGGGCAGGAGAAGCCGGCGTCCACGGAAACCCTGTATACAGGTTCTCCATATTTCTGTTTGAGGTAGTGAGAATAACTACGAAAAATCACTGCCGGCATCTGTCATCATAATACCGCAGGGCCTGGGATTGACAAGGGGCGTGTAGCTCCTCTAGAGTTGCTCTGGTGAAGCTTATATCCGAAACATCATTGCAGCTCTTCGTTCTGGTGATCCTCTTTTCTATCACGAGCGGATGCACTCTGTTTCGGCGCCAAATCATCACCCTCTGTACAAATCGACAGGAGATGGCCGCCTACGTCGAGTATTTTAATACTCTGCCGACCGATTACCGGGTCGCGCTCTGTTATACTCCCAATCCTGCCGATAGCGTAGCCAGAAAAACGAAAGATGCCGATTTGATTCTGGGACCATGGTTGAATGGCAGTGAAGCCGCCAGGCACCTCGATTCTCTGGAGCGGTTGTTCAGAAAGGAATATCTGTCCCGTGAGGATTTTTATGCGAGTATGTTGAATGCAGGGATCGTGGAAAACAAGCAGATCTTACTGCCTTTCTCCTTCAATTTGCCCGCTGTGATTTTTCTCAGCGATGGAATTACGGAGGACGTGTCGAACCTGGTGGTATCACTCGAGTATATGCGTGAGAAAAGCGACGGATTCAATGAAAGCGTTCGGCAGCAGCTTGTCCGCATGGGATTCTCTCCTCTCTGGCAGCCAGAGTTCCTCTATACAGCCGCGACTGTGTTCGAGACCCAATTCCGGGAAACCCTGGACGGCAGCGTGCACTGGAACTCGGCTCGCCTGCAGGACATGCAGGGATTCTGCAAGAAATGGATCGAGGAGATCAATCTTGGATATGAGCAGGACAGTTATTTCAGCAGAAAATATCTCTACGAACCGATGCCCAAGCTGCTCGACGAGGGCAGGATTCTCTTTTACACGGCGGATTCCTCCGAGCTGTTCGGCAACCTTGAAATCCAGAGGTCGGAGGCGGATTTTCGCTGGCTCGGCTCTGAGCATCATATCCCCGTATGCGAGGAGGTTCTCTGCTTTGCTGTTCCCAAGAGCTCGAAGAACAAACGCGGAGCTCGCTTGTTTCTCGCCTGGATCTTCCAACCGGAAACCCAGGGCAAGCTCCTGGAGCTCAATCAGCAGAAGCGACTCGACACTTTTGGCTTGGCAGGCGGGTTTTCCTCTCTCCGCGATGTCAGCGAAAGGAATTTTCCACAGTACTACCGCCAACTGCTCGGGCGTATTCCCCACGAGGAGCTGCTCGGCTTTCCCAAACCATTGCCGGTGGACTGGGCTGAGATGAAGGCCGAAGTTGTATTTCCCTGGTTCGTGGATTACATGCTGGGCAGTTCCGATGAGGAGCTGTTGGCCCAGCTTCTTGGGGAATTCAAGTCGGAAAACTCGGCAAAGTAGAACGGCCGGACCGCGGGTCCGAAATCCATAGCTGCGGCGAGAGGCGCGGGCCGGGCGCCCCTGAGCCGGGCGCCCCTGAGCCGGGCGCCTTGTTTCCTTGACAGTGGCCATTCAATGCAGTAGTCTTGAACACGATAAGATAAACTTTCTGATGGAGGTGCCTTAATGGCCAATGTAGAGTTAAAGAACGTCAAGAAAATCTACGAGGGTGGTGTGTTGGCTGTGGACAACGCCAATATCACCGTGAACGACAAGGAGTTTCTCGTTCTCGTAGGACCATCGGGATGCGGCAAGTCCACCACCCTGCGAATGATCGCGGGTCTGGAGGAGATCACCGCCGGGGAGCTGTATATCGACGGCAAGCTTATGAACGATGTGGCTCCCAAAGACAGGGATATTGCAATGGTGTTCCAGAACTACGCCCTGTACCCGCATATGACAGTGTACGAGAACATGGCCTTCGGTCTGAAGATCCGCAAGTTCCCCAAGAAGGAGATCGATGACCGGGTGCATCAGGCGGCCAGAATCCTCGACATCGAGGAACTTCTCGACCGCAAGCCCAAAGCCCTGTCCGGTGGACAGAGACAGCGTGTGGCTGTGGGACGGGCCATCGTTCGGAAACCCAAGGTGTTTCTCTTCGATGAGCCTCTTTCGAATCTCGATGCCAAGCTCCGGGTCCAGATGAGGGCCGAGCTTTCCGCCCTTCATACGAGGCTTCAAGCAACCATCGTGTACGTAACCCACGACCAGGTCGAAGCCATGACCATGGGTGATCGCATTGTAGTGCTCAAAGACGGATACATCCAGCAGATCGGATCGCCTCTCGATCTGTACAACAAACCTGTGAATCGTTTCGTAGCCGGATTTATTGGATCTCCTCCGATGAACGTTCTCCAGGCCACTGTGAAGGAGGACAAGGGCAAACTCGTGGCCGATGAAGGTGATTTCCAGATCGAACTGACCTCTCAGTCGGCCGATGGGGCGCGCCCCTATGTGGGCAAGGAAGTTCTTTTCGGTATCCGGCCGGAGGATCTCGTGGTCGTCGAAAAATCTACCGAAGGGAAAACCTTCGCAGCCAAGGTCGAGGTTGTCGAGCCTCTCGGCGCGGAGATTCTGATGTACGTTAGCACGGACCAGAATCCGAGCATCATCGTTCGGACTCCGCCGCACTTCGACTTTCACGTTGGTGACCCGGTCGAACTGGAACCAGCTTTGGAAAAGATTCACTTTTTCGACACGGAGACGGAGAAGGCGTTCGTTTAAGAACAGATACTTGATAAAAAAAGAGGGGCTGTTCCGTAAACCGGGACAGTCCCTTTTTTTCAGGTAGTGAGAGTTCCAACACAGCGACAGAGCTGTGAATCTCTACTCTATCTTTGCTTCGTCGCCATCTGGTATTCGTCTACGATGGTTTTGAGCTTTGAACCGGAACCCCCGCTCTGCTGCTCGATCACAGCTATCATCGCATCGATGATGCCTTCGCTGACAGACTGGGCGGACAGCGAGCAGATCCCCTTGAACATGTTGTGGATGGCCACAGGTACACCCTTCACCAGCACATCTACCTTTTCCATGATTTCCTCCTGAGATTACAAATGCAAGTTTCATACCACCCCTCCGGTTTGCAATGCGTTCGCTAATTCCATATTCCGTAGCTGATTAATGGATTTCTTTTACAGAGAAGTTTTACTCGGCCAGCCTCGAATTACGAGTTTGTAATCCATGTAGTCCTGTGATTACGTAATAGAAATTGGAGTTGCCGGTCAACGGAATGGAACAGAATACGGAAATCGAGTATATTCACGCATCGGCCCGCGAATGCCGTCTATAGAGGAGGATAGCCATGAAAGGCAAAGTTCTCTCCAACGGAACCTTGGGATTCGGCATAAAACTGGGGTACGGGATCGGGGATTTAGCCTTCAACCTCCTGCTCCAGGCCACATCCCTTTACCTGATTTATTTCTTCACAGATGTTTTTCTGATCGGCGCGGCCGCCGCCGGGACCATCGTGCTGGCGTCCAAGATCTGGGATGCGGTGACGGATCCCATGATGGGGATGATCAGCGATCACACGAGAAGCCGCTGGGGAAAGAAGCGTCCCTATCTGCTCTTCGGCGCCCTGCCCTTCGGGCTTTCCATCTTTCTGGTCTTCATGGCCCCGGAGCTGTCCCAAATTGGAAAAGTTATATATGGGTTTGTCACCTTCATCCTCTTCAGCACGGCAATCACCGTGGTGAACATCCCCTATGGAGCCCTGACCGCCGTTCTGACTCACAACAGTGAGCAGCGCTCGCGGCTGACAGCTTTCCGCATGACCTTCGCTCTGATCGGCACCCTTGTCGCCGCCGGAGCAACCAAGCCCCTGGTCGGGCTTCTAAGTACGGAGGTGCAGGGATTCCGTATGGTGGGGGCCTTGTATGGAATCATCGCTGTGGCCCTGGTCCTGGTCAGCTTCGCCTCGGTGCGGGAGCGCATTGATCAGCACCGGCCGAAAAGGGAGACCCTTTCGGCCTACCTGAAAGTGGTGGCCGCCAATCCGCCTTTCCTCGTTCTGGCAGGAGCCACAATTCTGTTTATGACGGGCATCAACATGATGGCCGGGGTGGTCAACTACTACTTCAAGTACAACCTGGGCTCAGAGACACTGATCCCGATTGCCTTTCTGGCCCTGTTCGTGACCGCCGCCCTCTGTATTCCCCTATTCGTCTGGATCTCGGGCAGGCGCAGCAAGAAGTTCGCCTTTGCTTTGGGAATGGGAACCCTGGCTGTTCTGCTCGTGGTTCTCTATTTCTTTGGAGAAATCAACACCCCGATCACCGTCTTGATATTCGTAGCGGCCGGTTTCGGGATGTCCACGATCTACCTCTGTCCCTGGGCCATGATCCCGGATACGGTGGAGTACTCTGAGTGGAAGACGGGCCTGCGTCGTGAGGGCATTCTCTACGGGGCGTTTTTCTTCTGTTTTAAGACGGGAGCGGCCCTGGCGGGGTTTCTCGTCGGTCTCGGCCTGGGCGCTTCCGGCTATATCCCCAACGTCGAACAGAGCGCTCGCTCCCTCGGCGGAATCCGCCTGATGATCTCCCTGGTTCCCATGGGTTTCATCATTCTGGGCGTGGTGTTGATATCCTTTTACTCGATCACCGCGCAGAGACACCGGGAAATCGTGGCCGAAATCGAGGCTCGTGGTACGGATAGAGCCATGTAGAAATCCAAAACAGCGATTCCAAATTATTTTTGAATTTTTCTTGAAATCCTGCTTATTTCGGTTTACGACAAGCTGTCCCTGCATCGTGTGTCTATGCATACGCCGGTTGGGACAGTGTGAAACACTTATATACTGAGGAGGTTTGTATGCAATCCGTATTGATCATGGTGGTCGCATTTGTCGGCTACATTCTCATGTTCAGATTCTACGGAAGGTTTATCGGAAGGAAAATCTTCAACCTGAGCAACGCCAACAAAGTGCCTTCCGTAGAGTTTGAGGATGGGAAAGACTACGTTCCCACCCGCAAAGGTATCATCTTCGGACACCATTTTACATCCATTGCGGGTGCGGCTCCGATCATCGGGCCTGCCATTGCCATCATTTGGGGCTGGGTCCCGGCTTTGATTTGGGTTTTCGTGGGAACAGTAGTCATGGGAGCAGTTCATGACTTCGGTGCACTGGTCATGTCCCTGCGAAATCAAGGAAAGTCCATCTCCGAGGTAACCAAGAAGTACATCAGCCCACGAACGAGGACGGTGTTTTTCTTGATCGTTCTGTTGGAGCTCTGGATCGTGATCGCTGTATTCGCCCTGGTCATAGCTCTTATCTTCAACTGGTTCCCCCAGGCAGTTTTTCCCGTCTGGATGGAGATACCTATCGCGATCATCCTGGGAATCATCATCTACAAGAGGGGTGGTAATCTTTCGCTGTTCACATTCCTCGCCGTGTTGTTGATGTACGTCACCGTGGTAATCGGTCACTTCCTGCCCCTGGCCATGCCTGCCATCGGCGGCGTGCCTGCAACAGGAGTGTGGTGCATCGTCCTTCTCGTCTATGCCTTTATTGCTTCCACGCTACCTGTTACTGCCCTGCTTCAACCGAGGGACTACATCAATGCCTGGCAGTTGATCGTTGCTTTAGTGCTCCTGGTAGTTGGAGTTCTGGCAGCCGGCTTTGCCGGAAAACTTCAGATTGTGGCTCCGGCTGCTCAGATGGCACCTGAAGGGGCACCTCCCTTGTGGCCCTTTCTCTTCATAACCATAGCCTGCGGAGCGATATCCGGATTCCATTCCCTGGTATCCTCGGGGACTACTAGCAAACAGGTGGCCAAGGAAGAAGATGCGACCTTCGTGGGCTACGGCTCCATGCTCATGGAAGGGGCTTTGTCTACTCTGGTTATCATCGCTGTTGCTGCGGGAATCGGCATCGCCTATACCACAACGGATGGTGCGGTACTTACAGGCGCGGCCGCCTGGACCCATCACTACTCTTCGTGGGCAGCGGCGGGGGGCCCCTGGGCGCCAAAATCAATGCATTCGTCGTGGGCGCGGCAAACATGATCGCTGTTGTGGGCATTCCCAAGGGAATTGTCATCGTCGTTATGGGTGTGTTCGTCGCTTCATTTGCCGGTACAACCCTCGACACCGCTACCAGGATTCAGCGTTACGTTGTACAGGAGCTGTCGACGGATTTCAAACTCGGTTTCATGAAGAACCGCTATGTGGCAACAGCGTTTGCTGTAATCACTGCTGGAGTATTGGCTTTCTCTACCGGGGCATCGGGAACAGGTGGATTGACACTTTGGCCCCTGTTTGGCGCCACCAACCAGGTTCTGGCCGGCTTGGCTTTGTTGACCATTACCGTCTATTTAAAGACCAAAGGCGGAGTGAAATTCATGGTAAGCGGTATTCCTGCTCTCTTCATGCTCGTCATGACGATCTGGGCGTTGATAAAGAATGAGATCGCGTTTATCACGCAGCAGAACTGGCTGTTGACCGTTATCAATTCCGCTATCGTCATCATCGCCGTATGGATTATCATTGAAGCGCTCTCCGTTTTTGTGGCACCCCCAAAAGCGGCAGCAGCTGAAGCTTGACAGCCGCTCGAACGAAATCAAGAAAGAGGAGACCTTGGTCTCCTCTTTCTTGATTTGTTAAAATACGGGCACTATTGTTTGTGGAGGAAAGGGTGGACACACTGCTCAAAAAATTAACCCTTGTATTCGGCATCCTGGTCGGCATCGCGGCCGTCTTTTTCGCCTTGATCTACCTCACCCACTTCAGAAAAATAACGGTAACACCGCCTACATTTACTATCTGGGTTTGGGGAGTGATCCTTCTCGTGCTCACCGTGTGGTTCAGCGTGGCCCTGCCGATCCTGATGCGCACCCTGTTTCATTCGAAGGCCGTGAAAAACAAGAAGGTGGAGTTTGGACAGTACGAGAAGCTCCAGGTCAACCTGATCATCGTTACTCTGATCGGTGCCTATACCGCCTGCCTGGCCTATCTCTTCCTCGTGCCCAAGCTCCATCTCTACGGATCGGTTCTCGCCGGGCTGTACGGGATATACGCCGCCATTCCGACGCGGAAAAAGATCTCCGCAGATCTGGCTTACTACGGTCTCAAGAGAGAGGAATGAACTTGGCCGGTATAGAACACAAGCTGCGGGCATTTTTTCGAGACCTCCAGGTCATCAGCCGCGGCAAGGCCACCGAAATGCTCGAGTTCGAGCTCCTCGAGTTGGAGAACATCTTCGCCCTCCTGCTCTTCGGATCCTTTGTTGGGATGCCGGCACCTCCCGTGCACATCACACTTCAACTCCTGCCCCTGATGGAAGACGATGTGCAGATGATGATGAAGCGCGTCAATACGGCCCACGATGCCCTGGCTGACATTGTCTCCACGTTGGGGGAGCCGTAGTGGCCAGAGTACTGTTCTTCGTCGGCAAGGGAGGAGTGGGCAAGTCCACCAGCTCTTCGTTGTTTTCCCTCAAGCTGGCCCGCAGCGGCCGGCGGGTGCTGCTCAACTCGATCGATCCGGCCCACAACCTCCACGACATCTATCAGACTCCTCTCGGCTGCAAAGCGAAGCAGGTGATACCGGGATTGGAGGCGATCGAGACCGACCTGGATCTTTGGGTCAAGAGATACTTGAAAGAAACGGAGCACGACTTCCGCTCCGTGTACAAGTACCAGGAAGCTTTCAGCCTGCAGAAGTACTTCAGGACCCTCAAGTACTCCCCCGGTCTCGAGGAGTACGCCGTGCTCCTGGCCCTGGTGGATACCCTGCAGCGTTTCTCCGACAGGGACTATATCGTTTTTGACACACCACCCACAGCCCTGACCCTGAAGTTCTTTGCTCTGCCAGCCGTGTCGCTTCTCTGGTTGAACGAGCTATCTGAGTTTCGCCGCTTGATTCTGCGCAAGAAGGAGATCATCACCAGTATCAAGCAGGGAAGGAAAGGCGAAAAAGAAAGGGACCCGATTCTGTCCAAGATCGTAGAAATCGTGGATCGCTACCGGGGGCTGGCCGACCTGCTCAAAGATTCGAGCTCGACGCGCATCTTTCTCGTGCTCAATCCGGACGAGCTTTCCCTGGCCGAGAGCCGGCTCATATGGAAGGAGCTCAAAAGGTTGGGGATCAGCATACCCTTCGTGCTGCTCAACAAGGCCGAGAGCGACGACGGCTTCGGCGCCCGGGTGCGGGATCAATTCCCGGGATCTAAACTGCTGCTCCTGCCCAAGGGAGAGGGGGAGCTGACCGGATTGGAGCGTCTCGATGCGGTGGAGCTGCCGATGGACATAGAATGGATCTGAGAATCAACGAGGCAAAAAGGAGATACGCATGGTCGCGGTGGCTCCGGCGCTGCGCGGGCAGGGAGGCGGCTCCATCATCAATCTGACTTCGATCGCCGGTATCCGCGCCCTTCCCGGAGCCGGGGTGTACTGCACCAGCAAAGCAGCCCCGCAGACGATGTCCCAGGTTATGGCCATAGAGCTGGCAGAGGACAAGATCCGAATTAATATGATCGCCCCGGTCCTGGTCGAAGACACCGAGCTACGAACAGGCCGGACGTATAGCGGTTAGACGTTGACGATCTCGATCCAGTGCTCTGGGAATTCCTTCTTGAACTCGTTTTCCAGCTCCCCGAGCGTGTCGGACTGCTGAACCATTGCCAGCAGGGTACAGCAGCCGTGGGTGCTGTGAACGGCTTTTGTGAATACCTGAAGCTTGTTTCTTTTCTCGCTGTAGCGGACCCGCTCCACGATACCGAGCTGAGCCACGGAGAGGTCGCTCTCCTTTTCGATGACCCGGTCGAGCACATTGTCGATTTTACCGATCATCTTTTTCGTCATATTCATATTTTTAAATCGAGCGGATTGTTGATATATCGGTCAACTGCTCAGAAGGAAGTATCCCCCTCTTCGCCGAAGAAGCCTTCCGTATCGCCGAAGAAATCCTCCTCCCCCTGCTCGAAGAGATCGGTGGGAAAGACTCCGTCGTTGCGTTTAGCGTACAGTTTGGTTATGTAACGGATCTCGGCCATCTTCGCGGCCAGCTGCCGTTTCTCTCTCGTGAATCTGTTGAAAAAGGCCCCTGCGGCCAGTCCCGGCTCGATCTGGCCCCGTCCGTAGCCCTGGCGGAAGTATCCCTCCAGCTCGACCAGCCGGAAATACACCCGCTCAAAAATGTAGAGAATCTTACGCAGCTCGAGAAGCTCGCCGATCAGCTGTTTCTTCTCCCTCAGGCTCTCCATGCGGCCGCCGATCTCTCCCCGTCTATCCTCCTCGTGCCATTTTCTCAATATCTGGGATTCACGTTGAAGCTCCGTATAGGCGGAATCGAAGCGGCGTTTCAAGCGGATGTAACGCAGAGCATAGAACTTGATGGCTTTTAGGGCATTGCTCTTGAAGACTTCCAGTCGATCTGCATACCACTCCCCGCGGAAGGTCTCCAGATCGGAAATCGATACGGGGACCTGCCGGAAAAGCTCTCCGGGGCGTTTTTCCACGATCGTTCCGGGCTCGGCAAAGAGTTCCTCGCCGCTTTCGTCGATGCAGGAGACCCTTCCCTCTTCGCTGGTGACCAGCACATCCCCGGCCGGGCTGAGAATGACATCGAAGGTGGTACCCCGGACCCCCATCAAAGCACTCTCCGTGGCCACCTCCACGCTCTGCTGTCCTGAGAGCCTGGCCACCTTCACCGACAGGCTGCCTGTAATCATGCCCAAGGTCGTGGTCTGTTTTGTCCCGACCTTGTTCATCTCGAAGTAAAAGGTTGTATTGGGTGAGATCTTCACGATTGCCGGCGCGCTGCGTGGATCGTCGACCTCTACCTCTGCATAGCCTCGTTCATTGGTGCGGACAAGGTCGTAATTTTCGATCTCCATGCCGATGAACACATCCCAGGGCGGAATCGTCTCCTTGTTTCTGTCGATTTCCACATCCTCCTCCAGGTAAACGATCTGTCCGATACCGGACTGGGCCAGCCCGGGAAGGACAAGCACGAATACAAGGGCGAAGGAAACAAATGTAATCTTAAGGGCCTTCATTGTGAAACTCCCTCCTTACACACTTCTTACTTTTTCAAATATAGCACGTAATCCCTCGATTTTACCGGGGGTTCTTCCAAAAACATTGCGCCACACCGCCGGGGTTTCCATACAGAGGTACACGGGTGCGGAGAGACGGTTCTTCAGCTCCGTATAAAGCGCACTGTAAAGCCGGCTGCGGGTTTTCTGGGGATAGCGGAGCTTTCCATCCCTGCAGGGAACGAACTCTTCGTACAGGAAGCTCTTCTCGCCCAATGCTCGTTTAAGCGCTGCGGTGTAGCGCATCGTTCCTAGGCTGATCCAGGCGATTCTATCGGCGGGAAACTGTTGCAAAGCCGAGGCGAGCTCGAGATACTCCTCCTCTCTCCCTTCATTTAGGAAGATGGGATCGAAGTGGAAGGAGAGACGAAATCCACTGTCTAGAGCTTTAGCGGCCGCCTCGAGACGTTGGGTCAGGCTGCTCGCCTGCGGCTCGTGGGCTTCTATGATGCCCTGAGGATTCACAGAGAAGCCGATCACCGCGTTGCCCTTAGGCTCGATATCGAGGAGATGGTCGACGAAATGGGTCTTCGTCTTTAGCTCGAAGAAGACATTGGGATAGGCGGACAAGGAGCGGATGAAGCGTTCGGAGAGACTGAAAAGGGGATCGAGCAGCAGGGAGTCCCCCACCTCGCCGGTGCCCGCCCGGATTTTAAGCTCCGGATTATCCCGGGCCAGCTCCTGCAGCCTGGCGATGGAGTGCTCGGGCTCGAGGTACACGGTGATCGGAGAGAAGTTGAGGTAGCTTTCCATGATGCAGTAGCCGCAGCCGAGCGTACAGCCCAGGTATAGGTCCACCGTGATGTAGTTGCAGCAGAGGGCACCCTTGGAGCCGGGGCAGCGGGTCACGGTGCGCCCGCGAGGCCGGCTGACGAGCAGGGTCTGCCTGTTCAGGTCCTGCGCGGCTATCTCCTGCCTGTTTTTCACGTAGTGCACAGGCACACCGGGAAGCTGGGCCAGTGCCCGGGCGAGATAGGGAGATTCGGCCAGACCCTCTTCTACGTAGATCTGTCGGAACAGCTCAGTGTAGTAGCTCGAAGAGGGCATCACATCGTCCTTCGAGCCTGTGCAGTACATTGAGCTTTCTCACCAGGCTCTTTATGCTGTTGAAGCTGAAATTTATAGTGTAGGAATCTCCCTCGAAGTACGGAGGGGGATTCAGGCGCACACCGCTGCCCCGCAGCAGCTCCTGCTCCAGGTCTGAAAAGCTTTTTTCCAGGCTTGTAGTAGTAGGAAAGCGCAGCCTGTGTATCTCCTCGTGAGGCTGAGCGGCCTTCAGAGCCCGGACGGCCAGCTTCTCCGTGTCTTCCGGGCTGAGTGCTTTTTGACGGCTGATTTCAAAAAGCTCGTTGAGGAATTGCCGGGCTTGAGAAAAGGTCAGACCGCTTTTTCTAAGATTTCGGAAAACCGCGCCGGGCAAATCCTGCACCCGCGAGGCGGTTTTCAGATCGATTCTGTCGTCCCGAACCAGCTTCTTTACGGCTTCCGGTAGAGCACCGTAGGCATTGATTCTGTCGGCAAGGTGAGGGTCCCGACGATTTTCGATCAGAGGACTCAGCTCCGTGACAGCCTCCGCCAAGGCGGGCTTCGCTTTTCCGTTACCGGCAGCCTTGTCATGCCGCTCCCGCCCCTTGGAGGATTGTGCGGACAGGTAGGAGAGCATCCTTTGTCGCTCGTCCCAGGTGAATGCGCCTGCCCTGTTCTCCAGGCGCAGGGCTGTGGCAAGCATCTGCCGCCGCGTACAGGAGGGGATGTCCAAACAGCTGAGCTGTCTCATCCTCAGGGCTTTGGCCGTCGGCAGCAGCCCGAATCCCCAGATAAGGGTTGCGGAGCAGATAGGCAGAGGGGGATAAAGACCCTTGGAAATCAATTCTTCGCTAAAATCTCTGCCGGCCTCAAAGATATCGAGATCCGAGTTCAGGGACTCGATCTCGGCGAGGGTCTTGAGCTGTACCATAGGCCTAGAGTAGCAGAGTCTATGCCATTATCCAAGTCGGCGAGTTGCGGTATTGGTAGACGGACACAATCAGCCGATAGTGACAATGACTGTATGAAATGTTGCTCGTTGAACCCTTTTCCGATCCTCATCGGACTGCTTGTAGCTGTTCTGCCTTCCTCGCTGACCGCCGAGGTGGTTCCGGCCCGACCCGCCCTGCTGTGGGCGGCAGAGAACGGCCAGGTTGAGATCGCCAAGCTGCTCATCGAAGGGGGAGCTGAGATCGATGCCGGCGATCATTTCGGCAACACAGCTCTCCATCTATCGCTCCGCTACCCGGAGATGGTAACCCTGCTGTTGGAAGGTGGAGCAGAGGTGAACGCCAAGAACGCCTTCGGCAACACGCCGCTGCACCTGGCGGTGGAGGACAAACGGGTTGTTGAGATCCTTCTGGTAGCCGGCGCAAAGGTAAACACGAAAAACGGCTTCGACAAATCACCGCTCGATTACGCGATGCGGCAGGGTACCTCCCCGTACAGTCTCGCGGTCATCGAGACCCTGATTCGGGCAGGGGCCAGATAGCATTCTGCTTCAAGCTTGCGGTTGCCGGGATGCCGGATGGCCGTACCCCGGCCACCGGGTACCGGATCACCGGAACTACCCGGTCTGGGGATCGAGGCAGGGATTGAAATAGCCGAAGCGCAGGTCGGGGAAGCGGCTGCGCAGCAGCCCTATAGCCTTGAGAATACCGAGAGCTCTTCCATCGCCCTCGAAGCGTATGTGCGACAGATACCACTCCGGGTCGATGTTCAGGTTGCGCATCTGTATCAGATCCAGCTCCGTTTCTTCTATCAGCGTGCTCAAAGCATCAACTTCAGCTGGGTGGTCTGTGAAGCCTGGAAGAACAAAGAGGTTCAGGCTGACAAAACCACCTGCCCGTTTCATGACCCGAATCGAGTCTTTTACCTCGGCGAATGTGTACCCCTGCGGGTCGTAGTAGCGGTGATAGTATTCAGGACGGCAGGAGTTGAGGCTGACGCGAATGCTGTCCAATCCGCAATCCCGAAGTGCGGCGATTTGATCCGGGAGACTGGCATTTGTATTCATATTGACGGTACCCCGGCTGGTGGCGGAGCGTATCAATCGGATCGACTGACCGATTGTGCGGGATTGGAGCAGCGGCTCACCCTCGCAGCCCTGTCCGAAGCTGACCACGGCACGGGGAGCGCTTTTTAAGTGTGGAACAGCCACTCCGGCGATTTCTTCTGCCGTGGGCACGAAACGGATGCGGTCTTGGGTGGCGCAGACTCCGCTGTCTTTCTGAAGGCTGATGCACCCGAGACAGCGGGCATTGCAGACAGGCGATGTGGGCAGCGGGGCCTCCCAGCGGTCGAGAAAGTAGTTCTTGGCCGCCGGACAGCCGTATCCGAGGGCGCAGTTTCCGAGATGCTGAACGAGACGATTGTCTTTCTGAGCCTTCAGGCGCCGCCGGGCATTCCTCTCGATCTCGGCGGCATCGAATTCGTTGAAATCTTGACGTGGATCGCTGTCAATGCGCACAGCGGCAACGACAAAACCCCCTTCGTACCAGCCTACCGCGGAGTAAGCGAACAGGGGCAGAATCGCGGCGTCTTTTGTGCTGTGGTAGGCGGCGGTATAGAGTCCTGTATGAGCTGGAGCGATGAAAGCGGCAACAGCGCTGATCGCTCCTTTGCCCGAATAGGGATTTTTTTCCAGTGTACGAAAGCTCCCCAGCGAAGGATCGTAGCCAACTGGAAACCGTCCGGGGAGGTGGAAAAGCTCACTGCCCGGGGGAAGGGTTATCCATTCGTTCGGCCGGATGCGCTGCCAGCGGCCGGCACTGGACCCGGCCATTTCCAGTTTGGGAAAATCGACGATGTTCCCCGCCTCATCGGCGTAAACCAAAGTTGGCAACAGGTCGCTCATGGAGCGATCATACCAGGAAGCTGGCTGTTTGATCACCCTGAGGATCAGGGTCCCCGGTCCAGCGGCTGATCGTGTCGTTTCGACAGAGAACGAAGCACGATAACCTTTGGATTTGATCTGGTTCCTCAACTTGACGGTCCGGCAGGGGAGTGCTAAAATATTTTATAGTAAGGACAAAGTTCGAGCCTTCCGCACGAGGGGGAAAAGATGGCTAGAAAAGTATTGGTATTGTTTCTGATCATTGGTGTCGTGGGTTTTCTGTTCAACTGCAAGTCGACGCCGGAGGAAGTTGTCGAACCAACAGTTGAAGAGAAGCCCGAGGAAGCTCCCGAGGTGGCGGAAGTTCCGGAAGCCAAACCGGAAGAGAAACCTGAGGAGAAACCGGCACCGATAACAGACGAGGAAATCAGACGAGCCCGAAATGCGATCGCACGCGCCCGGGAGGCTGACGCCGATTACTACGATCCTGAAACGCTGAAAGAGGCTGAAAACGCCATGAACGCCGCGATGATGGCTCGTACGTCCGATCCGAACACCGCCAGGAAGCACCTGGCAACGACGATAGAGAGAGCCAACACCGCATTCGATAACTCGGTGAAAAGGGCTGCCCAGGAGCTTGCCGAAAGGGCAGAACGGCTGAACAAACAGCTTCTTGCTATCAACGCCGACCGTTTCCTGCCTACCGAATACAACGCGGCTGTTGCCGGGGTACCGGAAACACAAAAGCTGTTCTCTGAGGGCCGGTTGGTGGAGGCCCGGGAGGCGGCCTACAGAACCCTCGCAGATATGTCCAACCTATTAGAACGTCTTCGCGAGCGCTTACGCTGGATAGAGATATTGAAGAGGGATATAAACCAGTACCTCAAACAGGCGGAAGAGCTCGGTGCTCATACCCGAGCTCCCGATCAGTTCCAGCGCGCAAACGGGCTGTATTTTGAAGGCATCGAAGCATTCCAGAAATATCAGCTTTTTGAGAGTGAAGAAACCCTGGGTAAGGCGCGGGAGGAGGCTCTCGCCCTGATCAAGGTAGCCAGAGGCAAACGGGAAGAGGAGAAGCGAAAAGCCGAGAGTTTGATGATGGATGTCATGCAAGAACTGGAGGATGCTTCGGAACTCACCGTGGTCACCGACGAGGGTACCCTGATCGAACCGGAAACCTGGTCCGGCGAGGAGTTCATAGAGGAAACCGAGGAACAAGGGGAAGATCAATCCCGGCTCACCCCAGAGGCGGATTTTCTCCTTCCGGGGCAACGCCTTCTCGACGCCGAGCAGGGGCAGACCCTGGTCCTCGGTGATGTGGTAGAGGAGAACCTGCTGGAGCAGGCCAAAGAGCTGTGGAAGCAGGGTGTCGCCGAATGGAACAATGGTAACTACAGCCTGGCGGAGGAGTATTTCACACAGTCCAAGAAGTTGATCGCGGTCTATAAAACCCAGGCTGTGAATCCGGATTATCCCATCTATGTGGTACGCCTGATCCCGGAACGCAGAGATTGCCTTTGGAGAATCGCCGAATACAACTACATCTATTCAAATCCCTATATGTGGCCGAGGATTTGGAGGCGCAATCGCAAGCTGATCCAGCATCCCGATCTTATCTATCCAGATTGGAAGCTGATCATTCCACCGAAGTGATCGATTGCTTTCTATAAAAACAAGCGGGCTGTCCGAGTCGTAGGACAGCCCGCTTGTTTGTGTGCGCCCGGCTGAAAGGCGCCCGGTCGGAAGAACCGAATCGGCGTAGTTACTCTTGCTCGACTTCCGGGTCCAGCTCCTTTAAACGCCGTCGGATCCGTTCGGTATGATCCTGCAGCGCTGCGACGGTCTCGGCTTCCGCCACGAGGCGCAGATAGGGTTCTGTATTGGACTTCCTGAGGTTGAACCACCAGTCGGGATAGTCGAGGCGGATGCCGTCGATATCCGTGACTTTGGCATCGGGAAGGGCGCTGTATTCAGCCAGGATCGTTTCTATGATTGTGTCTTTTTTCTCTGTTTTGAAGTTAATCTCCCCGGAGAAGTGATATTTGGAGATGCCGTTGATAAGCTCGGAGAGGGGCTTGTTTTCCTTTGAGAGGATCGTCAGGACGAGCAGTACGGTGATCATGCCCGAATCGCAGAAGTAGTTGTCCCGAAAATAGTAATGCCCGGCGAGCTCGCCGCCGTAGATGCCTTCGGTTTCACGAAGAAGCTTCTTGGCATGAGAGTGACCGACCCTGCAGATAACCGGTCTTCCGCCCAGGGCTTGCACGTACTCCACAACGCTGCGCGAGGTGCGCACATCATAGGTTACCGCCGCCCCGCTGTTGTCCCGCCCGCAGTGGCGGAAGAAGTAAAGGCCCAGCAGGCCGGTGATCAGATCCGGGGAGATGAAGCGTGCGTTCTCATCTACGAACATCACCCTGTCTCCGTCGCCGTCGAAGCAGATTCCCAGATCCGCTTTCTCGGCTAAAGTCCGGCGCTTCACATCGGCCAGGTTGGCCTCGATCAGCGGATTGGGGGGATGGTGCGGAAAGCTGCCGTCGGGGCTGTCGTACATGGTGAGGATCTCCGCGTTCAACATACGGACAACATCATGTATAAACACAGAGGCCATGCCGTCTGAGCAGTCGATGACCGCCCTGACGCCCTCGACGGCTCGGGTGTAGGGCTTCAAGTGTGCCAAATAGGCGGGCCGTATGTCCAGAGTATCCAGTTTCCCGGGTGACCGAGTCTTTGTTATCTCCCCTTCAACCATTTTCTCCAATTTGTCGAGGCCCGTGTCATAGCCCACCGGCACCGCCATAGCTCGGGAAATCTTGAGACCGTTGTACTCGGGGGGGTTGTGAGAAGCTGTGATCATGACGCTGCCGCCGAAATCGAAATGGGCGGTGGCGAAATATACAGATGGAGTAGAGCAGAGACCGATGTCGGTTACATCGCAGCCTGCATCTCTAATACCCCGGCTCAAGTACTCGAAGACTTCATCCGTAGTGTCCCGGGCATCCTTTCCAACCAGAATCCTTTTTGTCTCGAGCAGAGAGGGAAGAAAATAACCGATCCGGTAGGCCAGGTCCCTGTCCCATTCCTCTCTGTAAATTCCACGAATATCGTAGGACTTGAATACTCCCATGGGACCCGATTATATATTCTCCTCTTTTTTTGATCCAGCACTGCGGGCGCCTGAGCACAGCCGGCAGCCGACGATTGGCCGAGGGAATCCGCTCTTTCGAATGAAAGTGATCGCGCCAGGCTGATGGATTGCACTCTCTACGGAGCAGAGAAGAAAATGTAAATAAGGGTTGACAAGAGCTAATAAAGTACTATAATTAACTATAAGGAATTATAAAGGACAAAAGGAGATATAGCTGTGGGAATTTCAAGGACCGGACCTGAGGATTTTCCGCTCCCTCTGGAACAGGTCGCCTTTGCCAACCAGGTGATGACCCTTGCCGAGGTAGCCCGTTATCTCAAGCTGGCTGAAAAGACGGTACTGCGCATGGTTCATAAGGGGGAGATTCCCTGCGCCAAGGTAGCCAGCCAGTGGCGTTTCCTGCGCCCAATGATCGATGACTGGTTGGTCGCCAAGATGCAGGTGATACCGAAAAACGATCTGGCGCGGCTGATCGAAAACGGCAGCGATACTGTTCCCCTCTCTCGCTTGATTCGGGAGGAGCTCATCGTACTGGATGTACGACCCGGAGGCAAGCAGGAGGTGCTTGGCCAACTGGTGCAGCCCCTCGTAGAGAACAATCTTGTAGACGAGAAGGAGCGCTTCCTCGAGAAGCTTATGGATCGGGAGCGCATGGTTTCCACGGCCGTGGGCCGGGGCGTGGCCGTTCCCCATCTTCGCAATCCCAGGGAGAATCCAGGGGGCGGACCGGTGCTGGTCGTGGGCATATGCAGGGCAGGGACGGATTTTGGCTCCCCGGACGGGGAGAAGACACACCTGTTTTTCCTCATCTGTACCGACAGCGAAGTGGTTCATCTGCGGGTGCTGGCCAGGTTCAACAGCATCGTACGCAAGGGGGATACCGTCTCCAGGCTGATTCGTTCCAACACCAGGGCGGAGGTTATGCAGACGTTGCTGCAGATGGAGCAGGAAGGAGGAAAGAGGTGAGCTTGTTCGGAAGTTTTCGTCCCGAGTGCATTCAAATCCAGAGCAGAATCGGAGACAAACGAGGGGTGCTGGAAGAAATTTCCCGCCTGGCCAAGAAGAGCAAGGCCCTCGCAAAGGTCTCGGAAAAGGAGATACTCAACGCTCTGCAGCAGAGGGAAACGGTGGGTTCAACGGGGTTTGGTCGAGGCATCGCGATTCCTCACTGCAGCCTGGATACACTGGATACAATCGATGAGTTCGTCGTTGGCTTGCTGATTGTTACAGATGGAGTCGACTTCGATTCGCTGGACGGCGAAAAAACAACGGCCTTTTTTTTCATCATTGGTCCGAAATCACAGCGTAATCGGCACATTCAGCTCTTGTCGGCGATCTCCAAGATCCTCAAAAATCCGGAGGTGATTCAGCGTTTTCTCGAGGCTTTCGACGAAAAGAGGGTGAGTCAGATTGTCGAGGAGCTCTTCGGCGTGGTGGATGTCAGGGTCACTCCTGGTGAACAGAAAGGAAAGTGCCTGTTTCACGTTCTGATACAGAGAGAAGAGTACTTTGAAGATGTCCTGCAGGTGTTTTCAGCTGTGGTACAGGGATCGATCACCGTGCTCGACTCCAATCCGGCGGGCTACTACCTGCACAGATTGCCGCTGTTTTCAGCCTACTGGTCGGAGAGCCAGAAAGGTTTCTGTCGCCTGATTCTCGCGGTCGTGGATAAAGATCTTTGCAACGATGTGATCCGGAGAATTCACACTATAGCCGAAGACCTGGAAGACACACCCGGAGTGCTGGTTACCGTGCAGGAGCTTTTTTACTCAAGCGGATCGCTGGAGTTCTGATTTCTGTTTGTAGGCTTAGGAGAACATCTTGTTATCGACAGTCCAGAGTTTTTTTCAATCCCTTCCCCTTCCAGTGCTCATGATTGTGGGAATCATGACCCTTGCCGGGTTCTACTTCGGCAAGGCAATGCACTTCCTGCGTCTGCCGGCGATCATCGGATTTATGCTCCTCGGAGTGCTCATCGGACCTTCGGTCCTTAACCTTCTCGGCGAGCAGCTCCAGGGAGGCTTTAGCTTCATCACCGAGATCGCCCTTGGCTTCGTAGCCCTGAGCATTGGTTTGGAGCTCAGCTTCGCCGCCCTGAAGAAGCAGGGTTTGGGGATCCTGCTCATCATCGTTGCCGAATCACTGGCCGCTTTTGCCTTGGTAACGCTCGTTTTGTTTCTGATTACCCGCAACATAGCTCTGGCTTTGACCTTCGGTTCCCTGGCACCAGCCAGCGCTCCGGCCGGTACCGTGGCTGTGATTCAGGAGTACAAGGCAAAGGGACCGCTGACCAAAGCCCTATACGCCGTGGTCGGTTTCGATGACGGTTTGGCCATTATAATTTTCGGATTCGCCTTCGCCGTCGCCCGCAGCCTGCTCGCCGGCGCTCACGGCGGCTCCGGCCAGGCGCTCTGGCTTCTCATAGTCACTCCGTTGGTCGAGATCGCTCTCAGCTTTCTGACCGGGGGAATCATGGCTGTGCTTTTCTGTTTGCTGGCCCGCAGGCTGAGCAGTCGCCGGGATATCTTCGTTTTGACGTTCGCCACCGTGCTTCTCACCATCGGCATATGCCAGGTCCTTCATCTCTCCTTGATCCTGACGAATCTGGTTATAGGTCTGGCCGTCGTCAACACTCAGCCGCAGGGTCTGTCCGAGAAGATACGGGACGAGCTGACCGAGGTCATGCCCCTGCTGTTCGTGCTGTTTTTCGTGCTTGCCGGCTCCAATCTGCAACTGACTCTGCTTCCCGCCCTTGGACTCATCGGTGTCGGCTATATTCTCAGCAGATCGGCAGGTAAAATCGGCGGTGCCTGGCTGGCATCTGTGGCGACACGGGCAGAGCCGCGGATCCGCAAGTATGTAGGGATCGGGATTCTCTCTCAAGCAGGTGTGGCAATCGGGCTTTCTCTTGTCGTGAAGCAGGTGCTCACTCCAATGGGCGACTGGGGAGCGAAAATCGGCACCCTGGTCATCACTACGATAACAGCGACCAGTATAGTATTCGAAATAGTGGGGCCGATACTGTGCAAGTTTGGATTGAAGAAAGCAGGCGAGATTTCGAAGACGAGCTGAGGCGGCCGGCCGGGCTGTTTGCTACTTTCGGGAACGGGTCCGACTGCGGGTGATCTTTCCCGACTCCCAGGCATCGAGCTGCTCGTTCATGTTTCTCTCTCCAATCTCGAGGAGGTCCAGCTGCCTGGGATCAATGAGGCTTCGTTTGTCGATGCCGCGGACTTGAAATCCTATGTCCGCACGATCGAGGTTCTTACGCAGCTGCTGAACGCCGAGCACGCCCACCATTGCACTCAACACATTGGGAGTGTTTTTGAATTTTGCAGGTACGAAGGCCAGGGCCAGACTGATGCCTATCGTAAACCCCGCTCCCATTGCCCGTACAACATCGACCGGAACCTGGTCAAGCATCCCGCCGTCGAGGAGGCGCATGCCCCGAATCTTGACAGGCATGAACACTCCGGGCACGGCACAGCTGGCCTGAACAGCCGTACCAATGTCGTTGTAATCGTTGATGAGTACCGTGGCGCAGCCCGGTTTGTCTTCCACAGGCTCCGGGAGGAAGCGAGCCAACTCTTTGAAATCGATCCGTTCGGACACCCTGCGAGAGGTGAAAATGATGCGGCGACGATTCTCCAGGTCCGCAGCCACAACCGCCAGATCGATTTCCAGATCATCGAAACTCCTTCCGGCCAACAGCTCGTTCATCATATTTCCGAGATTGGCGTTGGAGACCAAGCCTCCCTGCCGATCGTCGACTACGCGGCGAACCGTGTCCGAGAAGCTGATCACATGCCGAAACCAGTCGAACTCCCTGGCCAGCTCTTCGAACTTTTCCTGCTCGAGACCTCCCGCGTACAGAGCCGCTACGATGGAGCCCGCCGAGGTTCCCGCTACGATCGATGGAAGGTACTGAGGGCGGCTTCGGAGTGCCCGCAGCGCTCCGATGTGGGCTATTCCCCGAGCTGCTCCGCCGCCGAAGGCAACGCCTAACCGTTTCATGACGAGTAGGATTGTAACGAAACGGAAGGCTGAGGGTAAAGGGGATATTTCACGGATTGCTTCGAAGAAGCGTTTCGCTTGACAGGGTGATTCTATTCCTCTAGCATGAGCCGATCAACGCGAGACCATGAAAACATCGCCTGGACCTCATGCCGAACCGAGGATCGAACCTCTCATGGACGAGCGCCGGCTTAGCGGCGAGCGGATCGCCGCCCTGGTGCGAATCGCCGCCTGTCTGCTGGTCGCTGCTTTGTTCCTCACCTATGCTGTTGGAATTCAACCTTTCGGAGAATCGGTCCTGGGTGCCTTGTTCCTCGTCTGTCTCGGCATCACCGTTCTTTATAGCCTGTTCGTGCTCAGATTGCTGAAAAAAAAGGGGTATTGGAGAGCGATGTTCTTTGTTTCCTCGGGACTCGACGTGAGCATGATCTCCTTTACCGTATTGGTTATCCTGCGTTACTCAGGCGATACGATCGTCGCCCTGGCAGCCTTTTTTACAGTCTACCTCCTCTATTTCCCTGTGATCGCCCTGTCGGTGCGCCGTTTCGATCCGGCCGGCGCCCTTTTTTCAGGGTTACTAGCCGCCGCGCAGTATATTTCCCTGGCCGTGATCCTGAGTAGGTCGCCGCTGCTATTCCCGAAGCATGTCGCCGTGGCCTCGGTTTGGTTTGGAGACCTGGCTCCGAATGAGCTTTTCAAGGGGGTGCTGCTGCTGGTTGCCGGGATCATCGGCTTCTCCGTGGCAAGGAACGGAGCTCAAAGATTGCTCCAGGTTGCCGGTACAGAGGGTGCTCTTCACGTGGAACAGGCAACCTTGACCCGCTTCTTTGAAAGCACGCCCGAAGCGATTGTTGTGACGGACAACGATACCCGGATCTTGCGGGTCAACAGCGCCTTCAGCGAGCTTTTTGGATATTCCGAGAAAGAGGCGATCGGCAGACAGATCGACGAGCTCATATCTCCCGAAGAGCTGGCTGACGAGGCAGCCCGCCTTTCCCGGGAGGCGAGCAGCGGCAAGAAGTTTTTTCTGGAAACGAAGCGCCGTCGCAAGGATAAAACTCTGGTGGATGTCTCCATTCTAGGGGCACCGATCGTTTACAGAGGCGAACAGATCGCTGTTTTCGGCACGTACAGGAACATCAGCGAGCAGAAACGCAAGGATCGGCTCCTGCAGGCCCTCAATCAGGCGGCCCTGGCCATGCATGAAGCGCTAACCCACGAGCAGATTGTCGATGCGGTCTCTCGCGAGCTTGAACGCCTCGGATTCATGTGGACGGTCCTTCTGCTCGACGAAAGCGGCACCCGGCTGCAGGTGGAATACCTGGGATTCGAGTCCTCACTGCTGCGAACCACCGAACGGCTGCTCGGTGTTTCGGAAAAAGAGCTTCGTATTCTTGTTGATGGGGAGCAGAGCATACAGTCGGTGGTGAGGAAGCGGCAGACCCGCTTTATCGAGGATCCCACGTTCCTGTTGGACTTTATTTTTCCGCGATCTCTGGCCTCTCTGAGCTCCCGGCTGGCAAAGATCTTGAGGCTCACCAAGTCGATAGGAGCCCCTCTCGTACAGGGGGTCCGAGTCATCGGTATGCTTACCGTGCACTCCGCGGTTCTCTCTCCCGAGGATGTCGGTGCTATAACCGCATTCGCCAATCAGCTGTCCGCTTCCTGGCAGAAAATTTCTCTCATCGAAGAGCTGGAGACAAGCATTGCCGAGCTCAAGAAGACGCAGGCGCAGCTGCTGCAGGCGCAAAAGATGGAAGCAGTGGGTCGACTGGCTGGGGGAATCGCCCATGACTTCAACAATCTGCTCACTGTGATCAGGGGATACAGTGAGCTTTTACTCGCGGATTTTGATTCGAACAGTACTGTGGCTGAGACAATAGAGGAGATAAAAAAAGCAGGGGAGCAGGCGTCTCAGCTGACCGAGCATCTGCTCGCCTTCAGTCGAAAGCAGATAACCCAGCCCACGATCGTGAATCTGAATGACACTATCCGCGGCATGGAAAAAATCTTGCAGCGTCTTATCGGGGAAGACATCTCTCTGAGTACCCTGCTCGAACAGAATCTTAAATCCGTTCGGATCGATCCTGCGCAGATCCAGCAGGTGATCATGAACCTGGCGGTGAACGCCAGGGATGCCATGCCGGATGGGGGCAGATTGGAAATCGAGACTGCGAATACCCTCTTGGATAGCTCCTTCGTCTCCCGGCATCCGGAGGTCAATCCCGGGTGGTATGTGTGCCTGTCGATAACGGACACCGGTCGGGGTATCCCTGAAGGAGTCATTCCTCAGATCTTTGAACCCTTTTTCACCACCAAAGAGAGGGGAAGGGGAACGGGACTCGGTCTTTCGACGGTCTACGGAATCGTCAAACAAAGCGCAGGATACGTATACGCCAAAAATGTCTCCGGGGGCGGTGCTCGTTTCACACTGTTTTTTCCTCCCAGAGAGGAAGAGGCAATCTTGCCGGACAGCGGCTCGGAATCTCTACAGGTTCAAAATAATCCCGAAAAGATCCTCTTGGTGGAGGATGAGGCCACGGTGCGGAGACTGACTCAGACGATGCTGGAGAGGCAGGGTTACACTGTGATCATCGCCGGCAACGCTGAGGAGGCTTTGAGTTTGGGTAAAGAAGAGCTCGAGACGGTGCGTGTATTGATAACAGACGTGGTGATGCCTGGTATGAACGGCAGAGTCCTGGCCAGAAAGATACGCGATCAGTTCCCCGAGATGAAGGTGTTGTTCCTATCAGGTTACGCCGAGCAAATGGACGACTTCAATACGGTAAGCGACCCGAACAGCGATTTTTTACAGAAGCCCTTCTCCAGAGCGGAGTTACTGAAGAAGATTCATGATATCCAGAACATCTGAACTCAAGACCTGCAAGCCCTGCTCGTTTGCTTGGCCTCTTGCTCTCCAGTTTTTTTTACTTTTTTTTCAGATTTCTCTTGACACATGTTACTTCGTATAGTAACGTTCTTCCTCGTAGTAACGTTTCTGTGTATAGAAACATTGGAAATGTGATTTACTACTGAAAATGTTGCCTAAGGGCAAAAGTATACACCAGAGGAGGATAGCTATGGCTACGAAAGTATTCTTGACAGAAGATGAGATCCCTAGGCAGTGGTACAACCTGAACGCAGATATGCCCCTGAAGAACCCCATTCTAGGTCCCGATCTCAAACCCGCCACACCGGAGTATCTGGGCAGGATATTTCCAATGAACCTGCTCGCCCAATCGATCAGCAGCGATCGTTGGATCGATATCCCCGAGGAAGTGCTCGAGATCCTCTACCGCTGGCGACCGACCCCTCTGCACCGGGCCCGGAGCCTTGAAAAGGCTCTAGATACCCCGGCGAAAATCTACTTCAAGAACGAGAGTCTTTCACCCCCGGGAAGCCACAAACCCAATACGGCAGTGCCCCAGGCATTCTACAGCAAGCAGTTCGGTGTCGAGAAGATCACCACAGAGACAGGCGCCGGCCAGTGGGGCAGCGCCCTGGCATTCGCCTGTTCCCTTCTAGGCTTGGAGTGCAAGGTGTACATGGTGCGGATCAGCTTCGATCAGAAGCCCTTCCGAAAAGTCATGATGCAGACCTGGGGAGCCGATTGCGTAGCCAGTCCCAGCGAGGAAACCCAGGCGGGAAGGGATATCCTGGCAAAAGATCCGGATTCTCCGGGCAGCCTGGGAATCGCCATCAGCGAGGCTATAGAAGCGACGATCGCTGACGAGAGCGGCAAAACCAAGTACGCCCTCGGCAGTGTGCTGCCTCACGTTCTGCTTCACCAGACGATCGTCGGTCTGGAAGTCAAGAAGCAGATGGCGAAGTTTGGCGAAAAAAAGGTGGACATAGTGATCGGTTGTGCCGGCGGGGGCAGCAACTTTGCCGGTCTCGCTTTTCCCTACCTAAATGACAAGATCAACGGGGCGGAGATCGACATCATTCCAGTCGAACCCTTCTCCTGCCCCACAATGACCAAGGCCCCCTATGTGTACGACTACGGCGATACCGCGAAGGAAGCCCCGATCGCACCGATGCATTCCCTCGGCCACACCTTTGTGCCGCCGCCGATTCACGCCGGCGGCCTGCGCTATCACGGGATGGCGCCGCAGGTTTCCCAGGCCATAGAAGAGGGCCTGATGAGCCCGCGGGCGGTGCATCAACTCGAGTGCTACGAGGCGGCGGTGACCTTCGCCCGGACCGAAGGCATCATCAGCGCTCCTGAAACCAGCCATGCCGTGGCGGTGACTATTCAGGAGGCGAATAAGGCACGAGAGGAAGGCAAGGAGAAGGTGATCCTCTTTAACTTCAGCGGTCACGGGTTGATGGATCTACGAGGGTACGATCTGTTCTTCCGAGGAAAGCTGCACGACTACGAGTATCCGGAAGAGGAAATTCACAAAGCCCTCGAGGAGATCAGTAACTTCCCGAAGCCGCAGACGGCGAAAGCCGGCGTTGTCTGAGCCACGGGGGAGCATACCCGGTTGTCGGATCTCACGGATTCCTTGGGGGATCCGTGGGATCCGCTTGTTCGAGCGAGAAGGAGATAGAGAACCATGGAAAGACACGACAGACAGGAGATTTACTGCAGGAGCCTCGGTGACTTTATCTATTTTTCATATTGCCGGGTTGCAGGCGGTTTTCGGCGTACAGACAGCGACGACCTTCGCTCCGAGGCGACCAAGCTGCCCTGCTCAAAAATCCTGGACTGCTGGATTACCAGGCTGCCCGTGCTCGAGTATTTGAAAGAATTCTACCGTCCCGAGGAGCTACGGCAGCTGTTCTCGTCGGCTCCGGGAAGGCTGGAGCGAATCCTCAACCTTGCGAGACAGGCGCAAAGCAACGGCGTAGAGACAGAAGCCCGCCTCTAGAGAAGCTCTATACTCACAATTTTTCTGTTGTAATCCTGCCCACAATCGTATAACAGTATTCTATGAACTTTCACTGGCTCACCTTCGTGCATTTGGGAATCATCGCGTTTGCGCTCCTGGCCGCAACTTGGATCAGATCCCGGATTCGCTTCTTTCAGCGGTTCTTGATTCCCAACTCCCTTACAGCGGGATTTATTCTGCTTGTGTTCTACAATTTCATCGCACCCTCTTTGGGGCTCGGTTTGGAGCACCTGGGCGATGTGATCTACCATTTGCTCAGTCTCTCGTTCATCGCCATGAGCCTGCGTACTGCACCTGGCGGCAGGGCGGGAAAGCGGATTTTTTCCACGGGTCTGATGATCGTGGTCTCTTTCACCTTACAGGGATTGCTCGGCTTGTCCCTTTCCTTCCTGTTCATCGCCACGGTGATCCCCAATCTCTTTCCCAGCTTCGGATTTTTCATTCCCCTGGGTTTCGAGATGGGACCCGGCCAGGCCTATTCGATCGGGATCGGCTGGGAAGCCCTGGGTTTTGAAGGTGCAGGTACTATTGGGTTGACGTTCGCGGCCTTCGGCTTCATATGGGCCTGCTTCGGTGGAGTATTCCTGATCAATCTGGGCGTCCGTAAGGGATGGATCAAAGGTGAGTCTAGAGAACAACTGCAGAAAGCTCAGGTCCGATCCGGGATCTATAAACGAGGGGATGTCTTGCCTGTCGGATCCCGCCTGACCACCGAAACCGAGGCGATCGACTCCCTGTCTTTTAATTTGGGAGTGGTGTTTCTCGTGTATCTGTTGACTTTTTTTCTGCTCAAAGCCCTGACCTACCTGTTGTCCTTTGCCGGTGCCGAAGGCAGAGAGCTGGCGGTGAACCTCTGGGGGATTTCCTTCATCTTTGCCGCCCTGATGGCCCTCGGTGTGAAACAGGTAGTCAAACGGTTGAAGGTGGACTATCTGCTGGACGACGGCAGCCTGACCCGTGTTGCGGGCACCTCTGTGGATTTCCTGGTTGCAGCGGCTCTCGGCGCGATTTCCCTCGTTATCGTGGTCCGTTTCTGGATTCCCATCCTCGTCATGTCTGTTCTGGGGGGACTGCTGACGATTTTATATGTGTTCTGGCTCTCCTCGCGCCTTTTCGATGAGCATCGCTTTCAGCGGGCCATGATCTTATTCGGCGGATCCACCGGAACGCTGCCCACAGGTCTGGCATTGCTTCGCATTCTCGATCCGCAGTTCGAAACACCGGCGGCCGTGGACTACATGTATGGATCGGGAATCGCCTTTTTTCTGGTGATTCCCTACATCCTGGCCATAAACCTGCCCGTATACGGGTTCACCCGGGGAGATCCCCGCTACTACTGGGCGACATTCGCTCTCCTGTTCGCCTATTTGATTGTTTTTTTGATACTCTACCGCATCTTGGCCGGCAAACGGGCTTTTTCGCGTCCGAGCAAGCTCTGGTTTGACGGAGACTGAGCTCGGGAGCGACAACCGCTCACCCGGCTGCGTATACTGGCATAGATACCGGATCGTTTCTGTGGCGTAGCATGAAGATCTTGGTGTTCATTCTTTTAGCGGTCATCTTCCTCGTTCCTGTTTTCGCTCAGGTATCGTTCATGCCTGCTGATGCGGAAGTGTTGGAGCTGAAACGTATCTACACGGAAGCTGGCTACCTGTTTCCCTCGGATTCCTACCCTCTGGCCAAGCGGGACTTGGTGCGCTACGCCGAGAAACTGCTGGCGAGTTCCGATACGGAGGCGGTTGCCGAGCGGGTGGAGCAGTACCTTTTGGGGCTTTCCTATGAGGAAGGAAAGATCACCATCGGCAGCGTGAGCGCCTTGACCTACGAGCGTTACTTTCGCAGCCGGGAGGAGTGGGAGGACCTGTACCGCTTGTATCTCAAGCAGGCGCCGCTGGTCGACCAGAGCCTCTACTGTATCCGAGACGACCTGGCGGCACTCTATATCCAGGCCGCCGCACACAAAGATTATTTTGCTTTCACTAATGACAATTTCTGCGGCTGTGACATCAGCAATTTCGAATATCAGATGATCCAAAAGGGCATTTTTCGCTACTTTGTGGGCCCTCTGGAGGTGGAGTTCGGGCGCAATCGGATGCACTACGGACCGGCAAAGAATAGCTCGCTTCTGATCTCCCAGCGGCTTCCCTTTTTGGATGCCCTGCGGCTGCGCCTTTCCCTCGGTCCTCTGCAGATGGACTGCTTTGCGGCCAGCCTGGAGAACCGGGAAGCGGTTGAGGACGTAGATTTGAGCGCAACAGGATTTGCCTTTGAGGAGAATGTGATTCTGTGCACCATGCACCGCTTCAGCTTTGCCTTCAAGCGTTTCGGATTTGCGATTGCCGGGATGGCTTTTCTGGCCCGGGAACGCAACGGATTTCAGCTGGGGGACTTTTTCCCCGTGTTCAGCTGGCACAACGCCAATGTGGGCGTGCACAACCTGAGCCTGGTTATGGACGGGAGGGTGGTACCGGTGTGGGGGTTGGAGCTGTTCGGACAGCTGGGTTTTGACGACATCAATGCCGCCGTCTTTGGAATCGGCGATGCGGATATACCGACGATCTGGGCCTATATCGTGGGGGGAGAGTATTCGCAGAAGCTGCGCTGGGGAACCTTATGCGCAACCGTGGAGACGGGCGGCACCCATTACTTGTGGGGCAGCTTTCACGAAAGCGACCCCCTGGAGCGGGGCATCTACAGGCTGTATCTGGACCGGGGGGTGCGGGCGCTGCCGATGACCTCGCCGCACGGGCCGGGCTCGTTTTGGCTGTACGCAGAGACGGGAGTAGAAGATATCAGCGGAGCTGCGGGCAAGTTGTTTGTCGAGCTGATCAACAAGAACACGGCGGCCGATTTATTTACCACCACCTACGAAGCATCGGAAGTGGTGAAGCAGGCGTACAAGGTAAACACGATACAGGTGGGGCTGGACGTGAGCTACAGCTTTCGGGACATTCTGAGCGCTTACCTGCGGCCCGCTTTCCTGTGGCGCGACGGTGTGTCCTGGTGGGAGCTTACGCTGGGCGCCTCGGCACGGGGACACTTCCGCGGGAATCAGCACCGCGCTTCCTGCCTTTACCGGCGTTGACTCGCCGTCCAATTCGATGAAACCTTTGCCCTCGAGTACGTAGTAAATTTCCGTATGCCGGCGGTGGTAGTGGGTCTGCGGCTCGCTTTTCACATCCACCAGATGAAGCGAAGCGATCCTGTTGCTCTGATCCAGGAACGCCCGACGGGCTCAGCCGTAGGCACAGGCCACGGGGGGGATATCCTCCAGGTTGGCGATCATGGGGCGGAGCTTTCCTGATTTTCCTGATTTTTCAGCCATGGTTTTTCACTCCTCACCGATTTTTTCTTTTCCCGAATCTCGCCCCTGCGCGGCGAGGCGTTTGACGATCAGGGTAGCGTAACCGCCCCGGGGCAGGAAGAACTCCAATTGCATCTTTTTCCTGTTTTTGTACAGCTCGTCGTCTTGTGCGGTGGTTACCGAGAAGAATTCGGGCTGCAACAGGGCGGGACGTTCGATCCCGTTTATGTAGATGCGGGAGATCTGTCGTTCCTTGAGGTCCCGCAGCTCGATGCCCTCGGCTTCGAGCACACGAGCGGTGATCTCCGCGATTCGAGGGTCCTCGATCCTGCTGTTCCATCCCGGTACGGGCAGCTCGGCTCGTTGCAGCCTCCTGAAAAGCGTTTCCGGCAGCTCCCTATGGAAGAGAAACCGCCCGTGAAGATACCTGTGATAATCGAGTGCAACTGTATATTCTTCGGCCACGGACTCGAGATACTGGCTGAGAATTCTGTTGAAGAGAAAGGTCTGGTAGGCGTTGAGCAGGAAGAGAAAATATCGCCTGTCGATCAAAGTGAGAGCCTTGTGGAAGGCTTTCCTGTGCTCTGTCAGGTAGGCGAGGATCCTTCTATACTCGCCGAAGGATTGATCGAGACAGTGCTCCCAGCGCCCCCAATTCTCGGTCACACAGGCTTTCAGATTTCGGGTCTTGGTTTTGTCGTACTTCGACGGCTCGAAGTATAGGCGCAGGGCCTGCTCCCTCCGACCGAGAAAGACCTCTTTGCCGATAAAACCCTTGCCGTGCCGGGCGCTTCCGAAGCGCTGCTCGTCGTAGTAGTTGGGCACCCCCCATTTTGAAACAATATCCGCATTTTCCAGGTAGCGCTGCAGGTCGGAAGGATCGATGTCCCGTACCGTGATCGTGAAACGGTTGCCCCGGATGTCCTTGGCTGAAATCGGAGTCGCGCAGTAGCCGAGCAAGTTGAGAGAGAAGTTCTTCTCTTCAGGCAAGCGGGCGATCGTTTCAGAAAGTCCCCTGCGTCTGCGTATGGTGATCAGCTGCTTGGTCCATCCGAAGCGGTCCTTGATGCCGGCGAAGGCGATATCCCGGACAGGGATCCGCAGGCGCCGGGCCAGAAGGGCGATCAGGTCGAAGGTATCCCAGTCGCGCTTGGTGAGCTGAAAAACAGAATAGGCTCGAGGTCGCGAAGACACGCGCAGCTTGGTTTCCTCTTGAACGCGGAAGTCTTCCGCTTTGACCTTGATCTTCATACTCCGGCTTTCGGGGCGGTATATACTGTATAGAACGTTGCGAGCAAGATTTCAATGCAATCGAGGCCACTCCATCGATAGCTTGAATCGAATTGGACCCGGCTCTATAATTTATATCAACTAAATGAAAAAAAATGCATTCCTGTTTATATTGCTCCTCTGCTCTCCGCTGCTGCTTGCCTCGCCAAGGTTTTTCGCCCGGGAATATAGAAACCTCGGAGATCCTTTTTTGGAACTTTCTCTCTGCCCTGGAGCCGTGATTCCCTTCCTCGGCGATAGTGAGCTATTCTCCGTCGGTGCGAATGCAATGCTGACTGGCGAGCTGAAGCTCGCCGGCCTTCCTTACACGTACGCCTTTGCCGAATCCGGGTACAACTATATCCCAGTGCGAGCGGAATCAACCCTTTCGGTCATTCCCATCGGGGTAGGGGGCCTATTCAAAATCAACATGCTGCCCCGCCTAGAAGCGAGAGCCTCGCTCAGCGGCGGTTACTATTTCGCCGCGCTGCACTCCAGCCCCTTTCTCGAGCAGGGGAAGGCACTATGGGACAGCAATCCCTATTTTTCCCTTAGGGTGGGTCCCTCGTTCTTTTTCAGCACGGCTTTCAGTCTGGGCCTGGAAGCTTCATACGTGAATTACCTGGGATTGGTTCAATTTCTTGGAGTATCCCTGGCCGGTTCCTACCACATACCGATAGCCGGCCGCAGCCCCCTTCAGATCCGGGAAGTGGAGGTTGATAATCTGTTCCCCGTGTTGTACCGGTGCTATGACACAGACCCGCCGGGTCGAGCGCTGATAAAAAATACGGGAAGATTCCCCGTGAACGAAGTGCAGGCCAGCTTTTTTATCAATCCCTACATGACACACCCTACCACCTGGCGGATCGGGGAAACGATCCTGCCCGGCGAGGAGATTGAAATCGACCTTCGAATGTTGTTCAACGACCGGATCCTGGCCATCGTTGAAGGCTCGAAATTTTCAGGGGAGTTCTGTCTCGCCTACGATTGTTTCGGCAGGCACCATGAAACGAGGACGGTTCTCCCTGTGGAGATCCACGACAGGAATTCCTTGACCTGGGAGGACGACAGGAAGGCTGCCCTTTTCATAACAGAGAATGATCCGTATGTCCTGGAGTTCTCTTCCTCCACGGTTTCGGCGATCAAGAGGACGAGGCTCCAGCCGATCAATCCAAACTTCCGGGTGGCCGCCGGAATTCATTCCGCCCTGTGCGTGTTCGGGATGACATACGTCATGGACCCTAAATCTCCCTATTCGGAGCGGATCAAGGACGGGATGTCCATCGATTTCTTGAAGTTCCCCAGGCAGACCCTTTTATACAGCGCCGGAGACTGCGACGACTTGACGATCCTCTACTGCGCTCTGCTCGAATCGATTAGCATAGAGTCCGCCTTCATCACCGTTCCCGGTCATATTTTCGCCGCGGTTTCATTGGGCATCAGCCAGGAGCAAGCCTCGAAGATGTTCAACAGCATCGATGACCTCATCTTTCTGGGAGGCAAAACCTGGCTTCCGATCGAGGTAACGGAGCTCGACGGCGGCTTCGTTCTGGCCTGGCAGCTCGGCGCCCGTCAGTGGCGGGAGCATCTGGAAAGCGGAAAAGCCAAGCTCTATCCCGTGCATGCGGCCTGGGAGGAGTATCCTCCCCTCGGCTTGCCTGCCGGAGATCTCGGGATCGAGCCGCCTCCAGAAAACGCACTGCTTCAACTCTACAGCGAGGAGCTGTACGCCTTCATCCAGCGGGAGCTGGAGCCCAAGGTCGAGCAATGTCAGCAGCGGATCGCCGCCAGCGGCGGCCATCCCAAAGAGATCAATACCCTCGGGGTTCTATACGCCCGCTACGGTTTGTACGACGAAGCAAGGCTGGCGTTCCAGCGAGTACTGGACAAAGAAGAGTACATGCCGGCTCTCCTTAACCTGGGCAACATCTGCTTTATAGAAGAGGACTACGAAAGCGCCATGTTGTACTTCGAAAGGGCTCATCACCTGAATCCCACCTCAGCCAACGTGCTTCTCTGCCTGGCCAGGACGCACTACCAGCTGGAGCTCTACGAAAAGACAAAGAAGTACTACGCCCGGTTGAAGGAGGTAAAACCCGAGTTGGCCGGCCGCTTCGCCTATCTGGTGGTACGGACCAAGGAGGAGTTGCGCGCCCAGGAATTCGTCAGCTTCGGAAGGGAGATGTTGTGGGAGGAAGAGTAACCGGATGTAGGGCGGGATCGAAGCTTCTGCTGCCTGTGATATTGCTCTTATTTATTTCGCTCATCGCCTGTGATACAGACCTGCGGGATCAGATCGAGCTCTTCGTGCAGGTGAAAAACTCAGGCATCGTGTACGTGGACGGCGACACCGGCAATGATGATAGCCCCGGAACCCCGGAGCTTCCGAAGAAGACGATCCAGAAAGCCATTGATCTGGCCGCGGGATTGCTGGAGCGGGGCAAGGTATACATCGCTAAAGGGATCTATATCCTTGATGAAACCCTACAGGTGCGAGAAGGGATATCGATCTACGGTGGATTCGCTCCTGATAATTGGGATCGGGATATTGCTTCCAATCCTACAATCCTCCAAGGATCGAATATCGATACGGTGATCAAACCCGAGGCGGGAGTAACCCCGGCGACCGTGATCGACGGGTTCGAAATCAAAGCCGCCTTAGAAACAACGGCGGCCTGCATCTGGTGCCGCAATAGCTCGCCTACGATCCGTTTCAATACACTGGACGCTGCAAACGGCATCAACAGCTCCATCGGTATCTTCAACCAGTTCTGCTCGCCGGTGATCATCGCAAATACGATTAATGCGGGACAGGGGTCCGATAT
>CAYMGP010000020.1:0-53730 GCA_964390045.1 uncultured Spirochaetaceae bacterium | reverse complement strand
ATCTTCTGGTACAGGAGCTGTTGATCGCCAAACGGGAGCTGAATCTTGCCCAGCTGCTGAAAAAGCTCGCCCGCTTCCAGGCGTTACTCATCGACGACATCGGCTATGTGCAGCAGAGCCGCGAAGAGATGGAGGTGTTGTTTACCCTGCTGTCCCATCGTTACGAGCGGGGCAGCATCATGGTCACAGCCAATCTTCCTTTTTCTGCATGGGAAAAGATCTTTAAAGATCCCATGACCACCGCGGCGGCAATCGACCGTCTGGTGCACCACAGCGTGATCTTGGAGCTCAATATACCCAGTTATCGCCTGGAGCATGCCCAGGACCATCAGAGGACCACGGATTCATCGGGAGAAGCAAAATGAGGGGATGTCCATCATTTCGATTCAGTATCATATTGATACTTTGCTTCATAGATGCTCTACAACGCATTTTCTTGAGGCACTCGATATCTGGGTACCCCCGAGAAAATGTGGGATCAGAAGAAAATCACCACGGTGCCAGAAAAGGCAGAGTGATTATTGAAGGAGGTTTGTAGATTGGAACTACTTCTTCCTGCCCCTCCACCCCCACGCAGCGGGGCAGGAAGTCATGTCGGGAAAAATAATTGTCGCTACAGGAATTTATAGTTGACGCTAGACAATTCGACGTTCGAGCAGGAACGTGTTGTCGTAATGAAAGATTATTTTATAACTTTGATATAAAAAATTGAAATATTTCCTTTTTCACTTGCTTCTCCCGTGCTAAAATAAGCGCCGCTGCAAGGACAGCGCCTATGAAATCTCGCCGTAGATATGTTAAAACGGCTGGGGTGTGGGCCAGTTCCTGTCTTTTGCTGCTTCTTGTGTGCACCTGTGTGAGACAGGCGTCGCATCCAACCGAGACAAAGATCATTGAACAATATCAGCTGGGGAAACGGCTGTATTCGCAGCAGCGCTTCGAACAAGCGCTCGAAGTGCTGCTCGAAAATCAAAGAATCGCTCCTCGGTTTGCCGCCAACGCCTTTCTAATCGGGAAGATCTATTTTTTTACAGATGATCTTTCCAAAGCCCAGCACACTTGGGAGAAGAATCTCGTCGCAAATCCCAACCATATCGATACCCGCAAATGGCTTGCCCGTCTCTACCTCTATCAGGAAAGTCCAGACAAGGCAGAGGCAATTCTGGCAGAAGCCCTGACCATGAGTTCGGAAGATGCGGAGCTCTTGATCCTGATGGGAAGGGCGAACCGTCAGCAGGAAGATCTGTCTGCAGCAATAGAGTGCTACATAAAAGCACAGGCATTCACAGAGCGGTTGGCAGAGGCGTCGATTGAGCTGGCGGAAATTTACTACGGCTTCGGCTTGAGGGAACGCGCCGCCGGGGAGTTGCAGAAGGCTCTCGATCTCCTCGGGGAGCAGAGCAGCATATCTCATTCGGTATCCACAACGCTGAGGCACCTCAGGGAAGCCGAGCCCTGGAAGGAAACACGATGAAAAAAATATGCCTGCTCGCCGTTCTATCTCTCTCCATGTACTCCTGCCTGCTCCTGAATCAGCGCAGGGCGCGGGATGTCTACGTGGAAGCGGGGAAACAGGAGGAGTTGGAAAGCGCTGTACTGGTTCTGGACTCCGTTACCGTGGAAAGAGGACTCGATTCCGGGGATCTGGAAACGAGCGCCAGACGTATCTTCGAAGTCATTCTTGGTCGCGAGGCCCAGACCGCGAAGCAGCCCCAAACCGAGTTGTTGCTCCGTGCTTTTATCAGGGAGGAAGAGTTTACAGAGGAATTCAAGACGTTGAACACGGTGGCCGTCGAGCTATGCGTCTTCGAGAAAGACGGGCAAACGCCCGTGGCCGTAGCACTGTACAGTGAAAGCTCTTCGAAGACGATAGAATCTTATCCCTATCTGTACACTGTGCTGCGCAGGGCACTCCGGCATTTGAAGGATTGATATCTCTGTATGGCTTGCCCCTCGCTGCTTCACCGGGCTATCTGTGCAATCGGCTCGCTATGCTTCCTCTGCCTTGCCGTTCGCTTTGCCGCAGGACAGGATTTGGCGACCCGAACAGGCCAGGTCGCTGAACCATCTGCAGGATCGCCGACAACGGAAATCCCTCTGACAATAGAGACGGCACTGGAACTGGCGCTTAAAAACAGCGAAGAGCTGCGCTACGGACGGCTGAATCGGGATATGGAAGCAGAGCGCTACAGGCTGAGTCTGCGATCGTTTCTTCCCGGGGTGAGCTTCAGTTACGGGCAGGACGATTCTGTCCTCTACTACGGACCGGATTACCATACCCGCCGTGTTTCCATTGGGATCGAGCAGTTGTTGTACTGTGGTGGCGCTCGCAGATATGAGCGAAAAAAAATGAGAATGGAACTGGGGGTTTTGGAACGATCGCTTTCTGAACAGATCCGGGAGCTCAGTCTGGAAGTTGTCAATCTCTACATAGAGATCCTGAAATTCCGACTACAACGAGAGATCCTTGAAGGCAGCTATCGGAACAGCCTGATCCAAGCTGAGATCGCCAAGGAGGAGCTGCGTCTCGGTGAGATCACAGAGCTGGATTTCCTGCAAATATTGTTGGCCGTAAAAGAACTGGAGATCGAAACCGCCTCTATGCAGCATGAAGAAGAGAGCCTTCTCTATCGGCTGAAAAAACTGCTGCGGTTGGATCAAAGCTTGGCGGCAGAGCCTGTAGGGAGAATCAATCCAGATTTTCTCGGAATGCTGCCCACCGAGAATGCAGACTACTACCTTGAATCCGCCTGCAAAAACAGTGCGGAGCTCAATAACAAGACCTTGGCTATTGCCTGTCTTCGCAGGGCTTTAAAAGCTGCCCAGTTAAGCTGGCTGCCGGCAATAAGCGCCGAGGCCGAACTGAGCCTGGCGGGAGAGGAGTTTCCCCTGTCCGAGCCGGGATTTTCATTGGGCCTGAACTTTGATTTCAATGCGCCGCTGTTCCCTGTGCATACAGGTATTTCTGCAGGTAGCGGCAAAGCAGGGCAGCGGTCGGCAGGATTGTCCTCTTCCATTGATTTGGTTGAGAACCTCGAATCCTTCGAGGCGGTCCGTATCGCCCGACTTCAGCTGCTCAAAGCCAAAACAGAATCGGAGGAATACAGAAATGATCTATTTTTCTCCATTCGACAACAGCTGCAGCTTCGAAAGCATCTGATCGAAACCTTAAAGCTGATGAAGGAGAAGCTTGATTTGGAGCAGAGACGGCACTCGATTCAGGCATGGAAGCTGGAGATTGGAGACATCACCAGGCTCGAGTTCGTCCAGCACGATATTGAGCTGGCTCGACTGCGCATCGGCATCTTCACGGAGATCGTTTCTCTTTTCCAATTGGAGTCTTCCCTGCTTCATCGCTGCGGGCTGAAGATACTGAGGACGAGCCACAAATATATTATTGCGAGCGAGGAGGACTCAAGGTGAGGGTTTCAGCCGGCCGGCAGGTTTTTACTATCATTTTGCTGCTCTTAGCCTGTCTGTCGTGCTCAGAGAAAAACGAGGAGGCCTCGCCGTCTGAGGCTGGAGGCTTAGAAAAAGTTCGGGTTGCACGCCCAGAAAAGAAGCAGGTATGTCCAGAATTTAATACATATGGAACCATTATCTACAAAAACAAGGCAAATATCTATCCGGATACAGAAGGTACCGTGGTCGATGTGTTGGTAGAGGAGGGGGAAAAGGTTCGGGAAGGACAGATCCTGGCTGTTCTTTCCCGGGATACGCTGCTCTTGACGCAGCAGCAAATCGAGGCGGAGGTGGCTTCGAAGCAGGCACTGCTCGCCCTGGCAGAGGAAAAGCTGAGAGAAGGGCGAAGGGCGGTGGAGGCACGGCTGCTCAGTATTCGGAAGGCGGAAGCAGAGCTGGAGCACAGAAAGGCCGAGTTTGAGAACATATCCCAGATATATTCGAACAAGAAGAAGCTCCACCAGGCGGGAGGTATCGCCGCGGGGGAGCTCGAGGCTGTGCGTACTCGTTTCATCACGATACAAACGAAATTCGCCCAGGCGGAGAAGGATCTAGAGATCCAGCGAATAGGATTTCGGGATCAGGATATTACGGCGGCGGGCCTTACGGTGCCGGAAAGCACCGAGCAGCGTTATGAAGCTTTGGTTGAGGTGAACACGCGTATGCTGGTTGCCGAGGGCAATGTTGCAGAGGCTGAGTTGGGTGCATCGCGTTCAGAGCTGCGAAGGATAAATCTGATGATCGAAAAGACGGCTGTCCGATCCCCGCTGACCGGGATCGTTGGCATGCGCCTCGTGGATTCAGGAGAGAAAGCCACACGGGATACGCAGTTATTCACCCTGTTTTGCACAGACACGGTATATGCCCAGGTCGATGTCGGCGAAAGGGACCTGCACAGGGTACGAGTTGGTCAAGAAGCTGAGGTAAGCATAGAGGGAGACGATCACGCTCCATGGCGAGGAAGGGTTGCGTTGATCACTCCATACATCAATCCGCAGACCCGAACAGCACGCGTGCGTATAGCATTGGCGAACCCGGCGGGGGGCTTGATTCCAGGTATGTTTGTGCGGGTACGCATTTTTACGGGAATGGCTGAACCACAGCTGCTGATCCCTCAGGAGGCGGTGATTACAGAGCCGCAACCTACAGGCGCGTCCGCCGTTTATGTTGTCCGTCGCTGCCGGTTGTTCCGACGCGAAGTGACCGTAGGGCAGAAGCAGGGGGCTTGCGTGGTTGTCTTAGACGGACTGATCGAAGGGGAAGCGGTTGTCCTGGATCCTTCGCTGTCCTATCGCGATGGAACAGAGGTGGAGGTGATTCAATGAGAGCAGCTTCTATCCGCTGCGCGGCCGGGGTCATCGCTTTGACTCTATTCTCGTGCGGTTTGTTGTTCGAGATTCCCGATATCTCAGGAATCATCTATTACCCGGACAGGGAAAATCAGGTTCTCGAAAAACAGAGCCAGCCATTTGTCCGCTTTGACTTCGATGCGGACCACAGTTCCGTTGAAAAAATACTGGCGGTTTCCGACGCGGCGGGTCCGGTTCCGGGATCGTTTCACTGGGACCGGCGAACGGTTCGCTTCCTGGCCGAACCGGAGCTCGTTCCCGGTCGACGTTATTTGCTTTCCTTCTCAGGGACATTCGAGGATTCTCAAGGGCTGTCATACAGCGTCAACTATTACATGCCCTTCTACTACGAAAATCGAGAGGAACCGGCCCCCTACATCGTCGACTTCTGGCCATTGGAGGGGCAGACAATTGCACGGGAAGCCGAGTTGAAAATCTACTTCTCAAAGGATATCGATCCCCTGTCTCTGCAGTCAGGATTTTCACTGACTCCGGATACGAAGTGGATAGCGAGTTGGACCGAGGGAACCAAGCAGCTGTCCATACGCCCCGAAAGCCGCTGGGAGAATCACAGTATCTACACGATGCGATTCGGCGGAGACATTCGAGATCAACAGGGAGTGCCTCTGGCACAGATTCGAGAGATCGTCTTTTTGGTGCAGGAAGATCTCTCGCCGCCTCAAGTAAACACGATTGTTCCTGTGTTCAACAGACCGGAGGCGCTGTTTCCTGAAACAGGGGAAGATCTTGAAAGCGATATAGGGGTGCTCGACGCCCTGAAGGTCACGTTCAGCGAGGAGATGGATCAGGCGAGTACCGAAGACTCCTTATCTCTGCAGCCCTTTGTCTCAGCCGTTCTTGTCTGGATCGGTAGGAGCACGCTTGTATTTTCGCCGGAGAGCCGCTTTGCAGCAGGTACAGAGTACTGCCTGGATTTCGGCGTCGGTGCGGAGGACCTGGCGGGAAATCCTCTTACCGCCTGGACTGCCGTCCGCTTCGCCACCGAGCACCTTGCGATAGAGGTAAGCACAGAGCTACTTCACGAGGGGATCGTTATAGAACCGGGGGACTACACGACGGCTGCGGCCAGAGAAATCGAACCGTATTCTATTACCTCTGAAAATGATTATACCTTCTCATTCTCCTTCTCCGGTGCGACCTTCGATACAAATAATGAAAAAGCCGGCGTCCAGGAAGCGATCCGGTTGGAATGCATCTTACCCTTGGAGGGCGCTGCAGACCCGAGTGCTATCGGCTACTCCTGGACAGGGGATCAGCGTTTAAGTGTGACCTACACCGAGGTAGAACCTTCGACAAGCGATCAACGCATATACTACCTGCTCACGATTCGTGGTGGATCGGGAGGTGTAGCCAGCGAGGAGGGCAGCATGTTGCCGTACGATCTCGAGCAGCTTCTCGTGACAATAGTGAAATAACGCGGGGTGAAATAATGGAACAGCGCCTGAAGAGTATCTTTTTCCTCCTACCTTCTATTGTATTACTGTTTTCAGCGGGTTGTTCGTTTATCGATGAATACCTGCATATGCAGCCCGTGCAGATATTGGATTTCTATCCGCACCAGGAAAACATAGATTCCCGGGAGGTGTTCTTTTTTTCCGTGACTTTTTCAGACCAGATGAACCGACCGCTTACAGAAGAAGCCTTTTCGTTGAGTGGAGATACAGAAACGCTGCAGGGACACTTCGAATGGGACAACGGCAGCCGGGTACTTCGTTTCAAACCGGAAGCACCGCTACAGGCCAAGTGCAGCTTCACGCTGTCTGTTGCTTCCGCAGCCGAAGACATCTACGGGAACTCGCTGAACAGACCATTCTCGTACGTATTCTATACGGGAAGCGAGCGGAATAAACCGTCCGTGCTCGCCTTCAGCCCGACGGACGGCTCGGTCGCTGTTTCTCAACGTCAGGAGGTGTCAGTGCTTTTTTCCGAGCCCGTGGACAAGGCAAGTTTTTACAGCGGTTTCTCGATTGCCCCGGCTGTGGAGGGCGGTTTTGGGTGGTATGGCGAGGGAGAGGAGGTAGTGTTTACGCCTCTGCAGGACTATATGCAGGGCCAGCTCTATTCGGTAACTCTTTCACAGGAAATCACTGATTCTTCAGGAAATCCCCTGGTAGAGGAGGTTGGCTTTTGTTTTGAAGTGGACAGGCAGCCGGAGTTGTCTGTGATATCGGTAACCACTGCAGCCGAGGGCAAGCCCCTGCAGGCGATTTCAAAGGGCGGGGGGTTGGACCCTTCGCTGGGAATCGAAAAAGACGAGCAGTTTGTCTTGTCCTTTTCCAGCCAAGTCCCAGCCACTCGGAGGACCGAAGCGGTGGACGTGGAGCCTGTCACTGTTTTCACTTTGCTGTGGGACGAACAGCACAGCTCTTGCACCTTGACCTTCGCCGAGCATCTCGAATGGAACCGTATTTACAGGCTCGCGATTCTCGATGAGACGTATATCTTTCTCGTCAACGGGCAGTGCTCAATGCCGATCACCGTCGAGGCGCTTCGCTACAGTGCCGATATCAAGGCGCCGGCCGGACCGGGCAAGTATACAACCCTTGAATATGCAAACACCTACTCTTTTACCGACGCCGTCAGTCCTGTATTTGATTTTCATTTACACCACAGCGGGCAAGCCAGTATTGATTTAGGATCTTTCTTGCAGGCGCTTTCGATTTCCATATCTCACAGCTGTCTTTCCATCAGCACAATCGACGTCGATGTGTCTCCTCTTCCCGGTCCCGAACAGAGCGTGGTACGGCTGTACAGCAATATACAGGATGATCCTGCGGCGGCGGGCACGGTAACCTTTCGACTGGACGACGGTCTGAGGGACGATCTGGGCAATCGGTTGACCGAAGGCTTCACCCTGCTGATAAACAATTGAGATGAAGGCCGTCAGGAAAGCAGCGGAGCACCCCGTTTCTGTTCTCATGGTCTATTCGGCACTGCTTGTCTTTGGGATGCTCAGTTTCACCCGGCTTGACCTGGAATTACTGCCCACCCTGCCTGTTCCGATAGCTACAGTCATCGCCGAATATCCGGGCATTCCTGCCGAAGAGTTGGAAAGCCTGGTAACGATTCCTCTGGAAAACGTCCTGTCTTCCGTGAAGGGTGTGCGGGAGATCAACTCTGTCAGCAAAGACGAGCTGTCCGCTGTCACTCTCTGTTTCAACTGGGGCGTGAAGTTGGATAGAGCCACGGTGGAGATACGGGAGCGAGTCGACACAGTTTTTCCTTTTCTGCCATACGGTGTTCGTAAGCCTTCCGTGTTTACTTATGATGCGAATGATCAACCTGTTCTCGTGGTAGCCGCCGTCCCCGCCTCCGGTGTAGCGCTCCGCGACATCACAGAGCTGATAAGCGAGGAGCTGGCCACCAAGCTCCGTCAAGTACCCGGGGTCGCTTATCTCCGCATTGTCGGGCTCCAGGAGCCCGAGGTTCGAGTCGATGTAGACGGTCAGAAACTTGGTGCTGCCGGACTTCCTCTTATGGCGGTTGTCCGTGCTCTCGATTCATCGATCTACCAAGCTCCTGTTGGAACCGTATTCGAAGACGGGCGGGAGTATTTGGTAGAAGCAACAACGAATGTGGACACACTCGAGGCGATACGGCGAATACCGCTTCCCGGCGGGCAGGACGGGTCGCTTGTGCATCTGGATGAGTTCGCCAGGGTCTATATGGGAACAAAAGCGCGTCGTTCTTTCTTTCACTACAACGGCAGAGAAGCGGTGGGAATATTCTTTATGAAAACCGCTGAAGCGGGCAGCCTGAATACAGCCAGGAACATTCGCAAAACGCTGGCTGCGTTGTCTTCGGGCTTGAAAAACGAGCTGCAGCTGTCCGTAGTCGACGATCCTACCCTGGAAATCGCGCTCGGCATTCGCAACCTCGTTGCCGCCATCGGCCTCGGGATTCTGTCGGCCTTTGGCGTTCTCTACTTTCTGTACAGGCGATTCAAGGTATCTGTGATCATTGCAGCTTCGATTCCAGCCTCGATGACGTTGGTGTTTCTATTCATGCATTTCGCGAATATCAGTCTCAACATCATTTCTTTGACGGGGATCGCCATTGGGATAGGAATGATCGTCGACAACAGCATCGTTGTTTTAGAATCCATGCTTCACCGCGGTGCCAAAAATCCTAATCAGATTGCCCGGGCCGTGAAAAGCAGCACGGGTGCCATTTTCGCCTCCACGGTCACCACCCTCAGTGTATTTCTGCCTATCGTCTTCGTGCCGGGAATTACAGGTGCGTTGTTTCGAGATCTGGCCTTGACGGTGAGCTGTCTCACCCTGGCCTCTTTTTTTTGCGCGCTTTCCCTTACCCCTGCTCTGTACAGCCTGTTGCTGTCCGGTCGGCTCGAAGCCACGAACAAATCCGTGGTCTCTCCTACGGAGAAATTGAAACCGCTGTATGCGCGCTATCTTGGTGCAGCCCTCAGGGTTCCCGGGCTCATGGTTGCGGCCCTGCTGCTCCTCTCCGCCGTGGGGGCTCTTGCCTGGCTAAAGCTACCGAAGAAGATCCTCCCCGATATGCAAACTCAGCAGTTGATCGGATCTGTGAGATATGCCCCCGGATCCAAGCTGGAGGAGTGTCTCGCTGACAGTCTGGAGATCGCCGGCGAGCTGGTTGATCTGGATTGTGTCGGGTCGGTATTCACCGAAGCGGGCAGCGACGATGATTCTCTCTTTGATAGAAGCAAACAGAAATCCGGACACAACAATGTACGTTTTCATATCATGCTGTCCGATCTGCGGCGGGCGGGCGGCAAGGAGGATTTCACAGATATCGCAAGGGTATTCGATTTACACTCCTTCGAAAATCATTCTCTTTCCCAGCCGCTGGATAGTATCAGCCGCTTGCTCGGAACCACAGATATTATGAGTTTTCGGTTCTCGGGTTATGACAGGAGCGTTCTCGTCGAGCGGGCACTGAGAGTCAAAGAGCACCTCGAGGCGAGCGGGCTGGCTCGAACAGCAACCGTCGACACGAAAGAGGATCTGCCCCGAGTCGATCTGCACCTCGACCCGCAGATTCTGGCCGGCCGTCGCATCTCGCCGGCGGGAGCGCTCGCTTCCCTCAGAACGGCGATTCGGGGAGATGACAGGGTTTCTATAAAAAACAGCGGCAAGCGGATCGATATCAGAGTTCGGCTGAGGCCTTCGGAAACCGATTCCATTGATGAGATCGAGAAGGTCCAAGTCGGCTACGGTGAGGGGCTGATCCAGGCGGGTCTGATTGGACGTTTTTCTCAAAGGCGAGCCTTCAGCGAGTTATATCGATACAATCGAAAGGCGGCTGTGACCCTTTCGATACGCGGTATTGCCGATAAAAAAGCCGCGCTGGCGGCCAAACTTTCTTCCCTTGCCGGAAACCGAGGCGAGCTCTTGGAGCACTCGAAGCTCGAGCAGAGCCGTCAACATATCACCACGGTTTTTCTCTTTGCTCTGCTTCTTCTTTACCTGGTGTTGGGAGCGCAATTCGAATCTGTGCTTCTACCACTGCTGCTGTTGGCGGGACTCGCGCCGGCTGTAACAGGAAGTCTGCTGGCTCTGCTCGTCTGTCACTACAGTCTGAACATCAATTCCTTTCTCGGTTTGCTGATTCTTCTGGGAACGGCGATCAACATCTCCATCGTCCTGATGACCAGTTATAGAACAGTGATCCCTATACAGGCGGTCGATCTTGTACGAATCAGCGAGATGCGGCTCAGACCGATCATCTCCACCACGCTTACCACGGTGATTGCCATGGTACCCATCGCCGTCGCTACTTTTCAAAAAGCGGTAATGCAGAGCAATACAGCCGTTGTCCTGATCGGAGGGCTTGTGACAGGTTCTATCTCGATCTTATTGATCTTCCCAGTGCTCTACTACTACCTCTGCAGGCTTGCTTTCGGGAAACAGGCCAGGTGAGCTTCCACGAAAACTGGACAGAGAAGCCCCTCCGAGTTTTCTTGCTGTTCGTTTTTTGCTGCCTAATACTCGGCGCCGTTTCATTTTCGATCCCTCTGGGATATCTTCCCAAATTCTTCAGAAAGACAGTTCAGATCATTGTTGAATATAGAGGAGCCTTCGAGCAAGAAATCGAGCGGATGATCGTTGATCCTCTTGAAGACGGCCTCTGCAGGATTGAAGGTGTGAAAGAGATATTCTCGCTTGCTGAACGGGAAAAGGCTACGCTGACCGTAACCTTCTATTCGGACAGGTCCTTGGACCGATCCTACCTCGAGGTCCGAGAGGTGGTGAGCGCAGTCTCCATGCTGTTCCCCGAAAGTGTCCAACGCCCGATCATAGTGAAAAACGATCCCAGGGCGGGTCCCGTATTCATCGCCGGTTTTTGCAGTTCCATCGGGATCAGGGAGCGCGATCTGAAACGGCGATATGAGAACGTGAAGGGTAGTGGGGAGATCGAGATAAGCGGGGCGAGCAAGCCGGAAATCACGATTCTATTTGATCCGCAGAAGCTTCTGTTGGCGGATCTGAATATAGAGGATCTGATCCGGGCTTTACGCGATTCAAACACGGCGGGAGGCATCGGGCGCGTCGCCGAAATACAGGTGGCCATGGACAATCGCTTCACCTCCGTCGATCAGTTGGGCAGTCTCTCTTTAGGCTCGGGGCTGCAGCTCAGGGACGTGGCCGAGGTGCAGATATCCAGCCGCTCGCCGGACAGTATCTCCCGGGTGAACGGGCGAGAACGCATTATAGTTACTGTAAGAGCTTCGGGGGATGCCAATGCGCTAGCACTCTGCAACCGCTTGGAGCGGTTGACAGGCAGCATCGCAGACGGTGAAGTCATATACAGCTACGGGCAGCTGGTTGAGAAAGCTCTTCTACAAATCCTCTATGCGCTCCTCGCCGGTATTGCTCTGGTGGTTTTGCTCACCTTTCTGTTTATGGGCAAGCTGCACCTGGCCCTGCTGGGTAGCGTGAATATTCCCTTTTCCGTTTTATTTGCCGTAGCCGCCCTGCGTTTGTTCGGTCGGGAACTGAACGTGCTGACCCTGGCCGGTATCGCCATAGGTATAGGCTTGGTGATCGATGCGGGAATCGTTTTCATCGAGGCCTACAGGCACTCAGGCTATCGGTACCGCAGTGCAATCAATCTCGCCAGATCGCCCGTCTTATTTTCTGCAGCAACCACGGTGGCCGTATTTGTTCCCCTGCTCTTCGCATCCCCAATCCTCGTCGATCAATTCGGTGGGCTCGCCTTGGCCGTGTCGGGTTCCGTCGTAGCCTCCTGTATCTACATGTTTCTGTTTTTGCCGGCTTTCCTGCACCGTGTGGACAGCTGCTGTAGGAAACAAGCAGAAAAGCAAAAAGCTGAAAAATCATTATTTGATCGAGATGGAATGCTTTCCCGGCTGCTCGCTCGCCTGTTCTCTATCCTGCAGCGCCTGCGTTGGATCGTTGTCCTGTTTCTCGCAGTCTGTGTATCTACAACAGTGCTTCTGACATTAAGGCTCGACAGGAGACTGTCCTTCCGGGATGGTACCCAGGCAAAGATTGTTCGCTTTACTGCCGAATATCCAAGCGGACGCACTCGGGAATTTGTTTTCCGCTCGGCATCGCCCTTGGAAGAAATAATTACTTCGCTGCCAGGCGTCATGCGGGTGAGCAGCTGCTATAAACGCGAGCGGGCGAGTTTCCATGTGACCCTCGCCGAGGGAGCAGATAGGGACGATGTTTTGAGGGCAATACGGAGCTGCGAAAAAACCTGTGGCGAAGCCTTCCTGTATTTCCCGGAACAAACAATCGGCCGGGAGGCCTTCTCGGTAGAAATAAAAGGTCCGGATATCTATGAGCTGAGAAGAGTTGCCCGCATGTTGGCGGAGGAAATCGGCAAGCTTTCCGGAGTTGAAGCGATTATCTATCACTTTAAACAGGCACTTCCCGCCAAGACCCTGAACCTCCAGCTGGAGCAAATAGCCTGCGGCGGATCAGATCCCGGCACGCTGTACACTGAAATGGTCTGGGCACTGTCATCCCCCGTTGCCGACAAGTGGCGAAGCGATGCGGGGGAGATGGATATTCGCCTGACGGCGTTGAAGCCCGGCGGCGAGCTGCCCAGGTTGAGCGATCTTCTCAGCTTGCCTCTCGGTGGCTCTTGGGCGAGCAGCCTGCCTATTGGGACTGTTGTTCTGAGCGAACAGCGGGAGCAGACGGGAGGTATCTATCATCTCAACAGACGACGGGTTGTAAGCTTTTCGGTTTTCACTACCAGAATGCAAAAGGCGGAGCTTCTCAGGGCGACTCGTGAATTGGTGGCCTGTTTTCCCTTTACTCGGGAGTATCGAGCGGAAGTGGGTCGAATAGAAAAAGAGCAGGGGAAGATAACAGGGGAGGTAGCTGCAAGTCTCGGTCTCGCGGTGCTGCTTATTTTTTTTATATTAATGTTCGAATTCGAGTCGCTCGCCATTCCCACTATCGTGCTTGCCCAGATCCCTCTTTCCTTTATTTTTCCACTCCTGTCGTTGAAATTATTCTCCCTGCCGATTTCATACCCCGTGATGATCGGGCTTGTTATGACAAGCGGTATTGCTGTAAACAATTCGATTCTCGTGTTTGCCGGCATCGGCCAAGGACCTCTCACTTCGAAGCGATTGTTCACAGCCTTCAGCCGCAAATTGCGCCCCCTGGTCGTATCCTCTCTGACAACGGTTGCCGGAGTTCTCCCCCTGATGTTTTCCGGAAAGCTGAATCAGGGCATTCTTGCCCCGCTTGCATCTACCATAGCCTTAGGGATACTTGGATCATTGGGCGCCCTGTTTTTAACTCTGCCTGTGGTTGCAAAAATCACGATCCGAGCAGACCGATAAGGCGTTCTTTCAACCTGCCTTCAGCCTTGTTTTTTTGTTCTTCCAGATACGCTGTAATAAAAGGTAGGGAGATTATTTCTTGAAGCTCGAGCAGGGCGGACGCCGTATAGATGTTGTCAGGAACGGAGAGCAGGTGCATGACAGCCCCAAGAGGATCTGGATTGTGATCATGCACAACCTGGCCGAGGATCATGTCCAGCTCCGTCTTTAGAAGCAGTTGGCGTGCCTCGGCGGGACTCAGGCCGATCAGGCGGCCCAGCTCGATTCGACTTTCATCAGCCGTTTCACTTCCCGGTGCCAGCAGTATCGTCTTTTCGAGCAGAACCCGGGCCGTGGCGAAGCTGTAGTGCCCAGCTCCTTTACGCAATCCCCGCCAGAGGTGGTAGTAGTAGTACTGAAAGTCCTTGAAATCCGTTTCCAGGTCTACATAGAGGTTCATATCTTCAATAGCGGCTCCTCGCTCCAGGGTTGAGGCCAGTAGTAGGTAACGGCCGAAGGGATGAGAAAGAGATGCAGTGAAGCCCCCGAATAGCTCTGCGGCCCGCCGCCAATTACCTTCGATGTAGCAGCGAAGAGCCTCCAGCAAGTCCGCATGAGGATCGCGAAGGCTTTTTTCCAGATTATTCAGGTTTTCCAGTATCTTGTCGTCCTGGACGCCGCTCTGGGATCGTTGATATTCCAACTCCATAAAAGCCGAGAGCACCGCTTCATCGATTCGACACGAGCGCTCAAACAAAATCGACTCCTCCAATCCCTGGCCGGGAAGGTAGCCGAAGCGTCGCTGACGATCCCTGTATAGATCGATAGCTTGGGCGAACGATTGCTCCACTATCAATAGATGGATATACGTGCAGTAGTCCTCGAGATTCATTTGTGCATGGCGCTGCGAATGAGCGTGGGCGAAGTCGGCCAGGGCTTGCTGGCGCTGCCCGCAAGCGGAGCAGGCTTTAGCACGGGTAAATATCACTCCAACCGCATCCTCAGGCTCTTGTTCCAGGGCAAGATCGGCGTAGTTAATGCTTTCGGAAAAACAGCTTTGCCGCAGCTTGCACTCGGCCAGGCTTGCGTAAAGAAGGTACTTGAGGTGCCGATCGGAGCGTTTGCCTACCAGTGTCTCTGCTCGAGATAGATAGGCGTAGGCTCTTTCCAGCTGCCCGGAAGCGAGAAGGAGAGAACCGAGATTCACCTTCACGATCAAGCGATCGGGATATTCCTGGTCGAGGGATTCGAGGGCGAGCATAAGCTCGCCGCCTTGTTTCTCCGCAGCGATCCTGTCGTAGCTTTCTTGAAACACACGATCCCTGCTGCACGTGCAAAAAAGAACGATGACCAGAAAAAAGGGAAATAGGCCTGAGAATTTCATTTCCTAAAGACTGTTGTCGGCAATTAAATCCCGGTACCAGTAAGCGCTCTTTTTCAGGGTACGCTTCTGTGTTTTATAATCGATGTGCACGATGCCGAAACGCTTGCTGTACCCGTGGGCCCATTCGAAATTGTCGATCAGGCTCCACACCTGGTAGCCCCGCAGATTGACTCCCTCCTGCATGGCCCGGTGGGCGGCGCGGAAATGCTCCTCCAGGTAAGAAATCCTGTCATCGTCCTGGATTGTCTCAGCCGCAAACGTATCATCCCTGCAGGCGATGCCGTTTTCCGTTACATACAGCTCGGGAGAGTCATAGTCCTTTTGCAGCCGCACCAGCAGGTCGTAGAGGCCTGGGGCATAGACCTCCCAGCCCATTTCCGTTAAGTGGACCCCGTGGTAATCGGGTTTGACATGCCCGAAAAGCTCCTCAGGATCAGCCGGCCTGCGTACCAGGGCGCGCATGTAATAGTTGACGCCCAGGAAATCGACGGTGCCGCTGCGAAGCGCTTCCAGATCATCCGTGGCCAGCTCCGGCCGATCGTAGCGCTGCTTGTAGATCTCCAGCATGTCCCGGGGATACTCTCCCTTGAAAACAGGATCGAGGAACCAGCGGTTCTGATACCCGTCGTAGTAGCGGGCTGCCCGCTCGTCCTCCGGAGAGTCTGTTTCAGGATAGGCGGGCGCGAGATTCAGGGTGATGCCGATCTTGCCCCCATTTCCTTTGATATCCCTATAGGTCTGTACGCAGAGAGCGTGGGAGAGGAGAAGATGATGGGAAACCTGGACGGCAGCCTGAGCGTCTTGGAGGCCCGGGGCATGTTCGCCCGTTTTGTGGCCGATATAGGAGACGACCCAGGGTTCATTATGGGTTATCCACAGCTTCACCCTGTCCCCCAGTTTCTCGAACATGGTTGCCGCGTAGTCCACGTAGTATTTCACCGTGTCCCTGTTTCTCCAGCCCCCCCTGTCTTCAAGAGCTTGGGGAAGGTCCCAGTGATAGAGGGTGACCATGGGAACGATATCGGCGGCCAGAAGCTCGTCCGTCAGACGCTGATAAAAATCCAAACCAGCGGCGTTGCGCTGACCCCCTCCCGAGGGAAAGATCCGCGACCAGGCTATCGAAAAACGGTAGGAGCGCAGCCCGAGCTCCTTCATCAGCTGCACATCTTCCCTGTAGCGATGATAGTGGTCGCAGGCGGAATCTCCCGTCTGATTGCTGTAGACATTACCCGGCGTATGGCTGAATCGATCCCAAATTGTCTCGCCCCGCCCGTCTTCACCGACGGCTCCCTCGATCTGGTAGGATGCGGTTGCCGTTCCCCAAAGAAAGTCGCCGGGGAAGCTTACCTTAGGCATACGTCCTCCGAAGCTATCTCAAGCAGGTTCATTAGATTTTATTTTAAAAGGTTTGCTTTCGATAATAATAAAAAGAGAGGCCCCTGGGGTTTCAACCTCCTTTACCCAGGGGCTTCGCCTCCTTATTTTATTTTATCTCCCAACTATCATATCCGATTCCGGCTGTTTTGCAAGAGTTTTTTACTCTTCCTCTGCCTGAATTGAAAACGACCAAACGATCATGCCGACCGCCATACCCAAGGCCACCCCTCCAGCTGTAAGAAAACCCCGGGCGATCGTCTTGATCGCCGAACGGGCAAGGGTGGTGAAGACCTCGACGATTTCGGCGCTGTACCAAACATCGGAGGCAACCCAAGATCCGATTCCGTACTCCACCCACGGAAAACCAGCTACGATGCGCATGGAAATACCGGCGATCAGGGTGAGAACGGCGGGTACGAAGAGTGGCCAGCCAAGCCACTGGACGATCTGGCGGCGGTTTTCTCCGCCGATGAAGGCAGCCCCGACCCAGAAGCCGCCCGCGATCAAGGCAAGTATGATACTAGCCCAGATCAGGCGACTGCTGCCGATAAAGCCAAACCAAAAATCATCCTCGGGTTGAAAATAAAGCCGGAGCGGCTGCGCACTGACAGGATATTCGTCGGGCAGCTTATCGAGGAAATCCGGTAAGCCGCTCAGGATCAACTCGGCCGCTTGAGTTTCAGTAATTTCTGCCGGACGGCAGCGGGGCAGATCGGCCCCCGAGGCGATCGCCGCTTCGCCGTTTTCGCAGATTGGAAGATCGGCAGCCAGAGAACGGGCAAAGCGCTCGCCAGGTTCGCTCCGCAGCCTGTCCTTCAGCGGTGTGATATCTACGGACAGCTCGAGCAGGGCAGAGCGGCCCTCCAGGGCATGGAATACCTCATTTACCACCGCCACCGCTTGGGAGCGCAGATAGTAGGGTGTTACGATTTCCCGCAAGGCCCTGGCCAGGGCCGCAGCGGGGATTTCGTCGAGGTCGCTGGCTCCGGGAATCTCTATAAAGATACTCTCAGAATCCCACGGTGTTTCACTCAGCACCGCTTCGTAGATACGCTCGTCTGAAACGAGCTGCAGATAGAAACCCCTGTCCAAAGCCCAGGTGCTCACCGAGAAGCTCATCAGCGCTGCCAGGATAAGGGGAAACACAACAACGGTCACCACGATCAGTGCAACTGCTTTGCGCATGGCTTTTACTCCCCGATTTTAGTCTTTTTTGGCCACGACGGCGACGGTTTCCAAGAGAGCCTTAGGCTCGAAGGGTTTTCTCAAGAATGCTTCCGGTCCTCTTCCGTAATGGATCTCCATATCGCTTTCAGAGAAATGTATCCCCAACTTCTCATCCACGCTGGTTAAAACGATGATCGGTATTTCTTTAAGATCCGGATCGCGGCGAAGTTGTTCGAAGGTAGTAAGTCCGTCCTGTCTGGGCATGAGAAGATCAAGGATGATCAAGCTCGGTCTTTTCTCCCTGGCCCTCTTGAAACCTTGCTCTCCATTGGGAGCGCTGGCCACGGTCCAGCGGGCGTCCTGAAGCACCGTCGACACGCTGCTGACCATGTCCTCGTCATCGTCAATAATCAGAGCCAGGGGATGGTTTTGCTCCGGCATCGAATTTCCTCCAAAATTATGATCCAGTATGACCCAATACGGGCCATGAAGAGAAGATCGCAAGAATCAGAAACAGAGTCAACTCCGTCTCTGCTCCGGCGTCCCCTCTTTTGAGGATCCGTTGCCCGCAGCTGTCGCGGATTTCACCGTGATCAGCAGCACGCCGATGATGATCATCGCGATCCCCAGCCACTGCAAGGGATGCAGATGCTCCCCGAAGGCGAGAAGCGCTCCGACAACCGGTACGGCAATGGTGTTTGCAGCAAAGGCTGGAATCAGGCGGATCGCCCTGTCTTTGCGGTAGGCGAACTGCATGACGAGCATAGAGACTACCGAGATTCCGATCCAGGTCAAGGCCCAGGGATTGGACAGCAGCCCCGTCGCCTTATTGGCAAGCTCGGAAAAGAAGGTGTTTTCGGCGAAGCTCAGGTGAACGAGCGGCCTGGAAAGAGCAAACGGGGAGGTCGAAATTTTCTGAAACAGAGGCACGAAGCCTCCCAAGACTCCTGAAAACCCGGCAATAATGATTCCTCCGATACTCTGCCGCTTTCCAAGCAGTATCCAAAGAACGAGGTAAATGCCGCAGAGGGCGGCGAAGTAAATATATAATTTTTTCAATGGAGGTTCCGGGGCGGCCGCTTCGCCGCCGAACGCACCGATTAAGACCGCGGCGGCGAATACAGTGAACACGCCGAGGAGTTCTTTTTTCTCGATGCGTTCGCGCATCACCAGATGAGAAAAAACAGCTAGAGAGGCCAGACCGGAGCCTGCCATCGCGCCAACCAGGGAGGGACTGCCGATGGAAACGGCGTAGAGCACGGCAAAGATTCCGACAGGCATGGAAAGCGTGGCGAGAATCCAAATCAGTATGCCGCGGGCCCGGTTTTTGAAGGCCAGGGCGAAGCCGATCTTCTGTCCGGCCAGCGCGATGTTGTGAATTGAGTAGCCTAGAAAAGCGAAACCCGGCGACACAAACGCCATTCAACGTCCTCCAAGGTGCTATACTTTGACATTTTTCTGAGAAAAGAACAAACTCCCCATTTAAGCAGAAAAGAAGGAGCAGAATATGGATGCGACAGAACTTCCCGAGGGCATACTTCAGGTTGAAGCGACCATTCATCCCACGGCATTCGTGGCCAGGGGAGCGCAGATCATTGGAGACGTGCGTTTAGCAGCCCGGTCTTCTGTCTGGTACAACGCGGTGCTGCGGGGAGACATTAACTACGTAGAGGTGGGGCAGAACAGCAACATCCAAGACGGCTCGATCATGCACGTGACCAACGACCGGCCCTGCGTCGTGGCCGACAATGTCACCGTCGGGCACGGAGTGATCCTGCACGCCTGCACCGTGGAAAGCGGCTGCCTGATCGGAATGGGTGCGATCCTCCTCTCCGGTGCCGTAATCGGCAGCGGCACCACGATAGCCGCCGGTACCGTGATCCGCGAGAACACCGTGGTCGAGCCCTTTTCGCTGATGGCCGGGGTCCCGGGGCGCTTCGTCCGTCGATTGGATGATAGCAGTCTCGAGACGAATTTCAAGTGGGCTCGGAAATACGCAGCCGCCGCCGACATACACAGGCGAAAGGGGCTTCAGAGAAACGGCGGTTGAGGAAAAACGGAGAAAGGCGTTGAGATTTCTCCGATAAGGTATATAGATAGAAAAGGGAAGCCTAATCGACTATGGGAGACCTGAGACTTTCAAGAAAGCCCGGGCGCATCGTTTTTATTCTGCTCTTTTTCGTGCTCGTATCTCCGACAGTATTTTCCCAGACAGACCCTGTAATCGCCGTCCTGCCCTTTGAGGCGATCGACGGCTCGGAGGAAGATGCGCAGCTTGTGTATACCTTTTTCGAAGCGAGCCTGGCGGAAACCGCCGTATACAGGGTGATGAGCGAGCAGGAAAGGGACAGGATTCTACAGGAAGCGGGGGAGCTTCCCGTAGAATGCAGAGATAGCGAATGCGCCGTTCAGATCGGCAAGAAGCTCTCCGCCGAGCAGGTAGTGCTCGGTTCTGTGGTCCAGGTGGGAGAGGAATACATAATCAATGCCAAGATCATCGAGGTCGCCCGATCCCGTCCTCTGGCTGCCGATTCCATACGAGCCGCAGCAAGCTCCGCCCTTCCGGGGGTCTGTCGGCAGCTCGTACGAGAGCTGGTCGGCAGAGCCATGCCTGGCAGCCTGGCGGAGCCTAAACCGGAACGACCGGAGACAGCAGAGGCCGGGGTATCTCGGGAGGAGGTTCCTGAAGCGGCGGAGCAGGAGCAGCCGGAAACGGCGACGACGACTGTAGAGGAGGCGGGCGCCGAGCAGCAAGAGCCCGGGCAGGAGCCCGGGGAGAAGCGGCGCCTCGCCCTGACAAAGTCCGACGTGTGGCCCTTGGTCACGATTTGCAGCGGGATGTTTTTTCTGGAAGTCGGCAATGCGGCGGCAAGCACCGGTTTCGAGCTGCGGCGCAGAACATCGGATGCCTACCTCGAATACGAGCAGACGAGCTGGAACTTCGACGAGCTGTACAAGAGCTACAACAGTGCCTACAAAGGCTATATCTTCAGCACCGTCCTGTCGTACGTTTCCTGGAGCGCGGCCGTAGCCTCTATTCCAACGTATTTATACGTGTTTCCCGATAGGGCGTTTCGTTTATCGAAATGGGGAAAGATAGCGTTTACCTCCGGTGCCGCCCTTTCGATCGCCGGGAACATTCTGGATCTTCTCGCCTGCAGCCAGCGCTACCGAACTGATTTTCTCCTGGAGGATTACAACGCCGCCGGTACCGGGCACGACGAGCTGTGGGACAGCTACCAGAAGGGCTACACTCTGTACAGCGTGGAGAGGCTTTCAAGCTACGCCTTTTGGCTGATCGGCGGCAGCGCCATGATCGGAGCCTTTTTTATACCGGGGGAGAGGGAACAGTTGATCGAAAGTTTCTGGGAAAAGACCTCTTTGGTCGGTGGTATTTCTCTGATCGGGCTCGGCAGCCTGACCCGGACCCTTGCCCTCAACTTCAGACAGAGCTACGTAGAAGGCGGCGGCAGCGACGAAAAAGCCTACGACCGCTACCTGTTGTACAGCGTGCTGTCCTACGGATTTTGGGCCGTCGGCGGCACGGGAATGCTCCTGCCTTTCTTCGCGGACCTGGGCGGGGGCGGCCGCCGGGAAGCACAGCCCGCGCCCCCAAACCCCGAGCAGCTGCGCTTGCTTCCTCTTCCCAACGGGCTGCTGCTGCAAATATCACTGTAACCAACGGAGGAGGTTTCTTGAGAATAACCAGATCTGTCGTTATCCTCATACTCGCCGTGACTTTGTTATCCTGCGACGTCTTCTTTATTTCCAAGAATGGGCGCTGGAATCTACTGGACCCGGACAATGAATTGGTTGACGTCAAAGATCGGGTGATAGGAGCGGTATTGGATGGATATGTGGAAGATGATGATACTCGTTATTTCTATGATCCGGTTCTCGTGTCGAATTGGGACCCATCGCCGCCTCGCTATGCCCCACTGATCATTTTCGATTTTTCCAAACTTCCTACCTTCGTAGAATACGCGGAGCTGCAGATCTACAATACTTCGTCTTCGGCTACCGGCTGGATCGATGTGTACGTGTTGGGACAACCATGGGATCCCGACACGATTGTGTATGCGCCGATAGAGTCCGGGACTATCGTGGATTTTGCAGTTCCTTTTGTTGTTCTCGATCTGCCGGCTGTCGGTTCCTATTTCAGCTGTGACATAACGGAAATGGTGCAGTACATGCAGGACAAAGGAAGTAACTACGGGTTCATCCTGGCCTGGTCCAGTGTTCAAGTGCAGTTTGATTCATCAGAAGGTGATCATCCGCCCAGGCTTGTTGTTTCGGGAAAGGACATACCGGATTGAGCCGCCGAGAGGGAGGTATATTGATGAAAACACTCATTTGTACCAGAGTTTTACTGGCTGCTGTGCTTGTCTTGGGATTGTTGTCCTGTGACATATTCCTTACTGCCAAAGAGGGGCGCTGGAATCCATTGGACCCAAACAATGAGCTGGAGGTCATCGTTCCCGAGACCGACGGATATGCCTTATCTAGTTTGGACGATGCCGCTCCCGTGCTCATTGCGGCTCCCGGCGCCAAAGCAATCGTTATGAGCTTCGACACAGCCGATTTTCCGGAAGAGCTGGGTAATGTCTATCTCAAATTGTATCATGTAAGCGCCCCTGGATCTGGCATCTGGATCCGCATTCATCCGATAGCCCAGGTCTGGCCAAGTCCCCTCCCTTTCAGCGCCGTAGAAACACCGGGTGTGTTCTACTACCCGGAGGCTGTGGTGCTCCATCTCGTGTCGATCGAACCGGGATGGGAGATCATCGATCTGTCGGAGATCGTTGATGGAGACGAGGGGAATATAAAGCACGGCATTGTCATTTTTTCGGAGTCAATTCATATAGAATTTGAATCTACCGAAGCAGAAGATTTTCATCCGCACCTGCTCGTCGAAGCGCGATGATCCGCAGCCGGCTGAAGGAAAGCTATGAAACACAGAATTTTCCAGGGTAAGCTCGTCCTGATCCTCTGTCTCTCACTCGGATTGTTGGCGGCCGCAGCGGGTCACTGTCTGCCCGTAAATATTGCTTTTCTGTCTATAGACAATCTCAGCGCCAATCCCCGCTACGATTACCTGGAGGGGATCATCAGAGGTCTGCTGCTCTTCGACCTATCCGGAGCGCAGGACATCGAAGTGGTGAACAGGAGCGATCTCGATGACATCCTGAGAGAGCAGGAGCTGCAGCTCAGCAACCTGGCCGATGATCAAAACAAGGCGTTGGAGGTGGGCCGGATCCTCGGGGCAGATTATCTTCTACGCGGGGAGTATGTTTTTCTGGGGCGGGATGTGCTGATCACCACGCGTCTGCTCGATGTAACCAGCGCCCGCACACTGACTTTCTCCGAGCGCGGTGCCAGCGAAAACACCCTGCACGCCATCGCCGAGCAGATCATCTTCCGCCTGACGGGCCGGGAGGTGGTGCTGCAGTCGGAGAGCCACGACCGCTCGATTATCTCCCTGCAGGACGAGAAGCCTGGATCCGTGCATCTGTTCTCCCATCTCATCGATGCAGAGATTTTCGTAGACGAGGAGTTCGTGGGCTACACCACGGGTGATCCGCGCGTTCCCTTCGAGATAGAGGATCTTTCCCCAGGACCCCACAAGCTGCGCATCCATCTGACCTGGTTTGGAGTGGTCAAACAACCGGAGATCACCTTTCACGACTGGGAAGAAGAAGTTCAAATCAAACCGGGAAAGCGGACCGTGGTCCGTGCCGACGCCCGCCATTTCAATGAAATCATCTACAAGCTGCAGAAGCTCGTCTGGGACGATATCGATTTCCGCGATCTGGAGGAGGCCGGAACCGTGCGCCGCGAGCATGACGGCTCCTTCATAGACAGGCAGGGACGGCCCATAGAGGTCAACCTCGTGGTTTCGGCGACCCGCCGGGGCGATCGGCTAGATTGCGCCGGCGAGCTGCAATACGACGGCCAGGTGCGAAACTACGATCTGTCAGGACCTTTCGGAGAGAAGCGGGAGATTCGCGAGCGGGTAGGAATCGTAGAAATCATACTCGAGGCGGATTCCAGCGAGGTCTCGTACCAGATCTGGCGACGGGATATCGAACAGGGAATGTTTCGCTGAAGCTCTCAATAACCTGGTAAGACCATCCCTAAACATTCGAGCCGGCTCTACATCAATCCACGTTTTTTAGCTATGCTATCAAAGGATATCGCGAAGCGTTTTTCGATTCGCGGGGGAGGAAAGTTATGAACCGCAAAGCAATCACTATATTCGTGTTCGCTCTTGTTTTAGTTTTCCTGCTCGCTTCCTGTGCAGGTATGGCGGAGATGGAGGAGGCGGCGGAGGAAAAGCCGCCCGCCGACTCGGCCGCACCGGCAGAGAAAAAAAAGACCGCAGAAAGCAGCGGCGCGGCCGCCGTGGAATCGGCCGCCGCGGGAGCGGAAGCCCCGGCGACGCCCGGCGAAGAAGTCGTTGCTGAAATATTCGAGAAGAGGGAGAGCGAGGCGGAGGATAGCGAAACAGGTTTGTGGAGCACCGAGGGGGAAGTGGTGGCTTCAGCGGAGAGCTCCGCTTTCGGTACGACTGCGACAGCAGGGACGACCACGACCCGATCTGCAGCCAGGCCCGAGGCTTCGGGCCTCAAAGCGGGATTCGCCGATGACAACAAACAGTTCAACTATTTTCTGAGCTTCCTGAAAGAGTACGGTCAGAAAGTCAGCCATATTCCCATCCATGTGCAGGAACGGATCGCATTCAAAGTGCGGGACAGCCAGATGAAATCCCTGCCCAACGCCGAGATCGTCATCAGCGGCGAGGACGGGAGGACTCTGTGCAGGGGCAAGACTTTTGCAGACGGCAGCTTCCTGTTCTTCCCGAGCGAGTACGGCGACGAGCGGACCTACGGAGTCGAGGTGACCTGCAACCAACAGACGAAGCGTTTCGATTTGGACAGGCAGGGACGAAGGGAGATCTTGGCGTCTTTCGATTTTTCCAGGGCTGCCATGACCCGCATCCCTCTGGACCTGCTCTTCATACTGGACACAACGGGGAGCATGGGTGATGAGATCCAGAGGTTGAAAACGACCATCGAGCTCATTAACCTCAACCTTTCCTCGCTCTCCTCTCGGCCCCGGGTTCGCTTCGGGATGGTGCTGTACAAGGACCGTGGGGACGAATATGTAACCGAGGTCGTACCTTTCACGGAAAACCTGGAGGAGTTTCAGGCGGCTCTCGAGCAGGTCGACGCGTCGGGAGGCGGGGATACTCCCGAAGATCTGCAGTCCGCGCTTCAGGATGCCGTGAAAATGAGCTGGAATCGCAGCGGGGTGAGGCTCGCCTTCATCATTACGGATGCTCCACCCCATTTGGATTACCGTCAACAGTATACCTACGCCCTGGCGGCAAGGGATGCGAAGGAGGAGGCGATAAAAATATTCAGTGTGGGCACCGGAGGGCTGGATCTAATGGGAGAGGTCGTCCTGCGTCAGATTTCTCAGTACACCTCCGGGAAGTATATATTCCTCACCTACGGAGAGACCGGTGAAAGCGAAGGGGGGGAGCCGGGAAGTGTGAGCCATCACACGGGAGCGAACTATCAGACGGACAAGCTCGAGGCGATCATTATACGCTTCGCAAAGGAAGAGCTTTCCTATGTAACCGATCAGCCGATCGAAGAGGAGGAGGAATACTTCACAGCTCGGAAAATCAGCGAAGAGCAGCGCGAGCAAACCCTGAACAAGCTCTTCACGATGGCCGTTTCCCAACTCATCGACTATTCCACCTTCAGGATTCCATCCGGTACCCCGGCTTCAATACTTCCTCTCAGTCCGGCTCGCAGCGAGCTGTCCCTGAACTCCGAATATTTCACCGAGCAGCTTATGCTCAGCTTCAGTCAGAATGAAGACTTCAGGAAAATTTTTCGAATCGTAGCGCGAAAAGATCTACAGAGCATTCTCGAAGAGCTCGAGCTTCAACTATCCGATCTTGCCGAAGAGCGGGGAGCGGCCCGGGTCGGGGCTCTGCTCGGCGCGGATCTTCTCGTGATCGGGAAGCTCTATGAGAAAGCGGAAGGTTACGAGCTATTCCTGAAGCTTGTTCGCGTCGAGACGGGGGAGGTGTTGAGCGTGACAAAGGCGGTTATAGATAAACAACTTGGTTTGGAGGCTTGATGAGCAGAACAACAGAAACAGCGGCTGCAGCAATCGATCTTCGTTCGGACACGGTTACCAGACCCACAGAGGAGATGCGCCGGGCGATGTATGAAGCAGAGGTAGGGGATGATGTGTATGGAGAGGATCCGACGCTGAACAAACTGGAGGCTTTGTCTGCGGAGGTTACGGGAAAGGAAGGGGCCGTGTTTGTGCCTTCCGGTACCTTCGGAAATCAGCTGGCTCTGTTCAGCCATTGCAACAGGGGCAACGAGGTGGTCCTGAGCGACACGAGTCATATCGTGCAGGACGAAGTCGGGGCCGCCGCCGTTATCGCCGGGGTTCAGCTGCGCACTTTCACACCTCGCGGCGGCTATCCCCTCTGGCGCGAAATCGAGCCCTTGATACGGATCGGCGAAGATCTGCACTGGCCGAAAACCGAGCTGATAGCTCTGGAGAACGCCCTCGGCAACGGAGAGGTTATGCCCATGGAGGTGAGCGAAGAAATCGCCCGGGAGGCGAGAGCGCTGGGGATCCCTGTGCATCTAGACGGGGCGCGTATTTTCAACGCTGCCCACTACCTTGGTGTCGAGCCCAGCAGGATCGCCGCCTGCGCGGATTCGGTGATGTTCTGTCTGTCCAAAGGGCTATGCGCGCCCGTGGGCTCGATGCTGGTCGGAAGTGCTCCCTTTATAGAGGTGGCCCGCAAGAAACGCAAGATCATGGGCGGCGGTATGCGTCAAGTCGGGATCCTGGCCGCTGCGGGACTGATCGCTCTCCAGAAGATGCGGCAGCGGCTGCCCGAGGACAGGGAAAAGGCGGAGACGCTGGCCGAGGTATTCCGCGCGAGCGGGCTTTTCGAAATGCAGCCGGAAACCACCAAGATCAACATGTTTTTCGTCCGTTATCGAGACGGAGCATTTGCCGGACAGGAAGCAAAGCTGGTGGAGGATCTCGGCCGCAAAGGACTGCGCATCAATCCTCCGGACGGCGGCTGGATCCGTTTGGTTGCCCACAACGATCTTTCCCGTGAGCAGACACTTACTGCCTGCAGGATCGTAGAGCGAACAATCGGAAGCTCCCGGAAATGAAATCGAATCAGCTGGTCGTGGCCTACGGGTGGGATGCCCGCCGAAGGCGAGTGACATCCTCACATTTCTCAGAAAAAATATTTCCGGATAACGATGCCTGAGCTGCCCGAAGTGGAAAATGTGGTCCGGGGCCTGCAGGCCGGCATTCTCGGTTCCCGGATAGTAAATGTTCGTTGTCATTTTAAAACCACGGTGGGGGGCGATGCCGATTGTTTTGAAGCTGCGCTTCGCTACAAAACGATAGAGAGAATTACCAGGCATGGAAAATACATCTTTCTCCGCCTGATCGGGGGGGATCAGACGGACGGAACCGTATCAGGCCGAGGTTTAGACAGGCGATGCTGCTCTGTCGAGCTCGCCGTTCATCTGCGCATGACAGGCCAGCTTCTGCTCGTTGAGCGGGGCAGTGAAGCGGACAAGCATACCCATTTGGAAATTTTTTTCGAGGGCGGGGACTCCAAGATCGTGTACAGGGATGTGCGCAAGTTCGGCAGATTGTTGCTCCTCGAAGGGGGGATCGAAGAATTCCTCGAGGAGAAAAAACTGGGGGAGGATGCCCTGAAGATTACGGAGGCCGGGCTTTTTCAGGCGCTGTCGCGGACCAAACGGAACATCAAGGCTACTCTGCTCGATCAGAGAACGATTGCCGGAATGGGCAACATATATACAGATGAGGTGCTGTTCCGGGAGGGAATCTCACCGCTGAGAGGAGCATCCACTTTGAGTCCCAAAGAGATCGCTTCCCTGTTGGCTACGATTCGCAAAGTTCTAAGAGCTGCAATCGCAGGCAGAGGAACTACGATTTCCGACTACTTGAGCGTGCTTGGCAGGAGCGGAAGCTATCAGCACGAGCTTCTCGTTTATAATAGAGAGGGGCTGCCCTGTAGCAGGTGCGGCACCCCTGTTTCAAAGTCCAAAGTTGCCGGCAGGGGCACCTATTTTTGCCCGAATTGTCAGAGTTAGTCTCGAAATCCGATCCCGGCGTTGATATTGAGGTTGTAATCGCGTGATTCGAATTCAAATCCGTTGAATCCCCACTCTGAATTGCCCGAGATCGTGAAGGGACGCCAGGCCACGTTTAGACCGGCATTGACAACGAGGGGTCCGCTGCCCGGCTGGAAGTAGAAATTAACTCCCCCGCCTGGACCGCCGGCGTCCTCATAGTAGAAATAATCGGAATCGAGGTTATAGTAAGTGTAGATCGTGCCGAAAAATCCTCCGCCCACGATGATTCCCATTTTTCCGAAGTTGATGTCGAGGCCATAGCCGAGGACGAAGTTCAGCCCTGAGCCAAAGCGATTTCCCTCAAGCCAGCTGGAGACGGTTCCGGAGCTTTTCGAGCTCATCACAGTAAATGACGCCAATTGAACGTAAAAACCACCCGGCTCCCCGGTAACGAGGGTGACAACGGACCCCAGACCCCGCCGAGAAAATTCAATTTCCGGGTACGCTTGGACATTATAGCCTAAGTTGATGAGACTGGGATTCGCCAAAGCGGGCGGCACCGCGCAGACTGCCAGCATCACTACGACAGCTGTTACTGCAAATCGCGTAATTCTCACCTTTTACCTCCTATTTAAAATCATACCGTGTATCTATAAATATACCATAAGACTTCTTTTTACCAGTATGCAAATTCCAGACCAGAAGCCGTTGATTATTGCTTCAACGCGTGGGGTGGGAGAGACCTCGATCACGACGACGGCTTTTGTATGGACAGAGGCCCTATTTGATGGTACTTTTCTAGTGATGAGCGATCCCACGCCAGATACCTCGGGGGCGGCCACCTTGGAAGGTCTTGGGGAGGGCGGTACGGGGGCACGGCTTGAGCCCCACGCCCAGGCTCTACTTTTCCTTCTGCGGATTTACACCCTCAATCATCGTTCCGCCCGGATCGATAAAATTGAGTTCAACGGTTTCGTGAAGCAGTACGCCGGCCGGTATCTTCTGAAGTATCCTCAGATGGAGGATTTCATCCAACGTACAGAGGGAATGGTGGATACCTACCTTCGCATGCTGGTGGAACGTGGTTTGTGTACGCTCGAAAAAGAGGGCCAGGAGGATCGCTGGATCTTCTTTGCCCACTACTACATAGAAGTACTTCACAAGGCCTATCGTGATCTCGAAGCAAAACCTGGAAAACCTTTCCCCTCCGAGGAAGAGCTTAGGATCACGATTCCGGAGCACTTGGTTTCGGAGATCGACATAAAGAAAGACTTCGTATCGGCTCTCGGAGAGATGAAAACCGAAAAGCCCCAGGTTCTCCGCCTCATTTTTCCGGAGCTGATCAAGCCCATTCTCATCACCTCGGACCAGGTAGAGAAAAAGCTGATGGAAGCATCCGTACAAAAACTGCGGATCTATTTAGAAAGCCGGAACAACGCCAGCTATGTAATGCACAGGCTGCACCCGGCTCTCAGGGGCAATGAACGAGGTTTGCGGGACATGGTCACGGCTGTAATGACCAAACCGGGACGCGCCATTGCCACACTCCTGGATCCTTCGGACTTTTCTTTTCGGTTCTGGGCTCATTTTGCCAATCACGTCCTTCAGGAGCACAAGGAGGTTTCTGAAAAGACAGCCGAAGAGCAGAGCTACTGCCAAGCGGCGTACCTGATAGGTTTTTATAACGTGCACTACAGAGGCAAACAGCAGAGGCAGAATGAGAAATCGACGCTGCTGAAGAAATTTGATACTCAGTTCCGAAAATATCCGTACGCCTACACGTTAAAGGATCTGTACAGCGTCAGGGACGAAAAGGGATTTCCCCTCATTCGCAAGAACACACGTGACGTATTTCTCGAATTTCTGGAGAACAAGACCAAATCCGAAGGCTATCAGACGCTTCCAGAACTGGTTCATCTCAAGACAGTTCACAACAAGGATTACTACATCCATAGGGATCTTATCATTCCCCTTTTCGTGAAAATGGTGAACGAACAGGCCAGAGAAATAAAGGACGGGTATATCGAGGAATGGGTGAAGCTGATTAAAGAAAACAAGAGGATCCTGGCCATGTCGGAAGACCAGGAGTTTGTTCGCGATCTGGATATTACACTGAAGAACCAAGCTCCTTTCCTCTACTCCCTGCTCAACTACAATCTACTGTATCTGACAAAAGAGCAGGGAAAGATAAGTTACGATATGGCGAGAACCATGGACCGTATTCTCGATCAAAAACAAGGACAACTTCATCCTTTGCCGAAGATATTGGGATTCACGCGGAAGGACATTCTCGACGACGCCAAGCTACGGGTTCCGATCTGGCGGCGCTTGACCATATTCCGAGGCCTGTTTTTCTTTTTTCAGAATTTATTTCGGAACATCGGTAAAGCCCTGAGCAGGTCGCGAGAACGGGCGTTGGAGAAAAAAGCAGGGCTGGAAGGCGAAAAACTGAGAGCGGGTGAGACGATTTCAGCGAGAGGCGCGGCGGCGACCCCTGCAACCGAGAAGGTCGAAGTCGCAGGATCCACGACGATGCGTCCGATTTCAACAAAGCAGCTGGCCGCCTACAGGAAGGCCGTACAGGAGCTCAAGCTTCATTTCGTAGGCAGCGAAAAGACGTTGCCCGAAACTCTGAAAGAGCTGATGGAGAAGTGGAATCCACTTTACGATCCACAGGCACGGACGAATCTTGTAGAAGATGTAAATTCCATGATTCGCGACTACCTGCGCAATATCAAACGAACGTTTAGAATCAGCCCACCCGATGCAGCGCGGATCCGGTCGCTGGCGGAAAAGCTGGGGGCAAACAAATCCTTCGCCAGGATCAAACGGAAAGACTACTTCATTCGTTATATCGAGATTTACATGATCAAGCTTCTCGGAGAGCGCTGAGGGGCAGCGTTCAGCAGATAAACGGAATCGTGGTTTTAGAAATCCTGTAGTCGGCGGCTGCGCTGCCCGGCTGCTCGCCGTCCATTTCCATGAGCACCTGTTCCTCAAAAGCGGTAATATGCACGGATTTCCCCCGTAGCACCGTGACTTCAGGTTCACGCAGATGTTGTCCTGAATAGATCGATTTGATTTTGCGAAGCAGAGTCAAGCGGCTCATCTCAGCTATTATTACGATATCCAGCAGACCGTCATCGATCTCTGCATCGGGTGCGATCATCATACCACCGCCGAAATATTTACCATTGGAGATCGCCACCAGAAGGGTGGGCTTCTCGTGAACACTTTCGCCGTCTACGGAAATTCTAAGCACTGGATTTTTCAACGTGCTCAGGCAGCGAATCACGCCGATGAGGAAGGGAAGCCGGCCGCGGAAATGTTTCGAAGCTCTGTTTACAGCATCAGCCGTGGTCGCTGAAAAACCAAGGCTCGATTCATTGATGAACAAACGGCTCGTCTGCCTGCCTGTAACATCTCGAAAACATACCTCACCGCAGTCCAGATACTTGACTTCTGCTCGGAGGAGACGCTCGATGTGCTCCTCAATCGACAGGTCGTGAAAACCGATCGTGCGGGAAAAATCCGCCCCGGTGCCGTTGGGAATATAGGAGAGTTTCGCTTGCGGAAACAGAGCTTTCCGTTCTACAAAGAAACCGTTCAGCACTTCATTCAGGGTGCCGTCACCGCCGACAGCGACGATCGGATCATGGCCGCTGTCGAGGGCTTCCCTGGTAAGCGCGGCGGCATGCATCGTCGTCTCCGTGTACGAGAAGTCCGCGCTGCCGATCCTCTCGCGAATTAACTCCTGCCATTCCCTCCACAGATGAGCTGTGCTGCCGCTGCCGGAGTGAGGATTAACTATGAAAAACGGTTTGTATTTCATGGAACAAACCACTACCATAACCCGAAAAAAGCAATCGGGCAAGTTGCGATCGCTGACCGCACGCTGTGTACTGAACTTGACAGAATCAAACGAGTCGCCGTTAATGAAGAGGAAAGCCATGCTGAATAAAGCCCTTGAAATAGTACCTGTCAATAACAGAGGCCAGAGGATGGAGTTTATCAAGATGCCCTGGTCTCTGTATTGCCACGACCCGCACTGGGTACCGCCGCTTATCGCTGATCAGAGGCATTATCTCAATCCCAAGCGTGGGGTCTTTTTCGAACATGGAGAGGTGGGACTTTTCTTGGCTCGCGACGAGGTAAGGACGCGCGGCAGGATATCTGCTCACACTACCCACCGTTATGACAATGTTTATGGAAAGGAAACAGGTTTTTTCGGATTTTTCGAATGCGAAAATGATCCGGCCGTGGCCGGGGCTTTAGTCGCTGCCGCCGAGTGCTTCCTGAAGGAGCGCGGCAAAAGTCGGGTGATCGGTCCCATGAGCTTCGGAGTCTATGATGAGATCGGTATCCTGGTAGATGGATTCGACACCGATCCTTACGTCATGAACCTTCACAACCCACCGTATTATGCTGCATTGATCGAAGGAGCAGGATTTCGCAAAGAGATCGATTGGTATGCTTATCACGGCTATGTGAAGGATCACGACAAGGTAAATCCAAAAATCTATAAGGTAGGCGACAAGCTGCTGAAGCGAAGCGGTGTCACCCTGCGCCGGATTGACCTCAGACACGTACAAAGAGAGGCGCGCATCATTAACGAGGTGTTTGCCTCTGCCTGGAGCCGAAACTGGGGACATGTTCCCTGGACAGAGCGTGAGTTTGCCCGCCTGGTCGACGCCGTCAAACGCATAGCCCTTCCTGAGTTGTCCTTCATCGCGGAAATCGAGGGCAGGCCGGTCGGCTTTGCTCTTTCTATTGCCGATGCCAATGTGGCTGTGAAGAAAATCGGCGGCAAACTCTTTCCCTTTGGTTTCCTGACCATGCTTTGGGGAACAAAAAAGACGGATCGTTTCCGTCATATATTGATGGGTGTGCTCGAAGAGTACCGCAACCGGGGTATCGAAATCGCCTTCTACACACAGGTAGTGAAAAACGCAAGAAAGCTGGGCTACAGGGAAGTGGAGATGTCACTGATACTGGAAGACAACTATGCGATGCGAAATTCCCTGAAGCATTTCCCTGTCGAAATTTACAAAACCTACAGGATCTATGAAAAGGCAATATGAGGCTATGGAAGACCGGAAGCTAGAGGAGCAAGTCGAGCTGATTCGCCAGGTGTTCGGCTACATCCAGCGCTTCAGCGCCCAGACGATCGTGATCAAGATCGACTGCCCGCTGATGGAGCATCCCTTTTTTCCGATGCTTGTCAAGGACCTCGTTCTGCTCCACCGCCAGGGGATTCGGATTGTGCTTGTTCCAGGCGCAAAACAGAGAATCGACGAGGTTCTCGGACGCTACGATATCGGCTGGGAAGCCGTGGATGGAATCCGGATATCTACCGCAGAAGCGATTCCCTTCATAAAGATGGCGGCTTTCGATGTTTCGAACCATCTGATGACCCAGCTTGCGGAGAACAACACAAATGCGATCATCGGAAATTGGGTCAGGGCGAGGAGTCTCGGTGTTCTAAAAGGCGTGGATTACAAGAACACGGGCACTATCGAGAGTATCAACGTGGAATTAGTCAGGAAAGCTCTGGATGAACAGTTGGTACCCATTTTTCCGAACATCGGCTGGAGCTCGAGCGGCAAACCGTACAACATCTCTTCCAACGAGCTGGCCTATACCCTGGCCACCGCCTTGGCCGCAGCCAAGTTGTTCTACATTGTGAAACACCGGGGAATCGCTGCGGCGGATTACCGTCTGCCGGAGGGTGTATCGGTATCCGACGACGGAGCGGTTACGCATCTTACCGTCGATCAAGCGAAGCAGTTGATCGAGCTCAATACGAACAGGACAGAGGATGAGACGGTGCAGCTTCTCGGTTTGGCCCGCCGAGCGTGTTCCGAAGGGGTAACGAGAGTGCACATAGTGAACGGTGAGATCGAGGGGGTGATCCTGAAAGAGCTGTTTTCCAGCCGCGGCTGCGGGACCATGATCTACACGAACCAGCATGAAAACATCAGGCAGATGAGGAAAGCCGACATTCCCGAGGTCCTGCGTATCATGCAGCCCTTTGTCGCGAGAGAAATCCTGCTTCCCAGAACAGAGGAGGACCTGGCCCTCCAGTGCGATGACTTTGTAGTTTATGATGTGGACGGAATCATTCACGCCAGCGCCGCCCTACATCCGGCGAAACAAGACAAGCAGAGAGGGGAGATCGCGGCGATCGCCGTGGACCAGACCTACACAGGGATCGGCATCGGCCAGCGCATGCTGTCCTTTCTCGTCGAAAAAGCCCGTATGTTGAAGCTAAAGCAGCTCTATGTTCTGACAACTCAAACCACGGACTGGTTTGTTCAGTTCGGTTTCCGCGAGGGGGGAGTGGATGATCTTCCACAGGAAAAGCGGAAGGATTACAATCGCCGCCGCAACTCCCGCGTTCTTCTACTCGATGTAAATCGCTTCAGGCAGCCCGCCTGACAGCTTTTTTCACAGCCTTCTGTGTATATCCTGCTTCGCCTGAGCTGAGAGGTCTTCAGGAGGGTCAGGAGTCTGAATCCTAAGGGTAAAAGCACGAGCAATATACAAACGAGCGGGAACCAGTCTCCCCAGCGAGTGTAGAGGGTCAGGCGCTTTTCGGGAAGGGGTACCGTGGCGACAGTGTATCCGGCTGTGTACGGCTCGGGGGAACCGGGTTGTATGCGGCCGACGGCGTCTATGTACACCGTATATCCCGAGGAGGTGCTTCTGAGCAGGGGGCGGTGATTTTCCACGGTCCGGAACAGGGCGAGAATACCGTGCTGTCTGCCCTCGACGGGCGTGAGAGACCAGTAGTCGTTGCTCATATTGATAATCATATCCGCATCCTGCAGCACGAAACGCCGCACATGGTCAGAAAAAACGTCTTCGAAGCATATCGGTGTGTTGAATCGCATCTTCTCGTGCTGATACACCAGCCGCGCCTCTCCCAGGCCCCAATTGGAGATGTCGTATTTTTTGAAAAGTTCGTACAGCCCCTTGAACTGCTCTTTGTCCAGGGGGAAATACTCGGAGAAGGGAACGAGATGGATCTTGTGGTAAAAGGCGTTGATTCTCCCATCCGGCTCGAGGAGCAGCGAAGAGTTGAAATTACGCCTTGTTTTCTCTCCCTCTGCGTCGATGACCATCTCGTGATCCTGCGTGCCCGTCAGCAGCCAGGTACCCAGACCGCTCTGGTAGCTGCGAAATGACCGGACTACCTTACCCCAGTATGAGTTCTTTTTTTCCTCCACTCCCCAGTAGCGGATATCGAGCTTGAATCCGCCCTCGGGCCAGACGATCAGATCGGGCTTTTCGGGCAGGGTGCGAATCGCCTCATCGGTCAGGCTCATTATTTTCTCAAAGTTTTTCTTGTACTCGTGTTTTCTCGGGTCCGTGTTTTGCTGCAGCAGCAGCACCGTGGCCGTGGGGGTATCCGGGTCGCTGTACAACCTTGACTGCACGCGGCTGAGTATTATGCCGCCGGTGAGCAAGCAGATAGCGAAGAGAGCGGCGAACACGGTTACTGGAAAAAGCGCCGCAGCGGGCTTTCGGGCGAGTTTTATCTTGGCAAGTATCTTTGCCAACGTACCATACGTGGCAACCTTTCTTTGTCCTGTTCGGGATTCAGGGCTCTTGCGGAAGCGGGGCCAGCTCCATCCGAACGTCGCAGCGGCGGCAGTCCAAGCGATTGCTGCATTACAGAGCAGGACGATAAAGCTCAGTCCCCAAACTCCGGTTATCGAAGCGATTTGAATGAACGGCAGGAATCTGTACTGAGAGGTTCCGATCAAGCCCCACGGGTAGCCAATGACGCCGATGGAACGGACGTAGTCGAAAAGGGCCCAGGCAGCCGGAACGGCGAGGACTCCCCATTTTCCGGTCGCCCGGATCAGCCCGACAAGGCAAACCATGAATAACGTGTACTCGACAACGAACGCGATGGTTATCAAGTGAAGGGTTACGTAATCGTAGGTGCCGTGCCAGTAGTTGATGATCAAGGCCTGCAGGGTTCCGAACACAACCCCGTAGAAAATGGCCGTGCCCGGTTTGTTCGTTAAAAGCACAAGGAACAGAGGCGCGAGGCAGAACCAGGCCAGCCAGCCGAAGCCTTCCAGACTGGAAGCGGACGGAAAGCAGAGGCTGAAAAGCACGGCGGACAGCACAACCCAGGGAAGCGACCAGCGGGTGACGATCCTGGCCAGCCAGGATTCCTTCTTTCTGTCTGCGGCTGCCGGCCTTCGCGCTAGGTTTCGCCGGATGTAGTAGCAGAGATAGAGCAGCAGCACAGGTCCGTAACGGAGCAGTGCGAAGAGCTGTTCCTTTGCTGTGCTTTCCGCCAGTTTGAGCTGTCCCTGGCTGGCTATGTAACGTTGAACGTAGTCCATGTTGGCGCTTAGTGCGTAGATATAGGCGAACAGAAAAAGGATAAGAGCCGGAGCCCAGACCATCTCTACCAGGATTCCCGGTTCCCTGCCGAGAAGGGCGAAAGCGGCTGCGCAGAACTGTAGTGCCAGCAGGGCAAGAATCAGCATATCCGTGAAGCCAATGCCCCGTGTTTCCAGAGCGAGATTTTCTTTGAAATCGATGGGCTCACCGTCCTCTGCTATCCCCTGAAGAAGGTTTTCCAGAGTATCCGAGCTGTAGCTGCCGCTTCGGATGATGTTGCCGTCCGAAGCGTCCCGGATGGAAACAGTCATATCGCAGCGACTACTCGAACAGTAGATCCAAGCCATAGCGAATCTCTCCAGCTCCAGCTCCTGAGCGATTGTCTGTGCCTCTTTGTAATCCACAGGCTCGAGTTTGGATCTGTCGTACTCCGGGTCGGTCCTGATGAAGTACTCCTCGATGAAGTCGTGGCTGACAATCGAAAAGGATTTCGTCAGAGCGATCTGCCGCTCGATGAACTCGGCGCTTGCCTCTAGCTGTTCTTCACTTAGACTGCTCGATAGTGGAGGGAAAAGCATCAGGCTTGGCCTTTGTACGAAGGCGATCGGTCCGACGAAGCAAAGCACAAGCTCTACGGCGGCGACCAAGAGGGCGAGGACTGCAAAGATCCGCGTGGAGGAAATTCTTTTTGGCAGCATATTTCGCATCTTCATAAGGAAAAGACTGCAAATGGTGTGCCAAGCCTCAGTAATTATATATTTACATACGCGGTCGTGAATTACAAGTGAAAGACTGTAATACTATTACTATGAACCTTTGCGAACCAGAAAAAATCGAGTATCAGTTAATTCCTTAATAAGAATAGAGATAGAGAATTTCCGTCCGGATCGTCGGGTAAACAATGGTTGATATGGATTGTCAATTAGGATCTACTAGGTAGGGAGGCGATGATGAATAAAGTAGCCGCATTGTTGTTGGGCTGTTTGCTGCTCGTCGCAGCATCTGGTTGCCGGAAAGACAAACCCGCTGAGACCGGGCAGGTTGAGCAAGAGCGCAGGGAGCTTACCTCTTCTTCCTTCACCTTGAGTTGGAAGGTGATTGACGCAGAATTGGAAGTTGTGGTGAGCGCGCCGACCGAGGGCTGGCTGGCGGTAGGATTCGATCCGGAGAGACGAATGCAGGGTGCCAACTACATCATCGGATATGTTAAGGACGGCAATGTCGTGGTTCGTGACGACTATGGAACCGATCCCTTGGCCCACCGACCCGATATCGAGCTCGGAGGAAGCGAGGATGTCAAACCGATAGACGGCAGTGAGGTTGACGGCCGCACGGAAATCACTTTCAGAGTGCCCCTGGCTGCCGGAGACGAGTTCGACAAATCGTTGGAGCCGGGCCAAACCTACAAGGTATTGCTGGCCTACGGCGATGGAGATGATTTTTCCCAGATCCACTCAAAAACGGCAGTGGTGCAGATGAAGCTCTAGCCGCCAAGCATCCGCACTGCTTGCAAGGCGCGCGTTGTGCGTTCTCCTATACCCCCGAAACCAAAGCCATCGAAAGCGGGTTTAATGCCGGCCGCCGTACATCATCTCCAGGGCGTGCTCCAGCACGGGCAGGAGGGTGCGGGTGCAGAGGCGCACCGCCTTTACCGAGCCGGGAAAGTTGACCAGGATGGTCTTTCCCTTCATGCCTGCATAACCTCGGGAGAGCATGGCGAACTCGGTTTCCCGGTAGGAGCGAGCGCGCAGGATTTCACTGATTCCGGGAAGAGCCCGGTCGCAGAAGGCGGCACTTACCTCGGGGGTGATGTCCCGCTCTGAAAGTCCCGTTCCCCCGGTGGTGAAGATGAAATCGGCATCGAGGTGCCGGTTGAGCGCTGCCCGCAGCTGCTGTTCTTCGTCGGGAACGATCTCCCGTACGACCACCGCGTCGGGAAAACGCGCATGCAGGAGATTTTCTATCTCCGGACCGGATCTATCGGCGTACTCACCCCGGGAAGCTCTGTCAGAAATCGTAATAACAGCTACAGTCACGGCTGATCTCTCCCCCCTTGAGCACCCGGAGATGGTTGATCTCGATGCACCGGTAGGTGATGGTACGCCTATAAGAGTCTAACATAGAGCATTTCGCCTTCCTCGAGTGATGTGATTCCCTGTTCGATGCGCAGCAGGGCGCCGGCCTCGGCCAGGGCATTGAGGTGGGCCGAGCCGTGGTAGGTGAGAAACACGATTTCATCATCGACGAGCTTCACCGGGCGGTACTCCACCCGCTCGCCCGATTTGCGTTGGAAACTGCGACCTAACCGTGCCCTCCGCTGCTGCGGCCGGAAATCCAGACCTTGCCAGCGGAAGAGGAACGGCTTCACCAGAAGCTCGAAGATGATGAAGCTGGAGACCGGGTTTCCGGGCATGCCAAACACGAAGCTGCCTCCCTGTCGAGCGAACAGGGCGGGCTTTCCCGGCTTTACAGCCAGCTTGTGAAAGAGGATCCGGGCTCCGAGCTTCTTCAGGGTGCCGGGAACGTAGTCAAAGGTGCCCATGGAAACGCCGCCGGAGAGGAGAAGCAGGTCGCACTCCTCCAGTCCCTTGCGGATTGCCTCAGCCAGGGTAGGCGGATCGTCGCTGATGATCCCATAGTCCTGATGGGGGCAGCTCAGCCGGGCGACTTGGGCGCAGAGCTGAGGTCCGTTGCTGTTGTAGATCTGGCCCGGTTGCAGGGGCTCTCCCGGAGCGCGCAGCTCCGTCCCCGTGGCCATGATCCCTATCCGGGGGGGCAGGGCGACCCGAATCCGCGCGATGCCCAGGGAAGCGAGGATGCCGATATCCTGGGGAGCGAGAATTCTCTTCTCAAGCACCCGATCCCCTTTTTTCAGGTTCTCCCCCCGGGCTATGATATTTCCTGCCGGCTCCGGCCGGGTTGGTGTCATAAGCCCTTCCTGCTCGCGGGTGTATTCCACCCGGATCACCTTGTTTGCGCCCTCCGGCAGCATAGCCCCGGTCATGATCCGAGCGCACTCCCCCCTGTTCACGGTGAAACGGGGTACCTGACCGGCGGCCACCGTCTCCACAACCTTGAAGCAGGGAGAGTTATCATCAGCCTGAAGGGCATAGCCGTCCATGGCCGCCTTGTCGAAGGGAGGGGACTCCAGGGGGGAGAGGATCTCTGCGGCGGGCACCCGTCCTAATGCCCGATCCAGGGGTATCTCTTCGGTCTGATTGGGCAACTTCAGCCCGTTTATTATTTTCAGCGCAGCGTCAGGATGCAGCATGCCTCCTCCTTAGAACCTGTTAGTCGCCGTGGCCTTGAAGGAGAGGTAGAGCTCCAGGCTTTCCTCTATCTCCTGCTCGGGCAGTGCGCCCAGGGAGACCAAGGTGCGGAAGGTTATTCCGGCGCAGTCGCAGTCTACCTCGAAAAAGGCGCCCCGGTCAAAGATCCCTCTGACGTAATCCTTGAAATGTGAACCACAAAGCGGTCATCGAAGTCAATGAAAAGGGAAGCGAAGCTGGCGCGGTATGTTATCTGCCTGCTCAGATTTCCTCAGAATACCATGATTCCTTCTTTTGAGAATCTGGAAACAGGAATTGTCGATACGGCCTCATCAATGAGGCGATAGACGTGCGCGCTCTCGACAGTGTACCATTTGCGGACGCATTCATTATTGCATCTGCGGAGTACGCGTGGTACGAGTATCTCTAGTGCTCTTCTGAAGCGCTGTGAGTACAAGCCGAAGTAGGTTCGCCGGGTGACAACAGCACGTAGAAAGAGGTGTTATGCATGGATTTCAATCATAATGAAGGGGAGGTGACGGCCGAGATAACGCGTCTTCGGGAAAGTATCCCGGGCTTGTGTTTTCATGGTACCCATCAGGCGGTAAGCACGGGCTCTCTCGTCCCCGGCTGTGAGATATGCACGCATATGACGCATCTGGCCTTTCAGCTTGGTTTCCGCTGCAACGCTCAGTGCCCCTTCTGTTTTCTCCACACCTATCAGGCGGACACTGCGGATGAAGATGAGGTGTACCATCGGCAGGCCCTCCTAAAGGAGTTTCACGGGCGCCGAGACGAATTGGAGGGCGTCTCTCTGACCGGCGGAGAGCCGCTGTTACACCTACCTGAACTGGAGGCCTGCGTAGCCGAAATGCGGAAACATAAACCCGAACTGCACTTCTGGGTATACACCAACGGTATCCTCGCCGATGGTGAGCATCTCGGTGTTCTTCAGGACCTCGGAATACGGGAAATTCGCTTCAACCTCGCGGCGACCAATTACGGTGAAAAAATACTGGAAAAAGTCGAGGGTGCCAGAGAGATGTTCGAGTATGTAGTCGTGGAGGTGCCCTCTTACCCGAAGCAGCAGGACGTTTTGACCGGTTGTCTCGAAGAACTGAACCGTATAGGTATAGATCAATTGAATCTGCAGGAGTTGCTGGTGACGGACGCCAACGTCGGAACTCTTGAGGGAGAAGGTTATCAATCGGGCTTTTTATACCTTAAGAAGTTTTTTCTCTACGGAAGTCGGCGAATGACGTACGAGGTGATGCAGCACTGTGTGAATGAGGGATATTCATTTACAGTAAATGATTGTTCGGCAAGCAGCTTCGGTATACAGTAGTGTGGTTTGAAATAGACAATTAAATCATACTATCCTGCGGCTGTGCCTGTAGAAACCGAGAATTCCTGATCGGTAGTATTTTTTAATGGTGGAACCAGGACGGTGTGCTACATTGGAACCAGGGAGTATTTCATGAAGCCGAACCGATCCCGAATCACCACTATTCCGATGGTCATATTGGCTATCTTCATGGGTGTTCTACTATGCAGTTGTGCCACCACCGGGGATGGAAAAGTAGCCGAGCCTGATGCGGAATCGCCGGATCAGATCGAAAATCAGAGTGCTGCCGTGGAAGAGGCGAGCAGTAATAATCCTGAAACATTAGAAAATCCTGTTGTCAATACCGCAGGATCCGGTGACACCCCGCCCGTTCAGGCGACCAGCCTCAAGGACGGTGAAGACGTTATCCGACACAGCCCTGCCTATCTCTTGCAGGCACTGGAGCGCATCCTTCCCGGACCGTTACCTGAGCTAAACTGGAACCGCTTCACCACCGTTGTTGTGGGATTACTCATGATTGCGATGATCTATGGACTCGCCTTCGCACTCGGCAGGTTGCCCGCCCGCAGGCGTGGCGTCGCTAGTCGTGGAGGTGGTGGATAGATCGTGTAGTACGCCAAATCAACTCTGGCGCTTCCGATCCAACTTGCTGACAAAATTCTTTCAATTTCCCCAGCTCTTTAGTACCACGTAGCAGGTATTGGACGAGAGGGGGGCGTTAAATAAATGCTTCTTAATTGAGAAGAACTTAGCGAATCACGGTTCTGCCAGAACCGATGGAGGTGGCGGGAGTCGAACCCGCGTCCTGAAGCGCGTCCCAAGAATCTCTACAGGTTTAGCCGCTGTTCGTTACGGTGAGGCCAGGCACAACGGCTAAGCCCAAAACCCACCGTTTGTCGCATTAGATGTCCCCACCTGTATGCGGCTCTTCAGGCGGGTAAGTCCCGGTTTGTGACAGGTATTCCGGAGCTCGGAACAGCGCCCCGGGTACCCGTGACTGCTAATTATGCAGCCAGTGCCAATTCAGGTTCGTTGGCAGTTAATGTTTGTGCCACTTTTAGGAGATTGGCGCTCCACCTGCAACCCTTGGTCCAACAATACCCCAGTCGAATCCGGTGCACCCCCTCGATTGTTCGTGTCTGAAAACTCAGAAGTCCTGACTCAGTACTCCTTGTATCGCAAAGCCCGTTCGGCGTCTCGTTTCAAGTCTCGCCGCTTGATATCCTGCCGTTTGTCAACCACGCGCTTGCCTTTGCAGATGCCGAGCTCCAGCTTTACAATCCCATTCTTAAGATAAAACGACAGGGGGACCAGGGTCAAGCCGCGCTCGTTGACCTTTCGGGACAGGCGCTTGATCTCCTGTTTGTGCACCAAAAGCTTACGTACTCTGTCCGGCTCGTGGTTGTGGATGTTCCCGAAGCGGTAAGGGGTGATGTGGAAGCCGATGAGCCAGAGCTCGCCTTTGTCGATCTTGCCGTACGAATCGCTGAAGGAAAATTTGCCCTCTCTCATGGATTTCACCTCGGTGCCGCGCAGCTCTATTCCGCACTCGAGGCGGTCTTCAACCGAGTAGTTGAATCGTGCTTTTCTGTTTACCGCTAGAGTTTTCCTGTCTGCGCTCACGGCGAATGTCCAGAGAGCACGATTCGGAAGCCCGTATAGGGAGTGCACCATTGCGGGGGATGCGAGCCCCTCGTATGAACCTTTACCAACTCTTTCTCATTGGCCCAGGATCCGCTGCGAATAACCTTTTCCGAGCCGAAGGGAATGTCCCTGTCCGTGGCGTAGCTGTTCGCATCAGCCTGCCAGGAGCTGTACATGTACTTGACCGGAGAATACCAATCGAGGCACCATTCCCACACATTACCGGACATGTCCCGCAGTCCGTACCCGTTGGGCGGAGAGCTACCAGTCTGGCTTGGACCGTCGCTGTCGGCTTCGAGAAAGACGTTCCCCGTTGACTGGCTTCCCAGCGGATAGTCTTTGCCGAAAAGCCCGCCGCGCGCAGCCCATTCCCATTCGGACTCGTAGGGCAGGCGAGCTGTGTAGTCGCCCGCTCCGGCGGGAAGAACGCTCGAAAACCAGAGGCAGAATGCCTGGGCGGCGTAGAAGGATATGTGGGTTACCGGCAGCCGTTCCCACTCCGGTGATGGGGTTTCTTCGGTCCATGAGGCGAGGTAACTCTCGGACACGAGGTCCTGTTCGACCAGCTGAGGAATATTCTCCGGAGCCCAATCTGGATTGTTTTCAACGAATTCTCTATACAACCGGTTGGGGACTTCGGTTGCCGATACGAGGAACGGCTCGACGAGCACAGGATGAGGGATCTGTACGCTGACGAAACCATCCTCACTTGCTCCCTGAATGAGTTTGCCTCGAGGTACCGGATAGAAATTCAAATTCTTTACCCTTGTAGGGGAAACGGGATTCGGCGCACGCGAGGGGGTAGGGGAGAGATCGCTGCGAAGCCCGGAAAGATGTTTGCGGTAACGCTCGAGGAACGCGGAGAACCAGTCTGTGTCAACAATCCGTTGGGCCGACTCATCCTGCAGCACCACGGCGAGTAGGAATGGGAAATTGTCATATTTTTGTTTAATTTGTATTATTTTTTTTACTGTTGTGAGCAAACTCGTGGGAGTAAAAGCGCCGACACCGGCATCTATAGAAGTGAGAGCATAGATGTGTTCTCTTACCTGCAAAGAATTTGTAATAAAATACTTTGATTTGTCTAAAAAATAATATAAATCATCACGACTGGATTCAGAATAACGGGCAGCCGCTACTGTTTCAGTAAGGATTTCAGGTATATGGGTGTTGGCAGCAAAATTCTCAAGAGAATGTTCGACAAATCCCCGCGGATCGGAAAGCTGAAGATCGATGTTAAGGGGGCGGCGAGGCTTGAAAATCAGGGTAGCGAAAATGGGTCCGGAAAAGGTATCCTCTAAAACTTCCGGTTCATAGTAGGGCTTGGAAACTGTAATGCGACGGAATCCTTTATGAACGAGGATCTCACATGGAGTGGATCCCGAGTAGCGGCCGTCAACGCGAACCGAGGCGCCTGGAGGAAAGGTCGAGACATCTAGATAGACGCCCTGATCCCGGATTCCTTTGTAGAATAGCAGTAGGAAAAGGATAAATAGAGCAACGATACCGTAGAGAACCGTGAGGTATGCGCCCGGCGGAATACCTAGAAAAGGCTTGAGCCGTACCTGTACCTGGTCTTCCTGGAGTTCTCCGGCAGGAGGTTTTCGTCGCTGTTGCTTTCTTTTTTTCTTTGACATTTCTTGAAGGATTATAGAAAGGGCCTTTTACCTTGTCAATCCGGAACAATATATGATACTAATTACGGGTACGGTAGGTTTCCACGACGACGATTTCGGGATGAATGAAGTAGAGTGAGCAGCAAAAAAGTTCTTGCAGACAGGAGAAACACGACAGGCTGGAAGCGGTGGAGCGCGGGCCTGCAGCAGAGAACAGAGAGTTTTCTCACCTGGAGAAAACGACGCAGGTTGGTCAAAAAGGAAAAGCAGAAGCAAAAAAATCCGATTCTTGACTGGTTGGAAGCGATTTTCTCGGCCGTACTGATCGTTCTCCTGATCAATCAATTCCTCATCCAGGCGTACCAGATTCCCTCCCAGTCCATGGTTTCAACCCTCGAGATCGGCGACCGCATCTTCGTGAACAAGCTCGTCTACGGTCCGGAGCTCGTGCCGGGAATGATGAAACTCAGGGGTTTCAAACGGCCTCAGCGCGGTGAAGTGATCATTTTCGAAAATCCTTCGTATATCCCGATCGGGCCTGTAAAGGACATCCTGCAGAGGGTCATATACATGCTGACCCTTTCGCTCGTTGACATCGACCGGGATGAGTTCGGCAATCCCAAACATCACTTCCTGATAAAGCGGGCCGTGGGCATGCCGGGAGACAGGATCCGCCTCAACAACGGAAACGTAGAGTTCCTGATCCCGGGAGAATCCGCCTGGATTCCGGAAGAGCAGCTCAAGGAAACCCTTGGTTTTCACTATACGGTGCGGCGCATGTTTGACCCCACGGAGTACAAATATTTCCAGCAGGCGGGAGTCGGGTTAGCCCTCCTGGACAGTGGTTTGAAGCCTTCAAGCGAGCAGGAGAGCGCCGTGAAACGCTATTTCTCGATCAGTGAAAACGACAGCGGCGGAATCTCTTGGCGGCAGAGAAGCCTGATCGACAACGCCCATGTAGAAAAATGGCGCTATCAAACGCTCTACCAGCTGAAGCCTTACAGTTATCTCTTTCAGAGCCAGTGGCGGCTGCTGGAGAGGGGATGGTACGTGCCCGAGGATCGAATTTTTCCCATGGGCGACAACAGAGACGATTCGAGGGATGCAAGGTATTTCGGTCCTGTCAGCATGGATAAGGTTTTGGGACGGGCACTGTTCCGCTATTGGCCCCTGCCGCGACTCGGCGGCGTGCGCTAGATGTATACGACTTTCGAACGCTACAGTACAGGTGTAGGAGCCCGTTTTACACGCGGATTCCTGCGTCAGCTTATAAAAGCCATCATTATCACTTTCGTGCTCTATCTTCTCATCTCCAGCATGTTCCTCACAAGTTTTCAGGTGCAGTCCTCCTCTATGCTGCCGGTACTCGAGCCCAAAGATCGCGTCCTCGTATCGCCGTTGACCTACGGAGCCAGATTTCTGTTCTTTTCCGCCCGCTTGCCCGCGGTACGCGAGCCTGCCAGGGGAGACATCGTGGTTGTTCGTTCGCCCCTATCCAAGAAGCCTTCGTTCCCGATATCGTTTTTCGAGCCTATCGTTCGCTTTTTCTCCCTGCAGCGGGCAAGCCTGATCAGGGACGACGCGGGAAGGCGGGTGAACCCCTTTATGATAAAGCGGATTATCGCGGTGCCCGGCGACACAATCAAAATGTCTAATTTCAGGGCTTATATCAAATCTGAAGAAAGCAGTGTATTTCGTGACGAACAGGAGCTCATACAAACTCCCTATTCGATCGTCGTCGAAGGGCTGCCTGAAGGTTGGACAAAAGAGTTTCCTTTTTCAGGAGAGCTCGAGTCCCTGATCCTGGAAAAAGGACAGTATTTCTTTCTCGGTGACAACAGACAAAACTCAAGCGATTCGCGGTCCTGGGGCCTGTTGGCTCAGGACCGGATACTGGGAAACGTGATATACCGCTATTGGCCGCTCTCCAAAACAGGCAAGATGTAGGGACCCGGGTCGAGGCCGGCACTGCGGCTACTGGAAGAGCGCCGGATCAGGTGGAAGGACTTCCAGGGGAAGGAGCCCCGGCAACCTGAAGATCCTCTTGGGTAACAGCCTTCTTGGTCATCAAACCACGGACAAACGCTTCTACGAGCTTGGGATCAAACTGGGTGCCGCTGTGTTTTAGCAACTCGCCGACAGCCGCGCTCGGCGCCATGGCCTTTCTGTACGGTCTGTCACTGGTCATGGCGTGGTAGGCGTCGGCGATGGCTATTATTCTTGCGTATAGGGGTATCTCCTTGCCCTTGAGCCTATTGGGGTACCCTGTGCCGTCGAAATGTTCCTGGTGGGCCAGCACTATTTTGCTGACCTGCTTATATGAATCAAAATGCCCCAATAGATCCGCCCCAAGCTCCGAGTGTTTTTTCATTATCTCCCACTCTTCGTCGCTGAGAGCCGATTCCTTGAGGAGGATGCGGTCGGGGATGCCGAGCTTGCCGATATCATGCAGGAGAAGGGAATCTCTCAGTATCTGATCGATCTCGATACCCAGCTCTTTGGCCATCATGGTTCCAAGCTCCAGCACATCTCTGGAATGACCGGCTGTCTTGAAATCCCGGATCTCAAGGGACTGGGAAAAACTCATGCTCAGCTCTTCCATGCGTGTCTTCAATTCTTCCGCCCGGGCCAGGGCAAGTTGAAATTTTCGCATCGTCAGCAGGTTTTTTATCCGCGCATCCAGCTCGCGTATATTCACCGGTTTGGAAAGGTAGTCATCGGCACCTGTTTTCAGTCCGACGATTTTTGATTCCAACTCATTCTTGGCTGTAATGAGAATGACAGGGATGTGCATGGTTTTTTTGTCGGATTTCACTTTGGAGATTAGCTCGTAGCCGTCCATGCGAGGCATCATAATATCAGAAACGATGACGTCCGGCGGATCGTTTCGAGCCTGGTGCCAGCCGTCGAGGCCGTCGGCCGCGGTGAGCACACCGTGCCCGAAACGATGCAACATCTTGCTTATGTAGTTCCTCAAGTCATCGTTGTCTTCGACCAGAAGAACCCGATCTTCATTTTCCGCCGATATCGTAGCTGTCTGCTCCTCGGCCGCAGAAGGATACAACTCCTTCTCGATGAGCGCGAGATCGTCCACCGTTACTTTAGCTATGTCCTCTTTGCGGCGTTTGTTTTTTCTCCGTTCTTCTCCCCCGAAGGCGAGGCTAAGCCTGCGGCGCTCATCCACTCTCCTCTCTATGAATGCGTCTGGGACGATCTCTTCGAGGTTGTCCGGCATCTTGACGACGAATTGCGTTCCCTTGCCCTCCTCGCTGAAGACCCGAATGCTGCCTTTCATCAGGTCGACCGCTTCCTTAACGAGGGTCAGACCCAAGCCGGTTCCCTCGAATCTGCGTGTGCTCGAGCTGTCAACCTGCTGGAAGCGTTTGAAGATATGAGGCAGATGGTCTTTGGGTATGCCGATGCCCGTATCTTCTACCTCGATTGTGACGGTGTGGTTTTTTCTAGCGGTCCTGACGGTTATCGATCCTTGCTCCGTGAATTTGATAGCATTGCGGAGCAGATTCATGAGGACCCGTTCAATCTTTTCAACATCGAGGTATAGAATCGGTATCTCACTCTCCCGTACATAACCGAGTTTGATACCCTTGCGCTCCGTAACATCCTCAAACACCGCAATGATGTCCCTCACAGTTTCATCTAGGTCTGTCGGTCCCAACCGTAGTTGCATCTTTCCTGCTTCGAATTTGGAAAAATCGAGCATTTGATTGATCATATCTAGCAGTTTCAAGCTGTTCCTGTACATCTGACCGATCAGATTCTGCTGCCCACCGCTGAGATCACCCATGTCGCCCTGATAGAGGCTTTGGATCGGGCTTATCACCGAGGTCAAGGGCGTTCGGACCTCATGGCTGACATTTGCAAAAAACTGGGATTTCAAAACATCCAGTTTTTTCAGCTCCTCGTTGGCCTGAGCCAGGTTGTAGCGGGCGCTGAACTCTCTGAATCGTATGCGCGTGGACAGATGGGAACTCAGGATCACGACCAACGCCGTGGCCAGAAGAAAGAAGTTGTTGTTTAAAAAAACGGGAAAGTTATCAACCTTTTGGAATATAAGAATGGGTACAAGATAGGCAATGTAGAGGATGCCGCAGATTATACTCGTGCGGATCGGATCCAGGGGAAGGATGAAAATGAACGCCAGAAGAACAAAATTGATTCCGGCATAATAGGTGCTCAGGTAACCCCCGCTGGTGTGAACCATCAAACAGATCGACAGGCCGCAGAGCAGGTACATGAAGATTGCAAAAGCGCGGGAGTTGAAGGCGCCGAAATTTGTGCGCATCGCAAGAAATATAATCAAGCTGATGGCAACAACGGCCGCACGAATGAACAGGAAATCAAAAAAATGCGCGGGAAAAATTACATAGTCGAGAATCAAGAACATTGGAAACAAAATACTGGCAGCGATCGCCGTCAGTTTTGTATCCGAACAGGCTTTTTCGACGGCCTCTTTTTCGAAGGCTTGATATAGAGCATTGTTTTTGTTCGAAGTATCGTTCATAGCATGTTACCCTGTTCAATGTTAGGCGAAAGGTGGGCCGGGTTCAACAATTTTTTATACAAGGTTTCTGCAGATCTCGCGGAAGTGTTGTGCCCGTTGCTTGAAGCTTTCCTCGTTGTAGATACTCTTATAGAACTTGAGAAGTTCTTGCTGAAACTCCTCGGTGGTGAAGTTCTTGTGCCGAATCACAGGATTCCAGCCTGTATACCAAACCCAGTCACTGTGAATGATTCTCTGCTCGTGATCGAGGCGTGTACGCAGCCTGCTTCCTGGAAAAGGGGTCAGAATGGTGACCTGCGCTCCCATGATGTGGTTGTCTTGAATGAAGTCGATCGTTCTATCGATCGTTTTCCGGTCATCTTCCTCCAATCCAAGTATGAATGCACCGTAGATCCCGATGCCCTGCCGCTGGATCTTTTCGATATATTGCGGGTAGAAGGCGTGCATCTTCTCTTTCCAGTGTTTTGTGTCGAGGTTTCTGAGGTTTTCCTTGACCACGCTTTCGAACCCAATCAGAATCATCCTGCAGCCGGAGGCATGCAGGTCATGCAGGAACCGCTCGTCCTTGCCAATAGAGATGTCGCTCTGGGCGTACCAGCTGAAATTCATCTGCTTGAACTTATCGATAAGCTCTCTCGAGTAGGGTTTGCTGGTGAACATGTTGTCATCTGCGAATCCGATCTGGGCGAATTTCCAATATTTTTTTGCCTCTTTAATCTCGGTCAAGACCTGTGCAACCTGCTTTCTTTTGTACCGTCGCCCGTATATCTTGGAAGCGGCGCAGAATTCGCAGTCGTGGGGACATCCCCGGGTTGATTGGATCCAAATCACGGGATACTTGTATTTTGCCAGCAGGTCGAAGCGAGGGCAGGGGACTTCTGTCATATCGATCGGGGGGAATTCCGCCTGGTCATAGATGGGGCGCTGTCTGCCTTCGACAAAATCGGAGAGAAACAGCGGCCAGGTGTTTTCGGCTTCGCCGACAAAGATCGTATCGGCATGCGGCCGGGCGTCATCCGGCGCGCCGGTAGCGTGTATTCCGCCCATCACTACGTAGCGGCCTCGTTTTCTGAACTCCTCGGCGATTTCGTAGGCTCTCTGCGCCTGCTGGGTCATACCGGTGATCCCCACAATATCGCAGGGCTGTTCAAAGTCGATCGCTTCCTGGTTCTCATCGACGATTTTGACAGTATGATTCTCGGGAGTAAGTGCGGCGATAGTAGGCAGGCCGACTCCAACCCCATTGAAAAAATGAAAAATTGTCTGCAGCTCCCTGGAACTGCGGGCGTAGCGCTCGAACTCGCCGCTGCGGGCGAACAAATCACCCTTTGGGGAAACGAGAGTAATGTTAAAACTGCTTTTCTTTTTTCCCATGGGTTTTTTCGTAGATATCCATGACCAGGGATTCGAAGTCGCCAATCGTTTCTACCGTGTACAGCTGGCCTTCATCGATTTGGATATCGAGCTGTTTTTCGCAGGTGGCTACGATTTCCATAGCCATAAGACTGTCAACTCCCAGCTCTTCCCTGAACTTTATATCGCTGTCCAGCTCCGAAACATCGATCCGGGAAACTCTGGACATGATTTCTTTTATTTCTGATTTTACTTCCATTTTCAGCTTTTCAAGAAGATCCTCTTCGGCACCTTGTATCCCGCAATTACCGCTTGCAGGTACTTTTTGATCTCGAGAATATCCTTACGCCGTGATCCTGACGATTTCATGGTGATTTCCGCGCTGAGCACTCCGTCGCAACACTGGATCTCTGCCTTTTCCGTGTTAGGGTACAATAGCACGGCTTTCTTCACTTCGGCAAGATCGACCATGTTGCCGTTTACCTTGCAGGTGTTCTTGATCTCTCGTACGAATACCAGGTGATCCCCCTCCCATCTCATAAGGTCTCCGCTTCTCAGCCAGCCGTTTTCCAGTGCTTCGGCACTCTCGTGGCCACGAGACAGGTAGCCGCGGGCCATTTGTGGTGTCTTGATGAGCGCCTCGCCTTCTCCCCGGCGATTCATGTTTTCAAGTGTTACCTCAACACCACGGCAAACAGGTCCTACCGTGCCTGGTTTGGTTTTTCCGCGGATGTTCCTGCTGACAGGTGCGAATTCGGTGAGCCCGTATCCGTGCATCAGCTGTACTCCAAAAGAGCCGCATATCGTATCGTAAGCGTCCGGAGGAAGCAAGCTCCCGCCGGAGAAGAACGCCTTGAGCGAAGGAATCCGTGTGTCTCGATCCTTGCTTTTGGCAAGCATGATGAGCAGCTCGGGAACACCAATTATGTAGTCAATATCGTATCGGACAAGAGTCTCGAATACGATTCGCGGATGCATGCTTTTGAGCAATACCACGGTCAGACCGTAGAGCAGGGGAACAAACAAGCCTCCCACCAGGGTAAATATATGGGACAGAGGCAGGATTACCAGTATCTTCTCGTCTCGTTTACCCTGCAAGCCCTCCTGCAAAACCCGGGCGCCCGTGGCGTACATATCATGCGGAAGCATGGCACCGAGAGGATAGCCGCAGCCCCGGTACGTGTAGTTGATCGACGCGATCCAATCATCCAATCTCGGGCTTTCTCCGGCTTTGTCGAACTCCTTGTGGAGCACAAATCCTTTTTGCGTGCGCAGTACTACAGCGGCACTTTTCACGTACTCCTTCAAGAAATCGATCGCATGTTTTTCGGTCACAACGGCGCTGGGATGGCAGTTGGCGAAGATCTCTTCGAGTTCCGTTTTTCTATATTCTGTTTTCAGGGGCACAGGGACGGCGTCGAGCATCAGCAGGGCAAAAAAAATGCGGGCGAAATCCGTCGAGTTTTCCAGATACAAGATGACAGGCTGCCTCGGTCGGATTCCCCATCCGTGCAAACGTTCTTTGAGCGCTCTGATCTCGGAGGTAAAAGCATCCGCCGTAGTGATTTTGTCTCTACCTCCTGGAAGCACTTCGATGAATGAGGGAAACAACCCTCGTTTTTCCAGAGCTTCCGTAACGAAATGGCAGGTACTGGTGGGTTTCCGGTTCATTTTTTCGTGGACGGCATTCCGTAGATGATGCTACACCGGTTTTATTCCCGTTGCAATTACCGCTTGGGGTGGGAATCCCAACGAAGGGATTATCCGGATTTGCTGGAAACCGCCGTTTTGCAGCAGAACGGCCAAGTCCTCGGGACTGTAGAATCGAAAGAAACCCTCTTCTTCGAGGGAAAACAGCGAGGCGGCTTCATTCAGCATGGCTCGGGCTGCGTTCAAATTCCGATTTTGTTTTTCGGAACCCGGATCGTTGGGAAAACGACGGCGCACCTCATCAATGTACCTTGTGTACATCGGAGATATATCGCTATCCGGCTTCATCGAGGAAACGAGGAGCGTTCCGCCCGGAACAAGGATATCGTAGAATTTTTGAACGATCAGTTCGGGATTGAAAACGTACGATACGAAGAGACTGGCCACCACTTTTGTATATACGTTGTGTTCGAATCCCTGAGTAAAATCCGTGTTGTTCTCTCCGAAATCCAGGGTATCAAAGATCAAATTCCCGGTGGTGATACCGGAATAATCGCGAGCCGGAAGCCTCGCACCGCTCGGGCTCACTGTTCTGAAATCCTCGCGCACCAGTGCTTTGCGCAAGTATCGGGCCGCGCGGTTGAACTCCAATACCGCACTTCTGTGACCGTCACGGAACGTATCTTCAATGAACCTTACAGCGTCGGCATCGAGAGCCTTGCCGCGCATGATTCGATACAGCTCGGCGGCGGAATGCTCGACCAGATAGTCTAAGGTCACATTGCGCAGCCCCTTGATCTTGTTTCGAAGGTAGTTGAAATCCAAGCGGGGATTTTCCATGAATGTTTGTACGGGGAGCAGGCGGTTGGGATCGAGGTCCTTCTTCAAGAATTCAAGCCGTACCGATTCGAGAGAAGGGCAGCGGCGGACCACATCGCTGCATCGCTTTTTCGCCTTCCACAAGGCTTCTTGGACCAGATCTACGGCAGTGATCCGGACATCCTGTGCGCGTCCCGTATCCCTGCTGAGAAGATCCAGAATGGACTCCAAGAGCAGTCCGGTACCGCAGCCCATGTCGATGATTCGATCCCTGGGACGAGGATCGACCAGTTCCGCCTGCTTATCGAGAAACTCCCTGAACTCTTTGAAGTTGGCATAAAAATCATACCCAAAGCTGCCCTCATCACGACCCATGAGATAGTATTTCCAGTAGGATTCAGGCTCGAAATCTTTGTGGGCGGAAAGTCTTTCCCGTTCGTAGGCTATCATGCTCAGCATCTGATCCTTTGCCGGATCGACAGGCGTGATCGCAGCGCCGTACAAATGCTCGAAAAGATACGAGGTTATGAGCTTGTAGTTCTTGATCGCATCATCGCCGCAGCGCAGGTTGTGACCCGTCGGGATTTCAACCGCCTCTCTCGCCCCTTCGGCTTTGACGCTCATGATATCCTTGATCTCTTCAGCGACCAGCCATTTGTCGTATGTTCCGTAGATCCAGAGAACGGGAATGGGGATCTTCGACATATCGATTCTGGCATCCGTTATATAGGCATATTTGTGGGTGATAAGATCCTTGGCCATCGTGTCCAAATCGATGAGATTTCCCAAGACGCCGCCTATCCCGTTCGGTATGCTCATCTTATAATTGGCGATGATGTCGATTCCCCCGAGTATGTTCCCGTAGGCGGATTGAGCCGCGGGAACCCCCATGCAGCTTATCCAGAGGTCAACTCGGCGCTCTTCGGCCTGGCTCAGTAGCTTTCGCGCGTCAAGAGCGGACATACTAAAGGTCACTAAGATCACTCTTTCAGGCGTAAAGTACCGATTGTCGTAAACAAAATCGAGGGTCGTCCGCAGATCCTTTTGGCCCTGGCTGAGCCTGTAGTGCAGCATTTCGTAGCCCCGTTTTGGTTTTTTTTCTTCGTTGAAGCTTTCACCGGGGCGGTTGATTCCGTCGTAGCGGACCGTGACGATGTCCTTGTTGAGAAGATTGAAATTTGTGAGAAGAGTCAGCACCAGGGGCGATAGGGCTTCCTTTTTTTTCCCGAATGCAGGGGGAAGTACTACCACCGGGGCTTTTCTGTAGAGCCGGGTTGCATTCACCAGGGCGGCGATTTCCTGGCCGCTTGCATTTCTGTACCGGATGGGAACGGTTTCACCCTTGAAATCGCCCGACTCCTGGGAATCCGGTGGATAGGAAACCTGCGAGGTCCATTCATCTGTGTTGTAGAAGCGATAGTTGAATCCGTC
>CAYMGP010000019.1:0-53865 GCA_964390045.1 uncultured Spirochaetaceae bacterium | reverse complement strand
AAGATCGGCTGCTCCGTATCGATGTCCGGCAAGATGGCTCCCGAGGGAACCAATGTAAAGCGGGGTGTCGAGCTGTGGGAAGAGTATGTAAACAGCAAGGGCGGCATCAAGGTCGGCGGCGACATGTACAAGGTAGAGGTCGTCTACTACGACGACAAGAGCGACGCCGGAACCGGCACCAAGCTCACCGAGAAGCTGATCACCGAGGATAAAGTCGACTTTCTGTTCGGTCCCTTTTCCAGTGGCATCACCTTTGCCACTACGGCGATCGGCGAAAAATACGGCGTCATCACCGTGGCTCCCGAAGCAAATGCTACAAAGATCTACGAGCGGGGATACAAGTATGTGTTCTCCATCCTACCTCCGGCCCCGGCTTTGACCCAGCCGATTTTCGACATGATCGGCAACCTCGATCTCGACCCGAAACCCAAAACGGTTGCCATCATCGTATCCAACGACCTGTTCCCCTTAAGCTGCGCCGAGGGCGCTTTGGAGATGTGCGACAAATTGGGTCTCGAGGTGGTGCTGTATGAGAAGTATCCCGCCGACACCACCGACGTCAGTGCTTTGTTGAGCCTGGTAAAAGACAAGAATCCCGACATCTTCCTGACCAGCGGCTACACCAAGGACGCCCTGATGGTGATGCGCCAGGCCAGGGAGATCAACCTCAACGTCAAGATGTTCGCCACCTCGGTAGGGGTCATGCTGCCCGAGTTCATCCCCTCTCTGGGAGCGGACGCCAACTACGTGATCGAAGGCGAGTGGTGGCTGCCCACAGGCAGCGACAAAGGTCCGGTCTTCGGCAGTACGTCTGAGTACGTGAAGATGTACGAGGCCGAGTTCGGCGAGACACCCGGCTACCACGCCGCCAGCGGCTCGGCCGCGGGCGTCGTGCTGCAGTTGGCCATCGAAAAGGCGGGCACCATCGATACCGCCGCCGTTCAGGAAGTGCTGCGCGGCCTCGACGTGGTTTTAGCTGTCTGGCCCGGTGTCAAGTTCAACGAAAAGGGCCAGAACGTCAGCGCCGAGCACCCCGTTGTCCAGGTGCAGAACGGGGAGTATGCAGTCGTCTGGCCGCCTCTGGCCGAGTTGATGTATCCCGCGCCCTCCTGGCAGGATCGTTAAATTAGTTATAAGACAGACGCAGGGGAGGCTTGCAAACAGCCTCCCCTTTTTTTACGATTGCCACATGGGAAAGTTAGAGGGAAGAACCGCCCTGATTACAGGCGCGGCCAGGGGCATCGGCCTGGCCATCTCCCGGGCCCTGGGCCGGGAAGGAGCGGCCGTGCTCCTGGCAGATATCGACGATGAGCAGACCCGAGCCGCTAGCGAACAATTACAAGCCGAGGGACTGCAGGCTTTGGATGCTCACTGCGATGTCGGCAATCGGGAATCTGCCCGAAAAACGGTTCGACTGGCGATCCAATCCTTCGGGCACCTCGACATTCTGGTCAACAATGCCGCCGCCTACACAGAGACCACACCGTTCGAAAAGCTCAGCGACGAACAATGGTACGGCGCCTTTGCAGTAAATGTGACCGGAGCCTTTCTTATGAGCCAGGAAGCTCTCCCCTTTTTAAAAAAAAGCGGCCGAGGAGCAATCGTTCACATCGTCTCGCAGCTGGGGCTGGTCGGTGTAGAAGGCCAGGCCGCCTACTGTGCCAGCAAAGGCGCCCTTCTGCAGCTCACCCGTGCCATGTCACTCGATCTGGCCGCCTATGGGATCCGGGTCAATGCCGTGTGTCCGGGCGGTACAGCCACGCAGCGGCTCAGCCGTCGTTTCGGCAGCCTTCCGGAGGCCGAACGGATACTCGGTGCCAAGCATCCTCTCGGACGTCTCGCTCAACCGGAGGAGATCGGGCCCGCGGTGGTATTCCTCGCAGGTGACGAGGCTTCTTTCATAACCGGTTCCGCCTTCGTGATAGACGGGGGCTACACGGCGCAGTAGCAACCTAAAATCTCTCTTCCTTCACAAGATCGGGAGATTCCATTAGGATAGGCGGTGAGGAGGTTGACCCTGTGGATAAGATTGCCCTTTTTGCTTTCAACGGCGATCCTATGTGCTTCGTTCATGTGCTACTCAACGCCCCGGATTTCAGCAACAAGGATTTTGAGATCAAAGTGATCATCGAAGGATCGGCAACAAAGCTTATCCAAGAGCTGGCGGAAGAGGACCATCCGCTGCACGACCTATACGAAAGGGTCAAGCAGAAAGTGCTGCTGCTGGGAGTTTGCAAAGCCTGTTCACAGAAGATGGGAACTTTGGAGGCTGCCAGAGCTCAGGGCTTGAAACTGCTCGCCGACATGTCGGGACATCCGAGCATGGCCGGTTTCATCGAGCAGGGGTACAAGATCATCACTTTTTGAGATCGAGCGGGACAAGTCGATTGTAATCGAGCCATTACTATGGAACTCCCCGTACTAAAGACAAAACTCCACGTCCCTCCACTGCGCCCCGAGCTTGTGCGCCGCGCGCGTCTTATCGGGCTGCTCCAGGCCGGTGTTCACGGCAAACTCACGCTGGTCTCGGCTCCGGCGGGATTCGGCAAAACCACCCTGATCGGCGAATGGGTCAGCCGATGCAACCGTCCGACAGCCTGGCTGTCCCTCGAAGACAATGACAACGATCCCGTGCGCTTCCTCTCCTATCTGGTAGCTGCCCTGCGTACGATCCAACCGGGCTTGGCCGAGGGTATCGTCGGCGATTTTCAGACTCTGCGGCGCTCTGTTGCCGAGTCTGTCATGACGGGACTGCTTAACGAAATCGCAGAAATCGAAGAATCCTTCGCCCTGGTTCTCGACGACTATCATCTCATCCACGACCAGACGATTCATGCCTACATCACCTTTTTCCTCGAGCATCTGCCGAGCCAGATGCATCTGGTTATTTCCACGCGCGCCGATCCTCCGCTGCCCCTGACAACGCTTCGCGCCCACGGCCAGCTTAGCGAGCTTCGCGCCGGCGATCTGCGATTTACCCTCGAAGAAACCGCGGAGTTCCTCAGCCAGTTAATGGGGTTGAACCTGTCGGCGGAGGAAATCGCGATTCTGGCCTCTCACACAGAAGGGTGGATTACAGGACTGCAAATGGCAGCCGTTTCGATGCAGGGCAGGGAGGACACCTCCAGTTTTATAGAATCCTTCACAGGCAGCAATCGCTACATCCTCGACTATCTCGTGGAGGAGGTGCTCCAACAGCAGAGCCAAGGCATCCAGCAGTTCCTGTTGAAGACCTCGATCCTCAGACGGCTGAACGGACCTTTATGTGAGGCGGTGACAGGCCAATCCGGCAGCCAAAATACCCTCGAGCAGCTGGAACGGGAAAACCTGTTCATTGTCGCCCTCGATTCGGAGCGCCGCTGGTATCGTTACCATCGCCTGTTCGCAGATCTGCTGCGCCGCAGAGTCGCCCAGGTGCTGCCCGAGGAGCTGAAGGATCTCAACCGCAGGGCCAGCGAGTGGTACGAGAACCATGGCCTGGTTGCCGAGGCAATCGAACAGAACCTTCTGGGAGAGGACTTTAAAAAGGCTATGCAGCTGATCGAGGACAATGCAGAAGAGTCCTTGATGCGCAGCGAGTTTGCTACCTTTCTCAACTGGGTGCAAGCCCTGCCCGAGGAAATGGTATGCCGCAGACCCCGCCTGTGCTTGTATCACGCCCTGGCCCTGCTGCTGAACGGCTCGCCCATGAACGATATTCAGCCCCGTATCGCCGCCGCCCTAAAGGGAGATTCGGAGCAGCAGGTCGGCGGACAGCTGGCAGCCTTCCGTGCCATAATGGCGGCCATCCAGGGCGACGTTAACGAGAGCTTGAATCAGTGTAACCTGGCCATGGAGCTGCTTCCCGCCGATGATCATTTCTTCCGCAGCGCCACAAGCCGGGTTCTCGTAAATGTTACCTATGCAACCAGCGGGGACATCGAGCAAGCTGTCCGGATCTTCGAGGAAAGCATCCGCAAAGCCACGCTGGCGGGAAACCTGACCGTCGCGGTTGCCAGCCTCTCCGAGTTGGGTGAGGTGTATATGAAGGCCGGACGGATCGGCAGGGCAAAATCAACGTACGAACATGGCCTCGAGCTGGCTGTAGACTCAGAAGGGCGGGAATTGCCGATCGCGGGCCTGGCGATGATCGGTCTTGGGGATCTCCTTCGTGAATGCAATGATCTAAGTGCCGCGGAAAAATCCTTGAACAATGGAATAAACCTGGTTCAAGAACTCGGAGTGATCGGCGCCCTGGACGGCTACATTGCTCTGGCGCGGGTCAAACAGGCTCAGGGATACCCGCAGGAGGCCGAGCAGGTGATGGATGCTGTGCACAAGATCGCCACCCGTTTTGACGCCAGTGAGCTCGACGATCTTCTTGTAGACCTGCACAGGGCACACCTCTGGCTGTGTCAGGGAAAAACGGAAGCTGCGGTCCGCTGGTACAACGAATGGCGGCATCAGAGCGACAGGGTGGAGGAGAGGCGACCCTACGTGCTCGAGGAGCTGTCCCAGCTATTTCAGGCCCGGATCGAGCTCGCCCAGGGAAACCCGGCAGCGTCCTTGAAGATCCTCAAACAGCTTGAAAAAACGGCGTCGAAGCTGGGCAGAAACGGTGTAGTAATCGAATCTCTCGTTGTTCAGTGTCTCGCCCACCGCAAGCTCAACGACTCCGAGCAAGCTTTGGCGGCGCTGAACAGCGCTCTCATACTCGCAGAATCCGAGGGGTACATGCGCATCTTTCTCGACGAGGGCCCGGAGATGGCTCAATTGCTCTACGAAGCGGCCAATCGAGGAATCATGCCTGAATACACGGGCCGTCTGCTGGCCGCCTTTCCCCTGAGCCCGGAATCGAGAAAAGAAGCAAGCGAAGAATTAATAGAACCGCTCAGCCCTCGGGAGTTGGAAGTGTTGCGCTTGCTCGCCGAAGGGGCATCAAACAAAGAAGTGGCCCGGAGACTTTATATCAGCCTGCCGACCGTCAAATGGCACACCAGCAATATCTACGGCAAGCTTGGTGTACAAAACAGGATGCAGGCGGCTGCCAAGGCCAGGGCATTGGGCATCGTTTCAAATGTTTGACGACCATACCGAAACAATACTTACGTCCAGTTTTCAAATTAGAAAAAAGTTGATAAGTTAGCTGCGAGACCTTTACATATGAAATCGATCGATTCCCCGCAAGCAAGAAAGAGAGGCAAGGATATATCCTACCCTGCCGCCCGAAAGATCAAACGAATAGCGATAGTCGGACTCCCCAACACGGGGAAGAGCCAGCTGTTCAACGAGATCACAGGTGAATACACTCTGGTGGCAAACTATCCCCTGACTACAGTCGAGGTAAATAAAAAACGTCTCTCGATTAAGGGACAGGAATACGAGATCATCGACACCCCCGGCCTGCACAGCCTCTATATTCACTCTGAGGAGGAAATCGTTATCCGAGAGCTTCTGTTCTCGGAGAAGCTCGACGGAATCATTCAGTGCATCGATGCCAACAGACTCAAGCAGTCCCTGCTCCTCTCCCTGGACCTCCTCGAGCTGGGAATCCCAATGATCGTCTCGTTGAATGCCGTGGACGAGACAGAACGGCACGGAATTAGAATAAACAGCCAGCAGCTCTCCGCTCAGCTGGACGTACCGGTGGTGGAGCACATAGCCGAGATCAACAAAGGCACGGAGCAGTTGAAGAGCGCCCTGCCGGAAATAGCCGTGGGCAGTTGGAGACCCTACTACGGACGAGAGTTGGAGCGGAGACTCAAGGAGATCGAAGCCCTTTTTCCTTCTTCTTCCCGCTTTTCCCGAAAAAAAGCGATCCTGCTCCTCGACGGCGATCCCCTGCTTCCGAAATGGCTCGAGGAATCCTGGGGGGACGGCGCCCTGAGCGGATTGATAGAAACAATCCGTCACATCAAGCAGGAATCCAGAAGCCGGCCGGACAGACAGTTGGCCAAGCGCCGTAATCTGCTGGTTAATCGTATCTTCGAGGAAACAACGGCCAAGCAGCCTCGGCAACCGGGCACCTTCGCCCACATCTTCGCTCGCCTCTGTCGTCATCCCGTGTTCGGGATTCCGATTCTGATCGGCTTCATTCTAGCCACCTACTTCCTGGTGGTCGAGGTTGCGGGATTTATCGAGGGTATTCTGTCTTCACTCGTTGTGGATCCTCTTATCGGACTGATCAACTCCGGCATCCCCCGCGGATTCTGGAACGATCTGTTGATCGGGCCTTACGGGATTCTGACCCTGGGACTTTTTAACGCCGTAGTCACGGTACTGCCGATTCTGTCCGTGTTCTTCCTCATGCTCGGGTTTCTGGAGGATATCGGGTATCTGCCCAATCTGATGGTCCTGACACGCAAGATACTCGGACGGATCGGACTTACGGGTAACTCGATAATGAGCTTGATTCTGGGCTTCGGCTGCAAAACCATGGCCACCCTGACCACAAAGGGGATTTCCTCGAGGAAAGAAAAGCTGATCGCTATATACCTGATCGCCTTTGCCATTCCCTGCTCAGCCCAGCTGGCGATCGATATGGCGGTCCTGGGGAGGGTCGGTTTCAAGGCTTTCCTGATCGCCTACGGAACCCTGGCGATCGTCGAGCTGTTGGCAGGTCTGATATTGAACAAGACAATCAAAGAGGACAAGGGCAGCGAGTTCATACAGGAGCTTCCTCCGATAAGAATCCCCAGCCTCAAGGCGATTACAAAAAAAACATATTACCGGATCTACTGGTTCCTCAAGGAAGCTGTGCCTATTTTCTTAATAGCGGCTGCTGTCCTATTCTTCGCCGAAAAATCGGGATTCTTGCGGCTCCTGCAGCAAGGCCTAAGACCTATCGTGTCGGGCTGGCTCGGCCTGCCTCTCAATATCGTCGAGGTCTTGATCCTGTCCCTGGCTCGTCATGAGGCGGCAGCCGGATTCCTTCTTGCAATGGTTGACGGCGGCGCCCTCAACTACGTGCAAACAATAACGGCAGTTGTCATCACAACCATGTTCGTGCCCTGCTTCGCTAATATCGTAGCCATGTGCCGGCAGGTGGGTGTAAAAACAGGCCTGCTGATCACCGTAATCATAAACATTTCCTCTTTTATCCTTGCAGGAATCCTGCGCTGGATTCTCCTGTTTCTACGGGTGGGGGCGTGAGGAGTATGGACGAGAAACATTTCAAAGAAGAATACCTGGAAATCCTCTGGTACATGAAAGAAGATGAGAACAGGTCTTACACTTTTTTCAGGAAGGAGCTGGGAAAGAATTTCCGTCAGGAAGTTGTCGATGAGCTGGAAGCGGAAGGCATCATCGAACGGCAGGATGAAACGATCGGCTTGACAGCGAAAGGGGGAAACTACACCCGCCGCCTGATTCGCTCCCACCGTCTTGCCGAACGGCTTGTTCACGATGTTCTTGGGGTGGAGTTCGAAAAAGGGGCCTGCGAGTTCGAGCACATTCTTAATCCCGATTTGGTGGACAGCATCTGCACCCTGCTCGGCCACCCTCGGGAATGTCCTCACGGCATGCCGATTCCCGAGGGAGAGTGCTGTAAACAGCAGGCCAAAATGGTAGAAAGCTCGGTGCTTCCACTCACGCAACTGGAGGTCGGTGAGTCGGCTCGAGTCGCGTATGTCTATGGATCGAGCGATCAACAGCTCCACAAGCTCGACAACCTTCTCGTTCGTCCGGGAAATACTGTCAAGCTTCACCAGCGCCAGCCCTCGTTCGTGATCGAGTGCGAAAATGCAGTCATCGCCATCGACGAAAAGGTGGCGGCAAACATACATGTCTGGGTCAGTCCGGAACGAAGCCGTATTATCAGACCTCACGGGCGGCGCCGGAATCGCCGCGGTTTTCGCCACGGTTTCCCCCACAATTCCCGCGGAAACCACTGATTGCCTCCCCTATTACAATAAAAACCCTACCAAAACCATACTTTCGATCGGTCACAACTATACCGCTAAACTGATACGTTTTTTTCGAGAACGGATTTACACGAAAAATGGCAGAAATAAAAGGAGCATCTGTGTATAGGATCAAGGTACAGGGAATAGTAGATCCCGACTGGTCTGCCTGGCTGGGCAGCATGACAATCTACCCTGATCGGCAAAAGGATGGCAGCCCGATAACGGTTATCGTCGGACAGGTCGTGGATCAGGCGGCGTTGCGGGGAATCCTCGATAATCTCTGGGACCTGAATCTCAATGTGCTTTCCGTGACCAGGATCGAAGGGGATACGGAGAGTCAGTGGCAGGGAAAATGGAAGAAGCGCACCTGAGTCACCGGCGGCCGTCGGCGGCTGGAGAGGCGGAGGAGGAACACCATGATAATGAACAACTTCATCACCCGACGCATTATCGTCGACAAGATCACCAGCGGCCTGACAGGGAGGATAGAAGATCTGCGTAAACTGTTGAGCTTGGCCGACACACAGATCAGCAATCCCGGGCTGAAGGCCTTCTTGAAAAGCCTGGAGCGGGATATCGATGAAAACACGGGAATAGCGAGGCTTTTTGTCCGGGTCGGCCGGCTGGCCAGCACCCGCTGCAAGCGCAAGCTTGTCGAAAATCTCATCTTCAACTGGGGCGTGGCAGGCGGCAACAAGCGCGCCCATCTGGCCACGGAAGAAACCTGGATTCCCAGTGTGATCGTCATCAGTCCCTCGATGCGCTGCAACCTTCGCTGCACGGGTTGTTACTCCGGCCTCTACAGCAAAGACGGCGAGCTCTCCGAGAGGGAAATCGACGACATCCTGGCCCAGTGCCGGCAACTGGGGATCTACTTCGTCGTAGTATCCGGAGGAGAGCCATACTTCATGAAGGATGTATGGCTGCGGCTTTTCAAGAAGTACAACGATATGTACTTCCTGACCTACACAAACGGCACCCTGCTCGACGAGCCGACCGTCAAAACCCTGGCCCGGCTGGGCAACGTAGCCCCCGGAATCAGCGTAGAGGGCTACAGAGAGCACACCGACAAACGCCGCGGCCAGGGCGTGTACGACAAGGTTATGGAAGCCATGGATCTACTGAAAAAAGAAGGGGTGATCTTCGGCATCAGTGTCACCTATACCAGCGAGAATATCGAGCTCATCACCCGCGACGAGTTCGTCGAGCACTACATAGATAAGGGAGCCATATTCGCCTGGTACTTCATGTTCATGCCCGTGGGAAAAGATCCGATTCTCGAGCTGGTTCCCTCGCCGGAGCAGAGGGTGTACTGCGGCGATCGTGTTGCCCAGCTTCGCAAGAAACATCCCCTGTTCATGGCGGACTTCTGGAACGACGGTCCCGCCGTTGGCGGATGTCTTGCCGGGGCCAGGCAGTACCTTCATATCCTGAACTCCGGAAGGGTAGAGCCGTGCGTGTTCGCCCATTTCGGCGTGGACAACATCCGGGAAAAGTCCCTTCTCGAAGCATCGAACTCAGCGTTCTTCAAGACGATACGCAGCCGCTTTCCCTACAACGACATCGCCAACCTCAAGCGGCCCTGCATGATCATCGACAATCCCCAGGTTCTCAGGGATGCCGTGGCGGAGCACATGGCACCACAGGGACACAAACATTCGGAGGATATCATTCAAAATCCCGAGGTGATCGAGTGGATCGACGCCTACGCCGAACGTTTCAAGAACCTGACAGACCCCGTGTGGTTGGAGCTGATCAACGACCCGAATTACCGCTGGTACAAAGAAGGCAGGGAGTACAGAAATCTCTTTCGTTTTCACGAGCGGGACAAGCACCCGGAAACTGCAGCTGCCGTCCCGGCAGCGGAGGAGGAAAAAATTCTGATAGGCGGTGGACCGGGGCGTTGACCGGCGAACCCGATCCCGCTCCCTCCCCTGCTTCAACAGGAATTCATCGCGGCTTGATGAGACGATGAGCAAGAGAAGAAAAGCAGAAAAGAAATGCTCGGCTTTGATCATCTCCGGTGGCGGAGCAAAGGGTGCCTTTGCCGCCGGGGCGATCAGGCAAATCTTCACGGAGTATAGGGGGACGGGTTGGTTCTCCATCGTGGGCGGCAGCTCCACCGGCGCCTTGATTACGCCGTTCGCCGGCTTGATGGGCGCGCCGCAAGACATCGCCCGGGAAGCAGTCGATCAACTGATAGAGCAGTATTCCACAATCAGCACCCCTGACATTCTCGAAAGAAAGAGCATCCTGGAGTTCATCAAACGCCAGGATTGCCTGAACAAATCGACACCCCTCAGACAACGCATCAACGAGGTTTTTGCACCTGAGTGCTTCGAGTGGCTGAAGAGCAAGCCGGCGCCTTACTGCTACGTTGTGTACACGAACTATCAGAGCGGGGAGCGGGTGATCGTTTCCCCAAAAGATCCAGGTATGACCCGAGAGCGCTTTATCGACGCCATGATGGCCTCGGCCAGCGTTCCCGTGCTCATGGAAGCCACCGTCATCGACGGACAGGTCTGCTACGACGGCGGTGTTCGGGACCTGCTTCCCTTTTCCAGGGCCATCGACCTGGGGGCCGAGACGATCGTTCCCATATTTCTCGATGCGCGGGAATTCAGCCAATCGGAAAGCCGCTTCCACCGTGTCGACAAGGTACTGCTCCGGACCCTCTCCATCATGCTCGACGAAACGGGTACGAACGATGTGGAGATGGCGAATCTCGTAAATATTGCGATTCGGGCCAAGAAGGAGATCCTCGCAGCCCTCGGCAAAAGGCCGGTCTGCCGCAGGAGAATCGAAAGAATCCTCGCCAGAGAGGAGTACCGCGATCTGTTCGGAAGGCAGAAGCACCTGGTAAAAATCGTGGACGGCCTGCGCCCCGACAGAGCCCTCACAGACGACGCTCTGCACTTTGATCCTCACACCATGCGCCGCTGGATCGAGCTGGGCGAACAGAAAGCGCGGGAAGTTGTCGGTGAAAGCCCCTTCTTATAGCTCCGGACGTATGGCTCCGGCTTGTTGTCGCCGGCCCCCTGTTCCGCGCATCCCTATTTTTCGAAGATCCCCTTAAACCAATTCTTACCGGTCCGCGCCGAAACCTCCCTCAAGCCCGCCTCCTTCATCAGCCGGCGGATCTCGGCCACCGGCATGCCGTGGCTCTGCCTGGTCGGCTCGTAGATCCACAGCCGCCCGCCCGGTTTGATAAGGCGGGCCAGAGCCTGGACCGTCGGGGGACGTTTCTCCCCTGCGATATCGTGTATCACATGGACGATCGCTATCAGATCGAAGGATGTCTCCGCGAGCTTCAGCTCGCGGATGTCACCATGGTAAATCTCCGCATTGGGGAAATCCTTTGTCCGCTTCCGAGCCTTGTCCGTGAAGTACGAGGAGACATCCACGCCCGTCACCTTGCCGCCATCGGTGAGGCGGGAGGCGATGCAGCGGGTGGTGACACCTCCACCGCAGCCGAAATCCAGGACCCGCTCGTGGCCCTGAAAACCACCCTGGCTGCTGAAGTAGGGATCGTACAGCAGGGGTCCCCCGAGCAGAGCTTTCAGCCTGTCTTCCAACCGAAAAAGCCGCGAAGGATTGTCAAAATCAAGAACACTTGGATCAAACTGTTTCATATCTACACCTGGTTTTTAAGACGCTTCAGCTGCTCAATTTATTGTATCCGATTTGAGCTCGAAGGAAAGGGAAATTCTGGAAAGCAAAGGCCGGGGATTTCCCCCGGCCTGTTCTGCACTATCGTTTTTCTATATATGTCTTGTTTTCAGAGCTGAAGCCGCACATTGACCGCTGCCCCGTAGCCGCCGCTGAGAAAATTGTACATGGCGGTCAGATCTACCTTTATAAAGAAAATATTGATTGCTGTTCCGCCGTAGGCCCAGAAGGAGAAACCATTGGCCCCGGAGGAGACGAGTATGCCCTCACTGCTCAAATCCGGAACCGGCTCGCCGGCCGTCGTTAACGCGGTTTCGATAGCGTCGATTTGCGATTGGGTAATAGGACCGTAGGGTAGTCCCCCAAGAAGTCCGTCGGGATCGTACTCAACGGTGCTCGCGACCCCTCCGCCGGCATTGGAGATACCGTAAGCCGCTCCCAGACCAACGTGAGGGGTGAAAATGAAGAGATCTTTACTGGCCTGGAGTTTGCTAACGAATGTATGGGTATCCCAGTTGAAGGCCAGCTCGGGAGCGGAGGCCTTCAAGATTCCCTCTCCGTATGATGTCAAATCAACAGTATAATCCCCGGTTTCCATTACGTCAGGCACCCCGACACTTCCTCTCATATAGGTGTATCCACCGCTTATCGAGAGCGCTGGAACGAATCCTTTATCCTCGAGCAGTCGAAGCCTAACATCACCGCCGATCAATAGATAATCAAGGTTTACCTTGCCCAGCTTCTCTCTCAACTTATCCGGAACGAATCCGAACTTGAAGCCCACGTCGAAGGGAATCAAAAAACCCCCGAGACGGGCATCGAGAGCATAACCCGGGATCGGCAAGCCCATTTTTTCGATATATTCGAATTCGGACGGAAGGGTAATTTCGAGTTCTGAGATCAAAGGATCAACAATTTTGAAAGGAATCGTGGAAGCTCCGACCGATAAACCAACGCCGAAGTGAGGGAACTGACCGATATAGGCCGGAGACCAACTCAATCCCGCGACTCCGGCTGTGGCGGGAAGTGTACTGGCTACTTCGCCTGCGAAGGTTTCAAAGGCGTCGGCAAAGTCATCGTACTCAATCGCCCAACCACCGACGGCAAGCGCTAAGACCAAGCCCAAAACAAGAAGCACACGTTTCATACTTCGTACCTCCTACGCTTCAATATATACCTTTAATTTAGTATTTCAATCGCAAATGAGCAATCGCTACTCTACTTCCTCTGCAACCATCTGCTGGTCATCCTTGCCCTCGTCAAAGTACAACTTCAAAACATGCTCGATCAGCGCCCGGCGTACCTTGGCCTCTTTGAATGTCTTGCCGCCGTGAAACTCCCGAAAAAGATCGGGCATCAGTACGGGCATGGAGATGCTTGAGAACAGATGGATCACTTCGAGCTTGAGCTGTCCGGCGGGCCGCCCGAGCCCGAGACTCAGCTTCTTGGCCAAATCTTCGAGAAATTCGTTGAGCAGCTTCACAAATAGTGATTCGTAGTTGTTGTTTATCAGGGGATCGTACAGGTGAGCCTTGGAGATGCCGGGCCACATGATGGCCCCTTCCATGTAATCTGTAAATAGAAGAAACAGGCGCTCGCGTATGCTGCGATTTTCGTCGTTGAGAATCTCCCGCCAGTCCTCGAACACATGCTCTATGGTCCGCTGCATTACAGCCTCGACCAGCTTCTCCTTGGAACGGAAGTAGTAGTTGATAGCGGCGCTGTTGACACCAGCCAGTTTGGCGATCTTGCGGATCGTTACGCTCTGGATTCCCTCCCGTTCTATGCAGGTGATCGTCGCTTCCATTATTTTCTGCTGAGCAGAGCTGTCTTCGCCGGACATGAAAGGTCTCCTCTCATAGAGCTAAAATGTGCGTTTCAATCATACGATTAAGAACACGGACATTATAGCCCCAGATCGAGTGGTCTATCAACGCACCGTGTAGAGGATCTCGTCCCCGCCGTGACGGCCCTCGACCCTAAAGCGGTGCCGGCCGGGACGAACGGGAAGCTGCGGCCGGAACGGGTCCTGCAGGACCAGGGAACGGCCGTCCAGGCTCAGCCGCAGCTCATCGCCGGGAAACGCCGCGATCCATCCCTGAATGCGCTGATCCGTCTCTCCCGCTGTTCGATCCCTGTAGAACACGCTGCCGTCACGAGGAAAGAGGATTCGGGGCGCCTTTTGATCTCCCAAAATCTCCTCTGTGAGAAGCTGATCGACGGTCATCAGCTTCTCGTGAACCGGGCAGAGCTCCCGGGGCTCGCTTCCCGCAGCAAAGAACTCCAACCGCGTCGCCGGGCAGCGGGCTGAGGCGGGAAAGCCGCTCTGGGAACAGATGCGCACGGCCGTGAGGCCGGACGGTCTTTGCCCGGGCAGGGATCGAATGCGGCCGTTTTTGTCGAAGGAAAGATCTTCGAGGGTCTCTACGACGATCGCCGCCGCAAGGGAGCTTCCCGTGGATCCGAACGCGGGGCGGCCGTCGAAATTGCCCGCCCAGGCTCCTACCGTGTACTCGGCCGTCGCCCCGAGACACCAGAGGTTCGAGTATTCGCTGGCCGTGCCTGATTTAAACATGGCGGGAAAGACTGTGTTGAAGCGGGATTCCGTTCCGAAGCCGCTTGCCCTGGCCGCGCAGTCCGACAGGATATCGGAGACGAGCCAGGCCGTCTGTTCCCGGAACACGCGTCTCGGCTCAGCTGCGTTTTCGAGAGGTATCGCTCTTCCGTCGAGGGTATCGACCCGAAGCGCGAGGCGGATACCGCGAAGAAGTCCGTGATTTGGAAATACACTAAAAGCCCGGGTGAGCTCCAAGAGAGACACCTCTGCATTGCCGATGGCCAGGCCGAGACCGTAACGAGCCTCCGCATCTCTCGGCAGTGCAATTTCCAGCTCGTCACAGCTGTCCAGGAACTCCTCCATTCCGAGCCGGGAAAGAAGATAAACGGCAGGAACGTTCAGCGAGCTGGCCAGGGCTGTACGCAGCCGTACAGGCCCGCGGCGGCGGCGATCGAAGTTCTCCGGGCGGTAGCCCTCCTCGAGCCCGAAGGTGAGGGCAAGATCGGGGAGAAGAGAGGAGGCTGTGAACCCACGCTCCAAAGCCAGCGCGTAGAGAAAGGGTTTGAGCGTGGAACCGCTGGAGCTGCGAACCCGCACCCCGTCGATCTGTCCCGCCGCTGAGGGGTCGAAAAAGTCCCGGGAGCCCACCCAGGCCAGGACTTCGATCCCGCTGTTGTCGAGAACGAGCGCGGCGGCGTTTTGCAAAGGGGGCCGCTGCCTCTCGTCCGCCGCGGCGGCGGCGAGCCTCTCAGCGATGCTCGCGCTCACCCGGCGGTACAAATCCAGGTCCAGCGTTGACACTACACGGGCGATCTCGGTTCTACTCAGGTCCGGTACACCGTCGCGACCGTTCAACCGCTGCAGCAGAAAACGCACGAAGTGCGGCGCCTTGATCTCCGGCTCTCCCTTGCCGAACGATCCCATGGCCGCCTCGATTTCCTCGACGTCCAGATCGACCAGGGCGGCCAGAGAGAGCGCCCTTGTTCGCAGCCTGCCCTGGTTTTCAGGCGAGCCGAAGGGGTCGTACAGGCTCGGCGCCTTCGGTATCACGGCCAGCAGCAGGATTTGAGCGCGCGACAACTCGCTAAGGGATGTGGAAAAATACCTGCGGGCGGCCGCTCCCACTCCACGCGTGTTATAGCCGAAGGGCAGATTGTTCAGATACAGAGTTAGAATGGCATCTTTGTCGAGACGCGATTCCAGCCACAAAGCCCGCAGAGCTTCTCCGGCCTTGCCGGCGTACCCGGGACGGTGCGGCGCAATGATGCGGGCCAGCTGCATAGTCACGGTGGAGGCGCCCGAGACCGTTCTGCCCCGCCCGAGGTTGGCTGCTGAGGCCCGCGCCGCGGCCAGGAGGTCCACGCCGGCATGCCTGTAGAAACGCTTGTCCTCCAGACGAACAAAGACTTCCTTTACCTGCTCCGGGATTTCATCCAGGCCGAGACGCTGCTGGTAGCCACCATCCTGTGCCGGGACACAGTACAGCTCCCGGCCCTGTCTGTCACTGACAACAACCCCCTGCCAGCCGAAGCGCAGGTCATCGAGCCGGCGATCGGGCAGATACAGGAGCAGCGCCGTGAGAAGCGGGGGGAGGAGGAAAAACAGCTGACGCCGGTGGGGCTTCAAATGTTGTGTCCCTAGGGAGCGATGCGAAACTCCCGGCCCGCGGTTCGTCCGAAAACCTCTTCCTCGTACATCAGCTCGGCCGTGGCCGGGGGAGTGGCAAAGGTTCCCGGCGTGGTGGTGCGGAACAGGAAGGACAACTCCCGCTTTCCTCGATAAAAGGTATCGTAGATAAAACGCACCTCGTTGTCGTAGATCCTTTTAATCGGCCCGTAATACCCGCTCCCGTTCTCCGCCTCGTCCCGCCGGACGATCTGAGAGGTGGACAGAGAGCCGTCGATCGCCTCAGCTCCCGAAGGCAGGGGCAGACGCAGGACGAGAAAGTCCCGATCCCGACTCGAATACACCACCCCGTGCAGGCGGTAGACCTCGCCCAGCTTAAGCGGACCCTTCACAGGATCGCCCTGCGGATCTGTAATCTCTGTGAAGATCCCGATCCCCTCGTCCCGCGGCTCCACCCGCGAGCCGTCGAGAGCGTAACGCAGCGTGGCCGTGTAGTACAGCCGCCCCTTCCCCTCCTTGCCTATACTAAGCGGCAGCCAGTCCTCGGCCCGATCCCTCTTCGCCTGTTTGGCTATCTCGAGCAGCTCTGCAGGCTCGATCTTCACAGAGAAAGGCTTCCGCGAGACCCCTGAAAACTCCCGCGAAACGAGCTCAGAATCACCGAGATTCACGGAGGCTGAAAACTTCGTGTCCCGCTGCCCGTCTGTATCCATGTAGGCTGCGAAGGCCTGGAGGATCCAACCCGTGTTGCTCGTGTTGACCCAGTAGCCTTTTCGCGCCGAGGCCAGCAGATCGTTTGCCAGGGCTTGGGCGATCTGCGAGCGCGGCTGCAGCCGGCCGTAGAGAAGGAGAAGCGCCGCCTTGGCCTGCAGCTCTCCGCCGTAGTAAATCCAGGAATCGATATCTCCGGCGAGAGTCACAGAACGCGTGCCGACCCGCATCGCACCCCGAATGCCGTCAAGAACCAGCTCGGCTTTCTGAACGTCCCCCAGACTGAGACTGGCCAGGCCGAGCAGGATCTGCTCGAGAATCCCGAGGTTCTTCGATTCAAGCAAAGCCTGAATCTGTCCCTGAACTCCGGCACCGTGCAGGGCAAGAACGTAGAGGGCGTAGCTACGAAGATAACTGCCGACCTCTGCAAACTCCTGCTCGAGGTAGGCGAGGAGTGCCTGAAGATCGAGCCCCGGCGGCAGGGAGTATCCCTTTTCCAAGGCAAGGTGGAGCAGGTGAGCCGCGCGCAGGGAAACGTAGTAGTTGGAGTAGCGGAAACCGGGATCCTGCCAGAAGGAGAAGCCGCCGTCCTCCGTCTGATACGGGGGAAGTGCTTCGAGCTCGCTCTCGATCCGGCCGCTGTTTTCGAGCAGCCAGTCATAGAGGATATAGGCGAACAGCTTGCTGGTGCGCTGCTCGAGACAATCGTAGGGGTAGATCTCCAGGAAGTGGATCGCCTCGATCAGCGAGGAGGCCAGCGTAGAGTCCAAGCTGATCTGGAGGCCCTCCTCGGGATCGCCGAGAAAGCTCTGCGGAACGACCAAGCCCTCCTGCACACTCCGCTCCGTCTGCCCCACTATAGTGGCGGCCTCCCAGACCACGCTCCTGTCCACCGCCAGGCTCAACTCGAGCCGCTCGCGAAGCACCTCGCTATCTATGGAAAAACTCAAAGCCGCTTCCCCGGGACTGGCTGCCGAAAGCTTGAAGGTCACCTCTCGCGAGCCTCCCGGCGGTATACTCACCCTCTTTTCCTCTCGGTCCTTTATCTGAAGCAGCTCGCTCTCCAGAGAAACCGTGACCGATCTTCTCTGCTCATCGAGATTCGTGAGCACCACGCCTGCTTCAGCCTCATCCCCGACACGCATTCTTCTCGGTAAAGCTGGGCGCACATTGATCGGATTCTGCACCAGGATCTCGTCTTCACTGAGGCCGAACAGATCGTCTTTTACAGCCACCGCCGTGGTCCGGAAGGTTGTCAGCTGATCGGGAAGGCGGAAACGCAGCGTGACCGTGCCGTCCGCTCCCGTCACCAGCCCCGGTTCGAACACGGCTGTCGCCCGAAAATCCTTGCGCACCCGGGCGGCACCTTGATCCAGCTCCTCCCCCTCTTTGTCGCCTCCGGGCAGGTCCCGCGTTTTCCAAACCACAGGATCGAGAAGCAAGGCCCTGCTGTCGAAGTGGGCCACGCCGTGGGGGAAGTTGTAGCGGTTGTAGAACAGGGAAAGGGGATCGGGAAGGTGATAGTCTATAAGGTCGAGCACGCCCCGGTCGGCGGCGATCAGAGCGATCTCCGCCCCTTCAAGGGGCTGTCCCTTCCAGGCGGCGCGGATCGTGACTTCGGCCTCGGCGCCGGGACGGTAACTGTCCCTGGAGCTGGAAAGCTCGAGCTCGATCGCCCGCATTTCCGTGTCCACCGCCAGGGCCTGCATACCGAAGTAGCCGCGGGGCTTTCCGAAATCGGGAAGGTCTGGAGAGTTCGGAGGAGCCGCGGTTCGCCCGCTCCAGGAACAGATCGTAACATAGACGATGGGAATGTGCTCCTCGGCGATGTCGATCTGCACCGTGTCGGTGCTCGTTTCCAGATCCAGGATCTTTTCTTCCAAGATTCCTTCCCGCTCTACTGTCAAGAGATAGTTGCCCCGGGGCAGGGGGCTCTTTATAAGCAGGGTGGCTTTTTCCCCAGGCCCGTAGCTCGGTTTGTCCGCCACCAGATCGATTCTCTGCTCGTCGTAGCGCTGCCAGAGCACATTGCCGCTCCCTGTGGAGTAGAAATCGAAACGGGTGAGGGCCGCCCTGCCCTGTTCGTCGACGGTACGCAGCTCGATGATATAGGCGCCCACCCGGGAGGTGCTCAGCCGGGTCGTTGCACAGACGCGGCCCCGGGCGTCCCGGCCCCGGGAGTCCTTTTTACCATCCGGTTCGAGGGAAAAAAGCTTTTCCTCGATCTCTTCCCGCACCCAGCGCGTGTCGATGCGTCCGCCTATGCTGCGTTCCCTCACCATCTTCCAGTTCTCCCGCAGCAGCCGTCCTTCGATGCGCCCGCCGGCGCGGCCGGCTCCTGTTCCCGAACCGGCAATCTCGTAGGGTTTCCCGTCGGGCTGCAGCAAACAGGCCTGGAGATGAAAGGATTTGCCTTCACCTACGAAGTACAGGCTCTGCTCCGACTCTGCCTCGGGGGTCAGCCTGGCACCGATCAATAGAGAGGAGGGATACACCCGCGTGCCGGCCTGGCGGGAGATAGCCTGCCTGTCGATGTCTTCGACGGTGGCCGTGACCGTGTATTCATAGATCCGTCCCTCCTCACCGTCGGACAGCTCCTGAGTGGCAACAACGGTACCATCGCCGCTCAGACTGCCCTCGGCGGAGGAAAGCTCCTCATAGTAATCTTCGTAGTCTTCGTAATACCCGTATTCGGGAAAGGTCCCGAAGTGGAAGCCGCGGTAGAGCCCTTCAGGATCGGGCGGAGTAAAAACCACAGGTCTGCGGGCCCACCAGTAGCTCCAGCCCCCCGCTGTCAGCGATCCCCCGGCCAGGTACTTCGCCTGAAAGCGCGCCTCCGCCGTTTCCCCCATATAGCGGATCGCCTGAGGGATCGTCAGGTCTACGGTGAAGTTCACCCGCCTGAAAAAGGCGATTCGTACAGGCGCCTCGCGGATCTGGCTGCCGTCCGGGCGCTCGTATACGAGGAAATACACATCCGGTTCGAGATCTTCGGGCAGCTCGAGTTTGCCCCAGAAACGGCCTGATGGTGAAAGGCGACCCGACCAGGAGGCGTGAAAGTTGTCCCCGTACCAGCCCTGGCGCAGCTTGACCGAGTATTCTCCCAGGTGCTTCCTGAGCTTTCCCAACTGCAGATCCCTGTCGATCCCGTAGAAGGAAAGCGTTTCCCCGGGGCGGTAGATTCCCCGATCCGAGCAGAGATAGGTAATGGGTCGCACCCGCTCTGCCGCGAACACCCCGCCCAGGTTCCAGTTGTACGAAGGAGATCCGGATGGCTGAAATACGAGCCTGTCGCTTTCCGTTCTGGCTTCCAGCTCGAGGTTCTTCTGTGAGCCCCCGGTGAACCGGCTCAGCTCTCCCGGCTCGAAGGCGAAGGAAACCAATCCCCGCCGGTTGCTGACAGCACGTTTGCTCGCTCCCCGCATCCCCCGTACTATGATCTCGGCTCCCTCTACCGGGTCGCCGCTGGCCAGGGATGCAGCCTGGACGGAAATACGGTTGTAGGCGATGTGACTGCTGAGGCCCAGATCGCTGACTTGGAGCCGAAGGTCGGCGTTCATGGGGTACGCCTCTTCGGACCACCAGGAGGGCACTTCAAACTTCCAGCGGGCAAACACGCTGCCTTTGCCCTGCTCATCGAGAAACGGAGAGAAATCTATAAAGCGGAAGATACGGGCGTTCCTCGATATCTCTTCGACGCGGTAGTCGTTGAACGGTCCTGCAGGCAGCGGCGCGAACGGATCGTCCAGCCTGCCGGCTGCGTAGGAGCCGCTGAGCGCATTCTGGAATTCGACCGCCGCTACCGGTGGGAATCCGGCCTCCAGGATTCTGTTGCCCGAGGCCCGAAAGCTTACATAGCTGGCCGCGGGGCCTACCTCGAGATCCACCTTCTCTTCGACGTCGAGGGTCTGTTCGTAAATATCTTGTAAGCCCGTACCGACCCGGAGGGAGAAGGAGGATTCGAAATCCACGGGGAGATTTTTCAAGTAGACGGCGCTGCCGTATACCTCGAGATTTTCTTCGACGCTGTACCCGGGCAGCTGTACCTGAAGGAAGGCAGCCACATCCTGCTCCGCCAGGGGATGGTTAAAAATCAATCCCGCTTCTATGGAGGGAAGCCAATCGTAGACCTCCCCGTACTCGAGGCGGAAGGGCTCCAAGGTGTGGAAGGCGAGACGCTGCTCCGCAGCAATTCCGTAGTGCTCATCCCCGGGCTTTGCGCCCTCGAGCAGCCGCACAGAAACAGCCGTGTTCCAGGGAAGCTCTTCTCTCATCTTGAGGATCAGGGCTCGACGGCGGGAAAGATCCACTGTTAGTCCGCTCGGCGACTGAGAGAGCTCTTCGGCTTGCTCGGGCTGCGGATCCGCATAAGCGGCCACAAAGGCATAGCTGCGCCCAGCAGCTTCCACTTCGAGGAAACGGCTGATTGTTTTCAGCTCCACGGGATAGTTGAAGACCAGCCTCAGCTCCCGACATTCTTCCGGCGGCACATCGTCTCCCGAAGGATACAGGGAAACGAGCTCGAGGGCGGGAGTACGGAACCGGAAGGCGTTCATGCCCTGTAGTGCTGCGCCTTCGAGGGATGCCGTCTCCCTATCCAGGGTCACCGTGTACTCCATGGCCGGCTGCAAAACCTCGGTGGGCTCGAAAGACAAAAGCCGGGACCCGTACCAGCGGTAGATGCCTTGTACAGATGGATAAATATCCATCACCTCCGAATCGGTGATGGGTTCTCCCAGCTTGCTCACCGGAACCACGGGCCGGCTGAAAAGCACCCAGAAACCCCCTTCGACATTCTGCCAGGGGACAGTGCCCACGGGAGCGTACTCGCTGACCTGAAAAGCGTCTTCCGGAAGCCCGCCGGCAGCTTTTTGCCCGGGGAACACGAGGTCGCCCTCGTCAAGGACGGACTTATCCCCGGGGGCTTTTCTCCCGATATCTCCCAGACAACCGGCGATACAGGCTATGGAAAGAGAAATAGCTGCGACGACGGAAACAAACCCTACTACCCGAGTCTTCATGCTCCCCTCCTATCCTCGACAGTAGAGTAAGGGGTATGCAGATGGATTTCAAGACAAATGAGCCGTGTGTCCGCTTGGCGATCCGAGGGCGACCTCAGTAGAGGAGATCACCGCCGTCTGAGCTCTCCAACCATTGCTCCAACTGCAGCTCGCCGTCACGGCCGAAATCGCGGTAGCGGACCAGAGCACTTTCAACTCCGGGAAGAAGCGGCTCCCGATATAGTATTTCAACGATTCTTTCGATCTCCCGCTCGATCGCCCTGCGCGCCCGTAGGTTCTCACGAATCTGCAGACCCACGAAAACGACAAAAAGCAGAGCGGCCAGGGAGAGCGCGGCCCGGCGGAAAACGAAGGCAGGCTTACGGGTCGACCGGATCCGTTCCTGCCTCTCCTGCCGGGAGACAATGCCCTCGACATCGGGTTCGGGAATCTGCTGTACCGCCAGGTCAAGCTGATCCTTCAACGCGGGGGCGAATCCGGAGAGATCCTGCCAAAAAACCGTGCAATCCGAACACCGCTCGAGATGCTCCCGCAGCCGAGGGGGCATAAACCTTTCCAGATTCGCAGCTTCATCGCAAGCCATCCAACTCTGCTTGTCGAGGTATTCCTGTAATTTCTTTCGGGCTTCTCTACAGGAAACCTTTTTCCCCGCTTTCATCGCTTATCCCTCACAATCACGGCTAATTTCTCCCGAGCTCTATGCAGCCCGGACTTGACGGTTCCGATGGGTACCTTCAAGATCTGAGCCATCTCCTCGAGAGAAAAACCGTCCACATCCTTCATCATGATGAGCTGCCTTTCTCGAACAGGCAGAGTCTGGAAAACCGCCAGAAGTGTTCCCCTCTCCTCCCGCTCGAGAAACAGCTGTTCCGGATCGGGGTCCGGCCGATTCCACATCCCCAACCGAAACCGCGCCAGGGCACACCGCCGGCTCCGCCTCCTGCGCATCAGATCGACGGCAGGTGTCGCTCGACCAGGGCACGGAAAATATCTGTTTCTCCGCTTCGGAGGAAGCACCGAATCAGGACAGCATCGCTCGACTCCTCAGCGGGCAGGGAGTTACTGACGTTTTGAGGACTGTTCACGCCTCTCCATTTCCTCACGCTGCCGCCGTGCTCTCTCGGCCTGGTCGTTTTCTTCCCAGCGCCTGCGTTCCTGCATCCTCTCCATCAGCCGTGCATACATGCGATCACCCAATACGCTGCGCAGCTCTACCTGGCGCCGGATCTGGGCCATCCTCTCTTTGAGCTCCCAATCCAGGCTGTTCCGCAGCAATCGCTCGACCTCACGCATATCCACACCCTCCTGGAAGAGAAGCTTGCGCATTTGGGCTTTGAGAATCTCCAACTCCAGACGGGCTTCCTGAATTTCATGCTCCGTTTGCTCGAAGACCTCCATTACGGTTTCTATCTGCTCTTCGCTCAAGCCCATCCTTTCCAGGGCTTCGGGAATCTCCCAATCCTGGCCGAAGGCAAGAGCTGTGGCAATCACCCCCAAGAACACAATTACAGAAAGTCGTTTCATGATCGCACCCTCCTGTACTCCAATATCGTATCTACACTCTGTTAGTCGAAAGTGCAAAGCCGAAGGTTCCCTCGGCAGGCATCTATTTGTGGGAGTATCTGAGGGTAGGTTCCGGCCGCCCGATCGACAGACCTCAGGCCAGATCAAGGAGCCGCTGGGGCGAGCCTGTCGAGAAGAGCCCATTCCAGGAACTGATAGTATACCTGCCAGGTCTGCTCTCCGTAGCCGCCTGACATCAGGTATGCCGCCGGAATATCTCTTTCTTTCAAGAACGTATATACCAGGACATCCCGTTCCATCATTTGTTCTTTCGACAGCCGCAGAAGCCTGGCCGAGGGCAGCTCGTCAAGCTCGAAGGGATCGGCGCCGTTCACTACCAGGGCCAGATCCGGTTTGGAAAGATTCGCCAGGGTGCCAAGTCCCCTTTCCAGCCGCGGCGCGTATAGATGTTCCTCCCCCGCTTCAACCGGAATATCCACATCACTCGGGGTAAAGGAAAGATTCCGCTTTCCGTTGCTGTCCGTCTCAGGCTCATCCAGCGGCCAGCCCCGAGCCATATGGATGCTCAATGTGCGGATGCTGTCGTCATCTTCTGTAATCGCAGCCGTGCCGTCTCCTTTATGCGCATCCACATCGATCACCCAGGCTGTACGAATCAGATCCTCCGCCTGAGCCTTGCGAAGCGCAATGACCACATCATTGAGAAGGCAGAATCCCTTTCCATGATCCCATTGAGCGTGATGAGCTCCCCCGCCGAAGTAAAAGCAGAAACGCTTTTCAAGGGCAACTCTGCAGCATTGATACACACCGGAGATGCTGTACAGGGTACGCTCCAAAAGGCTGCTCAGAGGACTGGTGGCCGTCGAGGGATCGTAGCGGTGATAGTTGCCACTGCTGTCCAGGAGCTCGAAGGTGCGGATGATCTCCTCCTCCAGCCCGCAGGAGTACAGCTTATCGATGTAGGCGGGCGCGTGCGCCCGAACCAGGTCTTCCCGAGCGATCTTCTCCCCTGTGTGCTCGAGGTGCCACTCCGCCGCCTTTCTGCCTAATATTTGGTGGGAACGAAGCTTCTCGTAGGTCTTTCGGAATTTGCTGTCTTTCACAGGGATCAGGATGCCGTACTGCTCCAATCCCCCCCGGCGGGCCGGGCTGTAAATGACCATGGCGCTGAGCCCGCCTCACTGATCGAGCAGATACATGATGAAACCGCCCAAGATGGTCCCGGTTTCGATCTCCAGGAGCTGTATATTCAGCTTTTTACCCTCATCCGTGCTGCTGATCGTGCCTGTGAGAATGATTTCGGCTCCCAGCTGTTTGCCGACGGAGATCTGGGTCGTCTGATCTACGAGATCCGAGCTCTGAAAAGCGAGCTCCTGCAGTATCTGATCGAGGTTGGTACGGCTCACCACCCGTACCTGAATACCTTCATATACGAGGGCATTGGCTAGCTCAGTGCTCATTCCTTCGATCAGGGCGTCGCTCAAGGGGCTGACGGCTCCATTCTCCAGGAAGTAGTAAACGGCGAGGGTTCGCATCGGAGCGCTGTCGATGTCTTCGTAGGCGTTCCAAAGAACTTCAGTCGAGGACCAGGAGGCTTCCTCGACAAGGGAGTCTATGTCGGTGAAAGTGTATGCTCCCGACATTCCGGCACACCCGGACAACAGAACCGAGACAACGAGGGCTGAGAATACAATATAGCGTTTCATAAAAAAAGCTTAGTGCAAACGAACGCCCGAGTCCACAGAAAAAATCGACTTCCAGCCGGTGATCAGCGGCCGCACGACCAAGCGGATTATGTTGATCAGGCGCTCACTAGCGTATACACTTATAGTGGCATGGAGAAAGAGCAGGAAGAGGAACGCCACGAAACAATCATATACGACAGCACGGTGGGCAAGAGGCTCAGCGGAATAAGAAAAAAAGAAACCACATTTATAGTTTTTCAGGGAAATCGAATACCCATCGCACATCGCCTGACAATCGGAAGGGACAAAAAAAACTCCATCAGCCTGGAGGACAAGCTCGCTTCACGCAACCACGCCGTAATCCAAAAAGTACGTGAAAGCTATTTCGTCCAGGACCTCGGCAGTACCAACGGGACCTTTGTCAATGGGAAGCGGATACCGGAGGGCAAGTATATCCGCCTGCATCCTGAAGACAAAATTCTTATCGGCCGAACCGAGCTGTCGATGCTGCACTTCAGATAAAAAAACAAACCTGATCAGGCGGGCATTCGACGGAGTCTGGCCGAGCGATCACTACCCCGTGCAGGTGACCCTCTCGTGGAGAAAAAGTGATATCGTATCTGAGCTCTTATCTGAGCGTTGAACTATCAGGAAGAAATCAGAGACTTTCCGATTTCCACTGCGCTGGCCGCATCGGCCGCATAGCCGTCGGCACCGATCTCATCGCAGTAATTCTGCGTTACCGGCGCTCCGCCAATCATGATCTTGACAGCGGAGCCCTTTTCCTTGCAGCTCTCGATTACGCTCTTCATCTGCACCATGGTGGTCGTCAGCAGGGCGGACAGCCCGATGAGGTCGGTACCACTGGTATCGCCAGCCTGCACGTACTTCTCCGCCGATACATCGACGCCTAGATCCTCGACCGCGAATCCGGCGCCTTTGAACATCATGGCCACGAGATTCTTGCCGATATCGTGGAGATCTCCCTTTACCGTACCGATGGCCAGCTTGCCGATCATTTTGACGCCGCTCTCGACAAGGATCGGCTCGAGCACCGACATGCCCGCATGCATGGCGCGGGCCGCAATCAAAACCTCGGGAATATAGATCTCATTTCTTTTGAAACGACCGCCGATCACATCCATGCCGGCGATCAAGCCCTCTGCAAGGACCTTTTCAGCGTCAATCTTCTCGTCCAAAGCCTGCTGTACTTGCTCTTTCACCTCATCCGCTTTGCCTTTCTGTAAGGCTTCAGAAATCGCATTCAACGAAACCAATTCTTTCCTCCTAGATTTTATCCATGATGTTGTGCATCAAAAAATTTATAGAAGTATATATCGGAAAACCGTCATTGTTTTGTAAATATACACCTTTTTTGGGTACTTTAGTGTTCACTTTTTCCACAAATACTGCTATTTTCAGAATGGAAAATCTATGAAAAACTGGAAGCTGGTAGTAACTCCCACAACCTTCAACGAGATCGCCATCCAGTACCAGCAGTATACCCGCTTCGGCGCCGCTCTCATATACGGAAACAAGGTCGAAATCAACCGCTGCATCTACTACCCCTGGCATCAGGTCGAGAAGAGAAAGGTAAACCTGGGACAGATGATACAGGAATCCCTGCGTTGGGGCGAGCCCAATATCAGCCTGGATAACCAGGGTCTGTACATCTGGTGCGTGCCTGTCTGTTTCAACAACGAGGTCTTGGGAGGTGTTTTCTCCGCCGTGCATCCCGGCAGAAGCACGGAGGAATGGGGATCTATGATCAGCAGGGCGGCCTGGGCGCTGCTCGATCTTGCCTGCCGCTACAACGTCTGCAACGCCAGCCTGATGCAGCTGAACCGCGAACAGGGACGGGCCAATGCCCACAAGGCGGAGGCGATCCATTCAGTGAAACGCAACTTCTTCCAGGATTCCCGGGAGATATACCTTCAGGAAGAGTTCGGTCTGCTTTCGGCGATCCGCAGGGGAGACAAGGAGCGGGCACGATCAATTATCAACAGGATCCTCATCCGCATCTACAGTCTCGAAGCGGAGGACGTGGATGTGCTGAAAACCCTGGTGCTCGAAATGGTCGTGCTTATGTATCGAACGGCTGTCGACAAAGGAGCGAATCCCCACAAGCTCCTCGGTGTAAACAGCTCGTATCTCAAGGAGTTCCATGAGATCACAGACGACGTGGAGCTGAGCCATTGGTTGACCCGCTGGCTGGAAGATTTCATCTCTACAAGCCTTGTGCAGGTCACCCCCAAGCCACCCGATTCCATAGCCCTGGCGATCGAATACATGAAGAACAATCTGGATCAGCCGATTACGAGGGACGAGGTAGCCAGGGCCTGCAATATGTCCTACGGTTATTTTTCCAAGGTCTTCCACACGAGAACGGGATACACCTTCTCAGACCTGTTGAATAAATTCCGTATAGAACATGCCTGTGCCCTCATGACCGAGACTGCTCTAAACGTCAGCCAGGTATCTATGGAATGCGGATTCAACGATCAGAGTTACTTCAGCAAGGTATTTCGCCGTTACACAGGCATAACTCCCAAGACATACAGGCGTCACAATACCCAACCCGCTCCCGCGCTGCCCGTATAATCTTGCGCGCAGATGTCTCGCTGATACACGACAAAATCTTTCTGCAGGAGGCCGAAGCAACCATCCATTGGCCTCTATTGCTTCATTTCGCTTGACAGATGACTTTACAGCCTCTATTCTTTGTCTACAAATTTTGATGATTGGGGAGGTATCTATGGCAAAATTGGATCCCACGAAGATGAAAGACTGGGAAATCGCCGAGGCCGCCGACATGAAAACCGTGTACCAGCTGTCCGAAGAGATGCAGCTGGAGAAAATGGAGCTCCTTCCGTACGGACACTATGTCGCCAAGATCGATTACATGAGCATCCTGAATCGCTTGAAAGACAGGCCCGACGGGAAATATATCGAGGTTACGGCCATCACTCCGACTCCTCTCGGAGAGGGTAAAACAACCACTTCTATGGGATTGGTAGAAGGTTTGGGTAAGATCGGCAAGAAGGTGATCGGAGCCATCAGGCAGCCTTCAGGTGGACCGACATTCAATATAAAAGGTTCGGCAGCCGGGGGAGGGTTGGCCCAGTGCATACCACTTACCGATTTCAGCCTTGGGCTCACCGGAGACATCGACGCCATCACCAACGCCCACAACCTGGCTATGGTCGCCCTGACCAGCCGGCTGCAGCACGAATTCAATTATTCTGATGAAGTGCTGGCGAAGAAAAATCTGAAGCGTTTGAATATCGACCCCCGCAACGTGGCCATGGGCTGGTCCATAGACTTCTGCGCTCAGGCCCTGCGCGAGATCATCATAGGCATCGGCGGAAAGATGGACGGCTTCATGATGAAGAGCGGATTCCAGATCACCGTATCCTCTGAGCTGATGGCGATTCTCTCTGTAGCCCGAGACCTGGCGGACATGCGCGAGCGCATGGGTAAAATCGTCGTGGGCTATAACAAGTCGGGAAAACCTATCAGCACCGCCGACCTTGAAGTAGACGGTGCCATGACCGCCTAGATGAGCAAGGCCATCAATCCCAACCTGATGCAGACTGTCGAGGGCCAGCCCGTGCTGGTGCACGCCGGACCCTTCGCCAACATCGCCATCGGCCAGAGCTCTATTATTGCCGACAGGGTAGGCTTGAAACTGGCAGATTATCACGTTACCGAAAGCGGTTTCGGAGCCGATATCGGATTCGAAAAGTTCTGGAACCTCAAGTGCCGTTTCAGCGGCCTCAAGCCCCACTGCTCGGTGATCGTCTGCACAGTCCGGGCCCTGAAGATGCACGGTGGCGGACCCAAGGTCGTTCCCGGGCATCCGCTGGACAAGGCCTATACGGCGAAGAACATCGGGCTGGTCGATGAGGGTGTAGAGAACCTGCTGGCCCACGTGGAGACCGTGAAGAAGAGTGGCATTTCGCCTGTGGTCTGCATCAACCACTTCTATACAGACACAGAAGAAGAGATCGCGCTGATCCGCGAACGGGCTGAGGCTCACGGCGCCAGAGTTGCCGTGAGCAAGCACTGGGAAAAAGGAGGTGAAGGCGCCCAGGACCTGGCCGCAGCGGTGGTGGAAGCCTGCCAAGAAGAGCCAAGGCTCGAGTTCCTGTACAGCGACGACACCCCACTGCGCCAACGGGTGGAGCTGATCGCCAAAGAGGTGTACGGCGCCGCCGGCGTGTCCTATACAACCGAAGCCGAAGCGAAAGCCAAGGCCATCGAGGCCGATGGAAGGCTGTCCAAGCTCGGCACCTGCATGGTCAAGACACACCTAAGCCTTACCCACGACCCGGCCATCAAGGGACGGCCCAAGGGTTGGACCCTGCCGATCCGGGATGTCCTGGTCTACGGCGGAGCCGGCTTCGTGGTGCCCGTAGCCGGAGCGATCAAGCTGATGCCGGGAACCGCCTCGGATCCTGCTTTCCGCAACATCGACGTAGATACGGCCACGGGAAAGGTCCAGGGTCTGTTCTAACGGCGCAGGTCCGGAGAGGTCCTTCAAAACAAAAAACCCTTTGGAATATTCCAAAGGGTTTTTTTTCCCTCCCGATTCGCTTCCAGCAGGCGGATACCGGGACAGGGAATTTATGAATCAAGGCACTCCCTTGAAGAACTCAAGTTTTGTCCATAATATGGGCAGCAGTTTTGGCTGAAAGGTTGTAAGGTGAACTTTCCTCCTCGACTAGACGTACTGTCAAAGCAGCAGATCTCCGAAATACACAAGGCGGCGTTGAAAATTCTGGAAAATACGGGCGAGCTGGAAAAGGCCCCGGAAGCACGCGAGCTTCTGCGCAAAGCCGGGGCTGCGGTGGATGAGGAGTCTATGATCTGCAGGATCAGCCCGGCAATCGTGGAGGAGGCGCTTCGCCGGGCTCCTTCTTCCTTTACGATCCATGCCCGCAACCCCCAACACGACGTCGAGGTCTCGACCGAGCGCCTGCATATAGAACCGATGATCGGCAGGCTCAACTGTTTCGACTACGAGACGGGAGAAACCCACCGTACGACCCTGGAAGATGTGGGGCGGCTGATAAGGCTGGCAGACGCTCTGGGCTGCTATCACCTCCTGCACTCGGGAGCGATCATGCCGCAAATCGACGGCGTGCCGATCCGAGCCACCCATGCTTACGGCTACCTGGAATCTGTCCGCAACTCGAGCAAACCGATCAAGGCTACCTCCCGTGAGCGCATCATGGCCCAGGACTGCCTGCGTATGGTGGCCGTGATCGCCGGCGGAGAGCAGGAGCTGCGCCGCAAAGCCTACACCTTTACCACGGACAATCCCGTGGCACCGCTGCATCACGACAGGCAGCAGATGGAAGGAGCCCTCGAGTACGCCCGCTACGGGATTCCAATCGACGTGACCTCCGAGCCCCAGGCCGGAGCGACATCGCCGGTCACCCTGGCCGGGCTTCTGGCACAACAGACGGCGGATGTTGTCAGCGGCATCACCATCATCCAACTGGCCAATCCGGGTAACCCAGTGTGGTATGGAACCTGCGGTTCCATCATGGACATGAGGGTCGGCCGTATCGCTATAGGCGCCGTGGAGATGGGCCTGATCAACGTGGCCAGTGCTCAAATCGCCCACTCGTACGGCATTCCCTGCCGGGGCACAGCCTCGGCTACAGACTCCAAGCTCCTCGATTTTCAAGCAGGGTACGAAAAAACCCTCGTTCTGACCATGGCGGCTCTGGGCGGGGTCAACAAAATCTTCTATCCGGGCACAATGGAGGGCGCTCTCACGGTAAGCAAAGAGAGCCTCGTGCTCGATGCCGAGATCATCGAAGGGGTCTACCGGGTGCTCGAGGGAGTCGATGTAAACGAGCTGACGCTCGCCGTAGACGTTGTCGATGCTGTAGGACCCGGGGGACACTTTCTCAAACAGAAACATACCATGCAGTTCCTTCAGTCCGAGCATTTCCTGCCCCTGCTGGCCAGCAGGCAAACCCGGGAGCGTTGGCAGCAGACCGGAAGCAGGACCATGGCAGACAAGGCCCATGAGCGGGTCGATCGATTGTTGGCCGATCACGAGGTCGAGCCTTTATCCGATAAAGAGCAAAGCGAGCTGGAGCGCATCGTCCGGGAAGTAGAGCAGCGGGAAAAGGAATAGCAGAGCAATGGGAGATATCGAGTTCTTGTACCTCAACCAAGAGGACATCCGTGCCACAGGGGTGAACATGAACACCGCGCTGGAGGCTGTAGAAGACGCCTTCCGCCTTCACCACCGGGGCCAGGTCAACCTGCCCTACAAGACGGTGTTGGATCTGGGCGAACGGGAGAGGGGGCGGGGAAACGCCATGCCCGCCTACGTGGGCGAGGAGTATGATGTTTTCGGCATCAAATGGATCGCCGGTTTCCCCAAAAACCCAGAGACTTCGGGGCTTCCCAGAGCCACGGGACTGTTCGTACTCAACGATTCCTGGAACGGGGTTCCCCTGGCCGTGATGGACTGCTCAGCGCCCTGCGCACAGGAGCGGTTACCGGCGTGGGGGCCAAGTATCTTGCCCGGCCCGACTGCAAAAGTGTGGCCATGGTTGGAGCCGGGGTGCAGGCTCGCACCCAGCTCGAGGCCCTGATGACGGTGCTGCCAGGGCTGAAGGAGGCACGCGCCTTCGACATCCGCCGGGAAACGGCGGATCGCTTCGCCCAGGAGATGAGCCGCCGCTACGGGCGGCAAGGGCTCGAGGTCCGAGCCGTGGGCAGCGCGGAGGAGGCGGTGCGAGGAGCGGATATCATAGTCACCGTGACCGTGGCCGACGAGCCGATCGTCAAGAACAGCTGGATAGAGCGGGGAAGCTTCTTCGCCGCGGTCGGCTCTTACCAGGAGGAGGAGTTCGAAGTGGTCACCGGCTCGGACAGGATCGTGGTGGACGGCATCGAGCACGTTCTGCATCGGGAAACACCGGCGATCGCCCTGATGATCCGGCAGGGCAGGATAAGAACAGAGGATATCGTTGAGCTGGGTGCGATCGTCTGCGGCGAGGACCCGGGCCGCAGCAGCCGGCTGGAGCGTATCTTCTTCAGCCCGATCGGGATGGCCGTTGAAGACGTTTGTCTCTGCCACAAGGTGTACAAGCTGGCCCTGGACCAAGGGATCGGCACGCGCCTGGGGCTCTTGGGACGGGATCTTTGAGTATACCGAGCATGGTCGAAGAGGAGGTAGTGAATGGCAACCAAAGAGCAAATCTTTGTTAGAATGCATTCGAGTATCGACAGCTACGACAGCGAGGCGGCGGCAGCTGCCGCCGAGGAAGCTGTATCTTCGGGAATCGATCTGCTCGAGGCCGTGGAAAAGGGCTTTGCCGAGCCGATCCGCAGACTCGGCGAGGCCTTCGACAGGATGGAAATCTTTCTGCCCCAGCTGATGCTCGGATCCGATGCCATGAAAGCCGGCATGGCCGTGTTGGAGAAGGCCATCCTGGCCGGAGGCGGAACCATCCAAACAAAGGGCACCGTGGTGATAGGCACCGTGGAGGGAGACATTCACGATATAGGCAAGACGGTGGTGGCCGCCCTGCTTCAGGCCAACGGCTACGCCGTGCACGACCTCGGTGTGGAGGTACCGGCTTCCGGCTTCATCGAGGCGGCGGAGAGTCGCAATGCAGATGTCATCGCCATGTCCGCCCTGCTTTCCACCACCATGCTCTATCAGCGGAATGTAGTCGAGCTGCTCGCCAACAAAGGACTGGCAGGAAAGTATTTCACCGTGGTCGGAGGGGCACCGGTCACCCAGGCCTGGGCCGACGAGATCGGCGCGGACGGCTACGCGCGGGGAGCCTATGAAGCGGTGCAGCTTCTGAACAGCAAGAGGGAGGCCTGGAGCAAATGAACTTCAAAGAGATCGCCAAGCGAGGGGAAACCGGACCTCTTACCGAAGCCGCCGACTTCCTGATGAAACGTGTCTCTGCAAATGCTCTGAAGCTGGAAAAGGAGCATGAGATTTCCTGGGACGGCGCAACCCTTATCAATCTGGATGACGCCATGGCGGACCGCTGCTGGCAGGCGGGCAAGGAGCTGCTGCTGGCAGCCGGTGTGTTCAGCATGGGCTCGAAACGGATCATCGAGTTCAGTCGGGAGGAAGTGGAGGATGCCCTGCGTTTCGCTCCATCCGAGCTTCCCATGGGAGGGGGCAAGGACGCTGTGCGGATCTTTCACAGACAGGTCGAGGATCCCCGCCTGCCTTTCGTATTCGGCGGTCCCTTCAACGCCGACACCAGCGAAGAGCACTTCGTCAAGCTCAACGAGGCCTTTGCCCAAGAGCGCATCATCGACAGCCTGCTGTTCCCCGGCTACCTGAAACAGCTCGACGGACAGATGATCCGGCCCACTTCCGCCCTGGCCAGCCGGGCGGCCATTCTCTACGGCCAATGGTCGAGGGAGGCTGTGCGCCGCGCCGGACGGCCCGGCATGCCCATAACGGGACACGCCGTTATGGCCCAAAACGAAATCGCCTGCACCAACGAGCAGTGGGGTCTGCGCTCCACCGACCCCCGGGCCATGGTGCTGATCTCCGAGCTCCAGGTCGATGACGTCACCATGACCCGTCTGGCCTACTATCTGGCCTATGGCTGCCCGATCTACATGGCCTTCACGCCCCTGATCGGCGGCTACGGCGGCGGACCCGCGGGAACGGCGATCGCAGCCGTGGCCTCCTTCATCGCCGCAATCCTGCTCGGCGGCGAGGTGGTGCACATCGGACCCCAGCACATTAAGTTCAAGCAGCAGACCAACCAGCACTCCCTTTTTCTGGCCGGCCTGGCCAATCAAGCGGTAGCCCGGAACGGCCACATCATCGCCACCACCAGCCACACCACCTCGGGGCGGCCGGGCAGCGAGCAGTACGCCCGGGAGTTCGCCGCCCTGGCCTTGACGGCGGTGACCAGCGGCAGCAATGTCACCGGCCCCCGGCCTGCAGAGCCTCTGGGCTTCAACAATGTCAGCCCCCTGATGGCCCGTCTGTTCGCCGAGGTGTCCCACGCCGCCGCCGGAATGAAACGGGAAAATGCGGCGGAGATCGTGGCCAAGCTCTACCAGAAGTACAAAGACAAGATCGACCTGGAAAAAGCTCCCAAGGGGCAGGCCTTCGAAGAGATGTACGATCTGAAAACCCTGCAGCCGAAGCCTGAGCACCAGGCCCTGTACGACAGGCTGAAGGAGGAGCTGATCGGACTAGGGATTTCCCTGACTTAGAAACCGCAAAAGCAGCTAGCGCTTGCCGCGAACAAGCAGCTGCGGATCGATCTCTATCTTTTCAGCGGTCAGCCAGAGGCGCCGGCAGGGTTCCAGAAATAGCTCCAACCTATTGTTTCTCACAAGCTCGATTGAGCTGCCGCTGATGTTGTCGTACAGTGAAACTGACCCGGCCATACCCGCCCGGGAAAGCTCCACCCGAGCCTCCTGCCTTTCGCAGGTGAGGTTGATAATGATCAGGGTATCTGCGCCCGGAGCCGAGCAGTGCACCACAGCTGCAGGATCTTTCTCTTCGTTTTTAGCGGCGGGAAGGATTTCAGCTTCCGAGCCGCGGAAGTGCAGGGCCGGATCGGAATCAGCAAGAGCGATCAGGTCGTTGATTCCTCTTGCGATCCGGCTCTCGAAAGAGCCGGGATCGGTCAGGAGTCGTTCCAGCTCATCATAGTTCGACCTGGTACGCTTGAGGTCCCGCAGCTCGCCGCTGCGGGCGAGCCTCTCGTGGTCGTTGGGAAGGGCGAGCAAATCATTGAAGAAGATGGATTTAACGTTGCGCCCCATCAGGGCGAAAGCCAGGGTGTAGAAAGCCAGGTACCTGTCCACCTCGATCTGCTCGTTGTCTATGCGCGGCAATGACTGGCGGGTGGCACAGCACAGCTCGTAGGGTTCTCTTCCATAAATAACCTTGTTGAGGAAGAAGCGTACCGCCCTGTTCTCCTCCTGCCCCGCGCTCAAACCCATGGATGCAACTACGGCCTGCTCGTCGCCCAGATCCTCTTTCAGCAAGCCCTCCTCCCCTTCGCTACGAGCAAGCAACGAGCCCAGGACCTCACTGTACTGGAGGCCCGCTTCATCGCAGACCTCTGCCAATTCGGAGAGGGGAATCCGGCCGGGCGGCACGGACTTGTACTTGATCCTGCCGCCGTTGGCCTCTACCACATCGGCGAGACCCTGCCTCTCGGAGAGGGTCAACAGATCCATACTGCCGCGCACGGATTTTCCGTCGTGGCTTTCCGCCAGGCTGAAGCGGATACTGGTTTCGGGTACCTGATAGCCGGCGATCATCTCGAAAATCCGCGTCAGGATCGAAGCGTCGCAACTGTTGAACACTACGGGAAGAATACTGGGTAGATGAAAATCGTACATCACCGGCGGCGGCGCTTCTTTGTCAGCCATCTGCCTTAGCACGGCACTCAAACTGTCATTGACCTCGAGATTCGGTACGATTCGGGGCGATACGGCGTCCATGGAGAGGTAGAGGATCTTCATGAGATTCTTGACCTCGGGAAGCTCGTAACAGCTCGTCTTCCACTTCTTGAAGGCATAGTTGGCGGCATCGAGACGCAGCATATTGATGTCCATGGACAGATACCAGGCGAAGTCCTCGGCCAGGGTCTGAAGCCCCCGCAGAGTGGAGGTGTTCAGATCCACCTGCACGTGGCTGAAGGTGGTGAGAGTACGGATCTCCTCGCCGAAAACCGCTTCGTCGTGCTCCTCGAACCTTGCCTCCCACTGCGGATCGAAGCCGGCCGCCGCGAGCAGGTCGGCTCTGCTCCCTATATGGGGCTGGAAGAGGTAAGGCACATGTTGGACTTCCTGGGTAGTGGAAACCGTGAAGATTTTATCCGCAGCGATGCTGCTTTGCTCCTGCAGATAGCGGCGGAACAGGAGTATCGGCCTGTAATCATCGGCCAGCAGCATCTGGTCGTTTTTCATTTTGTTGAACAGATAAAGCAGTCCGAGCATCGGTTCGGGAGGGGCTTGCGGCCCCAGGCGCCGCCCCAGCTCTTCTATCCTCTGTTCGAGGCTCAGTGCCGCGATTCGCTCATCCTTCGGTCTTCTCCTGAAAATCGAAAACAAGGGAAAGGGCCGGGGACGAAAAACGTTTTTAAAATCACCGTTTGCCAGATGTTCCCGGTACAGGTTTTCGCTAAACACATAGAACCCCTGACCGGCCTCATCGTCGCCGTTGAGGTAGGCCTGAAAGCGGGGATTCTCTATATCCACATGGTTGAGAACGAAATCAGCCATGGAATAAAATCTCTCCATCATCGCGGAGAAAAGGGAGTTGTCCCCGAAGCGCTCGTGAATCCTGGTGCGGTCAACCTGGGAGAAATAACCGTCATTGAAGCGGTCCTCGACCACGACACAGCTGGGAAGCATATGGATGCCCCGGATCGCGGGAAAGAAACGCTCTAAGAAGGTATTCAATGTAGCCAGCGTTTGCTCGCCCGCTCTACAGACACTGTCGGGATAGGCAATCACCAGAGTTTTCTGCTCGATCCTCGAGAGGGGATCTTCCGGATTATAGGCGCTATCCCGTGCTTTTTTCGCTTCCGCCTTGGCGTTCCACACCTGCCTGAGCTTTTCGATCCAGTATTCCGCTGCCCTCTGCGCAAGATCGCCATACTCGGCAATCGGATAGATCTTGTTAAAGGTTTCCCGAATCTCGACTAGTTTCTGCTCGGACAGAGGCTGCCAGCTTCGAGACGGGGAATGATCGTCAGTCACGGATGTCTTCATCACAGATCCAACTTTCGCAGCATCGTTTCTTTCAACTCTCTATCGCTCTGCAGCACAGCGAGCACCTGTTTCCAAGCGGTATTAAAGACTGCGAAATTCCTGGCTTTCCGAGCCCGCCGCTTTGCATTCTCTATCATGACCTCCGGTCGGGGGAAGAAACGCTCGTCGGCATCTTCGGGACGCATCGAAACGAGGGCTTCCAGTGCCTGCCGTTCCAGATCATCTCTCAAGAACTCCCCGGGATAGATCCCGAACTCCTCGGGGCGCAGCTCCCGGATTCCGGCGGTGGTCCGGGAAACCTCGATCTTCTCCCTCTGATAGAAAAAGCGCAGCACGTCCTGCTGGAGCTTGGCATAGGCAGAGGTGTTCAGCGGATCGGAAGCGGAGGCGTTGGGCGGAAGATGGGTAATGGAAAGCTCCTTGTCTATCATCCAGCGGTATCCGTACAGTCGGGAGTTCATCAGATAATCGATGTCCTCTCCCCGGGTGATGCCCGGATCGAAGGCCACATTGAGAAACAGCTCCGGGGTGAAGACCATGTTCCCTCCCAGTGCAACCGGGGTTTCCACGATGCGCCCGCTTCTAGAAAAAAGAGCGTCGAACTGATCGTTTATCAGCACCGCTTTACGGATGAACTTGTTTGCAGAGGAGGCCCCGTCCGTCGAAGTCTTGAGATGAATCTCTCCCTCACCGTCGAGGTAGATACCGGCGATCCCGGCAGCTCGCTCGCCGGGCCCTGCGCGGCTGACTGCATCCACGGACTCGAGAGCCTTCTCCAGGTAGTCGGGCGGGACCACCTCATCATCGTCTATGCCCACGATCAGGTCGCTTTCCAACAGTACCGAGCCGAGGATCTGGCAATTCCTGATCTGGGCGTACGCTTGCAGGCTGACGAGCGCCGGATCCAGGTTCCGATTTTGCAGTACCCGCCGTACCCGAATCAGGTCAGAGGGACCGAACTGACAGACAGGATAGTGAGCCCGAAAAGGGGTGATGATCGTCTCGATCTTCGCCTCTACCTCCGGGGCCAGGCTCTCACTTACCGGGGCCGTGATCAGCAGCACGTTGAAACCGGGCCCGGACAGGCTCTTGAAGCTTTCCAGGCAGCGGCCTAGAGTTCCCTGACCGTCAATTGGTGTAGGGTGGTCGAATATCGAGTCCTCGGGCAGGCCGGCTTCACCCTGCTTCCGGGACCAGTAGGTGGGAATTACGATGGTTATACGTTTCGTCGTATCTCCCCTCAAAACAGCCTAGCCGGCCAGTGTGTGCTTGGCCGACTGAACCGTGTTGTACAGCAGCATGGTGATGGTCATCGGTCCCACCCCGCCGGGAACGGGAGTGATGGCGGAAGCCTTCTGCGACACTTCATCGAACTTCACATCACCTACCAGCCGCGTTCCCTTGGGTTTGCTGGCGTCCTCGATCCTGTTGACGCCGACGTCGATAACCACGACACCCTCTTTGACCATGTCGGCCGTGACGAACTCGGGCACTCCGATGGCCGCGATCAGGATATCGGCCTGCCTGGTGACGGCGGGCAAATCCTTGGTCCGAGAGTGGCAGACGGTCACCGTGGCGTTGGCCTCTTTAGCCTTCTGCAGCAGCATGTTTGCCACAGGTTTGCCCACTATGTTGCTGCGGCCCACAACCACCACGTGTTTGCCTTCCGTCTCCACGCCCGAATACACGAGCAGCTTCTGAACGCCGTACGGGGTACAGGGAAGAAAAAGGGGCTCGCCCACCATCATTCGACCGAGGTTCATGGGATGAAAACCGTCAACGTCCTTGTCCGGGTGGATACGGTTGAGCACTTTCTTTTCGTCGATCTGCTTGGGAAGGGGAAGCTGAACCAGGATCCCATGCACCTTTGAATCCGCGTTGAGCTTGTCGATCAGTTGAAGGAGCTCCTCTTCCGGCGTGGATTCCTCCAGATTGTGTTGCTCTGAATAGACGCCGATTTCGTGGGCTGCCTTGTTCTTACTGCGAACATACACCTGGGAGGCCGGATTCTCTCCGACCAGAACGACGGCCAGGCCGGGCGTGATGCCCTCCGTGCTCTTGAGCTCCTCTATCTCTTTCTGCAGCTCCTCCCGTATTTGTGAGGCTATCTGCTTTCCATCGATAATCTTTGCTGCCATGCTTTGTTTTCCTTTCTCTCTCTCTTTTTAGTCTCTTGGTGTGTGTTGCAACGCTGAATCACATTGTGCCGTTTCAAGGCGTTTTTGCAAGGGCTTAAAAACGCATCGCCAGTCCTAACAGCTTGAACAATCCTATTTATCCCTGTTATGGTGAGCAAAACCAGCTGCAACGCACTCGGTTATACGAAAGATTCTTGAGGAGTAAAAGATGTCGAAGTTTATTGCCGTGGGAGAAAATATCCACTGTACCCGGATCTACAAAGTAGGCGGTGCTTTTGTAAAAAGCCTCGCTGCAGATACTCACGTGATAGCCTACAAAGAAGACGGCAGGGACAAACAATTACCGATCCCACAGCGCTTCGTTGACTCGAGCGATTGGAAAAGCGGGAAGGTGAAGCATGCCGCCGTAGCCATATGGCAGGGTCTGCGCGGCGGCAGCTCCGAGAGCGAGGCGGGCATCGAGTACCTACACTACATGGTACGAAACCAAGAGGCTCACGGGGCCTCCTTCCTCGATCTGAACGTGGATGAGTTCAGCACAGATATAGGAGAACGGATCGAGCTTGTCCGCTGGGTGGCAGGAATAATTCAGCAGGTTTCCTCCGTGCCGTTGAGCATTGATTCGTCGAACGTGGAGATCCTTGAGGCGGGTCTGGCAGCTTGCGATACGGAGAAGGGAAGCCCTATGGTAAACTCCGTCTCCCTCGAGCGTAAGGAGGCGATCCGGGCCGCCAAGAACGCCGGAGCCGTGGTGATCGCAGCGGCCAGCGGCGAGACCAGCATGCCCGCGAGCAGGGAGGAGCGGGTCGCCAACCTAAAGAATCTAGTTTCGATCCTGGGAAAAGAGGGTTTCTCGACAGCGCAGATATTTTTCGATCCCCTTGTATTTCCCGCTTCCGTGGATCCTCAAAACGGACTCATGATTCTCGATACGATAGAACAGCTTCGAAACGAGTACGGTTCGGAAGCCCACTTTGCTCCGGGCTTGAGCAACATCAGCTACGGGATGCCGAACCGCAAGCTGATCAACAGGGTGTTCACCTACCTCTGCATCCGGCGGGGTTTGGACGGTGGGATTGTAGACCCGATCCAGATCAACGAGGCGGCTCTGCAGGCCCTCGACCCCAAGTCTGAGAGCTTTGAGCTGACGGAAGCCTTCTTAACCGGAAAAGACCACTATGGCATGAAATATATTTCTGCGGTGCGGGAAGGAAGGTTGTAGTCTCGAAATAAGCTCCACACAGCGGTTACGGGGTGCTGCGCTGCCAGGCGGCTTCGTTTTCATCGCAATCGCAATGACGAACAATACTTTATCAAATTGGTCAAATAGACACAAAAATCTATAAAAACCTAATAAATTTACCTAAAAAATGGACTATTTTACAAATTCGATCCTCTGCTATCCGCTATAATAGTCGGAATACAATTATTCTAGAAACAAAAGGGGCGGAGATTGGCTTCAAAAAAAGTCTGTGTTATTGGGGCCGGGATTTCGGGGATATTAGTCAGCAATGAGCTTTCTCAGGCTGGTATCGATGTTGTTCTTGTAGACAAAAATCCTTATCCGGGCGGCCAGGCCGTGTTCTACGGCTGCAAAGCCACGGATGAATGCGCGCGCTGCGGAGTTTGTCTGGTTCGTGAAGCCGTGGCTGAGCTGAAATACAACTCAGCCGCGGAGTGCCATTTTTCCAGCCGGCCGCTGAGCATGAGGACAGACACTGCCACGGACGGCAAAGCATTCGAAATCGAGATCGGCGGCGCCGCCAATCTCATCGACTGGAAGGCGTGTATCGAGTGCGGCCGCTGCGTGGCTGCCTGTCCTGAAAAAGCAATCGAAAAAGTTCCCGGCTGGAAGTACTTCGTAAATTCCAGCTGCACGGGCTGCGGTAAATGCGTCGAAGTTTGTCCGGTCGGAGCGATCGAGCTCGAGCGACCGACTGAAAAACAAACCGTGGCTGTGGACGGCGTGGTCGTGGCTGCAGGATTTGAGCCCTTCGATCCGGTAATCAATAAAAAATGGGGATTCGGGGGCAGCTCACGGGTCGTAACGGGCAGCCAGATGGAAAATCTGTTCTTCGAAGAGCAGTATCTCCCGGAACAGGCAAAGAACCTCGCATTTATCCAGTGTGTCGGGTCCCGCAACGTCATGGAGGGGGAGAAGCACTGCAGCCGGGTCTGCTGTGCCTATGCACTGCGCATGGCCGCCCGGCTCAAAGAGGAATACCCCGATCTTGAAATTGATTTCTACTACATGGACATTCAGCGCTTCGGCAAGAATTTTGAAAAATTCTGGGCAGATACAAAGAAGAAGATCAATCCCATTGCCAGCAACCCGATCAGCGTGAAGCTGGACGGCGAGGGACGGCCCGTCGTACGCTACGAATCTCTTCCCGATCTGGCCTGCCGGGAGAAATCCTACGACGTCGTGGTGCTCTCCAATGGGATCAGTCCCGCCCGGGACTCTGAAATGCTTTCCGACATGTTCAATCTCGATCTCGATGAGGCTGGATTTCTCGCAATCCCGGGAAACGGATCGGGCGCACCCGCCGGCTACGGTATTTTTGCCGCGGGAGCCTGCAAACGCCCGATGCGTATCGATGACTGTGTCGAAGATGCAGCCGCGGTCTCTCGTCAGGTAATTCAAAGGTTAGGAGTACAGGTGTAATCATGAGCAGCGACCAGTCGATCGTCGCGGTCCTCTGCGACCATCAATGCAGCCAGGCAGGTCCTTTAAAGGCTTCACAACTCGAAAAGCGGCTGTCCGCTGAAAGCAGTATCGGCAAGCTCATCGTTTTGCATGAAGCCTGCCGCGATCAAGAGAAAAAGCTGAAAATGATAGAGGGAAAGAAGGTCCTTTTCGCCGGCTGTCCCTACCTCGAGGAGAGTGGTTTTTACGAAACCGCAGGGCGGGCATTGGGGCTCGGTAGGGGCGAAATGCTCACCGTCGATGTAAAATCGAGCATCATCGATCTTTACGAAAATCGGGAAAGCATCGAGGAAAACCTGGTGCGCAAGCTGGAATCCCTCGGAAAAATGCTGGCTGAAAATGTAGAGGTAAAGGAACAACCTGTCAAGCTGAAGCGCAGCGTCCTGGTATACGGAAGCGGTTTCTCAGGTCTTCAGGCTGCCCTCGAGCTGTCCGGAGAGAAGCTCTCCGTCGACCTCATCGAAACACAGGAGCAAACGCTTGCTCCGGGCTGTCTGACCGAGCTGCTGAGAGATCCGGATATGGTGAATACACTGGCCGGGCAGGCGCGAAGCAGCGAGCATATAGCCTTTTTCCCGTCGGAAACGATACGCGGGGTCGAGAGCGTGGAGCAAGGCTTCAGTGTAACCTACGACGGCGGTCAGAAGCGGGAGTACGGGGCGGTTGTCTTCTCTCCCGAGCGGATCGAAAATCCTGTCGTCGAGACGGGAGCCTGGAACCTGACGCAGCTGTACCAGAAACTCGTGGACGGGCAGTCGCTGAAGGGACGGATCGTGTTTCTGCTCGATCGCTTCTCCGAGACGCCGCCGGAGATCCTTCAAGACGTGTTGCACGGCGTCGAGGTAATCAAGAAGCGCTTCGCCTCCGATGTCTGGATCCTGCTCAAACAGGTCCGGGTCGCCCTGCCCGGCCTGGAAGAGCTCTACGATTCCTGCAGGGAAAAGGGGATCATCTTCGTGAAGTATGAAAACCTGACCCTGAAGAACGACTTCGGGGATTTCGAGATTGAGGCAAAGGATAGCCAAACCGGCGAACCTCTGCGTATCAGCAAACCTGACAGATTGATCCTGGCCGATACGACCGGCCTCTCAGGGGCAGCGCGGAGCATGGCCGAAAAACTCGGATTGCGCCTGTTCGACGGTATGTACACCCAGCCGTATTCCCTTTGGCGGCTTACCAGCGAGTCCAATCGACCGGGCGTGTTCGTATGCGGCAGTGCACGTTCAAACCTGGATGCCGCGGGAGTGCGCAGCGACAGCTCCGCCATGGTCATGGGTCTCAAAGAGCGCTTCGGCCCGGGTGGAAACACGGCGATAGAGCACATCGCCGTGGTGGACAACGAGAAATGTGCCTACTGCCTGACCTGCCTGCGGGTCTGCCCGTTCGGCGCCGTGGCCAAGGATACAGAGGAGAGGGTTGCACGAATCATCGACACAGTGTGCCAGGGATGCGGGATCTGCGCTTCAGAGTGTCCGGCGGAAGCGATAGAGATGCGCAATCTGACGAGGCAGAGCATCCAAGCCGGGATGAAGGTGCTCGTTTAGGACACTATTGTAGGACAGGCGTGTAGATCGCGCGTGTATAAAGGAGTCTGAAATTGGCGGATTCTATTCTGATCATGCACTGCGCCGAAGGAGCGAAAAAAGCTCTCGCTCGGATGACCGAGGAGGGCCTCAAGCTTCCGGCGCAGTTTAAAACATTCGAGCTGCCCTGCACGGGGCGGGTCAGCGATGTCCTTCTCATGGAAACTCTTCAGAACGGAGTGGCCGGGATCGTAGTGCTGGGCTGCCGCAGGGAAAACTGCAAGTATCTGGACGGCAATCTCAAAGCCGAGCGCAAAGTCGCCCGCGTGAAAAAGCTGCTCACCGAGGTGGGGGCGCAGGGGAAGTTTGTCGAAATGGTTTTCACTGCTCCGGATGAGGCAAAGAAGCTTCATGCAACCCTGCTCGAGCTCGGCGAGCCCAAGAAGCAAAAGGAAGAAACGAAATGATCGTTGCAGAACAGAAACCTATGCAGGAAATCCTGGACATGCTCCCGGAGCAGAAGAAGGTGCTGGTGGTCGGCTGCGATACCTGCGTCACCGTGTGCATGGCCGGCGGCGAGAAAGAAGTGAAGGTCATGGTGGCAGCTCTGGGGCTGTCCGGGAAAAGCTTTCCGGAGGTTAACGGCATATCCATAGAAAGACAATGCGACAAGGAGTTCATCGAGGAGATCGTCGAGCAGGTAAACAAGCACGACATCATCCTCTCGATGGCCTGTGGGGCCGGAGTGCAGATGATGTCGGATTTCTTCCCCGAGAAAATCGTTCTTCCCGCCCTGAACACCCTTTTCATGGGTTCCAACGAAGGAGCAGGGTATTGGCTCGAGCGCTGTCTCGGATGCGGAGACTGCGTCCTCGGAATAACCGCCGGGATCTGTCCGCGAACGCGCTGCTCTAAAGGCTTGATGAACGGTCCCTGCGGCGGTTCGGAAAACGGGAAGTGCGAGGTCGATCCCGAAAATCTCGACTGCGCTTGGAACCTCATCTACCAGAGACTGAAAGCTCTGAACCGGCTGGATGACATGCTGCCGCTTCAACCTCCTCAAGACTGGTCGAAGTCCCACGACGGTGGACCGAGAAGACTCATCAGGGAGGATGTGAAGCTGTGAGCGCACCCAAATCCGGAAGCAGACTGGAAGAATTGCTGGCACAGGGAGAGTTCGTCGTAACCGGTGAGCTGGGTCCCCCCAAGAGCGTGGATATGGGCGTCCTCGATGCCAAGATCGAGGCTCTAAGCGGGGCAGTGGACGCGGTAAACATCACCGATAATCAAACAGCGATTGTGCGCATCTCTTCCATAGGCACCGCGTTTTACATCATGGCCAGGGGGCTGGAGCCTGTGGTGCAGATGACCTGCCGGGACCGCAACCGCCTCGCCATCCAGGCTGACCTGCTCGGAGCGTATCTCAACGGGGCGAGGAATCTGCTTTGCCTGACAGGCGATCATCAGAGCTTTGGCAACCATCCCCAGGCTAAACAGGTGTACGACGTAGACTCCATGCAGCTGATCTCGATGGTCAAGCAGATGCGGGACGAAAAGACGTTTCAGTGCGGCGATGAAATCCGCAACACAAAGAAGTCGGAGATACACGAGCCGCGCTTCTTCATAGGAGCGGCGGCCAATCCCTTTGCCGATCCTCTGGAATGGAGGGTGATACGTTTAGCGAAGAAGGCCGCAGCCGGGGTTGATTTCGTTCAGACCCAATGCGTGTACGACATGGATTGCTTTAAAAGATGGATTGACGACGCCGTGGCCAGGGGACTGCACGAAAAGGTCAAGATACTTGCAGGCATCACCCCGATCCGGTCCCTCGGTATGATGCGTTACATGAAAAACAGCGTTGCCGGAATTTCGATTCCCGATTCCCTGATCAAACGTTTCGAAGAGACTTCGGACGTGAAGGAGGAGGGAAAACAATTTGCTTTGGAGCAGATCGAGCAGTTCCGGCACATGGAAGGTGTGGCCGGAGTGCACATCATGGCTATTGAGGCGGAAAAAACGGTTCGCGGCATTGTGCAAGACGCGGGGCTGCTACCCAGACCTGTAGCGGCCTGAAGCGAGATCGACTTGCGGTAAACCCAAACTAGGGAATACCCGAGGCTCTCGAAAAAAAACTAATACCTTTTGGAGGGAAACGGTGGCTGACATCGTAATGACAGAGTTGGACAAAGACTTCAAATATGAGATAGCGGCCCGGCCCGGGGCGAGCTTTTTCAAGCGCTGCTTTTCCTGCGGCACCTGCACCGCCTCCTGCCCTGTTTCTGAAATCGACGAGCGCTTCAATCCCCGCCTGTTCATCCGTCAGGCGCTTTTGGGCGAAAAGGAAAAGCTGCTCTCTTCCGAGCTGCTCTGGTACTGCACCCAGTGCTATACCTGTTACGCCCGCTGCCCTCAGGACGTTCGCTTCACGGATGTAATGGCGGTGCTTCGAGACATGGCGGTCGAGCAGGGCTACGTACCGGAAGATATGCGGGAAAGAATCAAAGAGATTGATGTAATGGCCCAGGAAATCCGACACGGGCTGGCCGAGGCCCTCTGGGCGAAAGTAAAGGGCAACGATGCGGCTGAAATCGAGAAAAGCGTCAAAAGCAAAGTAAGCAAAGGCCTGAAGGAGATACAGCAGTCATGAGTCAAAACGGCAGCGGTTCGGTAATGGTTGTCGGAGGAGGGATCGCCGGGATCCAGGCTTCCCTCGACCTGGCGGAGGCCGGATTCCGGGTCGATTTGGTAGAATCCTCCCCCGCGATCGGCGGCGTGATGGCCCAGCTGGACAAGACCTTTCCCACGAACGACTGCTCGATGTGCATCATGAGCCCCAAGCTGGTGGACTGCGCCCGTCACCTGAACATCAATCTGATGACTCTATCCGAGGTCGAGTCTGTCAGCGGCGAACCGGGGAACTTCACGGTCAAGGTGCTGCGCAAGGCCCGCTACGTGGACGAGGAAAAGTGTACAGGCTGCGGTGAATGCGAGAAGCACTGTCCCGTTCCCATGGCGAGCGAGTTCGACGAAGGTCTCGGCACACGCCGCGCCATCTATCGCCCCTTTCCCCAGGCGGCACCGAACGTATTCGCCATCGAAAAGAAGGGCAAAAGCCCCTGCAGCGAGGCCTGCCCGGCGGAGTGCAACGCTCACGGCTATGTCTCCCTCATCCGGGAAGGTAAGTTCAAAGAAGCCGTGGAGCTGATTCGCAAGCGCATTCCTCTGCCGGCCGTATGTGGCAGGGTATGCGGCCTGTGCGAGGATGCCTGCAACCGCGCCAACCTGGATCAGGCGGTGGAAATCAGGGCTCTCAAGCGTTTCGCCTCGGATTGGGAGATGAATCATCAGGAGGAGCTCTCCGAGTGCCTCTACGCCGCCAAACCCGAGGGAAAGAAGAAGGCCAAGATCGCCATCATCGGAGCCGGACCGGCGGGCCTGACCGCTGCCTACGACCTGGCCAAGCTGGGATACCAGCCCGTTGTCTTCGAAGCCATGCCGAAAACAGGAGGGATGCTGCGCTACGGCATTCCCCAGTACCGCCTGCCCGATGACATCCTCGACTACGAGGTGGGGGTTATCGAGAAAGCGGGTGTTGAAATCAGGACCAATGCTCCCTTCGGCGGAGAGGCTACCATTCAGAGCCTGCGCAAGCAGGGATTCAAGTCCGTGTTTCTCGCCGCCGGCACCCAAAAGAGCAGAAAACTTTCCATCGAGGGGGAGCAGTTGAAGGGAGTTCTTCCCGCCCTCGAGTTCCTGCGCTACGCGGGAAACGGAAAATCTTCCGCCGCTGTAAAGGGGAAAACAGTGGCCGTAATCGGCGGCGGCAACACGGCCATCGATTCCGTGCGTACCGCTCGCAGGCTGGGCGCCAAAGAGGCGCTGTTGATCTATCGCCGCACCCGGGCCGAGATGCCCGCCATGGGGGAGGAGGTCGAGGCCGCCGAAGAGGAGGGCATCAAGCTGCACTTCCTACTCTCGCCGCAAGAAATCGTCGGCAAGTCCGGCAAGGTCAGCGAACTGATCTGCAACCGCATGCGCCTCGGTCCTCCCGATGCTTCCGACAGACGCCGCCCCATTCCCATTGAAGACCAGACGGAAAACCTTCCCGTGGACGTGGTCATCTCGGCTTTAGGACAGGAGGTGGACACCGGGGTGATCGACGCGGAAGGCGGAAAGATCGCCATGAAAAGGGGTCTTATCGAGGTCGATCCCGTCACCCTGCAAACCGCCGTTCCCGGTGTGTTCGCCGGGGGAGACGTGGTCGGCGCCGGCGGCTACGTGGTTCATGCCATCGCTCATGGACACACCGCCGCCGAATCGATCGATCGTTATATCAGCAAGAAGGACCTCCACGAGGGACGAACCGTAGAGCCCACCCTGACCGCCCCGATGCCGGAGGAGTTCCACGAGAAAAAGCCGCGGGTACCCATTCCCACCCTCAAAGTCGAAAAGCGGGTTTCGAATTTCAACGAGGTCGAGTTGGGCCTCAGCGAAGAGCAAGCCGTGGAAGAGGCCGGCCGCTGCCTGAATTGCGGCGGATGCTGCGAGTGCCTGCAATGCGAGGCCCACTGCGAGGCCAATGCCATCGATCACTCGCAAAAAGACAGGGAAGAGGAGCTTCACGTCGGTGCAATACTGGTTGCCGCAGGCTGCGAGAAGTACGATCCCAAGGGAATGTACCACCTCGGCTATGGGAAATATGCGGACGTGGTGACCAGCATCCAGTTCGAGCGTATTTTGTCAGCTTCCGGTCCGTTCGAAGGGCACATCCAGCGTCCCTCCGATGGCGTGCTGCCGAAAAAGGTAGCTTTTATCCAGTGCGTCGGCTCGCGGGACCCCGTGGCCGGCAACAACCACTGCTCCTCGGTGTGCTGCATGTACTCCATCAAGGAAGCTGTGATCGCCAAAGAGCACGAGCATGAGATCGAGCCTACGATTTTCTATATGGACATCCGGGCCCACGGCAAGGACTTCGATCGCTACTACGAGCGGGCAAAGAATGAATACGGGATTAAATTCACCCGCGCCCGGCCTTCCGGGGTCATACGGGATGAGCAGACGGGCAGGCTGATCCTCGAATATGAAACCGGCGGCGGTCAGGTTACCCATGAGGAGTTTGATCTGGTGGTGCTCGCCATCGGCTTCCAGGGCGGGGAAACCGTGCGAAAGCTCGGAGCTCACCTGGGATTGCCTCTGAACCGCTACGGATTTATAGCCACCAATCCCTTCAATACGGTAGAAACCAAGGTTCCGGGCATCTATGTCTGCGGTCCGGCCCAGGAACCCAAGGATATTCCGGAAACGGTGATGCAGGCCTCGGCCGGGGCTGCGGCAGCCGGCGAAGTGTTGGCAGCAAACCGCTGGAGCGAGATGGTGGAAAAGACCTACCCCGAGGAGAAGGATGTAACGGGCAAACCGCTGCGCGTCGGCGTGTTCGTCTGTCACTGCGGTATCAATATCGCCGCCACGGTGAATGTGCCCGAGGTAGTGGAGTACGCGAAAACTCTTCCCTATGTAGCGTACGCCGAGGCGAACCTCTACACCTGTTCGCAGGACACCCAAGCCCATATCCGGGACATGATCGAAGAGCACGAGCTGAACAGAGTCGTGGTTGCCTCCTGCACCCCCCGCACACACGAACCCCTATTCCAGGAGACGATCCGGGAGGCGGGCTTGAACAGGCACCTCTTCGAGATGGCCAACATCCGGGATCAATGCTCCTGGGTTCACATGGGTCTTCACGAGGAGGCCACGGAGAAGGCCAAGGACCTGATGCACATGGCTGTAGCCAAGGTGCGAATGGTCGAACCTCTGCCTACGATCACGCTCGATGTAACACAGAGCGCTCTGGTGCTCGGCGGTGGACCGGCCGGAATGTCGGCGGCCCTGTCCGTCGCCGGCCAGGGATTCAAGGTGGATCTTGTCGAGAGATCGGACAGGCTGGGAGGCAACCTGAACAATGTTCTGTCAACGGTGGAGGGCCGAGACACTCAGGTGCTTTTGAATGACATGCGCAGCCGGATCGAGGCCGACGAGAACATCACGGTACACCTCGAAAGCGAGATCGAGACGGTGGAGGGCTTTGTCGGTCAGTTCAAGACGAAAATCAATGGAAACGGAAAGGGCAGCCGGGAGATCGAGCATGGTGTGGCCATCATCGCTACAGGTGCCCGGGAATCGAAACCTACGGAGTACCTCTACGGCAAGGACCGGCGTGTCAAAACCGGTCAGGAGTTCGAGGAGCTTCTGCACAGCACGGCACCGGAGAAGCTGCCCGGGCGTGCCGTGTTCATCCAGTGCGTAGGATCCCGGGAAGAGGGACATATGTACTGCAGCCGCGTTTGCTGCCGGGAGAGCATAAAAAACGCCCTGACTCTGAAGAAAAAGCGCCCCGACGCGGAGCTCTACATCCTCTTCCGGGATATCCGTACCTACGGTTTCTCCGAGCGTTACTATCAGGAAGCTCGGGATGCCGGGGTGATGTTCCTTCGCTACGAACCGGAGGCCAAACCGGTAGTGGAAAAAACAGGGGACAAACTCAAGGTTACGGTTCAAGATCTGCAGAGCGGCGAACAGGTTGAAATTTCGGATCCGCAAGCCGTGATCCTGGCCGCCAGGATCGATGCCGAGCCGGGCAACGAGCGTGTTTCCCAACTGTTCAAGGTGCCTCTCAACCAGGACGGCTACTTCCTCGAAGCGCACGTCAAGCTGCGTCCCGTAGATTTTGCCACCGACGGGGTCTACCTGGCTGGATTGGCGCACAATCCCAAGACCATCGAAGAGGCGATCGTCCAGGGACGAGCAGCTGCTGCCCGCGCGGCCACCGTAATCGGCAAAGATCACTACGTCGGCGAGGCCACCGTCTCCGAGGTCAACGAGCTGCTCTGTATCGGCTGCGGTAACTGCGTAGAGGTCTGCCCCTACAGCGCCGTCAGCCTCGATGAGGAGAGCGGCAAATCGAAGGTCAATCCCGCCCTCTGCAAGTGCTGCGGTTCCTGCGCGGCTGCCTGCCGAATGGGGGCGATCCAGCAGAAGGGATTCGACGATAGGGAGATCATGGATATGATTGATACAGCATTATTGGAGGATTACAGGTGACGAACCCTCAAGATAACAGCAACAAGGTCGTCGAAGCCCAGTGGCAGCCGAAAATCATAGCCTTTCTCTGCAACTGGTGCTCCTACGCCGGTGCCGACCTGGCCGGAGTGAGCCGGCTGCAGTATCCATCCTCGGTGCGGGTTATCAGGGTGATGTGCTCCGGGCGGATGAATCCCTCGTTTGTGATCCGCGCCTTTCAAGACGGAGCCGACGGCGTAATGGTAGCCGGCTGCCATCCGGGGGATTGTCACTACATCAAGGGCAATCTCTACGCCCGCCGCCGCTACGCACTGCTGGCGGGACTGTTCGACTTTCTCGGGATCGAGCGTGAGCGCTTCTTAATGAGCTGGGTGTCGGCCAGCGAGGGCGGGCGCTTCGCCCAAGTGGTGACAACACTCACAGATCGAGTTCGGGCATTGGGACCGCAAACACAGCTATCTGGACGTGAACATGCAAACAGATGAGATCAAGAAACTACTGGCAGACAAGCTGAGGGGGGGCGAGCTGCGGGCGGTGATCGGATACAGACGGGGAACCAACCCGTTTTTCCGCCGTCCGCTCATCACCTCCTCGTCGCATGAAGTAGAGGAGCTCGATTTCTCACCCCTGGGAGTGGAGAATCTCAGCACCTACATCACAGATACGGTGCGCAAACGACGGGCTCAGCGCCGGGATCCGGAGGAGCAGTACAAGCCTACCGCGGTGGTGGTCAGAGGGTGCCACTCGCGTGCCCTGAACGTACTGCTGCAGGAAAGGGTGATTCCGCGGGAAGAGCTTTTCGTGGTGGGCCTGCCCTGCCGCGGTGTGGTGGATCCGCACAAGGCTCAAGAGTTGTGGCACGAGCGGGCCGAGAACAGGGATCACCGCAACGTGGTGATCGATGAGGAGGGTTTGTTCGAGCTGAAAAACGGACAGAAGGTGAGGCTGGCCGAATTCGAGGAGATTGCAGACGAGCGCCATGGTCACTGCCGTACTCCGAATCCCCTGTTTTACGACATTCTGGTGGGCGATCCCGTTGACGAGCAGCCGGTCCCGGCGGAGAAGCAATTCAGCGACGTGGAGGAATTCTTAAAGAAATCACAGCAAGAACGCTGGAGCTTCTGGTCCGAGCAGTTCTCCCGCTGCATACGCTGCTACGCCTGCAAAAACATCTGTCCCGCCTGCTCCTGTCAGGAGTGCAGCCTGGCCAAGGACAGCGAGCAGCCTCTGGTGGCGGACGCCAAGGTGCGCAAGACCTTCTGGCTGAGCAAACAAACAGACACGGCCAACAACGCCGCCTACCACATCAATCGGGCGCTTCACCTGGCCGGCCGCTGCGTGAGCTGCGGCGAGTGCGAGCGGGCCTGTCCCATGGGAATCCCCCTGCTGCTTCTGTACAGGTCGGTGGCTAAACAGGTGTTCGACAACTATAACTATGAAGCCGGTATGGACGGCGAGGCCGACCCGGTAATGACTCGCTTCAGCGCCGACGACAGCGAAGATTTCATGGAAGAGTGACAGGACATGATAAGGTATATAGAGAATCTAAAGCAGTTCTTGGACGAAGTGGCCGAGGGATACAAACTCTTTGTTCCTCGACAAAGACCGGAGGGCTGGTTCTTCGAACCATACGATGCAGCCGAGGTCGAGCTGGAGGACTACCCGAACACGGTCGCCTCCCCCAAAGAGTACCTGTTTCCGCAGAACGAGATCCTTTATCGCTACGAAACCGGCGAGGAGGGCTTGAAGTACGAAAACGAGGCCGCAGCGCAAACCGGACGGCAGGTGATCTTCGGTGTGCGGCCCTGCGATTGCGCCGCCGTGACGCGGCTGGATCAGGTATTCCTCGAGGACGACAAGGACCCCTACTATGCCGCTCGTAGAGAAAACACAGTGATGATCGGCCTGGTCTGCCCCGGCGCCGTGGCGCCGAGCTGTTTCTGCACCGAGGTGGGACTGAGCCCCGCGGGATCCGCGGGCATGGACCTGCGGGCCACCCAAGTGGGCCAAGGACTGGTGATCGAAGAGATCAGTGAGCGGGGCGCGACCCTGTTCGACTCTCCTGTTTTGAAGGACGGAAAATCCTGGCGGGAAGCGAGCGAGGAGGAAGCGGCCGAAGCCAAGCGGCTGCAGGAGGCTGCGGAACAGGAGATGGCGCCGGCGCGGGATCTCGGCGAGGTCGAGATGGAGTTCGACAACCCGATCTGGGCCCAGGAATCCGAACGCTGTATAGGCTGCGGCATCTGTGCATTTCTCTGCCCCACCTGTCACTGTTTTACCATCGAGCACAGCGGCTCGAAGAAGAAGGGAAAAGCGATCAGGACGTGGGACACATGCCAGTTCCAGGCCTACTCACTGGAGGCCAGCGGCTTCAATCCCCGTCCCGATCGGGAGCAGAGATTGAAACAGCGACTCTACCACAAGTTCAAATATTTCAAAGACAGATACGGGATGCTGCTCTGTATCGGCTGCGGCCGCTGCGTGAGCTCCTGCCCGGTAAACATAGATATCCGTGAGATTCTCGCTTCGTTTGAGAGGAAAAAAAGTGTTACAAGCTAAGCAAGCAGAACCCGTTCAGCAAGCCAATCCCTATGTACCGCAATCTGCGAAACTTCTTGAAATAAAAAGCGAGGTCGGGGGACCGCGGCCGATCAAACGGCTGAAGATCGAAAAGTGTTTCGACTATCGGCCGGGACAGTGCGCCATGCTTTCACTTCCGGGCGTTGGCGAAGTGATGCTGGCCATCAGCTCCTCGCCCACCCGGGAAATGATGGAGTTCGGGATCATGAAGGCCGGAGTGGCTACCGCCGCTCTGCACGGACTCTCGGCCGGAGAGTATATCGGGGTGAGGGGTCCTTACGGCAACGGCTTTCCCCTCGAATCGTGGCAGGGAAAAAATATAGTACTGATCGGAGGAGGAATCGGCATCACACCCGTGTGGTCGATTCTGCAGTACGTGCTGGACAATCGGGATCAGTACGGACGCCTCGATTTCATCTACGGAGCACGCAGCTCCGCCGATCTGTGCTATCACGAAGACCTGGAGCAGCTGCAGGGAAACAAGGAACTGTCGCTTCACCTGTCCATCGACGTGGAGGAGCCCGGCTGGAAGGGTTTCACAGGATTCGTGCCCCAAAACCTGCTCGAAGTCTCACCCAAGCCCGAAGGGTCGGTGGCCGTGACCTGCGGCCCGCCGATCATGATCAAGTTCGTGATCAAGAACCTGATCGAGTTGGGTTTTCAACCCGACCAGATCTTCACCACTCTGGAGCGGCGGATGAAGTGCGGAATCGGCAAGTGCGGCCGTTGCAACATCGGCGAGCTGTACGTGTGCAAGGACGGTCCGGTGTTCAGTTACGAGACTCTACTTCACTATCCCGAGGCGGCGGAGTAGCGGGAGCTTCAGTTCTCCCCCATGATTTCATTATCGTATTCGACCTCGAAGCGCAGTTTGTGTTTGGCTTCTTCCTGGGCGAGACTCAAGAAGGTGTTTTTAAGGTCTTCACTGGACACGGCGGCTGCCAGATCCGTATATAGCTTGAAGGCGACCTTCTCTTTTTTCATAGCCAGGATGAGCGCCTCCTGATAGGACATCTTCTCGGTAGGCTCACCGGCAACCAGGTAGTCACCCATCTTCAAATCCAAGACCTGGTTCTGAACAGACAGCAGTAGCTTTCCCTGTTTAACGCTTTGCAGCTTGGCCTTATGGCCCTTCTCTTCCCGGGCAAATTGCTCGAACAGCTCTTTCATGTGCGCCCGCTCCACCTTGCCAGCCATATCCATGTAAAAAACAAAGGCTTCTTCCTCGCGCTTGATTGCGAAATCCAGTACTGCATCCACAGAATCAAAAGCCTGCATCAATACCTCCCTGCTTGGTGTAGTGCTCACCTTACTATATTTTAAAAAACCTGTCCAAGCGGAATTTCTCCAAACGTCTTTACAAGCGCCCTCCCATCTGATACCTTAATTCCACCAGCCCTTGGGAGGGGA
>CAYMGP010000018.1:0-53890 GCA_964390045.1 uncultured Spirochaetaceae bacterium | reverse complement strand
ACAAACCACATCCAATGGGTTCTCTTGCGGCCGCTTCTTAACTCAAGCAGAACGCGGTCATAGATCTTATCCTGTGCTTTTATGAATCGGGAAAGTTCGAACGGGTCTTTGCCGCTTGTAGCTTTGGCTGTATCAGTCATATAGAACTCTCCTCTATAGTAAGTATAGCCTGAGCGTGACAGATTTTACATATCGCAATCTTCGCTTGGCAACGGAATTGATTTTGCTAAAACACCAATCGATCGATTATAATTGCGGAAAACAATACGATGTACAGTGATACCCTTGTTTTCGGGTCGTTGAACTGCTGAAAAGGGCAGGCGCTATGCAATCAGCATACGTGTGTTAAGGGAATGATATGAAAATTGCGAAGAATTCGGGAAGGATCTTACTCGTTGTTTGGCTCATCCTGCTTCCAACCTTCCGAATTTGGCCGGACAGTTGTGCGGATCCTGCTGGACGCTGGTGCGGACGTGCATGCGAGACATATATGTGATTGGAAAGCCCTTATAATGGCAGCGGAAAAGGGAAAAACCGAAGTCGTTCAGCTTCTGATCCAGGCAGGGTCTGATGTGAATGCACGGAATAAATGGGGTCACACCGCCTTGATGAAAGCAAAAATATTTGGTCACACCCAGATCGTCGAGATGCTGAGGAAAGCTGGCGCCGCTGAGTAAACGATTCATGAACTGGAGTGTCTCAGTTCAAGCGCTGAAGCTACCCGCGACAACTTTCGATCGAGAGTCAAAATGCTGGCGTTCGACAGCAATGCCGAGGCAAGTAAATGCGCGTCAACCCAGCCTATGTCTTGGCCCCAAAGGCGCCTTCTCTCTATCAAACCGAGGACCTCACCGTGTTCCGCCACCTGAGCTTCAGGAAGTTCTTGGAGCAGGCGGAGTATCTCCTCCCGGTTTCCAATCGAACCGCAGGCCAATTCACCTACTATAAAAGGATGCATTATAACCTCGTTGTCTAGTAAAAGATCCTGAAGTTTTTTGTTCCCATTTCGGAAGTGATCGACCCAGACCGAGGTGTCTACCAGGATCATGTATCTGAACGTCGTCTGCGAATGGGCGCCAACTCCGGTTCAGATGCCCCGAGTTTGGCGAGACGCCGGGCACTTTCCCTGGCAATAAGGGCTTCCAGTCCCATCCGTACCAAATAGGTTTTTTCAGTGATACCTGTTAGCTTCCTCGCTTTTTCAACGAGCTCATCGTCGATATTCAATGTGGTTCTCATATGCATATTGATACATACAATTTGTATGCTTTTCAATGCTGCTCAAACCTTTGATTCGAATAAATCCAATATTGAGGCAACCGATTCGCCCGCAGAGCAAGTGTTGAGCCGGGATCAGGCGGGCTGCTTCCTCTTGGATAGATACAGAACAATTACAGAGAAGACGAGAAGTGTTCCCACCGCTGCCGCGAAAAGAAATGCGGGGAACACCTCGGGCCCAACCGACTCGAAAAACTGCCCGATCAACCAGGGCAGGGCCATGCTGCCGAGAGAGGAGCCGACCAAAAACACGCCTGTAATCCTTCCAGACATATGCAGGCACTCGCTTGCCAGGGTAATCGAGCCAGGGAAAAGACCGGCCAGGGAAAAGCCGAAGCTCAGTGCGCCGATCCACAGCGCTGCCCGAGAATCCGGCCACAGCAGGAGCACGGCTGCGCTGAGCAAAGCCCCTGCAACTCCGCTGCCCAGTTGAACCCTGGCGGATATTTTGAGGGCAAGAAATATCGATACCAGACGTCCAAAGGTGAAGGATCCCCAAAAAGCGGAGGCCAGATAGCCTGCCGAGACGCTGTCGGCCAGCCACTTGGTGAAGGCATAAGTGTAGAGCCAGCCGCCGAGGGAGCTCTCTGCCGCAACGTGGAGGAAAAAAAACAGGGCAAGCAGCCCGGGCAGCAGGAGACCGCCGGCTGTGCTACCGCCCTCCTCCCTTGGCTGGTGCGCTTCGGGGCTCGGCAGACGAAACAGCAGCACGGCGACGGGAACAATCCACACGGCCAGAATCCAGTATCCCCAGCGAATCGATCCGCTGATCCTGATCGCCTGGGTCAAGACGAGCGGAGCAATAAAGCTGCCGATTCCGAAGAAAAGGTGGAGGGCGTTCATCAAAGATCCCACCTTGGGCGGCTGTGTCCAGACGAGGAGCACATTCCCTCCGACATCCACGGTACCCTCGCCCAGGCCTATGAAAAACACGACGGCGACAAGTAGAAACAGCAGAGAAGTGATCGGCACCAAGACCAAGCCCAGCCCAAGGATCAGAAGAACCACGGCCATGAGACGGTTCCCCGAGACCCTGTCGTAAAGATGCCCTCCTGCAAAGCTACCGATCAAATAACCGAGACGGTGTCCGATGAACACGAGGCTTATTGACTTTAGGCTCGTGCCGACATTTTTTGCCAGATAGGGAAGGGCGGGGCCCAGGGTTGCCGTGCTCATTCCCAGAATGATGAAGGACAAAAAATAACCGATGATAAGAGTCAGGCTGTTGCGACTTTGTTTCTCCACTTCTCTTCTCACTGGCGCTCGTACAGGCGTCGCTCGGAGCTGTGTCCGAGATCCGGAGCGGGTAACAGTATATCGATGGTCCATCCGAGGGTCAAAGGTCGAACATCCGGATCACCCGCGGCCGGCTCTGAATTCCTTGACTTTTTTCAGGAAAGCCTACAACCATGTATATGGAGAAGTTATGTGTGATACCTTCGTCGCTCTGCCCGGCGCAACGGCCGACGGCTCGATCCTTTTCGGCAAGAACAGCGACAGGGAGCCAAACGAAGCCCAGTCTCTGGAATACCACCCTCCCTGTGATCATCCCAAGGGCGAGCTGCTTCAGTGTACCTATCTGCAGGTGCCCCAGGTCCGCCAGACCTACGGCGTTCTGATCAGCCGTCCCTTCTGGATGTGGGGCGCGGAGATCGGAGCCAATGAAAAAGGGGTGGTGATCGGCAATGAGGCCGTGTTCACCCGCATGCCCCTGGCAAAAGGCAGGCGCCTCACAGGCATGGACCTTCTCCGGTTGGCCCTCGAACGCTCGGCCGATGCTCGATTTGCACTGCAGAGGATCATCGACTTGCTCGCCGAGCACGGGCAGGGAGGCCCCTGCGGGTACCAAGATAAAAAGTTGAGCTACCACAACAGCTATCTGATCGCCGATCCTCGGGAAGCGTGGGTACTGGAAACGGCCGGCCCGCTGTGGGCCGCCCTCAAGATATCCGACCTCTACAGCATCAGCAACGGTCTGACGATCGGAGAGAACTTCGACAGGAGCCACCCCGATCTGATAGATACGGCCCGCAGAAGGGGCTGGTTGAAAAAAGGTGAAACATTCAACTTCGCCCGCTGCTACTCGGACTGGCTGTACACAACCTTTTCCGCCTGCAAGCGACGAAGGGAGCGGTCGACCCGTCTTCCAACAACCAAAGCGGGAAAGTTTACGGTCAAAGATGCCTTCTCCGTGCTCCGGGACCACGGGCCACTTCAACCGTATCGACCCGACCGGCATCTGCTGATGAACCGCGTCTGCGCCCATTCGGCGAACGGACTGCTGCGAAACGCCGCTCAATCCACCGCTTCCTTGATCGCTGCTCTAAAACCCGATTCCCAGACCCTGTGGGCTACAGGCACCTCGGCTCCCTGTACCGGGGTGTTCAAGCCGATCTGGCTGGAGGACCGGGTACTGCCTGACATAGGACCGCCGCCGGGCCCTGTGGCGGACGATCGGAGTCTCTGGTGGCGGCACGAACAGCTTCATCGACGCCTGCTCATGGATTTTCCCAACCGGCTCGACCTGATTCGGGATCGGCGAGACGCGCTGGAAACGGGGTTTCTCGCCGAAGCACAAGACTCAATCCCGGACAAACGATTCAGTCTGACGAAATCCGCCTTCGCCCGCAGCCTGGAAGCGGAGAAGCTTTGGCTCGAGGAGATCGACGGCACTCCACCGCGAGGTAAGCCTCTTTTTCAATACAGACGCTACTGGGCCGTTCAGAACAGGAATGCAGGGATCAAAATACGAAAGATCTGACACTAATGAGATACTAATCGACCGTGTTTATGATATATCAGAACGAGTATAAATGCCTTAAAATTATTTGCTAAAATCCCGGATTTGAGGTACAATATGAGCATATCTCAAACAACAGGGAGGGTAACCGTATGGCCGAATACGAAGCCTACTGTGTGAAGTGCAAAGCCAAACGCGTAATGAAAGATGCCCAGGTGGTCATCAACAAGCAGGGCCGCCGGCAGGCCAAGGGCATCTGTCCTCAGTGCGGCACGAAAATGAATCTCTTCCTGAAATCACAGTAACACTGAGAAACTCAGGGCAGACGCCGCTCACCTCGGATTACAGACATCGTTGAGCTGTTCCCATTCGAGCCTATCCGAGGAACCAACAGACGACTCGCAACTGAAACCAATAGAGGGGTGGGGCGTCTAAAAGCGGATCAATCACATTTCTACCCACGCTCTAAGCAAAATGTTCATAAACGGCGTGGTGGATCTCTCTCCTGAACTCTTCGATCCTGGCTTCCGTCTGCTCGCGGCCCAGATGAAGGGAATTTGTCAACAGTACCACCCTGATTCTTTTCACCGGATCGAACCAGATGCTCGTGCCTGTGAATCCTGTATGGCCGAAAGAATTGTCACCGAGCGCAGCTGCCCACGTTGAATCCTGCCCGCCCATCATGAAGCCCACGGAACGTCGCGTTCCCATCCCCTCCGTGCAGCAGGTACTCATCATTTTCACCTGGTCTGGAGAAAGAAGCCGACAATCGTTGATCAAACCGCCTGTCTCGAAAATTGACAGCAGCTGAAGCACGCCCGCGGCCGTAGCGAAAAGACCGGCGTTTCCCCCCTCTCCACCGAGACAGTAGGAGTTCTCATCGTGCACCTGGCCGCGCATCCAGCGCTGCCTCCAGCGACAGTAACCGGAAGCGGCCACCCGGCCCCAGAGCACCACGGGAGGATTGAACGTGGTATCCGACAACTTGCAGGACGCGGCGACCAACTGGGAGAACAGCTCCTGAACACGCGCGCCGCTGATACGCCTCAGCACCTGTCCGAGGAACAGATACCCGGTGCAGCTGTATCGTACAACGGTACCGGGAGACTCCTCCGGCTGTATAGAGAGCAGGGCACGAACAGCTTGCTCGTAGTCGATATTCCGTGGATCTGGAAACAACTTGTGCAGATCCGGGTTCGCGGCGAAACCGCCTGTGTGAAGGAGAAGCTGCCTCAGGGTAACATCGCGACTCCGGCCGGACACTTCGGGAATGAAGCTGCCCAGTGTTCGTTCCAAACTGATTTTTTCCTGCCCGCAGGCATACAACGTGAGCAGCGCCGTAGCCAGCGGCTGGGTGAGCTCGGCCAGATCGAAGATCGTGTCCGCAGTCATCTTCTCCTCGTTCGGTTGGACCTGACGCAGTCCTTTCACCAGGGAGAAGACGCTTTTCCCCTCTTTCGCGACCTCGAGAACGATGCCTGGAAAACCGCCTTTGTCGATTTCGGCGTCCACCAGGGCCTGTAGTTCCTTCATGCCTGCAGGCACTCCACCGCCAAACCGGCGTCCGTAAAGATCCCCTCGGCAAGTTCGATCTCACTCGGTTCAGGCACGCGAACCTCCCTCTCTGCGGGCGGGTGAATCGGAACGGAAAGGTAGGATTTCGAAGCCTGCAGAGACTGCAGATAGCCTGCCAGCTCGCAGAGACTCTCCCGGCCTGTGTTGACATCAGCCACCAGCATGGTTTCTGTAACCAGCTGCCCGGCGTAAAGGTGGGAGAACCTTTCGATGCCGGAGAGAACGTCTCGAAATTTCAACCGTTCGTCGGGCCTGTTGATTCGCCGCCAGACCGCCTCTTTGGTGCTGTCCACCTTTACAGATACCCAGTCCGCACTGCTCGCCATCTCGGCCACCTCTTCCCGCCAGAGCAGCGATCCATTTGTAATTACAGCCACGGGAATCGATAGCTCTTCCTTGAGCAATTGAAATGCTGCACCTAGATTGCGATCCAGGGTCGGTTCTCCATCGGGAACGAAGCTTACGAAGTCCAGCTGGTACTCTTCTCCCTGCACCTTTTCGATTCTATCTTCGGCAGCCTCCAGGAGCGCGGAAGGTTGAAAGAACTCAACGGGCTCTATACGGAACTTCGTCGTGTGGCCCAACTCACAGTAAAGGCAGCCGTAGCTGCAATTCTTGAGGGGAATATTATTGACGACCAGGGTTTTTCCGAGTCTCTTGTAAGGAACAGGTCCGTAAACAAGCATAGTTTTGAGGAAGATCTCGATTCACTATAATACGTTTTCCTCATCGGTACAACTTTTCAAATTCACAGGCATGGGCTTTGTTTGCAGGTCAGATCGTGGCACACTGGTTTCTTGAGGAGGAACGAGTATGTCCGAACACGATGGGGAGGACTATGACGCGAAAGCCTATATGGAAAAATTCTATCTGAGCGATCCCCTTCAGGACCCGCTGATACGACGGGTCGTTCAGGCGATCGACCTTCCCGAAGGAAGCCGCGGGCTGGATGCCGGCTGCGGTGTGGGTTTGCAGATCCCGCCCCTGGCCCAAGCTGTGGGAGCGGGGGGACATATCACGGGTCTGGATATTCGTCCGGAGTTTCTCGAAGAGGCGGGCAGGAATATCGTTACGTGGGAACTGGAGGAACGGGTATCCCTGGTTCAAGGTGATATCTACGATCTGCCCTTTCGAGATCAGGAGTTCGATTGGGCCTGGAGCGCCAGCTGCGCCTGCTACTCGATGGGGCGTCCGCTGCCCCTGCTTCAGGGATTCCGCCGCATCCTGAAACCAGGCGGCCTGCTCCTGATACTGATCTGGTCGGCCCAGCAGCTCCTTCCCGGCTACCCCCGCCTGGAAGCGGTTCTCAATGCCACCACCCCGGGGATCGCTCCCTTCACGGCGAAGGCCCGTCCCGAGCATCATTTTTTACGCCTTGTAGGCTGGATGAGAAAGGCAGGTTTCGTCGAGGCAACGGCTCGGCCTTTTACAGACGGAATCTGCGCTCCTTTTGACGAGCCGGTCCGCCGCGCGCTGCTCGCCCTGATTCAGATGCGTTGGCTGGAGGCGGAGAAGGAACTGAGCCGGGCCGACCGTCTGCTGTATAAAAGAATCACCGATCCATCCTCTCCCGAGTTCATCCTGAACCAACCCGATTATTACGGATTCTATACCTATACCTTGTTTCAGGCGGCCTCGCCGCGCTAGCGGCGAAACGCACTGCCGTCAATCAGACAGCCTGCCGTCAAAATCTTCCCTGCCCCGTTCCGGCTCGAGGGGAAAGCGGATAGATTTCCGGTCCCTCTGCGACCGATAGATGGCTGTGAACAGCTCGACCGTTTTTCTTCCCTCTTCGCCGCTCACCAGGGGTTGCCCGTCTTCAAGGATCGAGCGCAGAAAATCCTCGACCTGCAGCTTGTGGTAGTGGTAGGTGGGATCTATCGTTTTGAAAAACTCCGTGTCTTCCTGTTTCCATCTTTCCAGCAGCTTTTCTTCACCGGGCACATTCCACAGATCGTTTACAGGCGGCTCCAGGATCGAAGACATTCCGGAGACAAACATTGCCCCGCCGTCTGTCTGGACCCCCACGGAGGCGCCGCTGCGTCCGTGCACATGCACCTTGCCGTACAGCCCTGGTTCCTGTGAGTTGGACACCACGATGCTTCCCAAAGCTCCGTTTTTAAAACGAATTACGGCCACGGCGCTGTCTTCGACCTCGATGTAGGGATGGTTGAGATTGTCCCAATAGCCGAACAGCTCGCCGATCGGTCCCATGAACCACTGCAGCAGGTCGAGCTGGTGCGGGGATTGGTTAACTAAAACCCCGCCGCCCTCCATCTTCCAGGTGCCGCGCCAGGGATCGCTCTCGTAATATGGCCGGTCTCTCCATCCAAGCATGATAACCATGCCTAGCGCCGGCGCGCCGATCTTGCCGCTGTCGATCGCCTCTTTTACCCGCTTGACGGGCACGTACCAGCGACGCTGACACACAGTGGCCAGCTTGCATCCTGCGGCCCTGGCGGCGGCGATCATGGCGTCGCAGTCCTCGAGCGAAGATGCAAGGGGCTTTTCCACCAGAACGTGAACCCCCGCCTCGAGAGCACAAACCGTGGGTCCGGCGTGAAAGGGATGGGGAGTGCAGACAATCACCGCGTCTACTTTCCGAAGCATCTCTTCCAGGTCCGTGAATCCCTTCACTCCAAACTCGTCGGCAAGTCGCTCCGCCTTGTCGGCGGAACGGCTGAACACCGCGGTGAACTCGGATTGGGGCAGCTCGGCCAGTGCCCTGGCATGGGTATGGCCGACCTTTCCGCAGCCGATGATTCCTGTTCTCAAGCTTTTCACACTTCAACCTCCGTCGGACGCTAGGGAACCAGGATTACCTTCATCAGGTCCTGTTCGCCGTCGTACAATCGCTTGAACCAGGCCGCGCCCTCGGCCAGGGGCGCCGTGGCGCTTATCATCGCATCCACATCCACCACCCTGCGGGCTATCAGGTCAAGACAGGTGGGGTACTCGCCGCTCGAAGCGCAGGAGCCGTTGACGCTGATCTCCCTGGTAACCACTGCCTGCAGCGGGAAGTCAACGGTGGCTTCGAGATTCCCGATCAGGGTGAGAGCGCCGCCTTTGCGCACGGCGGAAACGGCGCTCTGCAGTGCTTTGCCGATACCCACAGCCTCGATAGCGATATCCACGCCCCGCCCACAGTGCTTGCGAACCTCTACAGCTACATCGCTTTCGGCCGAGTTGATAACCTCATCGGCGCCGAGCCTCCTCGCCCTTTCCAATCTGATCTGATCGATGTCGGCGGCGATCACAGGAGTGCAGCCCAAGACCTTGAGAACCTGAACGGCAAGCAGCCCGACATTGCCCGCCCCTACCACGAGGGCCGAATCGTTGAGTCGTACGGGAGTCCGGCCGACCGCATGAACCGCAATGGAAAGAGTCTCGACCAGGGCGGCCTGTTCGAAGCCGACCTCGTCGGGCAGAGCGTAGAGTATATGGGCCGGCACGGCCACATATTCTGCAAAAGCCCCGTGCTGCCGGTACTCATCGCAGGAAACACCGAGAACACGGCGCTTTTCGCAGAGGTTGACCTCCGCTCGTCTGCAATGCCAGCAGCGGCCGCAGTAGATCGTAGAGTCGAAGGTCACCCGGTCTCCTTTTTCCCAGCCTTCGACACGCGAGCCGATCTCCACAATAACACCGGCCGCCTCATGTCCCATGATGATCGGCGGAATCCGCCGTCCCGAGGAGCCGTCCATGCCGTGAACGTCGCTGCCGCAGATCCCGCAGGCCTTGACCTCGATCAGGACATCACCCTCTCCGGTCTCCGGCTCGGGCACCTCTTTGTATACGAGATGGTTGATTTTTTCTAATACCAGTGCCTTCATCCGACCTCCACAGGAAAGGATAATAAACGACATCTTGAATCCGTTCAATCGATCGGACCCGACATTTTTCCGAGGAATGTAAAAACCTGTCCGGCGATTGTTATTTTCTTATATTATCATTGACCGGAGGGCAGTAGGCTCAAAAAGAGATCCGAGTACCAATGGCAGAAACCAGACAACCGGCATACAGACTGCAGTGGCTAGAAGAGATTTCCGCTGTTCCCAAAAAAGCATGGAACGCTCTGGCCCAACCTCTCCACACCCCGGTTCTCGAATGGGAGTGGCTGCGCCGCATGGAAGTCTCGGGAAGCATGCGCCCCGAAACCGGATGGCTCCCCCTGCACCTGACCGTCTGGGCCGGGCCACAGTTGGCGGCCGCTGCCCCCCTCTACCTCAAGGGACACAGCGAGGGGGAGTTCGTCTGGGACTATATTTGTGCAGACGCGGCGGGTCGCTCGGCAATACCCTACTATCCCAAGATGGTGGGCATGAGCCCGGCCACCCCGGTATCCGGCTACCGCTTTCTCATAGCCCCCGGAGAGGATGAAGAGCTCCTTACTCGCCTGATCGTAGAAGCCATCGACAACCTCTGCCGCCGAAACAACGTGGCGGGATTGGCTTTCAATTACGTCGATCCGGCCTGGCTCCATACTATGCAGAGAAACGGATTCATAGCCTGGAAACATCAGAGCTACCTTTGGCAGAACCCCGGCTTCGGCAGCTTTGAGGAATACCTGTGGAGCTTCGACAAGAATCAGCGACGCAACATCCGCCGGGAACGTAAAAAGCTGGCCGAGCAGGGGCTGAGGCTGCGTACCTACACGGGCGCTGAAATCAGCCTTGCTCACCTGCGGAGAATGTATCACTTCTATGAGCTGACCAATGCCCAGTTCGGGCCCTGGGCGGCGAAATATTTGAGCGAGGAGTTCTTCACCGGTCTCCATGAAGACTTCCGCCACCGTATCGTGCTTATTGCAGCTTTGAAGGAAAGGGATAAGCAAACGCAAGAGCCCGAGGCCATGTCTTTCTGCCTGAGCAAAAACAGCCGGCTATACGGCCGTTATTGGGGGACGGAGAACCACTATGACAGCCTGCACTTCAACGCCTGCTACTACGCGCCCATTGAATGGGCGATCGAACGGGGAGTACACAGTTTCGATCCGGGAATCGGTTCGGCCCACAAAGTCCGCCGCGGTTTTAAGGCGGTGGCCAACTGGAGCCTGCACCACTTCTACGACGAACGCCTGAACAGGATCATGGCCCAAAACATAGACAGGATCAACGCCATGGAGCAGGAGAGAATCGATGCCCTGAACAGCTCCCTGCCCTTCGCCGCCGATCGCCCGCCGCTGTCGTCTTGAAATCTCCGTCGCAGCTCTCGCCTGAGGAGGTGGGCCGCAAACTCAACTGCTTTTCTGTTCGTCTTTGGAAGACTCTTTCTTAGAAGAATCCTTGCGCGTCCTGGCCTTTCTTGTTCGTATCGTAACCTCTGCACTTTCCGGATCCAGATCCACGAACGCTTTGCCTCCCTTCTGCAGCTTGCCGAAGAGAACCGAATCCACGAAGAAGTCCTTGATCTTGATCTGGATCAGGCGCGCTATGTTCCGGGCTCCGAACTCGGGGCTGTAACCTTCCCTGGCGAGATGCAGACGGCAAACGTCGCTGACCTCCAGGCTGACCGCTTTCTCTATCAGCTGTTCCTCGAAAAGCCGGATTTCCTTGTCCACGATCTGGAGAATGACCTGCTCGTCGAGGCGGTTGAAGGTCACCACTCTGTCGAGACGGTTGCGGAACTCGGGATTGAAGATACGGTCCACGGCAGCGTCGATGGCGTCACCGCCGATGACCCGCTCCCCGAATCCGATAGAGGACTTGCCCAGCTCGCGGGCTCCTGCATTTGAGGTCATGATGAGAATAACATTACGGAAATCCGCCTTCCTGCCCGCATTGTCTGTGAGAGTGGCGTAGTCCATGATCTGGAGCAGCACATTGAAGATATCGGGATGGGCCTTTTCCACCTCGTCGAGAAGCAGCACGGCATGCGGAGTCTTGCGTATGGCATCTGTGAGAAGACCTCCTTCGTCATAGCCGACGTACCCGGGGGGGGAGCCGATCAGGCGGCTGACAGTGTGCCGTTCCTGGTACTCGCTCATATCGAAGCGATGCATGGCCACCCCGAGATTCTCCGCCAGCTGACGGGCCAGCTCCGTTTTGCCGACGCCGGTAGGACCCACGAAGAGGAAGTTGGCAACGGGTTTGTTCGCTTCCCGGAAACCCGCCCTGGAGTTCTTGACAGCCTGCACGACCGCCTCAATCGCCTGATCCTGCCCGAAGAGGACCTTCGTGAGGTCTTCCTCGAGGCTCATGAGCCGATTCATCTCCGAAGCGCTGACCGTCTTCTCGGGGATCTTGGCTATCTTGGAGACAACCTTTTCGATATCGGTATGAGATAACACAGGTTCAGGGATTGGCTCCGAATCGCCTCGAAAAGCAAGGATGCGCATGTAGGCGCCCGCCTCGTCGATCACGTCGATCGCCTTGTCGGGAAGGAAGCGGTCGTTGATATACTGATCGGAAAGCTCCACAGCGGCCTGCAGCGCCTCGTCGCTGTACTTGACCTGATGGTAGCTCTCGTAGCGCTCCCGCAGTCCTTTGAGGATTTGGAAGGTCTCATCCGGCGTGCTCTCCGTTACCTCGATCTTCTGAAAGCGCCGTGAAAGAGCCCTGTCACGCTCGAAGTATTTCTTGAACTCGTCGTAGGTGGTGGAACCGAGGCAGCGGATGCGCCCCGAGGCGATAGCAGGCTTGAGAATATTCGAGGCATCGAGGGATCCGCCGGAAACGGCCCCGGCTCCCACGATCGTGTGGATCTCGTCGATGAAGAGAATCACCCGCTCTTTCTTTTCCAGCTCTTTTATCACCTGTTTCAGCCGCTCCTCGAAATCCCCGCGATAGCGGGTGCCGGCCACCACACTGCCCATGTCGAGAGCGAAAACCTCGTATCCCTTGAGCAGATCGGGCACATCGTCTTCGGCGATGCGCTGAGCCAATCCCTCGGCGATCGCCGTTTTTCCTACTCCGGGATCTCCTACAAGAACGGGGTTGTTCTTCAACCGCCGGCAGAGAACCTGCACCGTCCGCTCCAGCACATCCTCTCTGCCAATCAAGGGCTCCAGTTCGCCGCTCCTGGCCACTTCGGTCAGCTCCCGGGTGAACATCTGCAGGGCACTGCGCCTCCTGCGTTTCCTGCCGCCTGCAGCGGGGCCTTCTTCCTCGTCCCCTTCCTCTCCGGCAGGCATCTCCTCTTCGAGGCTTTGACGCTCCTCGGCCGAGGTGGTAAGAATGCCGCCGTGGGAGATCGCCTGCAGCAGGTTGTAGCGGGTAATCCCGGCTTTCTTCAGGAAGTAGGCTCCAAAGCTCTTGGTCTCGTCCAGGATGGATACCAGCACATCCCCGATATCCACGATCTCCTTGGATGATGCTTCTGAATGAAACAGAGCCCGCGCTATCACGGATTGGAATCCGAGAGACTGTATCGGCTCGGAGCTCTCAACCACGGGAATCTGTTCGCCGAGATGTTTCTCAACATATTCCATGATCTCCACAGGATCTGCACCGCAGGCTTTTATGATCTCCTCGGTGACATCGAAGTGAAGAGAAGAATATAGTATGTGTTCCGGGGTCAGGTACTCATGCTCGCGCTCTTTGGCGTGCAGATAGGCGGCCTGTAGAACCCCTTGTACATCGTCGCTGACTCTCATTATCACTCCCCTCTACTTTTCCCCTACGAATCGATCTCAGGCAGGCTCGACAGAGCACTTCAGGGGGAACTCCTGCTCTTTGGCCATCTGACGCACCTGGGCGACCTTGGTCTGGGCGATGTCCCAGGTGTAGACACCGACGATGCCCTTTCCCCTCTTATGGACGTCCATCATGATCCTGGTGGCCTCGATCGCCGGCTTGTGAAACACGATCCTCAGAACCTCGACGACAAACTCCTTGGTTGTATAGTCGTCATTGTGCAGCACAACCTTGTACATATCCGGCTCTTTGAGCTCTTTTTCCGTCTCTTCGAGCAGCTCGCTGTCATATCTTGGATCCATAGCCCGGTCTGACATTTACATTCCCCGTATTCTCGGTACAGCACTCCATCTCGAGCCTGTTCAATCCCAACCCTAAAGGTACGAAAAACGCCGCCCCATTGACAAGTATACCGTTGGGCTGAAAAGATTACAGTCATGCGTTTCATAGCCGATCTGCACATCCACTCTCACTACTCAATCTCCACCAGTCCGAATCTCACCCCCGAGCACCTCGAGGCCTGGTCCCGAATCAAAGGCATCGGCCTGGTCGGTACAGGCGATTTCACCCATCCGGGATGGCTACAGGAGCTCAAGCAGAAACTCAGACCCGCTGAAGAGGGGCTGTTCCGCCTCAAAGACGAGTACAGGATCGCAGAGCACGGCGATGCAGCCCCCGGCGCCCCGCCGTCCGCCTCGGGAGAATCCGCTTTTCCTACCCGTTTCCTGCTGACCGCTGAGATCAGCAACATCTATAAAAAAGGAGACAAGGTGCGCAAGGTGCACAACCTGATTCTGGCTCCCGATTTCCGAAGCGCTGAGAAGATCCAATCGAAACTCTCGCAGCTCGCCAATATCTCTTCGGACGGTCGGCCGATTATCGGGCTGGACAGCCGCGATCTTCTCGAGATCGCCCTGGACTCTTCAGAGCGTATTTTTTTCGTGCCCGCCCACATCTGGACTCCCTGGTTTTCCGCTTTGGGTGCCAAGAGCGGCTTCCAAAGTATCGAGGAGTGCTACGGCGATCTGTCCGGCCACATCCGGGCGGTGGAAACGGGACTGTCATCGGATCCGCCGATGAACTGGCTCTGCAGCTTCCTCGACGATTACACTCTGATCTCCAACTCCGATGCTCATTCCCCTGAAAAACTGGGCAGGGAGGCGAATCTCTTCGACACCGATCTCTCCTACCCGGCCGTAACCGCCGCTCTGTCCGAGATCCCGTCTTCGGCTCAGGGCAGAGGATTTCTAGGCACAATCGAGTTTTTTCCTCAAGAGGGCAAGTACCACTATGACGGGCACAGGAAGTGCGGCGTGCGTTGGGATCCGGTGCAGACTCTTCGCAACCGGGGCATCTGCCCGGTATGCGGAAAACCCGTCACAATCGGGGTTCTGAACAGGGTGGCTCAGCTGGCCGATCGGGATGTCCTTCCCGATCCCGAAAGCAGGGCTGCCTACCACAGCCTGATTCCCCTTAAAGAGATCCTTTCCGAGCTGACCGGCGTGGGTCCCCAGTCGAAGAGAATATCCCAGCTGTACGCAAACTTAGTGCGCAGGACAGGTCCGGAGCTCAGCATCCTTCTCGAGCTGCCCGTCGAACAACTGCAAGCGGCGGGGGGCGAGCTCCTCGCCGAGGCGATCCGGCGCATGCGCCGCAGAGAGGTCCTTATCGAAGCGGGATTCGACGGCGAGTATGGCCGGGTCCGGCTGTTTGCCGACGGCGAGATGAAGAGTTTCGGAGCCCAGGAACTTCTCTTCCGCGATCTGGAAGGCGTGAAAACGATCCGGAATAATCAGAGAGGATTGATCAGCTTTGAGCTGGAGACCTACCGCAGCCTGCGCGCTCAGAACGAGACGAACATCCCTGCGCCCTCTGTCCGGGACCGCACGGAGACCGGGCAGGCTTCGCTGTTCCCAATCCGACAGAGGATGCTTGCCGCCCTCAATCAGGAGCAGCGCACAGCGGTAACCCATGAGCAGGGACCGGCTCTTATCCTGGCCGGTCCGGGAACGGGAAAAACCCGTACCCTGACGGCCCGCATCGCTGCCCTGATAGAAGACCGCGGCGTCAAAGCGGATACGATCTTGGCAGTTACCTTCACCAACAAAGCTGCAGAGCAGATGAAAAACCGTCTCAGCGGGCAGCTCGCCGAACGGCTCGCCGAACGGCTCGCCGAAGGGCCCACTATCTGCACCTTCCACGCTCTCGGTTTATCGATCTTAAAAGCTCACTTCCGGCGGATGGGTAGAGAAAAGGGATTCGCCGTGATCGACGAAGAGGACAGAATCTCTCTGATCGCTGCCTTGCCCGGATGCTCGGGGAGCCAGGCCCGGAGCATCGGACGGCAGCTCAGCACTCTGAAGAGGAACCTGGGCTCTCCTTCTGAAATCCGGGACTCACAGATCCGCGGGCTTGTCGAGCTTTACGAGAAAAAACTTGCAGAGCAGAATCTTTTCGACCTGGACGACCTGATCTATCGACCGGTCCTGCTTCTACTTGCCGACGAGAAGCTGCTCGAGGCTTACAGAAATCGTTTTCGCTGGATTCTGGTGGACGAATACCAGGACATCAATCTGGCTCAGTATCGCTTGATTCGCTTGCTGGCTCCCGACTGTTCGAGCAACCTGTTCGTCATCGGGGATCCCCGCCAGTCCATCTACGGGTTTCGCGGCGCCGACGTTCGCTTTATAAACGAGTTTCTCTCAGACTATCCACAGGCCAGGCTGTTTGACCTCACCAGGAGTTACCGCTGTTCGGACACGATCCTCAGGGCATCGACTCAGGTTCTGGCCGGGAAGAGGTCCAGCGTGCTTCGCGGCAGGGAAGCGGGCGTGCGCATCCAAATCTCGGAAAACGCCAGTGACAGAAGCGAAGCGGAGTTCGTGGCCCGCACCATCGAGGCCATGATCGGAGGCCTGCGCTTCTTCTCTCTGGACAGTGATATCAGCGAGGGCCTTAGTACCGAGGGAATTGAAAGCCTGTCGGATTTCGCCGTGCTGTTTCGAATCGGCAGACAGATGGATGCCCTGCACAAAGCCTTTCGCGACCACTCCATCCCCTGCCAAACGATCGGCGAGGATCCTTTTTTCAAGCAGCAGCCTGTCAAGCCGGTAATCGACGTCCTGCGACTCTGCGCCGGTGATAATCCCGTTCTCCGGCGCTCGCTTCTGGATTCTAAAATCATCTCTCCGACGGAGCTCGAAGATCTCAGGAAGCAGACCGGAGAGGGAGCCTCGGTGAGCGACCTGGCAGCCGCCGCGGCTGACCTTTGCTCCCTCGATCTTGATGCCGAACTGCATCGCTCCCTCAAAGATCTTACAGAACCTTTCGCCGGCAAGCTCCAGCGCTTCGTTGAGTACGTGGTCCTGGGCAGCGGGGCCGATGACTTTCGGCCGGACAGCGAGGCGGTGGCCCTGATGACCCTGCATTCGGCGAAGGGGCTCGAGTTTCCCTGCGTGTTTATCGTGGGCTGTGAAGACGGGCTCCTTCCCTACTCCCTGTTCGCCAGCAGCCCAAGCGAGCCGGAGGAGGAGCGGCGGCTGTTTTACGTGGGTATGACCCGGGCCAAAAAGTACCTGTTTCTCAGCTATGCGAAGAAACGCTACCTGTTCGGTCGGGAATATAAATTAGCTATGAGTCCCTTCCTCTCCGGGATAGAGCAGCAGCTGTTCGAGCTGAAGAAGCAGAAAGCTCACGGCTCGAGAGAAATGAGCGGGGCGGCGGAGCAGCAGTTGAGCCTCTTCTAGCCCTTCCTGCTCAGCCTCTACTCCTCGTAGCGCTTGAATACCAGAACGCCGTTGTGGCCGCCGAAACCGAAGGAGTTGGACAGAGCGTGCTGCATCGAACCGGCTACCCCTTTGTTGGCCACGCAATCCAGGTCGCACTCCGGGTCTTGCTCTTCCAGGTTCCGGGTGGGCGGATAGAACTGCTCCTTGAGAGCCAGAGCTGTGACGATGGCCTCGACCCCGCCGGCGCCCCCGAGCAGGTGCCCTATCATCGATTTCGTGGAGGAGACCTTGAGCTTCCTGGCGTGCTCGGCAAAAACCTTTTTGATCGCTTTACACTCCACAGGGTCGTTTGCCGGTGTGGAGGTACCGTGGGCATTGATGTAGTCGATATCCCCAGGATTCACTCCACCGTCCTGCATCGACCGCTGCATGGCCCGCACCGCACCGATTCCCTCCGGATGGGGAGCGGTCAGGTGATTGGCATCGCAGGTGGCACCGTAGCCGAGCAGCTCGGCGTAGATGTGGACTCCCCTCTTCTTGGCATGTTCCAACTCTTCCAGGACGAGGATCCCCGCCCCTTCGGACATCACGAATCCGTCGCGGTGCACATCGAAAGGCCGGGAGGCTTTTTCAGGTTTGTCGTTGTATTTGCAGCTCACCGCCTGAATCACGGTGAAGCTGGCCAGCCCCAAAGGCGTCAGGGCACACTCTGTTCCGCCGGCGAACATGATCTCCGCCCTACCCCTGCGTACCCAGCTCAAGGCTTCGCCGATGGCGTCGGTACCGGAGGCACAGGCCGTTACCACCGCGTGACAGGGGCCCTGCAGGTTGAGTTTGATGGCCACGTTGGCCGGCGCGATGTTGGAGATCATCATCGGCGCCAGCAGGGGATGCACAGCTTTCACGCCACGATCGAAGAACTTCTTGAAGTTATTGCCTAGAACTTCGATGCCTCCGATCCCGTTGCCAATAACAACTCCCATACGATCAGGATCCACATCGTTGTTCTTGAGGCTAGCATCATCAAAAGCCTGAATCGCGGAAGCCACCGCGTACACTGTGAAACGGTCCATACGCCTGGCTTCCTTGGCGTCGAAGAAATCTCCAGGATTGAAATCCTTCACCTCCCCGGCAACCTGGCTGGGATGGTCGGATGGATCGAAGCGGGTTATTCGGCCGATTCCGTTTTCCCCGGCTTTAACCCGTTCCCAGTAGTCTTTGACATTGTTGGCGAGGGGGTTCACCGTTCCCATACCGGTAATCACAACTCGCTTGGGCATTGCTATCTCCTTCTATTTCGTTGACTTCGTTAAGCTTGTTCTATATGACCATGCAACCGTCGACCCGGATAACCTCTCCCGATACGTAGGAGGATAGATCCGAGGCCAGGAAGACCACGACCTTGGCCACCTCTTGCGTGCTTCCCGGGCGGTTCATGGCGATCTGAGTTAGAAACGCCTCCCGTGCCGCTTCGGGAAGCTCTCTCGTCATCTCCGTGTCTATATATCCCGGAGCCACGGCGTTGACCCGCACCCCCCGGCCGCCGATTTCCTTGGCCAGGCTGTGGGTCAGACCGATCAATCCCGCCTTTGAGGCGGCGTAACTGGCCTGCCCGGCGTTTCCTCCGATTCCCACCACCGAGGCCATGTTGACAATCGAGCCGCTCCTGTTCTTGGCCATATGCCGGCCCACGACCTTGCTGATCATGAAAGCGCTGGACAGATTTACTCCGAATACCCGATTCCAGTCCGCCAGGGACATGCGGAAAATCAGGTTGTTGTCCGTGATCCCCGCATTGTTCACCAGAATATCTATCTTCCCCGCACCTGCAAGGATCTCCTCCAAGACGGGGACGATCTTTTCCTCGGCAGCGACATTTGCCTGTTTGAACTCGACGGCTCCTCCGCCCTGTTTCGCAGCCTCTTCCATCTCCGAGAGGGACTCGCTTGGATTCAGATCGATGAAGGAAACCGTGGCTCCCTCCCTGAGAAAATGTAAAACGATCTCCAATCCTATTCCCCGAGCCCCGCCGGTAACGATGGCCTTTTTTCCCTCCAAAAGCATTCTTCTATACCTCTACTATTTTTTCTATGGCTTCCAGCTTTCCGGCAGCAAGACAGGGCAGCTCTCTGGTGAAAGCTTTCCAAAGACCACCGAGTACCGAGCCGGGTCCGACCTCCAGAAAGCGATCAAATCCGTCATCGAGTAGGCTCTGCTCCTCGTCCACCCAGCGGACCGTGGAAACGACCTGGCGAACGCACAGCTGTCTCGCCTCCTCACCGGTCTGGATCCGTTTACCCGAGACATTGGCGTAAACCGCTCTTTGAGGATCATTGAAGGTGTAGCGGGCAAGCTCCTCCTCCAAGCCCCGTCGTGCATCCTCGAGCAGGGGTGAGTGGAAGGGTCCGGAGACGCGCAATACAACGAATCGCCGGGCACCGGCATCCTTGAACAACTTCTCCGCCTCCTGCAATCCTTCAGCGCTTCCCGCCAACACGATCTGGGAGGGGCTGGAGTAGTTGGCCAGGTATACCTGCTTGCCCTTCAAGGTGTCGAGCACATTCGCCGCCTCGTTGTACCCCAATCCCAGGACCGCCGCCATACCGGTCTTGCCGCCTTCCCCCGGGGTGTCGAGGGCCCGGCTGGCTTCCTCCATCAGGCGACCCCGTTCCTTGACGATGGGAAAGAGATCCTCGAGAGCGATCACGCCCGCTTCGTACAGAGCAGTATACTCCCCAAGGCTGAATCCTGCAAATCCCTCTGGCACAATGCCTTTCTCCTGACACACGGTCGAGGCTGCCACATTGATCAGTGTCACGGCGATCTGTGTCCTGTCTGTTGCTTTCAGCTCCTCTTCGCCGCCTTCGAACAGCAGCTTCTCCAGGTCCATATCCGTGGTATCCGATGCCAGACGAAAGAGTTCTTTGACCTTGCCGCTGATCTCCCAGAGATCTTTTCCCATACCCGGATATTGAGCGCCCTGGCCGGGAAAGAGAAAACAGGTTTTCATACCAGCTCCTCACCCATGATTTGATCGCTAAAAGCTCGCTTTCAGCGAGCGCTTAGCGAGCGCTTAGCGAGCGCAAAAAATAGCACATACCCTAGCGGTTGTCAAGGCTTGTGCTGCTACGCCGAATCGCTTAAGCAGTGTTCTCTAAGCTGTTTTATCTATACGGTTGCGCCTTGACCGCTGGTAGCAATGCCGTTAGAATGCTTGAACCTTTCTTCCAGGGGGACCGCCATGAATGCAGTAATCTGCTCCACAGGGACATACGTGCCCCGGAGACGCATGTCCAATGATGAGTTTGTAGAATATTTAGATACATCGGACGAGTGGATCGTTTCGCACACAGGCATCCACTTCCGCCATATCGCCGAGCCAGATCAGGCTGCATCGGATCTGGCCACGGAAGCCGCCAAGAAGACCCTGTACAGGGCAGAAGTCGAACCGGAAGAGCTGGACATGATTCTTCTGGCCACCGCCACCCCCGATTTTCCTGGATTTCCCGCTACAGCCTGCATCGTTCAGCAAAACCTGGGAGCTGAAAATGCCGCGGCCATGGATATCGTGGCCGGTTGTACAGGATTCATCTACGGGCTGGAGACCGCCAAGGGGTACATAAGCTCCGGATTTGCAAAGAAAGTTCTCGTGATCGGCTCGGAAGTGCTTTCCAAACATACGAACTGGCAGGACAGAAATACCTGCGTTTTGTTCGGTGACGGAGCCGGGGCTGCACTGGTCTGCGCCGAGGAAGGCTCGGAAGAGAGGGGTGTTCTGTTCACCTTCATCCGTTCCCGGGGTTGGGGCGCCCGGCTGCTGGAACGGACAGCGGGAGGAAGCCGTTTTCCCTTCCAACCCGGGACCACGGATCCCAACGATGTTTATCTCAAGATGGACGGCCGCAAGGTGTACGGCTTCGCCGTATCCTCCCTGGTAGAGACCGTCGACCGTCTGCTCAAGTACCACGACCTCAGCATCGATAAGATCAAATACATCATCCCGCATCAGGCCAACTTGAGAATAATAGAGGCGGCGGCCAAGAGAATGAAAATCCCCATGGACAAGTTCTACGTCAACATACAGGAGTTCGCCAACACGTCGGCTGCTACGATTCCGATCGCCCTGGCCGAGCTACAGGGCAAGCATCTGCTGGAAAAGGGAGACATGCTCGTCGTGATCGGTTTCGGCGCCGGTCTGACATACGGGGGGAACCTGATTCGTTGGTAGTCGGTCCACTGCCATGGATCCGAAGCAAGCAATCAGACGCATAAAAAAATTATCCCGGCCCCTGGCTCCGATTCCTACGGGGCGCTCGCCCTTGATTCGCCGGCTGCCTGCTATCCATGCTGTCCTGTTCGATGTATACGGTACGCTGTTCGTCTCAGCCTCCGGCGACATCTCGGCAGGTGTAACGGAAGCCCACACTCAAGCTCTTCTGCAAAGCTGCCGCGCCCTGGGAACCGCTCTCACCGGTGAAGGAGCGCAGCGCGGCGCCGACCTTCTGGTAGACACAATCCGACAGACACATAGAGAGCTCCAGGCCAAGGGGATAGAGAAGCCTGAGGTCGAAATCCGTCAAATCTTCATTCTGGTATTGCAGCGCCTGTGCTCGGAGGGACATCTGCTGGAGCAGCCGGACGGCGAGCTCGCCGCGAGGCTTGCCCTTGAATATGAATGCAGGATCAATCCCACCTGGCCTATGCCCGGGCTTCAAAAAACACTTCTCGCTCTGCGGGATAAAAGTATGCCTATGGGCATCGTATCCAACGCCCAGTTCTACACTCCCCTGCTCTTCGAAGCACACCTCGGGAGCTCCCTCGAAACCTTGGGCTTCGATCCGACTTTATGCGCCTGGTCCTACAGGACGGGCCGGGCCAAGCCCTCAACAGCTCTGTTCGAAGGCGTTGCCGAGAAATTAAATGAAATGGGAATCGAAGCGGGGCGGGTTCTCTACGTGGGCAACGACAGGCTGAACGACGTTCTTCCGGCTCGACAAGCGGGTTTCAAGACCGCCCTGTTTGCCGGCGACAAGCGCTCGTTTCGTCCGCGGCCGACCGATCCCCGCCTGAAAGAGGTGCGGGAGGACCTGCTGATCACCGCGCTGAGCCAACTGTCTGAGATTCTCTAAAGAATAGAAAAAAGCTGCCGGGATCATCTCCTCATACCAAGGTTGGCCCCTCCAAAATTTATCTTGTTTTCAGGACTTTTCATTCTTATCATTGAAACAGAGCAACAGAATGAACAACGATCAACATAAACGACGACAGATCTCTTTGGGATACCTGGCGATTGCCCTGCTACTGGTCTTCGGGCTTCAGTTCCTGTTCGTCAGGGGCACCTCCAGGGAGATCCCCTACAGCGAGTTCAAGCAGTACCTGGAACAGGGTCTTATTCGAGAGGTGGTGGTTTCTGACACCGAGGTCAGGGGACTCATCACCAGGAGCGAAACGGAGCAGGAGCAGTTCGTGACGCACCGGGTAGACGATCCGGAGTTGGTAAAACAGCTCGAGGAGAAGGGGGTACGCTTCAGCGGACGGCAGGCCAACTCCTTCCTGGGCAATCTTCTCTCCTGGATATTCCCGATAATTATCATATTGGCTATTTGGAACTTCACAATGCGGCGGATGTCGGTCGGCGGACCGGGTATTCTCAACGTAGGCCAGAGCAAAGCCCGTCTCGTTGCCGACGAGGAAGCCAAAAAGACAAGTTTCGAAGATGCGGCCGGTATCGACGAGGCCAAGGAGGAGCTGGTCGAGGTTGTAGAGTTCCTCAAAAACCCGGGTAAATTCGAAGATCTCGGCGGACGCATGCCCAAAGGAGTGCTGCTCTTAGGCGCTCCCGGAACGGGCAAAACCCTGTTGGCGAGAGCCGTAGCCGGAGAAGCCGGGGTTCCGTTTTTCAGCATCTCCGGTTCCGAATTCGTAGAGATGTTTGTCGGTGTTGGTGCGGCCAGAGTCCGGGACCTGTTTTCCCAGGCCAAGGGAAAGGCTCCGTGCATCATCTTCATCGACGAGCTCGATGCTCTCGGCAAGGTACGGGGATTCAACCCCATGGGCGGGCATGACGAACGGGAGCAGACCCTCAACCAGCTGCTCGTCGAGATGGACGGCTTCGACACCCGAGCCGGTGTGATCATCATGGGTGCTACCAACCGGCCGGAAATTCTCGACCCTGCTCTTTTACGTCCCGGGCGCTTCGACCGCCAGGTCGTCGTGGACCGGCCCGATATGAACGGCCGGGAGGCGATCCTCGAGATCCACAGCAGAGACGTAAAACTCTCAAAAGATGTCGACCTGAGCACGATCGCCGCCAGGACTCCCGGAATGGTAGGCGCCGACCTGGCCAATATCGTCAACGAGGCGGCCTTACTCGCCGCCCGCCGCAAGAAAAAAAGTGTCGGTATGAATGAGCTGGATGAGGCGATAGACAGGGTGATCGCCGGGCTGGAGAAGAAAAAACGCCTGATCAGCCCCAAGGAGAAGAAGATCGTAGCCTACCACGAAGCGGGGCATGCCGTGGCGGCCGAGAGCCTGCCCAACACCGACGTGGTGCATAAAATCTCCATTGTACCGCGGGGTATCGCAGCCCTGGGATACACGATCCAGCTGCCTACCGAGGACCGCTACCTTATGACGAAGAGCGAGTTAGAAGATCGGTTGGCCGTGCTTCTGGCGGGCCGGGTTACCGAGGAGGTTGTGTTCGGGGATGTGTCCACCGGGGCCCAGAACGACCTGATGCGGGCCACCGACATTGCACGGGCCATGGTCAAGGAATATGGTATGAGCGGAAAGCTCGGTTTGACCGCTTACGAGCGTCCGCATAATCCCTTCCTCAAGGGAGAAATCTGGAGTTCCACGGAAAAAGAGTACTCCGACAAGACGGCATTTGAGATAGACGAAGAGGTCAGACGTATCCTCGAGCAGACCCATGAAAAAACCAGAAAACTGATCGATGACAAGCGAGATGTGATCGAATCCCTGGCCAAGCTGCTCCTCGAGAAGGAGGTTGTCGACAGGGAGGAGTTCAAGAAGCTTCTGCACCAGCCTGTGTAGAAAATCACCGCCGCCGCAGCTTCAAATACAATGTCACATAACCTGAAATCTACAGGTATAGTCTCTTCCCCAGCCGAAATAGCTGTGGTATAAAGGGGCGTGACTCGACAGGTTTCAAATCTTCCCTCCCAAATCTGGACCTCTGACCCCGACTCCTTCGCTAGATACACGTTCAGAAAGCGTTTCCCCGAGATGCTCGACACGATCATCTCGAAAAGCGGGGCCGATGAAGAGGGCAAGAGGCAGCTGGCGATGCTGAAAGACCGCCTGCTTGGAGGAACGGTGACCGATTGCCTGTCCATACATTCCTACGCGCAGGGGCAGCTCGAGGATGAGGAGCTGGCAACCTGGCAAAAAGAGATCGACCGCTATCTAGGCAGGCCCTGGCTCGACATTCCCTGGTACTTTGCAGAAGCACTTTACTTTCTTGAAATCCTGCTGGCTTTCGGATACTACCGCAGCGGGTCCCCGGGATTCGGACGGGATCCCTTCGCACCTTTCAAGAAAGAAGAGCTTCACCGCCCGGCCGGGGCCCTCGAGCGGGCTCGGTCGATCGTAACCCTGCTGTCCGCTCCCGGCGGACGAAAAGACATCCTCCGTGCTCTCGTGTACCATTCTCTCTGGGGAAACCGAATCGATCTCAGCTATACCAAGGTACTCGAGACCTATGGTCAGACAATCGGCGGGTCGGGGGATGCACTGCTTGTCGATCACTCAGAAGCGATCGCCGAGAGACTTCGTGATGCTTCGCGGGTCGACATCATTGCCGACAACGCCGGTTCGGAACTGGTCTGCGATCTGTTTCTCGCCTACGCTGTGCTGCATTGCGGCGAAAGCACGGGCCGGCAAGTTGTTCTGCACTGCAAGAAGGAACCCTTCTATGTTTCCGATGCCCGCTGTCAGGACGCCAGGACAACGATCGAAGCGCTCGCGCAGGAGGGGAGCGCGGAGCTTCGTGATGTAGGACAGATCCTGGCGCGTGATGCGGCGGAGGGCAGGCTTGTTCTGGCCGACCATCACTTCTGGAACGGACCGCTGCTCTACCCCGAGCTCCCTCAAGGTCTTCTGAAACAGCTTTCTGCAAGCGATGTGATCCTGCTCAAGGGAGATGTAAACTATCGCCGGCTGCTCGGCGACCGAAAGTGGCATCCTACTACCAATATGGAATCGATCACCGGTTATTTCCCTGCACCGTTTGCCGTGCTGCGTACAATGAAAAGCGAGCTCGTTGTCGATATCGACACGGAGACATTAGAAAAGCTCAACAAAAAGGAAACGAATTGGATGGTTGAAGGACACTACGGAATCATCCGTTACTGTCCGGAGCGATAGGCCGCCACGGTTCGGCGCAGACCCTCCCGCCAGTCAACCCGGGGCCGGTACCCGAGCACCTGTTTCGCCCGGGCTATGTTGAAATGAAAATCCCAAGCCAGGTGCGCCACGCGGTAGGGGCACAGCGGAGGTTCGGCCTTCAAGCGCAACAGACGATAGATCCAACTGAGCAGATAGGCCGCCACCCAGGCTACGGGAATGGGCAGTGCGAGCCAGGGTTTTACCCCGAGAAGCTCGGCGCTGTAACCGAGAAGCTGTTTCCAGGTGACCTCTTCACCGCTCGTGATATTGAAAATCTGACCGGCGCAGGCATCGTTTTCGAGAGCCAGGATCACCGCCTCGACCAGATCCTCGACATACACGGGGGAGGTAAGACGCTTGCCCCCTCCAAGGGTTCCCCGAATGCCTTTTTCCTGAGCGTCGAAGAGGCGGTAGAAGGTGGTGGTGTCTCCGGGGCCGTATACGTTTCCGGGGCGGATCACTGTCACCCGCAGCTCCGGGCTCCCGCCGGCAAGCACGAAGCGCTCGGCTGCGCGTTTCTTTCTCTGATAGTCGTTATGATATGCATAGTAGGGGCCGTCCTCCGTGGAATTGTAATGATTTCCAAATCCATGAACAGACAGCGAACTCAAAAATAGGAATACCCGGCATCCCGCCTGGCGGGCTTCCTCCAGAAGTGACTTGGTGATTTCCAGATTATGGATGTGAAACTGCTCTTCGGAACCCCAATCTCTGCTCAAGGCGGCGCAGTGGATCACGGCCTGTACGTTCTGCAAGCAGGAGCGCACCGCTTGCCGATCTGTGAGATCGCGGCGCTCGATCTCCGCCCCCCTGGTGCTGAGATCCATCAGGTGATCGGGGGGCACCTGACGGCGATACTGCGCTCGAATCGAGTATCCCCTGTCCGCCAGGGTGCGGGCAACCCAACCGCCGATGAAACCGGAGCTTCCCGTTACCAGGACCCTCCCTCGGAATCCCGCCTTCATCAGGGCAGTACCCCGGCAAAGCGCAGGAGGATGAAGAGGTCCATGGATATGCCGACGGTGAAGTGCAGCAACAATCCGGGCAGCAGCGATCGGGTCCGCCAGGCCAGGCAGCCGAGGACGACGCCGAAGGGCAGGGCGGTGAGCACCTCGGTAAAGGGATGATGGAAATGAAGGAGAGTCGAAGGTATGGCCTGCAGGGAAGCCAGGGCTATCACGGCGGGTGCCGTGATGTCGTTCGTTCCTCTTGCGCTCAGCCGGACGATCGGAAATACCAAAAAACCACGGAAGAAGAACTCCCAGGGCAGGTAATAGAAAAAAAGATAGAACAGCGAGTGAAGGAAAAACAACCCTATCTTTCCGGCCGTCACCCGGTGCAGCAGGGTGCGGGAGTAGGGATAGTAGCGGTAGAGGGCGGGATTGTAGGCGGCCACCACACCGGCTACCAGGAGGAAAACAACGAGCAGGATGTAGAGCAGGGGGGAAATACTGCCCTCCGGCCGGCGCAGACCGAGGTCGTGCGGGTTCTCACCTAAAATATAGGAAGCGGCGAAGGGGAACAAACCGAGAAACAAAAACGAAGCTATGAAACGCACGGCGTAGCCCGGGAAATCGCCGGGCAGCGCGCTTATCAGCGGCACTCTGGACAGAGCTGAGCCTGTAAGAAGGGGCGGAGTGAGATAGGTATAGAAAATCATGGCCATCCCGGCCACGACCACGATACCCAGTTCCCGGTAGCGTCTCACCACGGACTGCACGAAGCTTTATTTCCCGCCCTTCGCCCAAAGCCGGCAGAGGTTGACAGCCGTTTGTACGGCGCGAACCATGGCGGGCAGGGCGGCCCATTCCTCACGGCTGTGATAATTGTGCCCGCCTGTAAACACATTCGGCGTCGGCACGCCAAGCTCGCTCAGCCGCGCTCCATCGGTTCCGCCGCGAATGATTTTGTGCCGGGGCTCCAGGCCCGTATCCCTGATAGCCTGCTCGAGATACTCCAGCACTTCCGGTGCATCCTGCAGAAAACGGCGCAGGTTGGCGTACTGCTTCTCCGTGTTCACCTTCACCCTTCCTCCGGGAAATACAGCCTCGACGGCCCGAGCGACTGAACGGAGACCCTCGATCCGCCGCAGCACCTCCGGCTCCTCAAAATCCCGCAGATAGATTTCCACGGTTGTTTGCTCAATGCTTCCCGAAATCTCCAGTGGAAAATAGAAGCCATAGCGGCCGTCCGTTGCCTGCGGACTTTCCGCACCGGGCAGCAGAGATAAAAACCGCGCAGCCATTTCTATAGCGTTCACCAGCTTGCCGCGGGCAACCCCCGTGTGGATGCTTTTGCCCACAAAGCGCATCTCCGCTTTGTATCCCTCGAAACATTCGGCTTCGATCGCACCTTCCTCGCTTCCGTCGAAGGTATAGCAGTACTTGGCTGAAATTTTATCAATGGGAAAGCGCTGCATACTGAGACCCTGCTCCTCGTCGGGGGTGAAATAGATCCCGATCGGCCCGTGCTCAATCTCAGGGTGTTTTTTGAGGTATTCAAAGGCGGTCATGATCTCGGCCAACCCCGCCTTATCGTCGGCTCCGAGAAGGGTTGTGCCGTCGGAGGTGATGATTGTCTGTCCCTGATAGCGCAGCAATTCCGGGTACTCCCCAGGGTCCAGCACGATGCCATCTTGGAGCACTACGGGTTCGCCGTCGTAGCTCTCGTGAAGCCGTGGTTTCACATCCTTGCCCGGAGCCGCGTCGCTGGTATCCAGGTGAGCAATGAAACCGATCTCAGGAGGAGAACTCACATCTCCTGCAAGATTCGATTCCAGGTGGGCAAAGAGAAATCCCGCCCCGTCCAGCTCTACATCTTCGAGACCCAGCTCGCGAAGCTCTGCCGCCAGTACCCGAGCCAGCTCAAGCTGTCCCGGGGTTGTGGGTGAATCCTGAGAATGCCTGTCCGAGGTTGTATCGATCCCTACATAACGAAGGAATCTCTCGAGCAGCCGCTTTTCGATCCAGCACTTTTCCTTCTTCGTCATAGAGGTTTAAGAATACGCAAACTCTCCTTGTGAGTCAAACGCATTACGAAAAATACATATCACATTGAGACGCTAGTCGAGCGATCCACTAACGGGCCCGCGACTTTATCAAATAGAACAAGGTCGCGCCGAGAAACAGGGCGTAGGCTGGGAACTCCCGATACGAGGGGACCTCTGCGAGGATCAAGGCCGCCGTGATGGTGGCCGTAATCGGCTCCGAAAGAGTGAAAAAGGAGACGGTAAGGGGTGACAGGTATCGAACCCCGTAGTTGGTCGAGGTGTGACCGATCAGCGTGGGTAAAAGCGCCAGGGCGAGCAGCGACAGAACCGAACCGGTGGCCGTCAAATCAACTTGGGCCAGCTGTCCTCCTGCCAGGGAAAAGGGCAGGGTCAGCAGTCCTCCCCACAGATAGATGATGTGTATGTAAAGCAGGTGCGGGATATCCCCCGAAACCCTCCTGGAAACAAGAAGATACACCACGAAGAGCAGGGTGGAGATCAGGCAGAGAAAATCTCCCGACTGACCGAGCCGGCCGCCGCGCAGGGCGAAAAGCCAGTATGCACCTCCGAGCACAAGGGCAAGACTGATATAGGTGTAGCCGGGAATGCGTTTCTTATAGAGGAAACGTTCAAACAAGGCGAAAAACACGGGATTTATAGAAAATATGAAGGTCGCGCTGGCCACGTACGTATTCTTGAGACCGATTACCCAGGCCTGGAAATGAAGCCCGAGCAGAAGCCCGGGGATCAGAAGGACAAGAAATCCAGCCGGGCCCTTAGCCCGCAAGAGCTCTCGGAGCGGTTTAATACAGAAGGGAGTAAGGACCAGACCGGCCAGGACCATGCGCAGAGAAGCGATCACAGTGGGCGGGTAGGTGCAGAGCTTGATCAGCACGCTCGAAATTCCGAAGCTCAGAGCACCTACTATGAGAAAAAGGAAGGCGGCTTTTTGCTTTCGCACGCTAGTTTTCCAGAATCGTAATCTCCACACGTCTGTTTTGCCGCCTGCCGGTCTCGGTTGTGTTGTCCGCCAGAGGCTCCCTGTGCCCCCTTCCCCGAGTGGTGACCTGAAGGGGTCGCAGCGCTCCCAGGGAGAGCAGATAATCCGCCACCGCCAGTGCCCGCTGTTCGGACAGGCGCTGGTGATCCTTGTCCGTATAGCCGGGAACCCTGGCCGTGTGCCCCGTTATTAGAATATCCCGCTCCGGGTACTTCTCAAGAATTTCCCCGATTTGACGCAGCTTGGCTTTCTCCGACTCCCTCAGGTAGGCGGAATTTGCCGGAAACTGGATATTCTGAAGGCTCAAGGTGACCCCCTCCTCCTCCGCGCTCACCGTGGTTTCTTCCACACCGCGCTTCTCCAGCTCTTTGCTGATCTCCGCCGCCACTTTTTCCTTGTCCAGCTCAGCCGATTCAACCAGCATCCCTTGGGAGCTTCCTATGTACTCCACGTGCTCCCCATTTGAAAAGTGAAAAACAAAATCGAAATCCTCCTCGTAGGAGTGGGGCTTTCCCTTGCCGGCATCCCAGTAGTAGGTCTGCCGCGAAGTTCCGCTGATGCGCGTGGGCGCGAGACCGCGGCTGCTGCTCAAGCCCTGGAAGCGATGAAAAACATCGTATTGAATCGATATTACCTCCAGATCCCTTCCCTCCCGTTTCTCTTTACCTGTGTAGGAGTAGCGAACATTGATGGGAAAGCGCACGGGACCTTCCACTCCCAGACTGCGCATATCATGAGCCTCCTCACCGGCGGCGTTCCAGCTGTCCCCCGGCTCGATGTCCTTCTCGGGAAACGAGGGAACATTGCGGACAACAGGCATGTAATAGGCGGAGCCTATATCGTAGCGCCCTATCCCGTCCCTCCAGAGAACAGACTGGTATTCCTGTTCTTTGAGGCGCGGCACACCCTCGACGAACTCCGATGTCAAAAAGGTTGCCGACAGTAGACCCGCATCGTCCTTCACCATCAGGGTTTCCACGGCTACCTTGTTGAGGATGTTGGCTCGATGTGAAAACTCACCATTGTAGTAAACATCCTCGTTGACCTCGGTAAGCAGCCTGTATTTTTCACCTTCTTTGTATTTGAAGCGAAACCTTTCCGCCCAAGACATTGAAAGGGGCAGAATCAATAGAAGCACAAACAGTAGGGCTTTGCGCATGACTGACTCCTTTTCATCTATCTCTACTCACATCATCGGCCCTTTAGGCTATTATTTTCCCCGCTCATCTAATTGACAAACAGGAGCTCTCTATTTTACCTTTAGTACATATATACACCTGATCTTTGGAAAATAAAGGGCTATGGCACCAACGAAAACGAAAAAAAATTTCGGAAGTGCGGAAGCTTGGAATTTGTTCCGGGAAGCCGGATATGTCAAACCGACTCGTCTTCAGCAGCGGCTTGTTCCTCTCATTCTAACGGGGAAAGACGTAGCCGTAGAGGCAGAGGGGGATTCCGGAAAGACTGCCGCATTCATCCTGCCCCTGTTGATGAAACTGAAACGGGGCAGAGCAGGGATAAAGGCGGTAGTCCTTACCTCTTCCACAGAAAACTCGCGGAAAACATTTCGCGAGTTCGGGAGGTTTATTCGATCCGGGAGTAAACACTCGGTCTTTGCCTTTGGGTTTGAGGGTTTAGAAAAAAAAGAGCACAGGATCTTAGCGAGAAACCCGGATGTGGTCATCGGTACCCCGAATAAAATAATAGATCATATCAGACGGGGAAACCTTGACTTTTTAAATCTCCAAACTGTGGTTATCGACAGCGGGAAGAATATCGAACATCCCGGTTTTGTAGAGGATATCCTCTTCATTTTTTCCAAGCTTACGCAGAAAAAACAGACAATACTTGTTTCCTCTAATCTCGAGCGCGACAGCGAACCCTTGATATCGCTGTTGAAGCGTCCCGCAGTCGTCCCAATTTCCTCGTGGAGGCAGCTCAACGCTCCAGTGCAAAATCTTTTCACTGAAACGACGGAGAAGCAGGCAGCTGTAGTGAAGCTCATTTGCACACAACCCATGGAAAGCCTGCTGGTTCAGTGTCCCGCTGCGGGCGAGGTAAAACAAACGTACAAAAAACTGCAGGAACGGAAGCTGGGTGCTGTGTATCTTCTCGATACCCTTACAACTCAACAGCAGAACAAGGTTTGTCAGACATTCAGCGTGGGCAAGGCAAGGATACTGGTCGGCACATATGAGGCTGTGTGCAGAAAGAACCTCGGGTGGGTGACCCACGTAGTTAATTTCTCATTGCCTCCAAATCCTGAAAGCTACAAACCCCGGTCCTTCGTGCTTCAGCAGATAACGACACTCGCAGCGGCGGATGAATACAATCAGTTAAAGGAGATGATAAAGGTGCAAATAGAGAAAAAAGACCTCCCTTCGGAAGCCGAGGTTTTCCGGGGCGCGATCAGCCAAATAATGAAACAAATCAAGGAACGGGAAGATCCGGAGGAATTGAATCACTACCGCGGTATCATACGCAAGAATGTACCCCTTACTATGCGATCCTACTTTTCAGCCTACCTGTTCAAGGAGTCTTTTGCTGATAAAAAGAAAAAAACAAGCAAGTCCGTGAAGCTTTTTGTGAGCATGGGTAAGAACCGAAAGGTCTTCCCCCGCGACTTAATCCAGCTGTTCGAGAGTCGGCTGTCAGCCCAACGCTCCCAGATTCATGAAATCAAAGTGCTCGACAACTACTCGTTTGTCGAGATCGACGCCTCTTTGGCTGAGCGGGCTATAAGAGAGTTGAGCGGACTCGAGTTCAAAGGCCGATCGTTGACAGTCAACTATGCCCGACGGCGGGAATCCCATCGCTCACGGTGAGCTCCCGCAAGAGCGGGACCTCTGGCCGGGCAACAGGCTTATCCATATCGAGGATTTTCCCCGGTTTCTACGCTCCCTAGAGGCGGGAACGGGCAAAAGCGAGCTGCTTCGATTTCCAAAGCTCGAGGTAGAAATCGGCTGTGGAAACGGTCATTTCTTGGCGGAATACTGTGCAGCCAATCCCGCCACGCTGCTGTTCGGCATAGAAATCAAAAACAAGCGCTGCCTGAAAGCCCGCGACAAAATCGAGAAACGGAGCCTGAGCAACGCCTACGTGATACAGGGCAGCGCAGAACAGGCGGTCGGCCTGCTGCCCGATGAATCGGTGGACACTTTCCACATCTATTTCCCCGATCCCTGGCCCAAGAGCAAACACAGGCGCCGCCGTTTCCTGCGTCGGGAAAACCTGCATGAGCTGGAACGCTGTCTGAAGCCCGGCGGCTCAATTTTTTTTACTACTGACTTTTTCGATTACTATCTACACTCGAAGCTGCTGTTCATCCTCAACCCCGGCCTGATGCTTCGTGGAGAAAAACCGGCGGATTCCGTGTTCCAATCCGTATTCGGAAAAAAGTATCTCGATATGGGAAAGACCATTCACATCCTGGCCGCCAGAAAATCCGGGTGCACTACGCTTAAAAAATGATCAGATGCCAGATCACCAGAACAAGGAAAAGATTGAGACTCAATCCGCTGAATACGCAGGCTGCCGAAAGATATTGAAACAAACGGGCCCTGTTGTCGCATTTTTCTGCCAGGACAGCAGGATCGCCCATCACCAAAACCAACTCCGCCATGGGATCGGCAGGGGGCTCGACCCAAAGCTTGCCGTCGCTTTCCCGCTGAGCTCCAAACAGAATGTAATTACCTACCTCTTCCGTCAACCGGGAAGGCAGGCTCGCCGCCCGGATGGTAAGATCGCCTCGTATCAACAGACCTCCGTCCTCGGTGCGTAGATACGGTTCTCCGGTCGGCAGTTGAATGACAGCCTCCCGGCTGCGTTTTTTGCCTACCGAATAGTAGCGCAGGGGCAGGCGCAGGAGATCTCTCTCGGCCCGCAGAAGCCTGCCCCGTCTCCAAAAGTATCTGTACAGGTAATACAGGATGAACCCGGGCGGCAGCAGTCCGGAGATCGGGAAAAAGGCCAGGGAGAGAGCCAGCAGGGTCGCCCTTGTCGCAGCAGCGGAGCGCAGCAGTATGAAGGCCAGCAAGAGCATGCAGAAGGACCCTGTAAGAAGAGAGGCGACGGTAAACTGGTTCCAATATTCGTTTCTCTGTCTCCCTGCCCATATAGCCCGCCGCAGGATTGTGGTCTTGTCACCGTCGTAGAGAACCACGAGAAGGGGTTCCTTGTGTCGGGAACGAAAAACAGCTCTTCCTTCTTCTGAAAAGAGTGCTCCAGCTACAAACATCTGTGTTCCTGCAGGCAGCGAGAAGATCTGATCCCAGGAAACCGATGCCGGTTGCTCGTCAACCACCACGTCCTCCAGACGTTCCACAGGAAGCTTCTGGTTGCTGGCCGAGAACGAAGGTAGAAAATACAGCTTCGCGGTCTCCAAATCGGCCTCGACCGTGAAGCTCCCGCTGTTGACCAGAATTCCGTTTTTACCCTGGATCGCTTCCAGGTCACCGAACATACGAAAGTTGCCAAGATACTCGCCCCGCTTGGATAGATCGGAATAGCTCACGAAGGGAAACAGGGAGCTTTCCTGCAGCCGCCTGCGGAACCCTCTCCATCTAGACCGCACAGAGAAGGCGCCAATCCCGGGGATCAGTCCGTAAAAGAGGAAAGCTACAATGAAAACGAGGAATATCAGCTCAAGATCTGTCATGGCATAATCTTCGCGAGTGGAGGACTTTGAGCTCCATCGTCGCGGTTGTCAAAACCGGATGTTTTCGATACTCTTAAGCTTACCATGATAGAAAGATTAATAGTAGGTCCCATGGAGACCAATTGCTATATCTATTCGAATGGCAAAAAAGAGTGCATCGTCATCGATCCCGGTGGCAGTGAGCTCCGGATTGTTTCCAACATCAACATGTTGAAAATGATCCCTGCCGGGATCGCGTTGACTCATGGGCATTTTGACCATACAGCCGCCGCTGGAAAACTTAAAAATTTCTACGGTAAGGAGGGAATCGATATTCCCATCGCCATACACAAGGCTGACAAAAGCTTCTTAGGGAAAAAAGCTGAAAAAACAAACAGAGAAACCCTTGTCAATCTCGGATTGGGCGATCCGGATGAGTACCGGGATTTTTTCTCAGATCTTCCCGAGCCCGATGTTACTCTTAAAGAGGGAGACACGATTTTCAACACGGATCTCGTGGTCCTGGAAACACCGGGGCACACAAAAGGAAGCATCTGTCTATACAGCGAAAGAGACGCGCTTTTGTTTTCCGGAGACAGCCTGTTTTTTATGGGCATCGGCAGGACCGATCTTCCCGGGGGAGACGAAAAAACATTGATCGATGCCATTCGCAACAAACTGCTTACCCTGCCCCCGGAAACCCGCGTCTTTCCCGGCCACGGGTTGGATACGACGATCGAAAGAGAAATCAAGGGCAATCCTTTTATTCGTGACGGCCGCTAGTTGAAGCTTAGGCTATGAGGTCGATCAGCATCCCTGTTTCAGGATAAAAACCACCAAATGAGGAGGGAAAGTGTAGAACCCGCTGCTGCAGCCGGTTCTCGAGGTCGTGGATCAGCCTGTCGACAGCCTCCCCACCGAGACGGCGAAGCTCATCAGCGCCCGGTACCTCCTCGCCGTAACGCAGCAGCCTATCTATCAAGTTATCCAGGACACGCAGCTTGAACATGGGTAGTCCGCCGTTGCGGGAGGGAACACCCTGGATATGTTTGAAACGCGCGTACGCGCTGTGAGCAGGGGCAACGGGTACCGTGATACGTCCGTTCTGCGTGTTTTGAATGCGAATTACATTGAGAAAGAAACCGGGTTGTACTGCGGGAACACCCTGTATCATATTCCCTCCACCCTCTATTATCGGATGGGGGCAAAGGGTCGATTAGACTATCTGTGATGAAGCGGAAGATTGGGTCAGCGGTTGCGCCGCTCTTCGGAAGATTTACAGTCTATACAGAGTATAGCGTAGGGAATGGCCTGCAACCGCTCATGGGGAATCTTCTTCCCACAGCTCATGCAGATACCGTAATGCCCGTTCTCGATCCTGCCTAAGGCGGAATCGATGAGCTGGAGTCGCTTGATTTCCTGCGAGCCGAGAACTTCCAGGATTCTCCTGTCTATATCGTCCGCGGCAATATCGGCAAGATCTTTTGGTTCCATATCGTCGACGATCTCCTGGAACTCATCACTCTCGGAAACAAGCTGTTTTAGAATCTGCTCCTTCATCTCGAACAGCTTCTGCTTCATCTGCTTTTTGAACTCTACGTTCATTCTCACCTCTTCCTGAACCAAGGTGTCTTCAAAGGTAGATGAATATTAACGAAAACAAGAAATTTGTCAACTGGTTGACAAAGAATCTTCTATCGGCCTACACTCCGGAGGCAAGGAGAGGAGTCTTTTGGCAAAAGAAGAAGCAATCGAAGTCGAAGGTGTGGTCAAAGAATCACTACCTAATACAATGTTCCGTGTGGAGATCAAAAATGGGCACGTCATCATGGCCCATCTTTCCGGCAAGATGAGAAAACACTACATCCGAATCGTTCCAGGCGACAAGGTGAAAGTAGCTCTCTCCCCCTACGATCTGACCCGAGGCCGTATTATCTACAGGGAAAGATAGTTCCGCTACATCAAGTTCGCGGGCGTCTGAGAATTACCCAGGTCGCCCCCCTTCCCCCCTGCCCCTTTTTGGCGGCAGCGAAAGCGCCGGCGAAAGGACACTTTTCCAAGAATGCCCGCACCACACCGACCAGCACCGCTTCCCTCCGCGAGTGAATGCCCTTGCCGTGAACGATAAGTACCTTCTCCAGGCCTTTGTCCAAGGAGATCCGCAGGAAACGTTCGAGAGCGAGCTCGGCCTCCCGACCCGTCATACCATGAAGATCGACAACGGCTTGCGGCTCTAAGGCGCGCAGCCGCTTGCTGCGGTCCTTCCTGGCAACTGGAGATGCTTCCCTGTCTTTTTTGACAGCCGCCTCCTTGTCCGGGGGGTAGCGAGAAAGCAGCCGCTCCATATCCACAGCTCTGTCGCTTGTCTTCTTTGCCGATCCTCGCTCTTTTTCCCAGTTGTCCATTATTTCACCAAAATCCATTGTAATCCTCTCAATCGAGCAGAACGACTTCCATCGGCACCCACCCTTTTACACCGGAAGAGGTTTCTACGAGATAATATCCGCCGCCCCGTCCCCTGATTAGAAAACTTGTACCGGAGGGCAGCTCGAACCACGGTTTCGAATCCGACTCCGGTACCCGCAGCAGATCGGCACGCTCGGATACAATGACTCCCACCGGCTGGGAGCTCGCCCGCAGACGACCCACAAAAAAACAAGAGGAACCCACCGCAGCCAAGCCCAGCAAAACCAGGGAAATGAGGAACCTGACCCTTTTGAGCCGAACGACAAATGCAGCCATGACCAGGGAGGCGTTGGTGAGCAGGACGAGCAGAAGATAGGCGAGATCCGGATGAACCGGCAGAGGCGGTGGCACCTGCCCCGCAAGACCATAGGAGTTCTCGAGAGCCTGCAGGGCAGCGCGCGCCTGAACGTCTCCCGGCCTCTGCTTGAGACTTTCCCGCAGAAAGTGAACGGCGTATCCTCGCTCACCCAGGTGATGATACACCAGTGCCAGATTGTAGCTCAAGGCGGGGTTGCAGGGAAGTAAAGAGCGGGCTTGCCTATACTGCGCGAGCGAGGCTGCATACTCTCCCGCCTGAAAAAGACGCTCCCCCTCCATTGTCAGCCGCTCGGAAACGGGGGATGCCGAGCCGAGAAGGAATAATAAAGCGAAGAAGGGCAAAAGGCCCTTTCGCTTCTTTGTCGCCAATGCATATATGAAGAACAACGTTCCGGGCAGGAAGAGAAGCAAAGCCAAAGGATTTCTATAGAACCGTGTGCATTCCGATTTCTCGATCTCCGCCGTACTCTTCAGCTGTAAAAGGGAGTGGTGGCTCACAGCGCCGGATTGTTCCTGAGAGAAACAGGAGCTCACAGCGAGTAAAAAAAGAATCGCTACCAGTCCCGGCCGAAGTCCTCTGGTGAGGGTGCCGATGCCCACGCCGGTCGTTCCTCCTTGTGGATTTTTTCAAAAACAGTGTCGCTTGTCTCTTGATCGTTCTTTTGTCGGGTTTCCGGGGCTTGCTTTACCGCAGCTCGTCGACGACTTCCCGCAGCCTTCAGCGAAGCGTTGATGCTCAGCTCGAGATTGATTTTTGCATCGAGGCTGTCAGGCTCAAGACGCAGTGCCTGTACAAAGCTGGCGGCAGCCTCTTCAAAGCTGCCCATTTCGTAATGGGCGACGCCGGCATTGAAAAAAGTACGGTAGAATAGCTCTCTGTCCCAGCGGTTGAGCTCTCGAGGCAGATCTGAGAATCCCTCCAACGTACCATAAAGAACACGCAACCCGGGATTCACCTCTCCCAGAGAAACATAGAGACTTCCCAAATCATAGGTCAGCCAGTCCTCCCATTTCCCAAGCCTTTCCTGCTCCAGAACCTGAAGATACTTGTGGGCAGCCAGGGCGTCCTCGCCGCCGCGAAACAAGAAATTGCCGCGCAGAACAGCAAGGGTCGCATTGGGCTGCGAGCAGGATGCGAGCAACAAGAGAAACAAGAGTGCAAATACAGTCGTCGCTGCCGGCTTGAGAGCGGACTTCAGAGGATATTCTTCCATCGTATAGCCCTCACAGCCAGGGAAAGACTAAGGAACACGATCGCCAGGACAAGAAAGAAACGATAACGGTCCTTTTTTTCCCGTCTCATTCCCAACACCATATTCCCCTCTCGCTGACCTTTCATCGTACCCAGTATCTGCTCGACAACCTTCTCCTCCCTGTCGCCCAGGCGAAAGACCTCGCCTCCGCTCGCTTCAGCTATCTTTTCAAGAGTATCAAGATCTACACGCGTGATCACCGGTCGTCCTTCACCGTCCTTGAGCTCCTCATCACCGGGAAGCGTAACGGAAGCGCCTTGATCGCTTCCCACAGCCACAGCATACAGGGCAATACCGGCCTTACCCGCCTTGGCCGCCGCGGCCGTCGGATTTCCCGAGTGAATCTCTCCGTCGCTGAAAAGGATTATTGCCCTGTAAAAATGGCTCAAACCGGAAAAGGCCCCCATGGATTTTTCTATCCCCTCCTCGAGTCCCGTTCCCGGGCTCGTCATTACCGACGGACCGGCATAGCGCAGCGCCGTTTCCAGGGCATAACGATCCTCTGTCAGGGGCAGCAGCTGCTCGGCCTGTCCCTTGAATACCACCAGACCGATACGCGCCCCCTCCAGGGCTTCGGCGATCCGCCGGATCGCCGAAACTGATAAGTCGAGGCGCGAACGCTCGCCGTCGACCGCCAGCATGCTGTTGGAAACGTCGAGGGCCACGATCAACTCCTGTCCCGAACGCCGTTCCTCCACCAGGCGCTCACCCCAACGAAAGCCCGCCAGGGCGAGCACAGCCGCTGAAAAGAAAACTGAGAAAAACAAAAAAGAGAAGAAGCTCTTGAACACATAAACGTCCAGTAGGATCGAAAAACGCCATTTCCCGCCGAGCAGCTTCAAGGTGCTGCGGTCGCGCAGATAGGCTACTCTCCAGGCCCAGGCCAGGGCGAGGAGAAGCAAAAACAGAAATAGTATGTTTGGTCGATCCAACATCATGCCTACAACAACTCCCCCAAGATGAGTTTGTTTATAAAAACACAGGCGATGATCAGGGCGAAACCTACAAAAATGAAATCACCGTACCTCTTGTTCCTCTCTATCAAAACAGCTACCTCTTGTTGTTTGCTCTCCAAACTGTCGATTTCCCGAAAGACTGTGGAGAGGATGCCGAGTGTACCGGAATGGAAGTAACGACCTCCGGAAACGGCGGCGATGCTTTGGAGCAGCTGTTCGTTCAACTTACCCTGATATACACCCCGCACCTGTTTGCCGCTTTGTGGATCCGTGAAATCGAGCATCGTTTCTCCTTCGGTCCCGATCCCGATCGTGTAGATACGGATGCCTAGATCGGCGGCCGCCTCGGTGGCCGCCTCGGGGCTTATCTGCCCGGCGTTGTTGTCCCCGTCGGTTATCAATATTATGAGTTTCTCAGCGGATCGGGAATCTTTCAGGTGCAAAGCCGCTACTGCGACACCCATGCCGATCGCCGTTCCATCTCCCAGTTCCATCACCTCGGCCCCGTCGAGACTCCGCTGTAGGAAAGCGTAGTCGAAGGTTGGAGGCACCCTAAGCGATGCATCCCGGCCGAAGACGACCAGCCCGATGGCGTCGTTTTCTCTTCCCCCTATAAAATCCCGAATCACCTCCCTGGCTGCTTCAAAGCGGGTTGCTGTGCCTACATCCCTGGCGGACATGCTTGGGGAGACATCCAGAACAACGATCATGTCCAGTCCCCGGCTCAGGTACTTCCTCTGTTTTTCGACTACCACCGGACCGGCCAGCGCCACGATGAGCAGCGAAAACCCTATCCAGAAACACACGCGGGTGAGAACAAGAAACACCCGGCGCGGGGTGGTCCCGAAGCGAAAGCCTTGACTGCCCCAGACGCTGAAATTGAAAAAAATCTTCCCGCCGCGGGCTTCCCTGAAATGAACGAGATAGACCAAAAAAGGCACCAGCAGCAAAGCGAAGAGCGCCTGTGGAAAATCAAGACTCCACACGGGACGTCCTCCTCTCGATCTGCTCCACGATTCGATCTGCTTCGCTCAGGGTTTTTCTCATTTCCCTGGCATTGGAAACATTTGCGGAAAACTTAATCAGGTCCGCCTGCTTGAACAGAGCATGGATGCTGAGGGCCAAATCCTGTTCGAGTCCCGCGCCCGCCAGCTCCTGGGGAATCTCTCCGGTGGTGGTGCTCATCAGGGACAGCGCCAGCTTCTCTGTCAAATACCGTTTCAGAGCCAGGGAAAGAAGAATGAAAAACGATCTGCCGCCCATCGGCTTGTGCTGAGAGGTCAGCTGGTGGAGGCTTTTTCGCACATGCTGGTACGGCAACCTGCGCCTGCGAGCCTCCCGGATTCTGGCCAGACCCCGCAGGCCGTAAAACAGAGCCATAAAGACGGCCAATGGAATCCCGATGGCCGCCGCGCCGGAGCCTAGAACTTTGAGCCAGGTCAGGGGAAGGTACAGCTGTCGACGGGGGCCGCGAAGAGTCTGGTCCGCCTCACCCTCGAGCGTCGACTGGGTTACGATTTCAATTTTTCCCAAATCCAACCCTCCCGCCTGTATCGAAGGCAGTACTTTTCCCCCGGGCCGGAAGGGTGTAAAGAACAAACGAATCCGGACCTCGCCCGCTGAACCGGGGCTTCGTCTGTCCTGAACCTCGATCCCGCGAATCTCGATCCAGCTGTCCTCGGGAAGCTGCCGGGGCTCGCGCACGGCAAGGTCCGCCGGCAGTTGATACTTGAGTCTAAGTTCCACGGAATCGCCGACATAGAACCTGGGCGGGAGCAGAATCGATTCTAACAGCACTCCTTGAGCTGGAGCGCAAACCGGGATGATGGAAAGCAGCCCGAGGATTGCAGCCGCCGCCGCGCGCCTGCCGCTCATAGCCTGCGTCTCCTGCGTTGAAAGAAGCGCAATATCTCGACTCCCGGATCATCGGAAGTGCTCAAGCTGAGCGTCTCCACGCCCCGTCTCTGGCAGCCGCTTTCCCAGGCCGCCTGCATCTGCTTCCAGTAGCGTTCGTAGAATTGCCGGAAACGGGACGAAGAGCCGTCTGCAAAAATTATGTCGCCGCTTTCAGGATCCTCCAGCTCCAAGATACCTGCCTTGGGGAAGACAGAATCTACAGGATCGGAGATCTTCACAGCGACACAGTCGTGCTTGCGGGCCAGAAGAGAAAGTGAATCCCAATATCCGGAAGTGCGAAAATCGGAAATGATGAAACAGATGCCCCTGCGCTTGAGGTTGCGATATGCTCCCTTCAGAGCCAGGTCGAGATCAGAGCCCCGGCCCCGGGGCTGAATGGTCAGAAGCTCGTGAATCAGGCTCAGTATATGCTTGCGGCCCTTTGCCGGGGGGATCCATTTCTCGATCCTGTCGCTGAAAAACGTCGCCCCGACTCTGTCATTGTTCTTGACGGCTGAAAGAGCCAGGATGGCAAATACAGTAGCCGTGAACTCGTTCTTCGCCAGCTCTCCGGAGCCTGCGAACAGAGAAGCCGAGACATCCACCACGTTGAAGAGAATGATCTCCCGTTCTTCCCTGAAAATCTTTGTATGCGGCAATCCCATCCGCGAGGTAACATTCCAATCGATCGCCCGTACGTCATCCCCCGCCACATACTCCCGCACCTCGTCGAACTCGATTCCCTGGCCTTTGAAAATAGACCTGTAGCGCCCGCCGAGCAGCTGATCCACCAGCTTGGCGGCCACCAGCTCGATCTGTCGGACCCTGCGAAAAAAGGAAAGATCCTCCATGGTGATGTCAGGGGACCTCGACGCTGCGCAATATCTCGCTGACTATTTGATCGGTGGACAGATCCTCCGCTTCGGCTTCGTAGGTGAGGATGATTCTATGCCGAAGGACCGCCGGCGCCAGCAGCTTGACGTCCTCGGGAATGACAAAGGCTCTGCCGCTGAGAAGAGCCTTGACCTTGGCGCAGCGAAACAGGTAGATCGAGGCCCTTGGCGAAGCCCCGTACTCTATGAAGCGAACGTAGTCCGCTTTTTCCCTGTTCCGCTCGCGGCTGGCCTGCACAAGGGACACGATATACTCTTCGATTCTCGGGTCTACATGGATCTCCCGGGCCACGGCTCTCAGGCTTTCCACACCGTCCCTGTCCAGAACTTTGCTCAAGCTTATCGTTTGCTTGACGCCGACCCGCTGAAGGATCTCCCGCTCCTCCCCGAAGCTCGGGTAGGGGATGAAGAGCTTGAGAATGAAGCGGTCCAGCTGCGCCTCGGGCAGGGGATAGGTTCCCTCATGCTCGATGGGATTTTGGGTGGCCAGGACGAGAAAGGGCTCCTCGAGAGCGTAGGTCTCGGTGCCCAGGGTTACCTGCCGTTCCTCCATCGCCTCGAGCAGAGCCGACTGGACCTTGGCGGGGGAGCGGTTGATCTCATCTGCCAGAATCACATTTGTAAAAATCGGGCCCTTGCGGGGTACAAAATCTCCCGTCTGAGGCCTGTAGATCATCGTTCCAATCAAATCGGCAGGCAACAGATCGGGGGTGAACTGGATCCGCTTGAAGCCGGCGTCCAGTACTTCCGCCAGAGATTTCACCGCCAGGGTTTTGGCCAGACCGGGAACGCCCTCGAGCAGAACGTGTCCCTCGGCAAGCAGTCCGGTGACCATCCCCTCCAGCATGTCCCGCTGGCCTATGATCCTCTTCGAGACCTCCTGAAACGTACGCTCCAGAGCCTCCATTGCCTGCCCGACCTTTGCATCGAGCTTGCTGCTTTTTTGACTCATCGATCCCTCAACTTCTGTAATCTGCGTTTTCCTTCACGTAATCGTAGGAAAGGTCGGCCCCGAACACCTCGGCCCTCTCCCCGCCCGCTCCCAGGGAGATCCGGATGTCCACGTTCCTGTCATGTTCCGGATAGCCCCGGTTTTTCAAAGCGCACTCTCTCAAATAGCGGTTGAGACTGTTCTCCTTTTCGGAGTCGAGTCGGAACTCACCGCCTGCGAAAACCTCTATACCTCCCATGGCCACGACCAGGCGCTTCACATCGAAAAGGGCAGCTTTTGTAGAAAAAAAGTCTCCCAGGGCCGAAACGATCCTGCCCACATTGGGATCATTTCCGAAAACGGCGGTTTTTACCAGTGGAGAGTTCACCACGGCCTTTGCCGCCCCTGCAGCGAGTTTTCCTGTTTCCGCCCCCTCGACGGCGACCCGTATCACGTGCCCCACACCTTCTCCGTTGCGCACTATGTCTTGAGCCAGCCTGCTGCACACGGCGAGCAGGGCCTGCCGGAAGCTGTCGAAGGGTACAGCGGGTTTGCAGTCCGAGCTGATCAGCAGGGCCATATCGCTGGTGCTCTGGTCGCCGTCCACGCTGATCGCATTGAAGCTCTCGTCGACGCAGGCGGCAAGCGCCGCGCGCAGCTGCTCTCTGTCCATCGACACATCCGTGAGCAGGAAGGCCAGCATCGTAGCCATATTCGGCTCGATCATGCCGGCACCCTTGGCAAACCCGAGGATGGAGCCCTGCCCTATCTCCTCCCTGTGTATCTTCGGATAAGAATCGGTGGTCATAATGGCCCGGGCAACGGGCAAGGCACTGTCCCTGCGCAATCCCTCGACCAGGCCGGGCAGGGCCGCCTGCATCTGCTCGACAGGAAGCTTCCAGCCCACCACACCTGTGGAGGCGGGGAGGAAGCGGCTGCCTTTCTCCCCGAGCAGCTCGCCGAGGCTGTCACAGAGCCTGACGGCATCTTCCACGCCCCCGGCCGCCCCTACATTGGCTATCTTGTTGTTTACCAGCACGCCGCGCACCGTCCGCTGCTCGATGCGCCGGCGGCCGATCAGAATCGGTGCGCCGGCGAAGCGGTTGCTCGTAAAAACGCCGGCAAACCGGGAGCCCGCCCTGTCGGCCGTGATCAGGGACATGTTCATGGGAAGCCGCTGGCCGTTTTCCCTGGAGGTAAACTCGAGGGAGGTGGTGGCCACGGCGAAGCCATCCGGTAGCCTGGAACGCTGCTCGAGCGCTTCCAGATAAGCCTGAGCGGAGCTGTAGCGGATCATCGAGCCTACAGTGTAGCGATATGCCGCCGGCCTCTCAAGAGCTAGCCCCTTCCCCGCAGCGGGCGTACGCTGTGGAGCCTCAGTCTGATATTTCGAGGGATATCAACAGGGGCAGGTGATCCGAATATCCGAGGTCGGCTTGGCTGCTCCCGCCGCCCTCTCGCCAGCGCTTGGGAAAGCCGCTCTCGGGATCAAGCAGGAAACCTTTCTTCACGACGCGGAAATCCCCCGGTGAATAGCGAAGACCCCGCTCGTCGAACAGGCCGCCGGACAGAAGGATGTGATCCGGGGTCTGCCAGCGGCCCTGATAGACCGAGCTTCCCCTTTCGCCCTCAGACAGCTCATACCAGCAATCGTAGAGAACCAGCCTCTCCGCATCGTTGCCGGCACGCTCGGTCCTGTCGGCGACGAACAGGATTTCCCCCTCCCTCCCGGCCAGATTCGGATCCTCTGCCTGCATATCTACAGGGACAAGGGCGGTGAGGTAGCGCCCGCCGGCCCGATCGTACTCATCCAAGTCCTCGTTCAGGTCCCCGGCGACGAGAATATCGGCTTGCCCATCCTCAAGGAGTATCCCCTCGATCCTGGCGGCCAGCACCCGGGCTGCGGACAGGCGGCCTGCCTCTGTGAAGCGCACGCCCTCTGATTTTGATTTCCAGTGGTTGTTGAAAAGATAGAGAGTACGTTCCCCGCAGGCCAGCTGCACTTCCAGGATCGGCCGCAGTGGGATTCCTGCGAACCTCCCCGTGGCGTGTACTCGTGTTCGGGAAACGGGAAGCCGGCTCAGACAGGCCACGGTAGTCACCGATCCCTGCTGGCCGGCGAAGGAGAGGTAACGATAGCCCGCTCCCGCCAGATGACGGTCCCTCAGGGCCTGGAGGGCGGCCAGGCTCTCTACCTCCTGCAGGGCGAGGATATCGGGGCCCTTCGGCGCCGCCGCCTTGATTACCCGGGCTACGGCGGACAGCTTGCGCTCAAACAGCTGCTCGTCCCAGTTCGACCCGCTGTACTCCTCGTATTCGTTTCCCTCAGCGCGATCATCGAAGAGGTTTTCCACATTGTAGCAGAGAATGGTGAGCCGCTGCTCGCTGCGCCCGTCTCTCTCGCTCGGCTCGTTTTGCTCGCTCCGCCCGCAGCAGGTCAAGACGAGAAGACAAAAAACGATGATGGCGCGAGCCGCCTTGTTCATTTTCGCACTGGGAAAAAGAGCCCAGCGGAGACGGGCTTCCTTTGAGCTTGCCGCTGCCTGTCCGGCGGGCGTAGGGTCCTACAGCTCCTCCCGGCGGGCGATGATTTTGGAGATCAGACCGTACTCGAGGGCTTCCTCCGCGTTCATCCAGTAGTCCCTGTCCGTATCTTTCTCCACCTTGTCCAGCTTTTGTCCTGTCTCTTCGGAGACAAGCTTGTTGATCTTACGCCGCAGCTTGTCGAGCTCGCGGGCGTGAATTTCGATCTCGGTGGCTACACCGCGCATGCCGCTGAGAGGTTGATGAATCAAATAGTGAGAGTTCGGCAGGGCGATACGTCTTTCCTTCGGAGCGGCCAGGAGAATGATCGCCGCGGCACTGGCAACCAGACCCATACCGATAGTGACAACCTCCGGTTTTATGAAGCGCATCATGTCGAAAATCGCGAACCCCGCGTCGGCATCTCCGCCTGGGCTGTCAATAAAAACCTTGATCGGATCCTCTCCCTGATCCTCCAGAAGAATGAACTGCCGGATGATCCTCTCGCCTAGAGACTTATTGATCTCTCCTGAGAGTAGAATGTTGCGGGTCTTGAGTATCTTTTCGATGAGGTGCGACTCCGATTCTCTCTTTTCCCCCTGCTCCTGCTCCTCGTCGAGTCGGGACAATATTTTTTCATCTGCCATAGGCATGAATATATTCAAAGAGGGGAAAATTTTCAACAAAAACAAATCTTCATCGGCCGGGGCACACCGGCACCTTGCCGTCGTTTGCCTGCTGGTCTACAATCTCCTCGACGAGGTACCGTTTATGAAAACAAAAATTGCAGTCATTGGGGGCAGCGGCCTGTACCGCTTGAAGAACGCCAAGCTGATCGAGGAAATCGATGTTCCCACTCCCTTTGGACTGCCATCCGACCTGATCTCGATCATCGAAATCGACGGCCTGCCCGTCGCCTTTCTGCCGCGGCACGGAAGAGGACACCGCCTCCTGCCGAACGCTGTACCCTCCAAAGCAAATATCTGGGCTTTGAAATCGCTGGGGGTCGAACAGATCCTTTCGGTAAGCGCCGTGGGATCTCTACAGGAGAAATATAAACCTGGGGATTTTGTGCTCTGCGATCAGATCATCGATAGAACCCGCAATCGGGCGGCCAGCTACTTCGGAGAGGGGATCGTCGCTCACGTCGCTTTTTCCGATCCCTACTGCGACGGAATGCGGGAGGTGCTCGCCGGGGTGCTGAAAAAAAGCGGCCATCCCTTTCACGAGCGGGGAACCGTCGTCACCATGGAGGGACCTGCGTTTTCAACCCGGGCGGAATCCTTTCTTTTCAAGAGCTGGAACGCCGACCTTATTGGAATGACCGCTCTGCCCGAAGCGAAACTGGCCAGGGAGGCGGAGATGTGCCTGGCCATCGTAGCGATGGTAACCGATTATGACTGCTGGAAAGGCGCCGAGGAAAGCGTGAGCATCGAGATGGTCCTCAATGTGATGAAGGAAAACACCCGGACGATTCAAGAGCTGATTCCCGAAATCACCTCGGCTCTGGCCGGCAGAGAGCAATGCTCCTGTCAGCGGGCCGCCGAAAACGCCATCATGACGGATCCCGGTCTCATTCCCTATGAGAGCAAACGCAAACTCTGGCTTTTCTACGGAAAGTACTGGAAGAAGCTTTAGGGATCACACGGGACCCGCGCTTCAAAGCTGCAGTGACTCCAATTGCAGAGGGAAACCGCTGGTTGCCCTTGCCTGAAGCGCCCCGCTTCCCTGCTCGATGAGAAGCCCTTCTGTGTGCGGCCGATCCTCGAGCAGCTGCAGTCCCCGATCCGGGCCGAGCACGAAGGCCGCCGTAGCCAGAGCATCCGCCGCTGCACAGGTTGGAGCGATCACCGTAACGGAGATCACGTCCGAGGCCGGATAACCGCTGCGGGGGTCGAGAATATGGTGATAGCGTCTGCCCCCCTGCTCGAAAAAACGCTCGTAGTCACCGGAGGTCACAACGGCGATGCGCTTTCCCTCGCCTCCCAGAGAAATCACTCCGATGACGGCCTGGCTGTCGCGGGGATGGCGGATGGCGATCCGCCAGGCTGTGCTTTTGCCCTTCAGCCCGGAGACCAGGATATCCCCGCCCGCATCGATTAGGTAACTCTTGTGGCCCTGCTCCTCGAGATAGGAGGACAGCAGATCCACCACCGCTCCCTTGGCGATCGCCCCGAGATCGAGGCCGAATCCCGGGGGCAGACTTACCTCGCCCCCTGCCGTGACTTCAATTCGGGTGTGATCCACCCGCTGCCGGGCAGCGAGTATCTCCTGCTGCGAAGGGATCCTGCCTCCTGTATCGAAAGACCAGAGCTCGGTCAAGGGCAGGATCGTTGGATCGAAAGCTCCGTCGCTTAAGGTGGCGATCTTCCGAGCACAGTCAATCACTTCGAATACCTCTACGGGAAGCGCTGCCTGCCGCCCTCTGTTGAGATCTCCCACAGGGCTGTCCTCGTAACGGTGATCGAACTGCTGGGCTTTCGCATCTGCATAGTCGAAAAGCCGCTCCCAGTCCGGTTGTCCGGGTCCGGAGACCAGTACCGTGAGGGTTGTGGACATGGCCAGGCGGGTCTCCCGGTGCTCGGGGACACGGCAGGAGAGGCCGAGCAGCAGGGCAGGGATTGAAAGAGCGAAACACGCGCCTCTTTGGAGTACCAGGTTTATCACTGATTTCCACCGCTATGTTTATCTCGACCAGTTGTCGAGATTTGCGCCTACAGTAGCCCAAAAGCCGCAAAATGGACAAGAGGCGGGTGGCTCTCCCTTGAATACGAGCAGCGAACCCTCTACTATTCAGGTGAAAAATCGGATCTGTAATGAAAGCGGCGTTTGTGGGTCTGGTGGGAAGGCCCTCCTGCGGAAAATCAACTCTCATCAACAGGCTCTGCGGGCACAAGGTATCGATCATCTCTACGGTGCCCCAGACCACCCGCAACAGAGTGCGGGGAATCGTCAATGCGCCTGAGGGACAGCTTGTGTTCGTCGACACCCCCGGCTTTCACCTTTCCGAGAAAAAGTTCAACCGTCACCTGAAGGAGCTGGCTGTGTCCACGATCTCGGAGGTGGATGTGGTCCTCTACCTGATCGATGTCACCCGTCCGCCCGGCGCGGAAGAACGAGCCCTGACAGAGATGCTCCGCAGATCCCGGCACAAACTGCTCATCGGACTGAACAAGATCGACGTGGTGGGCGACGATACGGGCACAGACAACACTGCCGAGATCCGTCTCGCCCTTTGCCGGGTGATGGAAAATCCCAGGATTTATCCGATCTCTGCTCTAACAGGCGAGGGACTCACCCGTCTGCTTCAGGGCATCTGGGAGATGGCACCGGAAGGCGAGAGGATGTATCCCGAGGAATACTACACGGATCAGAGCCCGGATTTCAGGATTGCCGAGATCATTCGAGAAAAGGCGATTCTGAAAACGAAGCAGGAGGTGCCCCACTCTCTTTTCGTGGATATCAGTGACATGGAGATGAAAGATGAAAACCGCTACCTCTGGGTACGAGGATTCATCTACGTGGAGCGGGATTCCCAAAAGGGAATCGTGGTGGGGAGAGGCGGCGAGAAGATAAGGAGCATCGTCCGGGAAGCCGAGCAGGAGCTCGAGGCGCTCTTTCCCTATCCCGTCAAGCTGGATATTCGGGTCAAAACCAGACCCAAGTGGCGAAAGGACGAAAGGCTGCTGAGAAAGATCATCGGCTGACAGGTGCAGGTGAGCGCTTCAACGATTATACGGGGAAATATAGACGATCCCACCAGCGTGTTTGTCTTTCCCTCGGAGGTTACGGCCCGTTTCTGGTGCAGGCATTTTCTCGACCCGGTCGGCCGCCCGACCCTGCCCCTGAGCCGCTTCCTTTCGTGGGATCAATTCAAGGAATCCTGCTTCATCTACCCCGGCGAGGCCAAGGCCGTCAACCGCGCGGCACGCACCATGTTTCTCTTTCAGGAGTTGAAGGAAAACAGCGAGAATCCGCATTTCCGGCAGCTGATTGCACCCCAATTCGCCGATCGCTACCTGGCGTTGCTGCCCGAGCTTCAAAGGCTCCTGCCCTCCTTGGGTCGAGTCGCCCGGATCGAAAGCGTGTGGCCCGCTTTCAGCAGGGATAAGCTCAGGGATCTTCAGCGACTGGCAGGAGACTACAGAGAGTTTCTCGCCGCATCAGGGCTCTTCGAACCTGCTTTCGAGAGACCCCGGGCTCAGCCGCAAAACAACCGCTACTACCTCTTCTACCCCGAGCTCATAGAGGACTACCCCGAGTTCGAGGGACTTCTCAAGGCTCAGAGCGCAATTCAGTGTGTTCCGCTTCCCCCTGAGGCGCCAGGCAAAGTCTCGATCCAGGTCTTCGATACGATAGACGAGGAAATCCGGGCCACCCTGCTGGCCGTGGCCGGGCTGCTGGACGGCGGAACCGAGGCGCACGATATCGTGATCACGGTGGGAGATCTCGAGGCTCTCGAGACGGCTCTGCTGCAGACAGCCGAGTTGTACGAGGTACCGCTGGTAATCCACAGGGGCAGGTTCCTTCCGGACTTTCCTCTGGTGAGGGTCTTTCACAGAATCCTTGCCGCCGTGCAGTCATCGTTCGACGTGGCCGCCATGAAAGAGCTCCTCCTGGGGCGCGCCCTTCCTTGGAAGCAGGCCGACTTGTGCCGCCAATTGATCCGCCTCGCTCTTGACAGCCGGATGGTCCGCGGTCGAGACCAAAGAGGAAAGGACAGCTGGCCTTTGAGCGTCGAGGCGAGCCGCAGAAACGGAAATCCTCGTGGATTTTCTCTTTCGAGAATCGAAGGTTTGCACTCCAGCCTGCGTTCGGGACTGCTCGGCATCGTCGGGTCCGAGAGCTTTGCCGAGCTGAAAGAAAATTTGGTGAGCTTTGCCGCTTCATTTTTCGACCTGGCCTGCCTGGAAGATGAGGAGCTGCGGGTCTTTCAATTCGCCGTGGACACCCTCGAGGAACTGGAACGGGCAGGCCGCTACACTTCGACACCTGATTCGGTCTTTCGCCTCTGGCTGAGCTACCTCGATCAGTGCATCTACGTGGCGCCGCAGCCTGCCGGTGGAGTTCCTGTGTACCCCTTCCGGGTCAGCGGAGGCATCGATCCGCAACATCACTTTTTGATCAATGTCAGCCAGCGGGCCACAAGCCACCTGGTCCGCCGCTATCCCTTTCTCAGCATTCATGAAGAGAGCGGCCTGGACACCGCCCAACGCGATCTTTCAGCCGGGCACCTGAAACTCTACTGCTCTTCGGGCCGCCGGGTCTCTTTCAGCTATGCCCGCAGGGATTTCCGCGGATCCAACCTCCCCCCCGCCTTTTTTATAAGCCGGGGTGTGGTACCGTCGCCGCCTCTACTCCGATGCGCCGAGGATTCCTTTATGCTCGAAAGGCAGGCCTGGATCGCAGAGAGGCCTTTTGCACTGCTGCCCGTACAGAAAAGCGGCTACCTCTGCGCCAGCTCTACAGGTCTGCGTCCCGGCGGAGTAGATGCCACCCGCAGAGTGCTGCGTGACCGGCGGTTGATACAAGAGTTGAAGGGTCGTGTGGACAACGAAGAAGGAAAACTGCAGATCAGCGCTACAGCCCTGCAGCGTTTCTCCCTCTGCCCTTTCAGTTTTCTTTTGGAACGTTCCCTCGCCGTGGATACAGAACAGTACGAGGTCACCGTCAGCGACGCCCGGGAGTTCGGCATTCTCATGCACAGGGTGCTGCAGGCTTTCTTCGAAGATCTGGCAGGCAGCGGGGCCGCGATCAAGCTGCTGCCTGAAAACAGGCAGGAGTACCGCAGGAGGATGCGACAGGTGTGCACTGCGGTATGTCGGCGCTATCGCAGAGACGAGCCCGCTCGGCTCGAGCCGATCTGGCTCGAGATGCAGCGCCGGGCAGTTGAGCTCGCATTGGAGTTCCTCGACGTAGATCTCCAGATCATGGCGGAAGAACATACAGAGGGCTCCGAGATCCGCCTCGAGGCGGAGGCTCAACGGATCGATGCCGTTATGGTGGGGAAAATCGACAGGATCGCCGCCAATCCGACGGGATATACCCTGGTGGACTACAAGAAGAAAGCAGTTCCCGCTCAAGAGCAAATCCTGTCGCCCGGCTCCGGGTCTGTGCAGATGCCCTTCTATATATATTTAATGGAAAAAAACGGAAAACCGGTATCGCGAGCCGCCTTTTATTCTATTGAAAACGCCCGTTATCACTTCGTCCTCGGCGGTCCGAAGGCAAAGGAGGGGGAAAGAGAAACCCTCGAGCAAAACATCGAACAGATCGAGGAGATGACCCTGCGCATGGGGCAGAGGCTGCTCGAGGGGGATTACAGAATCGACAAAACCGGCGGCCGGCAGTGCGCGTACTGTCATTTAGCCGGGATCTGCCGGGACCACTACCTGCTGGATTGATGAAGCGATGAAGATCCATTTTGATGAGGAGCAGCGTCGGGCCGTTCATGCGGAAATGAACGCGGTGGTCACCGCCGGAGCGGGCTCGGGAAAAACATCGGTGCTTGCCGAGCGCTTCTGCTGGCTTGTCGAGCATCGGGGTGCAGGAGTGGAGGAGATCTTGACCCTCACCTTTACTCAAAGGGCGGCGGCGGAGATGTACGAACGGATCTACAACAGACTGCTGCTGGCACCGATTTCCCTGCGCAGGCATCTGGAAGGTTTTGAAAACGCTTCTATCTGCACTTTGGACAGCTTCTGTGCCGAGATTTTGAGCAACGCCAGAAACCTCTTCGGCCTGCCCGAAAGCTACAGCTACGATGAGGATTCTGTCTCCCGCCTGGCCGAAGAGACGAGTCTCGATTTTCTTCTTGAAAACCTGCAGCACCCCGCCCTGCAGAAGCTGCTTCACCTTCACGGTTTCGAGGCTCTCTGGAAAAATCTATTCGCCGATCTGGCTCGAAAACACCTGCACCTCCCGGGGGAGACCTGCTTCGCCGTCATGGCTGAGAAGCAGATCAAACACTGCCGCTCCGATCTCCAACGGCTGATCGACCGTGCGCTTTCCCTGCGCGCGGAGATCTCTGAGATCGAGCCGCGCACGAGCTCGATCCGGAAAACCCAAGAGACTCTGGGCGGACTCGACCGTATTGACAGCCTGCTGCGGCAGGGTCGTTTCGCCGCGGCGGGAAAACTACTGGCGGACCTGAGCCTGGAAAAGCCGCGGGGACGGGGAGGTGAAGACATCCAACGTTTGAAACAACTCATCGACCGAACCAGAACCGCGGTTCAGCGCCTGCGGGTCTTAGCGGCGACTCTGGCTGAGGAGAAAGCCCTCGGCGAGATCTTCTCACTGCTCGACTCCTTCAGCAAACGATTCATAGAGAAAAAAAGAACTCTCGGGATCGTAACCTTCCAGGACGTGGCTCAACTGGCCGTGGCCGCTTTGATACGCAGCAAACCCCTTCGCCAATACTATAAGAACAGATACCGCTACATAATGATCGACGAGTTTCAGGACAACAATCAGCTGCAGAGAGACCTTCTGTTTCTGCTGGCTGAAAAACAGGATCGCTGCTGCGAGACCATTCCCGGGCCCGCAGACCTGTCGACGGACAAGCTCTTCTTTGTAGGCGATGAAAAGCAGTCGATCTATGCTTTTCGGGGCGCCGACGTCAGCGTATTCAAAACCCTTCACGGCCAGCTGGAAAGCATCGGCGGCCGGACCATCGCTCTGCACAGCAACTATAGAAGCGAATCCGCTCTTATCGAATTCTTCAACGAGGTCTTTTCATCAGTTTTTGCCGGGGCGAGCGCTGCGTTCGAGGCACGTTTCCAGAAAATGAACAAGGGCGGTTCAGACAGTCCCTTCGCCGCTCAGGTGCACCTGTTCTACGGAGGCCATGAAGCTCGGCCGGAAACGGACGAGGAGCTCGCACCACCGGTTTTTGCCGAAGCCTATTCGGTAGTTCGGTTCATTCGCGAGACGGTCGAGCGGCGGACTCTGAGCGTATCCTCAGACGGGGAAACACGCCCCGCTTCCTACGAGGATTTCGCAATTCTGCTGCGTTCGACGAGCAACCAGATTCACTACGAACGCGTCTTGCGACACTTCGCTGTCCCCTACGCCACCGAGAACTTGCGCAGCCTCTTCGTAGAGGCTCCCGTCAACGACTTCTACCTCCTGCTGCAGCTGGCCCTCTACCCGGAGGACCGGGCCGCATACGCAGGGCTGCTGCGTTCACCCTTCGTGAACGTGTCGGATGAGACAGCCATTGCTCTTCTGCTGGCCTCGGGGTCCGGCGGGAAACCATCCGGCCATCCGGCCGGCCTGCCATCCGGCGGACCCTTCTCCGGCATCGAGGATGAACGAATCAACAGCCGGGACAGGAGCAAACTTCTCAAGGGCAGGCAGATCTACAACTTCGTACGGGAGACGGCGGACAGGATTCCAACGGCAGAGCTGATCCACCGCCTGTGGTACACCTACGGCTACCGCTACACGATCCTGCGAAATCCGCAGAACCACAACTACCTCGAGCACCACCAATACCTGATGAAACTGGCGGAGCGCTTTGACAGTCGGGGAGACAATCTAGCTGTGTTTTTGGACTTTCTGCGCCGCAATCTCGGCAGGTACGAACGCCTCGAGGATCTGGAGATTCCGAGAAGCGCTGCCGCGGGGGTTACGCATCTGGCTGGCCCCTATCATTCGGCGCTCGGCG